>NZ_CP023445.1:977500-1578333 GCF_002354875.1 Actinosynnema pretiosum
GGATCACCTCCTTTCTAAGGAGCATCTGCACTGCGGTCTTCGGATTGTCAGTGGAGGCCACGCGGTCGGCGAACGATCGACCGGTGGAGCTCAATATTGTGGATGCTGGCTAATGCATGACCATGGATTGCTCGGGGAGTTAGTACTGCTGCTTGCAGCGTGGAAGGGTCTTCGAGGGGTTTGTGTGAGTGTTCGGTACGCTGTTGGGTCCTGAGAGAACACGTGAGTGTCTTTCAGTGATCGGGCTGATCCAGCCCACGAACCAGTCGGTCAGTGTGACCGGGTAGGCGTGGACGGAGAAGGATCAGCGTCGGTTTGTTCTTTGAGAACTGCACAGTGGATGCGAGCATCTTTGTGGCAAGTTATTAAGGGCATACGGTGGATGCCTTGGCACCAGGAGCCGATGAAGGACGTAGGAGACTGCGATAAGCCTTGGGGAGCTGTCAACCGAGCTGAGATCCAAGGATTTCCGAATGGGGAAACCCGGCCCCAGTCATGTGGGGTCACCCACGTCTGAACACATAGGGCGTGTGGAGGGAACGCGGGGAAGTGAAACATCTCAGTACCCGCAGGAAGAGAAAACAACCGTGATTCCGTGAGTAGTGGCGAGCGAAAGCGGAAGAGGCTAAACCGTATTCGTGTGATACCCGGCAGGGGTTGCGTGTACGGGGTCGTGGGACCTGTCTGATCGTTCTGCCGGACGGTCGAGGAGTCATAAAACACTGTGGTTAGCGGAACGTGTCTGGAAAGCGCGGCCGTAGAGGGTGAGAGCCCCTTACGCGAAAACCTAGTGTCTCCTGACGGTGTTCCCAAGTAGCAGCGAGCTCGTGGAATTTGCTGTGAATCTGGCGGGACCACCCGCTAAGCCTGAATACTCCCTGGTGACCGATAGCGGACTAGTACCGTGAGGGAAAGGTGAAAAGTACCCCGGGAGGGGAGTGAAATAGTACCTGAAACCGTGTGCCTACAATCCGTCGGAGCCTTACGGGGTGACGGCGTGCCTTTTGAAGAATGAGCCTGCGAGTTAGTGCTACGTGGCGAGGTTAACCCGTGTGGGGTAGCCGTAGCGAAAGCGAGTCCGAATAGGGCGTCAGAGTCGCGTGGTCTAGACCCGAAGCGGAGTGATCTAGCCATGGCCAGGGTGAAGCGTGGGTAAGACCGCGTGGAGGCCCGAACCCACCAGGGTTGAAAACCTGGGGGATGAGCTGTGGTTAGGGGTGAAAGGCCAATCAAACTCCGTGATAGCTGGTTCTCCCCGAAATGCATTTAGGTGCAGCGTCGTGTGTTTCGTGCCGGAGGTAGAGCACTGGATGGTCTAGGGGGCCCACAAGCTTACCGAAATCAACCAAACTCCGAATGCCGGTACGTGAGAGCGCGGCAGTGAGACTGCGGGGGATAAGCTTCGTAGTCGAGAGGGAAACAGCCCAGAACGCCGGCTAAGGCCCCTAAGTGTGTGCTAAGTGGGAAAGGATGTGGGATCGCACAGACAACCAGGAGGTTGGCTTAGAAGCAGCCACCCTTTAAAGAGTGCGTAATAGCTCACTGGTCAAGTGGTCCTGCGCCGACAATGTAGCGGGGCTTAAGCACACCGCCGAAGCCGTGTCATTGACACGGAAGTGTTGATGGGTAGGGGAGCGTCGTGCAGCCAGCGAAGTGCCGGAGTGATCCAGGTGTGGAGGCTGTGCGAGTGAGAATGCAGGCATGAGTAGCGAAAGCAGAGTGAGAAACTCTGCCGCCGGATGACCAAGGGTTCCTGGGCCAGGCTAATCCGCCCAGGGTAAGTCGGGACCTAAGGCGAGGCCGACAGGCGTAGTCGATGGACAACGGGTTGATATTCCCGTACCCGTGTGAACGCGCCCATGGCGAGGCTTGTGATGCTAACCGCCCAAAGCCCATCGTGATTCTTCGGATGATCGGTGACGTGGAGCGCGGGAACCGAACTTGTAGTAGTCAAGCGATGGGGTGACGCAGGAGGGTAGCTCCGCCAGTGAGTGGTAGTACTGGTGTAAGCGTGTAGGCCGGTGTGTAGGCAAATCCGCACATCATGAGGCTGAGACGTGATGCATAGCCGATTGAGGCGAAGTAGAGTGATCCCATGCTGCCGAGAAAAGCCTCTAGCGAGCTTTCACGCGGCCCGTACCCCAAACCGACACAGGTGGTCAGGTAGAGAATACCGAGGCGATCGGGCGAACTGTGGTTAAGGAACTCGGCAAAATGCCCCCGTAACTTCGGGAGAAGGGGGGCCGAGGGATTTGAAGCCCCTTGCGGGCTAGGATTTTTCGGCCGCAGAGACCAGCGAGAAGCGACTGTTTACTAAAAACACAGGTCCGTGCGAAGTCGCAAGACGATGTATACGGACTGACGCCTGCCCGGTGCTGGAACGTTAAGGGGACCGGTTAGCTCTTCGGGGCGAAGCTGAGAACTTAAGCGCCAGTAAACGGCGGTGGTAACTATAACCATCCTAAGGTAGCGAAATTCCTTGTCGGGTAAGTTCCGACCTGCACGAATGGCGTAACGACTTCTCGACTGTCTCAACCACAGGCCCGGCGAAATTGCACTACGAGTAAAGATGCTCGTTACGCGCGGCAGGACGGAAAGACCCCGGGACCTTTACTATAGCTTGGTATTGGTGTTCGGTTCGGCTTGTGTAGGATAGGTGGGAGACTGTGAAGCGGCCACGCCAGTGGTTGTGGAGTCGTCGTTGAAATACCACTCTGGTCGTACTGGATGTCTAACCTCGGTCCGTGATCCGGATCAGGGACAGTGCCTGGTGGGTAGTTTAACTGGGGCGGTTGCCTCCCAAAGAGTAACGGAGGCGCTCAAAGGTTCCCTCAGCCTGGTTGGCAATCAGGTGTCGAGTGCAAGTGCACAAGGGGGCTTGACTGTGAGACCGACAGGTCGAGCAGGGACGAAAGTCGGAACTAGTGATCCGGCCATGGCTTGTGGAAGCGTGGTCGCTCAACGGATAAAAGGTACCCCGGGGATAACAGGCTGATCTTGCCCAAGAGTCCATATCGACGGCATGGTTTGGCACCTCGATGTCGGCTCGTCGCATCCTGGGGCTGGAGTAGGTCCCAAGGGTTGGGCTGTTCGCCCATTAAAGCGGTACGCGAGCTGGGTTTAGAACGTCGTGAGACAGTTCGGTCCCTATCCGCCGCGCGCGTAGGATACTTGCGGAAGGCTGTCCCTAGTACGAGAGGACCGGGACGGACGAACCTCTGGTGTGCCAGTTGTCCTGCCAAGGGCATTGCTGGTTGGCTACGTTCGGAAGGGATAACCGCTGAAAGCATCTAAGCGGGAAGCTCGTTCCTAGATGAGGTGTCCCACCCCTTTGTGGGTTAAGGCCCCCAAGAGACTATTGGGTTGATAGGCCGGAGATGGAAGGCCAGTAATGGTTGGAGTTGACCGGTACTAATAGGCCGAGGACTTGTCATGAAGACGCTACGCATCCACTGTGCGGTTCTGAAGGAACCGAACCGACCATCACCGGTCGCTGACTGGCTCCCTGGTGGGGGTTGGGCGCGATGGGTGGTGCTGTGTGGTTGGTTATCTTCATAGTGTTTCGGTGGTCATTGCGGTTGGGGAACACCCGGTCCCATTCCGAACCCGGTAGTTAAGCCTTCCAGCGCCGATGGTACTGCACTCGTGAGGGTGTGGGAGAGTAGGACGCCGCCGAACATTTTTTCCCTGTGGGGCGCACGGTTTTCCGTGCGCCCCACAGGGCTTTTTTGCGTTAACCTCCCTGCCCATGGCCGATGTGGTGGTGCACGAGGACCCCGTCGAGTTCTGGGCGCTGGCCGGGGACTTCTTCCGCGCGGACCCCGTCCGGCACACCGCGTGCATCGCCGTCGTCGAGCAGTGCCTGCGCCAGCCCGAACCGCCCGCTGTCGAGTGCGTCACCGTGCACGACGGCGGGCAGCTCGTCGCGGCGGCCGTGCGCACCCCGCCTCGGGGCGTGAACCTCAGCGGCGTCCCCGCGCCCTGGGCCGACGTCGTCGCCCAGGCGTACGCCGAGCGCGGCGACCTGCCTGGCGCCGGAGGGCCGCGCGAGAACGTGGAGGCGTTCGTCCTGCCCTGGTCGGTCCGCACCGGGGCCAGCGCCTACCAGTCCAAGGAGCTGCGGCTCTTCCGGCTCGACGAGCTCACGCCGCCCGACGTGCCCGGCTCCGCGCGGGTCGCGGGCGAAGCGGACTTCGACCTCCTGGTCGGCTGGCGTGCCCGCTACGCGGTGCAGGTCGGCGAGGCCGACCTGCACGACGAGGAGAGCGCCGCCGCGGCCATCCGCCACCGCGCCGCCGCCGGGTACGCGGACCTGCTGTGGCAGCACGGGGACGAGCCGGTGTCCTGGGCCGCCGTGAACCCGCCCGTGGCGGGCATGTCGCGCGTCGGCCCCGTCTACACCCCGGTGGAGCACCGCGCGCACGGCTACGCCTCCGCGATCACCGCAGCCGCCTCCGCCTGGGCGCTCGACCGCGGCGCCGAGCACGTGCTCCTGTTCACGGACCTGGCCAACCGCACCACCAACACGATCTACCCCGCGCTCGGCTACCGGCCCGTCGCGGACGCCGTCGACTTCGTGTTCTCCCCGCGCCGCCCGACACCCCTGGGCCGCTGACCGCCGCTGGTCCACGATCACGCCTAGTCCACGACCACGCCTAGTCCACGACCACGTCCGCCGCCGCGGCCCTGGTGACCGGCCGGTTGCGGGCGTGCGAGGAGAACACCAGGGACGTCGTGGTCTCCCCGTAGCGCAGGGCCAGCTCCACGAACACCTCCAGCTCCGCCATCGACCGGCACACCACCCGCAGCAGCCAGCAATCGTCCCCGGTCACGTGGTCGGCGTCGCGGACCTGCGGCATGGTCACCACGCGCTCGCGGAACCGAGGCGTGTCCAGGCTCCGCACCCGGACCCGCACCACCGCCTCGATCACCAGCCCGAGCCGCTGCGGGTCGACGGTCGCCGAGTAGCCGGTGATGATCCCGGCCTGCTCCAGCCTGCGCACCCGCTCGGTCACGGCGGGCGCGGACAGCGACACTCGGCGGGCCAGCTCGCTGAACGACATCCTGCCGTCACGCTGGAGCAGCTCCAGCAACTTCCAATCCAGATCGTCCGGTTCCACCGGGGAATCGTAGGCGCGCGGCCCGGAACACCTGGGTTTCCGCCTGGGCCCGGCAGGGGCCGCGCGGGGAGGATCTCCCCATGTCGAACGCACTGCGCTTCCCGCCCGCCGACCCCGCCACCGCCGCCGCCTTCTTCGCCGCCGAACTCGCCTTCGAGACCGACCCGGACGACGTGGCCCGCGACCTGGCCGCCGGGACCGCGACCGGCTACCTGCTCGTGGAGACCAGGAGCGCGGAGCGGTTCGCCGAGCTGCGCGTGCCCGGCGCGATCAACCTGCCGCACCCCGAGATCAGCGCCGAGACCACGGCGGACTGGGACCGCGACCTGGTCTACGTCTGCTACTGCGAGAGCGCCCAGTGCAACGCGGCCACGAAGGGCGCGCTGAAGCTCGCCGAACTGGGCTTCCGGGTGAAGCGCCTGTCCGGCGGCATCACCGCCTGGCACGCGGCGGGCTTCCCGGTCGAGGGCGACGCCGTCGAACGCGCCGGGGCCACCGCCGCCGGGAACGCCGCCGCCGGGAGCGCCGCTGCGGGGGGAGCCGCCCCCGGTGGAGCGGCCGGGCAGGCCCCGGTCATCGCCTGCGGTTGCTGAACCCCGGCGGTGGCACGGCCCTGCGACGGTGGTTGCAGGGCCGTCCCCGCTCCCGTGCCCGGTCCGGCGGCGGGCCGGTCCGGTGCTCCCACCCGGCCCGCGCGGGCCCCTGACCAACCCCTGACCAACTCTGACTAACCTCGTTCAGGTGACCCGAATCCTCGTGATCCAGCCCGGCGCCGACGACCCCATCGGCCCCCTCGGCGACTGGCTGGAAGCCGCAGGCGCCGAGCTGGACCTGGTCAAGCCGTACGAGCAGCCCGTCCCCGCGCTGGACGGCTACCGGGCCGTCGTCTGCCTCGGCGGCGCCATGGGTCCGCTGGACGACGTCGACCACCCGTGGCTCGCCGACGTCCGCAAGGCCCTGTCCGGCGCGGTCTCCCGGAAGATCCCGGTGCTGGCCGTGTGCCTGGGCGCGCAGCTGCTCGCGGTGGCCACCGGCGGCCAGGTCCGGCGCGCCCCCTCGGGGCCCGAGGGCGGCCCGCAGCTGATCGCCAAGCGGGACGCCGCCGGGCGCGACCCGCTGTTCGCCGACCTGCCGTGGACGCCCGACGTGATCCAGTTCCACCGGGACGAGGTGGGGCTGCTCCCGCCGTCGGCCGAGCTGCTGGCGTCCTCGCCGAAGTGCGACAACCAGGCGTTCCGGGTCGGGGAGAGCGCCTACGGCGTCCAGTTCCACGTCGAGACCACGCCCGAGGTCGTGCTGGGCTGGGCGGCGGCCTCGCCGGACGTGGCCGAGGCGGGTCGTCCGGGCTGGTTGGAGCCGGAGCGGCTGGCCGAGGCGCACGCCGACGTGGCCGAGGTCTGGCAGCCGTTCGCCGAGCGGTTCGCGAAGCTGGCGTCCGGCGAGATCAAGCCCGCTATGTCCGGTATGCCGCTTCCGCTGGTGTGACGAACATCGGTCGGCGCATGAGTTAACGGAGTGTGCATGTAGCGTTCACCCGCAAACCCTTACGCAACCTAATCGGTTGAGCCGAAGGACTTTACGGGTGGACGTCTCACTCCTCGTCGTCACCGTCATCGTGACCGCTCTGGTCTTCGATTTCACGAACGGCTTCCACGACACAGCCAACGCGATGGCCACCTCGATCGCCACCGGAGCGCTCAAGCCGAGAACCGCGGTCGCGCTGTCGGCGGTGCTGAACCTCGTCGGCGCCCTGCTGTCGGTGGAGGTGGCCAAGACCATCTCCGGCGGCATCGTCGACGACGCCCTGATCACCCCGGCGGTGGTGTTCGGCGGACTGGTCGGGGCGGTGCTCTGGAACCTCGTCACCTGGTACCTGGGCCTGCCCTCCAGCTCCTCGCACGCCCTGTTCGGCGGCCTCATCGGCGCCGCCTGGGTCTCGGCGGGCGCCGACGCGGTGCACTTCGCCAAGGTCCTGGACAAGGTGGTCGTGCCCGCGCTGGCCGCGCCGCTGGTCGCCGGGATCGTCGCGCTGCTGGCCACCAGGCTCACCACCCGGCTGACCGCCGGCGTGCGGGGCGCGGTGGCGGGCAAGGGCTTCCGCGCCGGGCAGATCGCCTCGGCCGCCCTGATGTCGCTCGCGCACGGCACCAACGACGCCCAGAAGACCATGGGCATCATCACCCTCACCCTGATCACCGCGGGCACCCTCGCGCCCGGCGCCGAGCCGCCGATGTGGGTCGTGGTGAGCGCCGCCGTGGCGATCGCGCTCGGCACCTACCTGGGCGGCTGGCGGATCACCCAGACCCTCGGCAAGGGCCTGACCACGATCGAGCCGGTGCAGGGCTTCGCCGCGCAGACCAGCTCCGCCGCGGTGATCCTCGCGTCGTCCAACCTGGGCTTCGCGCTGTCGACCACGCACGTCGCGTCCGGCGGCATCACCGGAGCCGGCCTGGTCAAGGGCCGGAACGCGGTGCGCTGGGGCGTCGCGGGCCGGATGGTCGCCGCCTGGGTGCTGACCCTGCCCGCCGCCGGTCTCGTCGGCGCGCTCGCGGGCTGGGTCGCCGACAGCGGCACGGCCGGGGTCGTGGTCGTCGCGGTCACCGCCGTGCTGGTGTCGCTGGGGATCTACGTGCTGTCGCGCCGGGAGCCGGTGCTGCCTGAGCAGGTCGTGGACGAGGGCCCCGCCTCCGCGCGGGAAGTGGGAGGGGTGGCGGCGTGAAGGTCGACTGGGGAGCCCTCGGCTCCGTGTTCGGGGTCAGCCTGGTGGTCGTGCTGGGCCTGGTGGCGCTGTTCTCCGCCGCGCTGCGCGGGCTGTCCGCGCGGGAGGTCGCCCGCGAGGGCGGCGGCAGCGGGACGACGGGCCTGTCGGTGGCCGTGACCTGCTTCGCGGCGTGCGCTGCCGTGGTGCTATTCGGGATCTATTTGATCGTCGCGCGCTGATCCGGTGCGCCGGGCGGCGACGGGACTACGGTGTGCTGCGATGACCGATCCAGCACGCTCCTCCACGTCGCCCGCGCGCTTCGGGCTCACCGACCCGCGCAGCGGTGACCACCTGCGCGACGCGGGCTGGTGGGACGACCGGGGTCCCACCGGCGGGGTCGACCCGGTCCTGTCCGCGCTCGCCCGCAGCCCCGACCCGGACCTGGCGCTGCTGGGCGTCGACCGCCTCCGCGCCTCGCTGGGCGGGCGCTGGCCCGAGCTGGACGCCGCGCTGCGCGCCGACGAGGTGGTGCGCGGCAGGCTCCTGGCGGTGCTCGGCTCGTCCACCGCGCTGTCCGACTTCCTCGCGGCCAACCCGGACCGCTGGACGGCGCTCGCGGGCGCCGACCCGGTCGACCCGGCCTCGTTCGTCCCCGCGCTCGTGCGGGTGGTCGGCGCGGACGACCCGGTGCGCGAGCTGAAGCTGGAGTACCGGGCGCTGCTGTGCCGGATCGCCGCCGAGGACCTGGCGCACGTCGTCGAGCCCGAGCTGCCGTACGTGCCGTACGACGACGTCGCGGGGCTGCTGTCCGACCTCGCCGTCGCCGCGCTGCACGCCGCGCTGGAGGTCGCCCGCACCCAGGTGCCCAGGGCCGACGAGTGCCGGTTGGCGGTGATCGCGATGGGCAAGTGCGGCGCGCGGGAGCTGAACTACGTCAGCGACGTCGACGTGGTGTTCGTCGCCGAGGGCGACACGGGCGTGGCGACCCGGCTGGCGAGCACGCTCATGCAGGTCGCGGGCAAGGCGTGCTTCGAGGTGGACGCGGCGCTGCGCCCCGAGGGCAAGGCGGGCGCGCTCGTGCGCACCCTGGACGGGCACGCCTCCTACTACCGGCGGTGGGCGCGCACCTGGGAGTTCCAGGCGCTGCTCAAGGCCCGGCCGGTGGTCGGCGACGCCGAGCTGGGGCAGCGGTACCTGGAGGTGGTGCGCCCGCTGGTGTGGACCGCCGCCGAGCGCGAGGACTTCGTGCCGGACGTGCAGGCCATGCGGCGGCGCGTCGAGCAGCACGTGCCCGTCGGGCTGGAGGAGCGCGAGCTCAAGCTCGGGCGGGGCGGGCTGCGGGACGTCGAGTTCGCGGTGCAGCTGCTCCAGCTCGTGCACGGGCGCGGCGACGAGGAGCTGCGCATCCAGGCCACCACGCAGGCGCTCGCCGCCCTCGGGCGCGGCGGGTACGTGGGGCGGGCCGACGCGGCGGACTTCGGCCGCGCCTACCGGTTCCTGCGCACCCTGGAGCACCGGTTGCAGCTGCAGAAGCTGCTGCGCACCCACCTGTTCCCGGCCGACGGCGACGAGGCGGCGCTGCGCTGGCTCGCCCGCGCCTCCGGGCTGCACGCCGAGGGCGGCCAGTCCGAGGCGCAGGTGCTGCTCGCCGAGTTCCGCAAGCGCGCCAACCAGGTGCGCAGGCTGCACGAGAAGCTGTTCTACCGGCCGCTGCTCCAGGCCGTGGCGAACGTGCCGACCGAGGCGCTGCGGCTGACCACCGGCGAGGCGGTCAACCGGCTGGCCGCGCTCGGCTACACCGCGCCGGACGGGGCGCTGCGGCACATCGAGGCGCTCACCAAGGGCGTGTCGCGGCGGGCCCGCATCCAGGGCGCGCTGCTGCCCGTGCTGCTCGACCAGCTCGCCGAGACCCCCGACCCGGACGGCGGGCTGCTGTCGTACCGGAAGGTGTCCGAGGCGCTCGCCGAGACGCCCTGGTACCTGCGGCTGCTGCGCGACGAGGGCGCGGTCGTCGACCGGCTGGCGGCGCTGCTCGGGTCCTCGCGGCTGGTGCCGGACCTGCTGGTGCGGGCCCCCGAGGTGCTGCGGCTGCTCGCCGACACCGAGGCGCTCCTCGGGCGGGACCCGATGACCGTGGGCAACCCGCTGCGCAGCACGGTGTCCCGGCACCACGACCTGGACCGGGCGGTGACGGCGGCGCGCTCGCTGCGGCGGCACGAGCTGCTGCGGGTGGCGTGCGCGGACCTGCTGGGGCTGGCGACGCTGCGGACGGTGTGCGTGTCGCTGTCCGAGGTGTGGGTGGCGGTGCTGGAGGCGTCGCTCGACGCGGTCGTGCGGGCGTCCGGCGAGCCCAGGGCGCGGATCGCGGTCATCGGGATGGGCAGGCTCGGCGGGCGGGAGCTGGGGTACGGGTCGGACGCGGACGTGGTGTTCGTGTGCGAGGCGGTCGGCGGGGCGAGCGACTCGGAGGCGGTGCGGTACGCGAACGGCGTCGTCGAGCGGGTGCGGCGGCTGCTGAGCGCGCCCAGCCAGGACCCGGCGCTCCAGGTCGACGCGGACCTGCGGCCCGAGGGCAGGCAGGGGCCGCTGGTGCGGACGCTGGAGTCGTACCGGGCGTACTACGCGCAGTGGGGCGAGCTGTGGGAGTCGCAGGCGCTGCTGCGGGCGCGGGTGATCGCCGGGGACGACGAGCTGGGCGCGCGGTTCGTGGCGATGATCGACCCGGTGCGGTACCCGGAGGGCGGGCTGGACTCCGGGCAGGTGCGGGAGATCCGGCGGATCAAGGCGCGCGTGGAGGCCGAGCGGCTGCCGCGCGGCGCGGACCCGTCGACGCACACCAAGCTGGGGCGCGGCGGGCTGGCGGACGTGGAGTGGACGGTGCAGCTGCTCCAGCTGCGGCACGCGGCCGAGGTGCCCGCGCTGCGGACGCCGTCCACGGTGCGGGGGCTGCGGGCGGCGCAGGAGGCCGGGCTGGTGTCGGCGGAGGACGCCGAGGTGCTGCGCGAGTCGTGGGTGCTGGCGACGCGGGCGCGCAACGCGGTCGTGCTGGTGAGGGGCAAGCCGGGCGACCAGCTGCCCACGGCGGGGCGGGACCTGGCGGCGGTGGCGGCGGTGATGGGGCACGCGCCGGACGACGCGGGGGAGTTCCTGGACTCCTACCGGCGCGCCACGCGGCGGGCTCGGGGCGTGGTGGAGCGGGTGTTCTACGGGTCGTGAGGCGGCCTTCGGGGCGGCCCTGGGGGGTGAAAACCTGGGGGTGCCCCTGGAGGGTGGCCCTCAGCCGTCCTCGCGCGAGCGGTGGTTGTGGGGCGGGTCCTGCCGACGTCGGACCCGCCCCGCGGAACGGCGGGTCACGCCTCGTCGGGCGCCTCGTCGGCGGTGGGCACGGTCGCGAGCAGGTCCACGACCCACTCCTCGACCAGGGTGTCCTCCTCGCCCTCCTCTTCCAGCACGAGCCGGTTGGACACCCGGACCCCGAGGCCGAGCACGTCAGCCGCGGCGATGGCCTCGATGGCCTCGGCCGCGGAGTCGTAGATGTTGGTGGACAGCACCTGCGCGGGGGTAGCGACGTCTTCAGACACGGCGTGACAGTAGCCCGCCGGACCGCCGCGGGCACGGTTCGCCGCGCAACGACTTTGTGTGGGACTGCGGTTACGCGCTGTTCAACTGGGGTGGTTTCCAGGCCACTCAGCATTGACCGAGAGTTATTTTTTGCCGAGACTGAGGGTCCCTCTGCTGGGTGACACCCCTGCGCCCGAACGAAGGACGCTATGAACCGAGAGCAGACCTCGCACCACCGGAAGAAGGGTGGCGCGGCCCTCAAGACCACGTTCGCCGCACTGGGCGTGCTGGTCCTGCTGGGCGTGGTCCAGGCCGCCACCGCGGGCACCGTGGGCGTGGGCGCGCTGAGCGTGGACCTGCGCGGTTCCGCCACCCCGACCACGTCGGCCCCCGCGGGCGCCCCCGAGCCGCTGCTCCCCCCGAGCACCCCGGCCGAACCGGCCCCGGACGCCGAGACGAAGGTGGTCGAGGGCTCGTGGAAGCAGGCGAGGGGCCTGCTCACCGCCGAGATCACCAAGGTCGAGACCGTCGACGGCCGCATCCGCCTGCACCTGACGGCGGTGAACGCGAGCACGGCGAAGATGGACATCCCGCTCACGTCGATCACCGCGAGGGACGACGCGGGCGCCGAGTACGCCGCCACCCCCACCAGCCGCTGGTCCGGCGCCCTGGCCAAGGGCGCGACCACCACGGGCCAGATCGACCTGGACGACCCGAGACCGGCGACCGCGACCACCCTGACCGTGACCCTGTCCGACATCGTGGGCTCCCTGGCCCCGACCGGCGGCGCGATCACGGTCCAGAACGTCCCGCTGCCGTAGCCGACCGAGAAGCCCCGCTCTCCCCAGGGGAAGGGCTTCCGCGTCGCCGGGACGCGGCGGATTCGGCGCCGGTCAGAGGAGGAGCGCGCGGCTGAGGTGCGTCGTGCTCGTGGTGGTGGCGCTGGGGTGCTCCGCCGCGAAGAGCTCTGACTTGCCTGCCTCGTTCGCGCAGCCGATGGCGCGGGAGCGCGCTCGTCGCGCGGCTCGGAGGTCGGTGAGCGAGTCGCTGACCGGGGTGCACCTCACCGCGGGGACCGCCACCGCCTCGCAGGCCCGGTGCGGCAGCAACGGGTTCGGCTTCAGCTTGCCCGGTTCGGGGTCGGTGCGGGCCGACACGGTGCGAATGAGTCCGGCGAGGCCGTGCAGGCTCAGGTAGGCGCTCACCGCGTCCCGCGAGTTGTTGCTCACCACCGCCAGGGGACGCCCCGTCTCCCACCAGGCCTGGATCAGCTCCACCGCCCCGGGGGTCGGCTTCGCGGCCGTGACCGCCTCGACCTCGTGGGCGCGCAGCGCCGCCCCGGTGTGGCGGTTCGCCTCCGCGCCCAGGGACGCGGCGTGCTCCAGGACCACGAACGGGTCCTCGGAAGCGGCGACACGATCAGGCAAGCCGGTGTGACCGCCACCGGCCAGAACGCCTCGGAGCAGGTCGGCCACCTCGCGCGCCGGGAAGTTCGAGGAGACCGCGCAGACGGGGCCGTCGAAGTCCAGGAACAGGGCGTCGGTGGTCGCGAGGACGCGGCTGAGCGCTTTCAGGTCGTCCACCGGCACCCGGTCCGCGGTCACCCCGCAGTTCTACCCGCACCCGACGCCCACCGGCCTGATGCCGCGGCGGCACGGGCAGCGGAAAGGCCGAGGGCCGGGCGACTGGATCAGTCACCCGGCCCTCGGCCCTCGTTCGGACGGCCTCTCCGGCTCAGACGGCCCGGAGACGGCCCGCGCAGCGGCTCAACCGGGAGAACCCCTGGTCGAACCCCCGCGCCGATCACACGTCGTAGTACAGCGCGAACTCGTACGGGTTCGGGCGCAGGCGCAGCGGGTCGATCTCGTTCTCGCGCTTGAACGCGATCCAGGTGTCGATCACGTCCGGCGTGAACACGCCGCCCTCCAGCAGGAACTCGTGGTCCGCCTCCAGGCTGTCCAGCACCGCGTCCAGCGTCGCCGGGACCTGCTTGACGTCGCGAGCCTCCTCGGGGGGCAGCTCGTAGAGGTCCTTGTCGATCGGGGCAGGCGGCTCGATCTTGTTCTTCACGCCGTCCAGGCCCGCCATCACCATGGCCGAGAAGGCCAGGTACGGGTTGCCCGACGAGTCGGGGCAGCGGAACTCGATGCGCTTGGCCTTCGGGTTGTCGCCGGTGATCGGGATGCGCACGCACGCCGACCGGTTGCGCTGGGAGTAGACCAGGCTGACCGGGGCCTCGTAGCCGGGCACCAGGCGGTGGTACGAGTTCACCGTCGGGTTGGTGAACGCCAGCAGCGACGAGGCGTGGTGCAGGATGCCGCCGATGTAGTGGCGCGCCGTGTCCGACAGGCCCGCGTAGCCGGACTCGTCGTGGAACAGCGGCTGGCCGTCCTTCCACAGCGACTGGTGGGTGTGCATCCCCGAGCCGTTGTCGCCGAACAGCGGCTTCGGCATGAAGGTGACGGTCTTGCCCGCCTGCCACGCGGTGTTCTTGATGATGTACTTGAACAGCATCAGGTCGTCGGCCGCGTGCAGCAGCGTGTTGAACTTGTAGTTGATCTCGGCCTGGCCGCCGGTGCCCACCTCGTGGTGCGCCCGCTCGACGGTGAAGCCCTGGTCCTCCATGTTGAGGACCATCTTGTCGCGCAGGTCGGCGTAGTGGTCGTTGGGCGAGACCGGGAAGTAGCCGCCCTTGTACTTGACCTTGTAGCCGCGGTTGCCGCCCTCCTCCTCGCGGCCGGTGTTCCACCAGCCGGAGATCGCGTCGATCTCGTGGAAGGAGGCGTTCGCGGTGGTGTCGAAGCGGACGGAGTCGAAGATGTAGAACTCCGCCTCCGCGCCGAAGTACGCGGTGTCCGCGATGCCCGACTCGGCGATGTACTGCTCGGCCTTGCGCGCGATGTTGCGCGGGTCCCGGCTGTACGCCTCGCGGGTGAACGGGTCGTGCACGAAGAAGTTCACGATCAGCGTCTTCTCGATCCGGAACGGGTCGAGGCGCGCCGTGAACAGGTCGGGCAGCAGCAGCATGTCCGACTCGTGGATGGACTGGAAGCCCCGCACCGACGAGCCGTCGAACGCCAGGCCCTCGCTGATCGCGTCGGCGTCGAACGCCTTCGCGGGCAGGGTGAAGTGCTGCATCACGCCGGGCAGGTCGCTGAAGCGGACGTCGACGAACTTCACGCCCTCGTCGGAGATGAACTTCAGGACCTCGTCGGGATTCTTGAACACCCTCGTCGACTCCTTCTTCTGCGGTGGGGGCGTGGTGTGACGCCGCTGGTCAAGGCGGCCTACCCATCGGGCGCGACGCTATGGCCGGGGTGTTGCCCGGCAGTCACCCTCGTGTTTCGCCAGTGTTAACGGGCCCGCCGGGCGGGGCAACCCGACCTCAACGCCCTCACCCGCTGAGCACGCCCTTACTCTGGAGGGGTGAGCAGGTGGACCGGTTCGTGGCTGTCAGGACCCCGCGCGGCGCTGGAGCCGGGCGCCGACTCCGGCGACGGGACCGGGCAGCGCTGGAAGGGCGAGCGCCTCGGCCTGCCGGAGTCCGGACCGGGCGCGGTGGCGGGCACCGGGCGCAGGGCGCTGGCCATCCTGGTCGACTTCGCGCTCTCCGCGGGCGTCGCGGGCCTGCTCACCTACCCCGACCTGCCGCGCAACTGGAGCCTGCTGGCCTGGTTCGCGATCACCGTCGTCGCGGTCGGGTTCTTCGGCTTCACGCCGGGGCACGCCCTGTTCGGGCTGCGCGTCGCGCGCGTGGACGGCGCCGCCCTGGTGGGCCCGCCGCGCGCCGCGCTGCGCACCGCGCTGATCTTCCTGGTGGTCCCGGCCGTGGTGTGGGACGCCGACGGGCGCTGCCTGCACGACAAGGCCTCGGGCACCATCGTCATCCGGGTGCGCTGACCCCGCAGATCACCCGTTCCGGTCCTCTTCCCGCCGCTTCCCACCCGTGGAACACCTCGGCCGTCCCCGCGGGGAACCGCGGGGACGGCCGAGGTGAGCCGGAGGAGCGGGTGGTCAGCGGCGGCGCATCGCCCGCTGGATGTTGCGCATCTTCGCGCCCTGCGGGACCGGGCCCTTGGGCATCGCGGCGCCGCGGCTGGCCAGCGCGGTCAGCCGGTTCTCCACGGTGTCGACCTGCGCGGTCGAGATGTTGCGGGGGAGCTTCATCAGGTGGCCCTGCAGCTTGCGCAGCGGCACCTGGCCCTCCTCGTGACCGACGATCACGTCGTAGATCGGGGTCTCGCCGATGACCCGCGCCACGCGCTTCTTCTCCTGCGCGATCAGGCCCTTCACCCGGTGCGGCGCGCCCTCGGCGACGAGCACGACGCCGGGCCTGCCGATCACCCGGTGCACCATGTCGCCGCTGGTCGTGCCCGCCACCGCCTGGGTGACCCGCCACTTGCCGCGCAGGTTGTCCAGCGCCCACGCCGCCGCGCCCGGCTGCCCGTCCGCCTTCGCGAACACGTTCCGCTGAACGCGCCGACCGAAGATGACGATCGCCAGCAGCGCGCCGACCGCGATGCCCATCGGGAGGAACACCCAGTGCATGTCCCAGATGAGACCCAGCAGGAACGCCGCGGCCGTCGCACCGAGCAGCGCCAGCAGCATGAGCGGCACCAGCGCCTTGTCCTCGCGGCGCTGCATCTTGAACGCCTCGAAGATCTGCCCGCGCTTGGCCCTTGATTCGGCGCGCCTGGCCTTCGCCGCTTCCTTAGCGGCGGCCTTGTCCTGCTTTCCAGCCATGACGGCAAGGATACGGCGCGGCGCGCGGGGTCAGCACGGGACTGCCACGGGGCAGTGCGAGGATGCAGCGCATGGACCGGCTGCTGGAGGGACTGGACCCGGAACAGCGGGCGGCCGTCGAGGCGCCGAGGGGGCCGGTGTGCGTGCTCGCGGGCGCGGGCACGGGCAAGACCCGGACCATCACGCACCGCATCGCGCACCTGGTCGCGCGCGGTCACGTGGCCGCCGGGCAGGTGCTCGCGGTGACCTTCACGGCCCGCGCCGCCGGTGAGATGCGCACCCGGCTGCGGGCGCTCGGCGTGCCCGGCGCGCAGGCCAGGACCTTCCACGCCGCCGCGCTGCGGCAGCTCAGGTACTTCTGGCCCAGGGTCGTCGGCGGCGACCAGTGGCGGCTGGTCGACGGGAACAAGCTGCGCATGGTCGCCCAGGCCGCGCACCGGGCGGGCCTGTCCACCGAGTCCGACTCGCTGCGCGACCTGGCGAGCGAGATCGAGTGGGCGAAGGCGTCGCTGATCGCCCCCGACGACTACCCGGCAGCCGCCGCGCGCGCCCAGCGCGACACGCCTGCGCCCGCGCCGCAGGTCGTGCGGGTGTACCAGGGGTACGAGCGGATCAAGAACGAGGCGCAGCTGCTCGACTTCGACGACCTGCTGCTGCACACCGCCGCCGCGCTGGAGGAGCACGGCGGGGTGGCCGAGGAGTTCCGCGACCGGTACCGGTGCTTCGTGGTCGACGAGTACCAGGACGTGACGCCGCTCCAGCAGCGCGTGCTCGACGCCTGGCTCGGCCAGCGCGACGACCTGACCGTGGTCGGCGACGCCAACCAGACCATCTACTCCTTCGCGGGGGCCTCCCCGCTCCCGCTGCTGAACTTCGCCCGCCGCTTCCCCGAGGCCACCGTGGTGCGCCTGGAGCGCGACTACCGCTCGACGCCGCAGGTCGTGGCGCTGGCCAACGACGTGATCAAGTGGGCGCGCGGCAGGCCCGCCGGGTCGAGGCTGAAGCTGATCGGCCAGCGCCCCGACGGCCCCGACCCGGTGTTCACCGAGTTCGACGACGAGCCGGGCGAGGCGGGTGCGGTCGCGAGGCGGGTGCGGGAGCTGCTGGACGGCGGGGTGCCTGCGAGCGAGATCGCCGTGCTCTACCGGGTCAACGCCCAGTCGGAGGTGTTCGAGCAGGCGCTGGCGGAGGTCGGCGTGCCGTACCAGGTGCGCGGCGGCGAGCGCTTCTTCCAGCGGCCGGAGGTCAGGCAGGCCGTGCTGGCCCTGCGCTCGGCGTCGACGGGCGGCCGGTACGCGGCGGCCCTCGGCGACGGCTCGGGACGGGGACCGGGCGGTGACGCGCGGTCCGGCGCCGGCCTTGGCGCCGGGCCCGGCGCTGCTCCGACCTCGATCGCCGCCCACCGGGCGTCCCCGCTCAGCGCGGGGCCGAGCGCGGGCGGGTTCTCGGCCGCCGGCCTTCCCGCCGACGCCTCGACGCCTGCGGGCGGCTCGCGCTCGACCGCCCACCCGGTGCCCGACGCGGCCTCTGGCGCCGACGCCGCGCACCCCCGGCGGCCGGGTGCGGCGTCCGCTACCCCGCCCGCCCCCACCACCGCGTCTCCCGCTCCGTCCCCGTCGAGCGAGCTGCCCGGCCTGGTGCGCCGGGTGCTGGCCGGGGTCGGGCTGACCGACGAGCCGCCCGCGGGCGGTGGGGCCCAGCGCGAGCGGTGGGAGTCGCTGCTCGCGCTGGTCGAGCTGGCCGAGGAGTTCGCGTCCGCCGTGCCGGACGCCGACCTGCGCGCCTTCGTCACCGAGCTGGACGTGCGCGCCGAGGCGCAGCACCCGCCGACCGTCGAGGGCGTCACCCTAGCGTCGCTGCACGCCGCCAAGGGCCTGGAGTGGGACGCGGTGTTCCTGGTCGGGCTGGTCGACGGGACCGTGCCGATCCAGCACGCCGACGGCGACGAGGCCGCGGTCGAGGAGGAGCGCAGGCTGCTCTACGTGGGCGTCACGCGCGCCCGCGAGCACCTGTGGCTGTCCTGGGCGCTGTCCCGCGCCGCCGGTGGCCGCCGGTACCGCAGGCGCAGCCGGTTCCTGCACGCGCTCGTGCCCGAGGGGCACCCGGCGTCGCGGGTCGCCGCGGCGCCGCGCGAGCCGGTGCAGCGCAAGCCGAGGCCGGAGTGCCGGGTGTGCGGGTCGGCGCTGATCGACTCGCGGGCGGTGAAGCTGGGGCGCTGCTCCTCGTGCCCGTCCGACGTGGACGAGGAGCTGCTGGTGAAGCTGCGCCGGTGGCGGGCCGGGCGGGCGCGCGAGCTGAAGGTTCCCCCGTACGTGGTGTTCACCGACGCGACCCTGCTGGCGATCGCCGAGCAGCGGCCGGAGGACGTCGCCGGACTGGTGTCCATCGCGGGCATCGGGGCCTCGAAGCTCACCCGCTACGGCGACGACGTTCTGGCCCTTGTCCTGGGGAAACACTGATCCGTCACACGATCGACAGGGATTTTGGAAAATCGGTTGCACCCGTCGCGCACCGGGTCATAACCTGCTCAGGCCGGGTGCGAGAGCGCCCGCTGGGGAGCTGAACCACTCACGACGCCTAGGCGTCCCGCACGCACCGAGGGAGGTGGCCATTGTGAAGACCTTGATTCTCCTCACGAACCCGTGCCGCCTCCTGCAGGCCGCCGCCGAGCGCACTGCCATGCCCTCGACCGCCGCGCCCGTGGTTGCCGCGCCCGTGGTTCTGGTGGATTCGACTCGTGGGCGCCGTTCGCGGCGTGGCTTCGCGCAACTGGGCACCACCGGTGCTCCGGGCTTTGCCGTGCACGTCGAGGCCGTTCTGCCAAACGGCGCCTCCACCCCGAACGAGTACAAGCACGTCGCGACGTCCGCACCAGGGCGATGTACCTGACACAGGTGTAGTCAGGGCACTCAGCTCACAAAGGCCGCGGACCAGCGACATGGTCCGCGGCCTTTGTGCTGTTCACAGCAGTTCGTCAACCCCATGAGCAAGACCTCGACAGGAGTCCACCTGATGTTGACCGCGACCGTCCCGATCATAAGCGGGACGAGTGCCACCGAGTCCGACCTCACCGGGGCGGGCGTCGCGACGCTGATCGACACCGCTCCCGACGCCGGTCTGGAGCTGCCCTGCCGCACCAACAACCCCGACCTGTGGTTCGCCGACGCCCCCGCCGAGCTGGAGGTGGCCAAGAAGTTCTGCGCGGCCTGCCCGGTGATCGCGGAGTGCCTGGCGGGCGCGCTCTCCCGGCACGAGCCGTGGGGCGTCTGGGGCGGGGAGATCTTCGAGCGCGGCGCGGTGATCGCCCGCAAGCGCCCCAGGGGCCGTCCGCGCAAGGACGCCACCCCCGTCGCGCCCGCGGCGACCGTCGTCCCCGCCCAGAAGCCCGCGACCGCGACCCGCCGCGCCGCCGACCAGGAGGTCGCGGCATGACCGACTACCCGAACACCAACAACACCCGCACAACGGCCGACCCGGCCGTCGAGCTGAACACCAGGGGGAATCCGATGCTGCTCGAGGAGACGCTCGCCAGATCCAGGATGAGGGATGCGGAGGCCTTCGCCCGACAACACAGGCAACACCGCCAAGCCCGCCGAGCCTCGACCGCCGCGAGGTGGCGCAGGCTGGCGACCTGGGCCGACCGCAGGGCGCTGAACACGACCTGACCGGCGACGGCGCGGGGCGCGGGGGAGCGCACTCGGAGAAGCCCCCCGCGCCCAACCCGAGCACGACCAGGAACCGGACGACGGACACGGACGGCGGACGGCGGACGGCGGACACGGACACCGGCGGACCAGCACCTCACGCCCTGCGGGCAGAGCCAGCGCGCAACCGACCCCGCAGGGAACTTGCCCGGTGAGGGCGCTGGAAAGCCGGTGTCCCACTCCACCTCCCCGAAGCGCTGGACCGCGCTCACGCTCACCCGTGCGCGCATCCCCGCAGGCGCGCACCGGTTGCAGACGTGCGTCACCCGCAGGCGCGCACCGGTTGCAGACGTGCGTCACCCGCAGACGCACGCCGCTCGCAGCCGCGCATCTTCCGCAAGCGCGCGCTGCTCTGAGACGCGCATCTTCCGCAGCCGCTCGCTGGCGCGCATCTTCCGCAGACGCACGCCGCTTGCAGGCGCG
The DNA here is from genome assembly GCF_002354875.1 of Actinosynnema pretiosum. Lineage (GTDB taxonomy): Bacteria > Actinomycetota > Actinomycetes > Mycobacteriales > Pseudonocardiaceae > Actinosynnema > Actinosynnema auranticum. Next base: position 997,753 of record NZ_CP023445.1, read on the forward strand.
CATCTTCCGCAGACGCGCGCATCCCTCGCAGACGCGCGCATCCCCCGCAAGTGCGCGCATCCCCCGCAGGCGCGCGCCACCCACAGACCTACACAGACTTGCCGCTTCGCGCGGTTGCCCAAGGCCGGCCCCGGTGTGTTTCCCGGGGTCGGTTTTGCTTTGCCCAGGGTGTCGTCGGACCGCTGCGGTGGACTGCTGCGGTGGACTGCTGCGTTCGCTCCGGCTCGGTACCGTGCGAGGTGTGGCCGCTCACACAGCTGATGGAATCGATTGGAACTCCCGTCTCGCTGACCTGCGTCGGGCCGATGGGTTGCAGGCCGAGGCCGCGCGCCTGGTCGCCGCCCGGCTCGTCGACGGGCTGCCCGACGAGCCGACCGTGGTCGACGTCGGTTCCGGCGCCGGTGGGATGGCGCTGGTGCTGGCCGAGGCGCTGGCCGCCCGCGGCGGGGGCACGCTCGTGCTGGTCGACGCGGTGCCCGAACTGCTCGACGCCGCCACCGCCGCCGCCCGCAAGGCCGCCGCCTACGAGACGGACTCGCACACCACGTCGGTCCGGGTCAGGCCCGTGCTCGGCGACCTCTCCTCCGAGCAGCCCTCCTCCTTCCTGCCCACCGCCGACCTGGTGTGGGCCTCCGGCGTCGTCCACCACCTCCCCGACCAGGCGGCCGTGGTGTCGGCGCTCGCCGCCTCGCTCGCGCCCGGCGGACTCCTCGCCCTCGCCGAAGGCGGCTTGGACGCGCGCTTCCTCCCGTGGGACATCGGGGTCGGCAGCCCCGGACTGGCCGACCGGCTCTCCGCCGCGCGCGGGGAGTGGTTCGCGCACATGCGCGAGAAGATCCCCGGCTCGGTCCGGCTCACCAAGGGGTGGGGAGCCGTCCTCACCGCCGCCGGACTGCGCGACGTGAGCGCGTTCAGCTACCTCGTCGACCACCCGGCGCCCACCACCCCGCAGGTGCGCGACTGGGCGCTCGCGCACGTGCGGCGACTCGCCGAGTCCTGCGGCGAGCGGTTGCACCCCGCCGACCGGGCGGTGCTCCGCGACCTCCTCGACTCCGGGCACCCCGCCTACCTCGGGGCGCGTGACGACCTGTTCCTGTTGAGCGCCAACACCGTCCACACCGGGCGCAAGGCATGACCCCGGCGCCGGTCTGCTCCCGCTGCGGCGCGCAGCGGGCGGACGGGACCCCGACCGGTGAAGCGCTCGCCTGGGTGCGGGCCCAGGAGCGGGGCGGTGAGCGGGGCGGGGAGCACTGGCTGTGCCCCGACTGCGCCCGCGCGCACGTGCGCGACATCGAGGCCAAGCTCCCCACCGAGTACTGGTGAACGCACCCCGCGGCGACTCGGCGACCCCACCCGGAACCGGGAACGGCACCTCGGTGAGCCCGCTGGGAACCCGGTGGAACCGCCAGGAACCCGATGAGCCCACCAAAGATCCGGTGAGCCCACTAAGGACCCGGTGAGCCCACCAAGGACCCGGTGAGCCCGGCGACAGCGGTGTCCGCTCCGAACTCGGGTCGGAACCCGAGCCCAAGCCCAAGCCCGAACCTGAGCCCGAGCCCGAACCTGAGCCCAAGCCCGAACCTGAGCCCGAGCCCGAACCTGAGCCCGAGCCCGAGCCCGAACCTGAGCCCGAGCCCGAACCTGAGCCCGAGCCCGAACCCAACCCCGAGCCCGAGCGGGGATGAGGTCGTGGGTGGGCGCGGGGACCGGCGGTCGGCCTGCAGAACCGGCCGCCGATCAGCGTCCACTCAGGACAGCGGGTGCGCCGGGCCGCCCTGGAACCTCCCTGTGGCTTCAGGTTGTGGGCAGCAGGGTGCGCAAGGTCGCCCGTGGCGCGGCCGTGCCTCGCCTGCTGCCCGCGTCCAGCTCGGTCAGCAGGACCTGCGCCGTGCACAGGCCCGCGCGGACCACCGCCGCCAGCAGGTGGTGCAGGCGCAGCGGGTTCGGCTCGCGGCGGGCCGCGTCCAGGACCGCCCTCGGGGGCGGGGCCAGGGACAGGCCGTGGTGGCGCACCGGGTGCGGTAAGCGGCTGGTGCGCTCCAGGAACACGTAGTCGTAGCCGGTCAGGCGCTGGGACTCCGGTTGCAGGACGTGCACGCGACCGCTGTCCGGCAGGCCCCGCACGCCCTGCGCGCGCAGCGCCGCCACACCCGTGATCACCGAACCCGGACCCGCGTACGCCTGGGCCGCGCGCAACCGCTGCAGGTCGGTCGGCGGCTCCGGGCTCAGCAGCAGCACGCCGGGCAGCACGCGCTGCCACCGCCCGCCCGGCCTGCACCTGGCCTCGATCACGTGGTTCGGCACCCCGGCCGCCCGCAGGTCCGCCACTCGCATCACGTCTTCGCTGGTCATGACTCGATCCTGCGGCACGGGACCGGTGGGAGCCAGCGAGGAGGAGCAGGGCTGTGGACAAGTGGTCGGGCTGTGGACAAGCGGTTGTGGGAAGAGCGGAGAGGTGCTGGGTCAGTCCGCGAAACCGGGCTGCCAGCGCGCGACGATCGCCCTCGCCGGGACCTCGGCGTCCAGCTGGCACAGGATGCCCGTCGCGCCCAGCGTCACCCGGTGGATCAGCAGGTACTGCGGCGGCAGGTTCAGCGAGCGGCCCGTCTGCGAGTCCGGGTTGCGCAGGTCCGCCACCCGCTCGGCCTGACCGCGCAGCCACGTGCGGGTGAAGTGGAAGACCTCCTCGCGCAGCGGCTCCACGAACGGGCCGAGGAACGCCTGGATCTCCTCACCGGGCAGCGTCGTGCCCGGCCGCACGAAGTGCTCGCGGCGCAGCACCCCCAGCAGGTCCTCCGGCCGGTTCTCCAGCGCCAACCTGGTCAGCTCGCCGAGCGTGCGCGGCAACCCCTCGGGCAGCCTGGCCACGGCGCCGAAGTCCAGCACCCGCAACCTGCCGTCCGCGCCCAGCATGAAGTTGCCGGGGTGCGGGTCGGCGTGCAGCAGGCCGGAGCGGCTCGGCGCGGAGAAGTGGAACCGGGACAGCAGCGTGCCCGCCAGGTCCCGCTCCTCGCGCTCGCCCTCCAGGATGATCCGCGAGAGCGGGGTCCCCTCGGTCCACTCGCTGACCATCACCTTCGGCGAGCTGGCCACCACCTTGGGCACCAGCACCTCGTCGTCGCCGTCGAACGCCTTGGCGAACACGCGCTGGTTGTCGGCCTCGGTGCGGTAGTCCAGCTCCTCGACCATGCGGTCGCGCAGCTCCTCCAGCAGCGGCTTGACCTCCGCGCCGGGGACGATCGCCTGCATGAGCCTGCTGAAGCGCATCAGCTGGCGCAGGTCCGCGCGCAGCGCCTCGTCCGCGCCGGGGTACTGCACCTTCACGGCCACCTCGCGGCCGTCGTGCCACACCGCGCGGTGCACCTGGCCGATGCTGGCCGACGCCGTGGGGGCGTCGTCGAACTCCGCGAACCGCTTCGCCCAGGACGCGCCCAGCTGCTCGGCGAGCACCCGGTGCACGGTGCGCTCGGGCATCGGCGGCGCCGCGGACTGGAGCTTCGTCAGCGCCTCGCGGTACGGGGCGGCCAGCTCGTCGGGCACGGCGGCCTCGAACACGCTCAGCGCCTGGCCGAACTTCATCGCCCCGCCCTTGAGCTGCCCCAGCACGGCGAACAGCTGCTCGGCGGTCTTCGCGGACACCTCGGCGTTGACGTCCTCGGAACTGCGGCCCGCGAGCCGCTTCCCCCAGCCACCCACCACGCGGCCCGCCACCCCGATCGGGAGGCTGGCCAGCTTGGCGGTGCGTTGCACGGCCTTGCGCGGGATCTCGCTCACCGGGTGACTCTCTCCCTGGCCGGTCTGCGGTGCGCCGTGTTGCGCGCCCACCGCAAAACCTACACAGGGGGAGTGTGAGGCACCGGGAAAGTCCGCGACCGCGCGCCGCCAGATAGGGGGTGGGGGAGGGGAAAGCGCAGGTGGGGGCGGTGTGCGCGCAGGGTGGTGCGCGAGATCGGGCGAATGCGGCGGAAGGGTCGAAAGTGGCGGGGAAGAGGGCCGCGAGAACCTCCGGGGAAGGGGAGTGGTGGGGCGTGCGGGAGACGGGGGCCGGCGGGCGGCGGGGTGGCGCACCCGGCCGCGGCATCCGGCGGCGGTGTCCGGCCGCGGCGTCCGGCAGCGGTCACCGGCGGCGGTCATCGCGAGCGGCCCCCGCAGGTGGACCGCCACCCCGCTCGCGTGGACTCGCCACCCGCCTCAGGTGGACTGCCCGCCCGCCTCGCGTGGACTGCCCGCCCGGCGGCGGGGAGCGGTCCCGGCCACGCGGAATGATCTTCGTTCGGTTCCCCCGGACGGGCGCGCCCCTCCGGTGGGCGGCGGCCGGGGAAACGCCACCTCACGGACCACGCGCGCTCCGGACGGACGCGCCCCGGCGGGTGTCACTCGGGACCCCCGAACGGCCCGCGCCCGTCCGGGGTCCTGGTGTGGCAATAGCAGCGCGGATGCGGTGGGGCGGGCACCCGCGTCAGCGCGCCCCCGTACGCGTCGACCTCCAGCACGTGGTCCCACGTCGGCGGGCGGCCCGAGGTCAGCTCCTCCTCGTCCAGCGCGAGCAGCGCCTGCGCCGCCGCCACCCCCGCCGTCGCCTCCGTCGTGGCCAGGTCGGCGAGCTGCGGCCGGTCCACCAGCTGCGCCAGCAGGTCCGGCCAGTCCCCGTCCTCCTCGGCCTTGCGCAGGTCGCCGCACCGCACGCAGCTCGACCGGCCCGGCACCACCAGCGGCCCCACCAGCCCCAGCCCCTCGCGGGCCCGCGCCACCAGGTGCGGCGTGCCCTCCAGCAGCAGCGCGTGCAGCACCTCCGGCGGCGGCACCAGCGCGTCGGCCAGCACCACCAGGTCCGGCCGCCCGGTCACCACCCCGCCGCGCACCGAGGGCTCCGCCCGCCGCACCGCCTCCCACGCCGCCTCGCCGCGCGGCCTGCCCACGTCCGCCGCCCGGTACCCGCCGCCGACGTCCCCCGCCGCCACGACGCCCCGCGCCACCACCTGCACCCGCCCCACCCCGGCGGCGGCCAGCAGCGACGCGACCGCCACCGCCAACCGCCCGTCGCCCCTGACCACCACCGCCCGCCCGGCGCGGGCCTCCGCCAGCCCCGCCGCGGGCCGACGCCTGCGCAGCGCCCACGTCGTCGCCTCCGGGACCAGCCGCTCGTGCCGGTGCGGGACGGCCTCCTCCACCAGCCCCCGCCCGGCCAGCGCGCCCAGCACGTCCAGCAGGTCCTCGCGCTCCCCGCTCGGGACCAACCGCTCGCCCAGCTCGGCCGTGGTGCGCTCGCCCCGCAGGTCGAGCAGCACGTCGAACAGGCCCCGCCCGACCTCCCCCAGCACCACCCCGTGCCTGGGGTCGGCGCCGATCTGGAGCACGTCGGCGGTGCGGCGGAGCACCGGCAGCCCCGGAAGCACGCGGGGGCGGTGCGGGACGGCCACCGGCGGGACGGCCACGGGCGGGGCGGTCACGGGTGGGGCCACGGGCGGGACGGTGGTGCGCGGAGCGGTCATGCCACGAGCCTGCCCGGCCCGCTGACCTGCGCGAAAACCTCTCTCCACAGGCGACCGGACCATCCACAGGCCACGATCGGGCGACTTGACGCCGAACCGGGAGTCACCGCAGGCCGAAAGCCGGACCGGGGGAGAGCGGCGCCGGGCAGCCGGGTGGCCGGGACCCTCCCGACCCGGCCACCCGGCGATCAGACCTGCGCCTTGCCGAGGATCCTGGTCACCGTGGTGCCGCACACCGGGCACTTGCCCTTGGCCATCCGGCGGTTGTTGCTCTCGCTGACCTCACCCGTGAAGTCGCGCTTCTCCCGGCACTTGACGCAGTAGCCGTTGTAGCTCTCGGCCACGGCTTCCTCCCTTGCTTCGAGAGTGCGGGCGATCTGCGCCACACTCGGGGGTGGGCAGCACGCTACCTGCGACGCCCCTCGTCCGCGCACGTCAAGCCCCGCGTGTCCAGCCGCCTTTCGGGGTAATTCGATCGGCCGCGCCGGGACGCACCGCCGCTTGGCCGCCGCGAATTGTCGGTCCGTGGGCTTACCGTGAACGCCATGCCCGAACCGCAGGTGGAGGTGCGGCGCAGCGCCCGGCGCCGCCGAATGGTGAGCGCGTACCGCGAGGGGGACACGGTCGTCGTCCTGCTGCCCGCACGCATGAGCAAGACCGAGGAGAAGCACTGGGTGGCGGAGATGCTCAGCCGCCTCCAGCGCAGCGAGACCAAGCGCCGGTCACCCACGCGGGTGTCCGACGCGGCACTGGCCAACCGCTGCGCCGAGCTGGCAGGCCGCTACCTGGACGGCCTGGAACCGACGAGCGTGCGCTGGGTCCCGCCCATGCGCACGCGCTGGGCGTCGTGCACCCCCAGCGAGGGCACGATCCGCATCAGCGAACGCCTGCGCGACGTGCCCCCGTGGGTGCTCGACTACGTCCTGGTGCACGAGCTTGCCCACCTGCACGTGCCGGGGCACGGCAAGGACTTCTGGGAACTGGTGCACCGGTACCCGAGGTCCGAGCGGGCGATGGGCTACCTGGAAGGCCTGTCCGCCGCCGCCGGCCTCGGGATCACCGAGGAGGACTGACCCCTACTCGCCGCGCCCGCCCGAACCCGAGGCGCCGTCCTCGGGCTCGGAGGGCCCGGAGTCCTTCGAGTCGGAGTCCTTCGGGCCGGAGTCCTGCGCGCCTGCGCCGGAAGCGCCCTCGCCGGGCTCCTCGCGCATCGCGCGCTCCAGCTCCTCCATCGGGTTCTCCAGCGCGGCCCGCGTCCTCCCGAACCGCTCCGCGAACTCCATCGGGTCGTCCAGGTCCGCCGCCGTCGGCACCAGGTCCGGGTGCTCCCACAGCGAGTCGCGCGCCTCCAGCCCGTGCTGGTCGCCCACGAGCTTCCACAGCGCCGCCGCCGAGCGCAGCCGCCGGGGCCGCAGCTCCAACCCCACCAGCGTCGCGAACGTCTGCTCCGCCGGACCACCGGACGCGCGCCTGCGCCGCAGCGTCTCGCGCAGCGCCTCCGCACCGGGCAGCCGCTCGCCCACGGCCTCGGCGACCACCACGTCCACCCAGCCCTCGACCAGCGCGAGCAGCGTCTCCAGGCGCGCCAGCGCGGCCTTCTGCTCCTCGGTGGTCTGCGGCTCCAGCATCCCGGACTTCATCGCCTCCTCGAAGCTCGCCGGGTTGGCCGGGTCGACCTGGCCCGCCAGCTGCTCCAGCGCGGAGGTGTCGACGGTGATGCCCTTGGCGAACTCCTCCACCGTGTCCAGCAGCCGCTGCCGCAGCCACGGGACGTGGCTGAACAGCCGCTGGTGCGCCGCCTCGCGGGTGGCGAGGAAGACCAGCACCTCGCTGGAGGGCCGCTCCAGGCCCTCGGTGAACTTCTCGATGTTCGCGGGCAGCAGCGCCGCCGTGCCCTCGGGCCCCAGCGGCAGCCCCACCTCGGACGAGGTCAGCACCTCGGAGCCGAGCTGCGCCAGCGCGCCGCCCAGCTGCGAGCCGAACGCCATCCCGCCCATCTGCCCGAGCATGGACAGCAGCGGCCCCGCGGCCTGCTTCGCCTCCTCGGGCATCGCCTCGACCCACGCGCCGGACACGCGCTGCGCCACCGGGTCGCACAACCGCTGCCACGTCGGCAGGGTGCGCTCGACCCACTCGCGCGCGGTCCAGCTCTGCACCACGCGGCTCGCCGACGGCAGCGCCGTCGCCGGGTCCAGCCACATCTCGGCCAGGTGCACCGCGTCGGACACGGCGCTGCCCTGGTCGGGTCCGAACCCGACCGAACCGCCCTTGCCCGCGAGCTGCTGGAAGGCGATCTGCTTGGCCAGGTCGTAGTTCACCGGCCCCTGCGCGCTGCTCGCGTTGCTGAACATCGCGCCGAGCTGGCTGAGCATCGCGCCGAGCTGGTTGAAGTCGAAGGGGTTGCCCGCGCCCCCCTGGTCCTCGGGTTTGCGGCCTCGGTCATCCGGGTCCTGCGGGCTGAACCCGAAGGGCAGGTCACTCATACCACCACGGTACGCGGGCCCGGCGTGCCGCGCGGTGCCGGTTCGCGGAGGGCGAGCGCGGTGCCCGTACGCTGGGGCGGTGAGCGAGCGCAGCGACACCGGACACGACAGCGCGCCCGAGGAGACCCTCCAAGCCGACCGCCCGCCGGTCGAGGAGGCCCCAGCGCCGCCACCGCCGCCACCGGCGCCCGGCGCCCCGCTGCCCCCGCGCCGGACCGGCCTGACCAGGCGCACGTGGACGCTCGTGATCAGCCTCGTGCTCGTGCTCGCGCTCGGCCTGCTCGGCGGTTTCGCCCGCGTCCCGTACGTCGCGCTGGGCCCCGGCCCCACCTACGACACCCTCGGCGAGGCGGGTGGCCGCCAGGTCGTGTCCGTCGACGGGCAGGAGACGTTCCCGACCGGCGGCACGCTCACCATGACCACGGTCTCGCTCACCGACGACGTGTCCCTGTTCGGCGCGCTCGGCCTCTGGCTCAGCGGCCGGTACGCGCTCGCCCCGCGCGAGGAGTTCTTCCGCCCCGGCGAGTCCGAGCAGCAGGTCCGCGACGAGAACACCCGCGCGTTCGAGGACTCGCAGAGCAGCGCCGAGGTCGCGGCGCTCAGCTACCTCGGCTACCCCAAGAAGGTCCTCGTCGCCGAGATCACCAAGGGCACCCCGGCCGACGCCGCCCTCCAGCCCGACGACCAGCTCGTCGAGGTCAACGGCAGGCAGATCACCGCCGCCGACCAGGTGCGGCCCGCGCTGGAGTCCACCAAGCCCGGCGACCAGGTCGACCTCGTCGTCCTGCGCGACGGCGAGCGCAAGACCGCCCGCGTCACCCTCGCCCAGGCCGGGGACCGCGAGACCGGCTTCCTCGGCATGGTCCCCGCCGACCGCGCCGACGTCCCGTTCGACGTCACCATCAGCCTGTCCGACGTCGGCGGCCCCTCCGCGGGCCTGATGTTCGCGCTGTCCATCGTGGACAAGCTGACCCCCGGCGAGCTCAACGGCGGCAAGCACGTCGCGGGCACCGGCGAGATCACCCAGACCGGCGAGGTCGGCCGCATCGGCGGCATCCCGTTCAAGATGGTCGCCGCGCGCGAGGGCGGCGCCGAGGCGTTCCTGGTGCCCGACGGCAACTGCGAGGAGGCCAGGCAGAACGCCCCCGACGGGCTCAGGCTGATCCGGGTCAAGAACCTGCAGGACGCCGTGACCTCGCTGGAGGCGCTGGCCAAGGGCGGCGACACGCCCGGCTGCTGACCCGAGCTCGCGCGAAGGCCCCCGGTCGACCGTCGACCGGGGGCCTTCGCGCGCGGGTCTCAGGGGCGCAGCGTCGCCAGCAGCGCGCTCGTCAGGTTCGGGGCCAGCTCCGGGTGCTCGACGACCTCCTCCGGGGCCTCGGTCGTGCCGCGCAGCCGCAGCACGCACGCGGTAGTCCCGTCCCGCAGCACCGCGGCGACCAGCCGGGCCTCCTTGCGGTCCGGGTGCTCGGCGGCGAACCGCTTCGCGGCCTCGTCGTCCAGGTTCTCCGCGGACAGCTGCTCCTCGGCGGCGGGCGGCAGCACCACGATCTCCTGGGCGATCGCGCACCCGGACACCACGTCCGGCCACTCGATGCCCGCCAGCGCCCGGTCCAGCTCCGAGTCGGGCAGCGAGTCCTGGGCGATCGGGGTCAGCGGCGAGGACGCCGGGTCCAGCTGCCCGGCGAGCTCCGGCTGCTGCGCGAGCAGCGCGGCCGTACTGACCAGGGCGAACAGCTGCACCGGCTGGTTCCAGCCCCCGGTGGAGACGAACTCCTCCACCTCACGGGCTACTGCGGGCAGGACCACGGGCGGGGTTTCACTGGCAGGCACGCCAGCCATGGTCGCATCCGCCCAATCGGTCGACCGAACGGGGAACCCCGCGCCACCTCCGTAGAGTTGGACAGAACGTACGCAACGCCACAACCCGCGATACCCAGGAGTGTGCCACGTGGCCACACGGCCCCCGGTCGGACTGCCCAGGCTGTCCCGTCGCAGCCGGATCCTCCTCATCATCGGCGCGGTGGTCCTGGTCGGTCTGATCACCGGCTCAAGGCTGCTGGGCACCTACGTCGAATGGCTCTGGTTCGGCGAAGTCGGCTTCCGCAACGTCTTCACGACGGTCCTGCTCACCCAGTTCGGCCTCTTCGCGGGCGTCGGGCTGCTGGTCGGCGGACTCCTCGCGGTCAGCCTGGTCGTCGCCTACCGGACCCGCCCCGTCTTCGTCCCCGTCGCCGGACCCGACGACCCCGTCGCCCGCTACCGGTCGGTGGTGTCCGGGCGGCTGCGCCTGTTCGCCATCGCCATCCCGGTCGTGGTCGGCGTCGTCGCGGGCACCTCGGCCCAGGCGTACTGGCAGGAGTTCCAGCTCTTCCTGAACGCCACGCCGTTCGGCAGCACCGACGCCGAGTTCGGCATGGACATCGGCTTCTACGCCTTCAAGCTGCCCTTCTACACCTGGCTGCTGTCCTGGCTGTTCATCGCCACGGCGATCGCGTTCGCGGGCGCGGTGGTCGCGCACTACCTGTTCGGCGGCATCCGGCTCGCCGGTCGCGGCGGCCAGCTCTCCGCCGCGGCCAGGGTCCACCTCGCCGTCGTCGCGGGCGTCTTCGTGCTGCTCAAGGCGGTGGCCTACTTCCTCGACCGGTACCAGCTGCTGTTCTCGGACCGGAACGACAAGTTCGACGGCGCCACCTACACCGACCTCAACGCGGTGCTGCCCGCCAAGCTGATCCTGCTGTTCATCGCGGTCTTCTGCGCCGTGGCGTTCTTCGCGGGCGCGGTCATGCGCAACCTCCAGCTCCCGGCGATCGCGACCGTGCTGCTGGTGCTGTCCAGCGTGCTCGTCGGCGCCGCCTGGCCCGCCGTGCTGGAGCAGTTCTCGGTGCGCCCCAACGCCATCGAGAAGGAGGCCGAGTCGATCAGCCGCAACATCGCGGCCACCAAGGAGGCCTTCGGGCTCACCGACGACAAGGTCGAGACCAAGCCGTACGAGGGCAAGCAGAACGTCTCCCTCGACGAGCTGAAGTCCGACAAGGCCACCCTCGGCAACATCCGCCTGCTCGACCCGGCGGTCATCTCCAAGACCTTCACCCAGTTCCAGCAGCTGCGGCCGTTCTACGCGTTCCCGGAGAAGCTCGACGTCGACCGGTACAAGGTCGACGAGGAGATCCAGGACTACATCGTCGCGGTCCGCGAGCTGAACACCAGCGGCATCCCGCAGGGCCAGCGCGACTGGATCAACCAGCACCTCATCTACACCCACGGCAACGGCATGGTGTTCGCCGAGGCCAGCAAGGTGAACTCGCCCGCCGACGCGAACGGCAACGGCGGCAACGGCGGCTACCCGGTGTTCGAGGTGGCCGAGGTCAACCAGCAGGGCGAGGTCACGCCCAGCCGGTTCGGGGTCGAGCAGCCGCGCACCTACTACGGCGAGCTGGGCACCAGCACCGACTACGCGATCGTCGGCGGTCGCGGCGAGGGCGCGCCGAGCGAGTACGACACCGACCGCACCCAGTACACCTACACCGGCCAGGGCGGTGTGCGGATCGGCGGCATCTTCAACAAGCTGGTCTTCGCCGCCTACTACGGCGAGCGGAACATCCTGTTCAACTCGGCGGTCGGCGAGGACTCGCGGATCATCTTCAACCGGCACCCGCGCGACCGCGTCGAGGACGTCGCCCCGTGGCTGACCGTCGACAGCGACCCGTACCCCGCGGTCGTCGACGGCAAGATCACCTGGATCGTGGACGGGTACACCACGCTCGACAACTACCCGTACGCGCGCAAGACCGCGCTGGGCGACGCCACCAACGACTCGCTGCCGGGCGTGGCGCAGCAGCCGAACCGCGAGATCAGCTACATCCGCAACTCGGTCAAGGCCACCGTCGACGCCTACGACGGCACGGTGACCCTGTACGCGATGGACGAGAGCGACCCGGTCCTGAAGACCTGGATGGGCGTCTTCCCCGGCTCGGTCAAGGCCAAGGGCGAGATGTCCCAGTCGCTGCTGGAGCACCTGCGCTACCCCGAGGACCTGTTCAAGGTCCAGCGGGACACGCTGACCCGCTACCACGTGTCCGAGCCGCGCGACTTCTACTCGGGCGTCTCGTTCTGGGGCGTGCCGTCCGACCCGACGGTCGACAACGCCACCACGGTCGAGCAGCAGCAGAGCAGCAACCAGCAGCCGCGCGACCAGCAGCCGCCGTTCTACGTGGTGGCCGGTGACCCGACCGGCGACCCGAACAAGGTGAGCTTCCAGCTGACCAGCTCGCTGGTGCGGCAGAACCGCGAGTTCATGGCCTCGTACGTGACCGTCCGGTCCGACCCGGACAACTACGGGAAGATGAGCGTGTTGACGCTCAACAACGAGGCCAAGGGCCCGCAGCAGATCCAGACCCAGTTCCTCACCTCGGCCACGGTCAGCTCCGAGCTGAACCTGCTGACCCAGCAGAAGACGAAGGTGGTCTACGGCAACCTGCTGACCCTGCCGGTCGGGGGCGGCCTGCTGTACGTGGAACCGGTCTACATCGAGCGGGCCAGCCAGAACACGCAGTACCCGCAGCTGTCCAAGGTGCTGGTGAGCTTCGGCGACAAGGTGGGCTACGCGTCCACGCTCGGCGAGGCGCTGGACCAGGTGCTGTCGGGCGCCGCCCAGGAGGTCCCCGACCCGTCCAACGGGAACAGCGGCCAGCCGCCGTCGAACTCCAGCACCCCGTCGACGCCGAACGCCAACAACGGCAACCAGGCGTACACGCCGGAGATGCAGCAGGCGGCCAGGGACATCCGCAGCGCGCTCGACCAGCTCAAGTCGGCCCAGGCCAGCGGTGACTTCGCCGCGCAGGGCAACGCGCTCAAGGCGCTGGACGAGGCAAGCCGGAAGTTCGACGAGGCGAGCAAGGCGGCCCCGTCCACCCCGTCGTCCTCGGTGACCTCCTCGCCGACGCCGACGAACTGAGCCTGAACCGGCTCCGACCAGCGGAATCGGGTGTCCCCGCCACGGCGGGGGCGCCCGATTTGCCTTTGCCGCCACCTTCCGCGTAGAGTTCACCTTACCGACGCGGGGTGGAGCAGCTCGGTAGCTCGCTGGGCTCATAACCCAGAGGTCGCAGGTTCAAATCCTGTCCCCGCTACAAAGAGGGAAAACCTCCTGCCGGATCTCCGGCGGGAGGTTTTTTCGTTTTCCCGGAGACCTGGGCCGCCCGCCCGGCCTCCCGTGTGGTCCGCATCACAATCGGGGATCGGGCTTTTCGCGGTGGTTTTCCGGGAGTGCGCCGGGCGGTGAGCAGGGATTTCCGGCGTGGCGCCGCCGGTCGGGGAAGTGATTTGCCTTCGCTCCCGTTCCTGCGTAGAGTTCACCTTACCGACGCGGGGTGGAGCAGCTCGGTAGCTCGCTGGGCTCATAACCCAGAGGTCGCAGGTTCAAATCCTGTCCCCGCTACAAAGAGGGAAATCCTCTCACCGGACTCCGGTGGGGGGATTTTTCGCATTTCCGGCCGATCGGCCGCCGCCCCCGGCGGGTGCGCGCGTCGCCGCAGGTCGTGCCACGCCGGCGTGCGTCGGGCGGGGCGTCCGGCGGGGATTTCCGGCGCGGCGCCGCCGGTCGGGGAGGCGATTTGCCTTCGTCCCCGTTCCTGCGTAGAGTTCACCTTACCGACGCGGGGTGGAGCAGCTCGGTAGCTCGCTGGGCTCATAACCCAGAGGTCGCAGGTTCAAATCCTGTCCCCGCTACCACGCGAAAGGCCCGGTGCGCACAGCGCACCGGGCCTTTCCGCCGTCTGGGGCCCGCGCGCCTGCTCAGGACATGTTCTCCGCCCAGTACTGGGCGCAGGTCAGCGAGCAGACGCGCCCCTCGCCGCTGACGGTGCGGTGCCTGCGGATCTGCTTCCCGCACACCATGCACTCGTCCTTGGCCCCCTGGTCAGGTCCGGTGCCGCTGGCCCACGCACGGGCATTGCGGACGACCTTGGTGCTAGTTCCAGCCCACTTGAAGCCCACAGCTGTCACCCTCCTCGCGCCGAACGGCCTGCACCCGACCCACGGGCACACCTGCGGTAATGGTCCCACCGGAGGGCTGGTCCGCCAGTGTGCGGAGCGGGGATCACCGGGTTGTGCTAACGGCGGTCGGGGGACCCCGGTCGCACCGATGCAGCCGGTGAGTGGGCCGTGTCCGGACGCTGCCGTTCGGGTGATCACCCGGACCGGTCGCCAACGATCTTGAGGATTCCTCGTGATGGCGATTGCCTTGCGCCCCAAAGCTTTCCACTCCGCGTGGACAATCTCGATCAAGCGGCCGAAAGGGTGGATCACCGCCGCCCGCTGGTCACTCTGCGGAGCTTGTCCTTGCTCCGCATGGCCCAACGCCGCTAGCCCGTGATCAGCCACAGTGGACAGAACGGCTGACCATTGTGGACACCTGCCCGTGGTCGTGGCACGGTTGACGTTGTGTCGGACCTCAACGCGACGGCAGCGGCCCTCCTGGGTCTGCTGCACGACGGACCCAAGACCGGCGGCCAGCTCGTTGCGGAAGCGGGAGAGCGCTTCGGCGCGTTCTTCAGCGTCACCCGCAGCCAGGTGTACCGCGAGCTCCCCGCGCTGGCGGAGGCGGGCCTGCTGCGCCTCGGCAAGCAGGGCCCCCGCTCCAGCCAGCAGTACGTGCTGACCGCGGCGGGCAAGAAGGCCTTCAAGAACTGGCTGCTCACCGAACCCGGCCCGGACCACCTGCGCAGCCCCCTGATCCTGCGCATGGTGCACGCGGGGTCCCTGACGCCCAAGCAGCGCCAGGGCCTGGTGGACACCGCCCGCGCGACCTACGGCGCCGACCAGGAGGCCGCCAGGGCCGCCGTGAAGACCGCGGAGGACGCCTACTCCAAGGCCGTCGCCGAGTTCGCCCTGGCCCACGCCAAGGCCGTCCTCAAGCTCCTGGACGCCATTCCCACCGGTTGAGCCGTCCCCACCGGTCGTGCGCGCGCAATCCGGTCGCGCTGCGCGACCGGCGCTGGCGTAACCTTCTGCCGTGAACTTGGACGTCGAGGCAGACATCAAGGACCTCTCCGCGACGCTCGCCAGCATCGAGGCGGTGATGGACCTCGACGCTCTGCGCGCTCAGGTCGCGGAGCTGGAGCAGCAGGCGGCCCGCCCCGACCTGTGGGACGACCAGGAGAAGGCGCAGCGCGTCACCAGCCAGCTCTCCCACAAGCAGGGCGAGCTGCGCCGCGTGACCGCGCTGCGCGGCAGGCTGGACGACCTCGGCGTGCTCTACGAGCTGGCCGAGGACGAGGGCGACGAGGGCAGCGCCGCCGAGGCGGACGCCGAGCGGGCCAAGCTCCGCGAGGAGATCTCCTCCCTGGAGGTCCGGACCCTGCTCTCCGGCGAGTACGACGCCCGTGACGCGCTGGTCACGGTGCGCGCCGAGGCCGGTGGCGTCGACGCCGCGGACTTCGCCGAGATGCTGCTGCGCATGTACTCGCGCTGGGCCGAGCGCCACAACTACGCGGTCGACGTCTTCGACACCTCCTACGCCGAGGAGGCGGGCATCAAGTCCGCCACCTTCCGCGTCACCGCGCCCTACGCGTACGGCACCCTCAGCGTCGAGCAGGGCACGCACCGGCTGGTGCGCATCTCGCCGTTCGACAACCAGGGCCGCCGCCAGACCTCGTTCGCGGGCGTCGAGGTCGTGCCGGTGGTCGAGCAGACCGACCACGTCGAGATCGACGAGAAGGAGCTGCGCGTCGACGTCTACCGCTCCTCCGGTCCCGGCGGGCAGGGCGTCAACACCACCGACTCGGCCGTGCGCCTGACGCACATCCCGACCGGGATCGTGGTGTCCTGCCAGAACGAGCGCTCGCAGCTGCAGAACAAGGCGACCGCGATGGCCGTCCTGCAGGCGAAGCTGCTGGAGCGCCAGCGCCAGGAGGAGCAGGCCAAGATGGACGCTCTCAAGGACAGCGGTTCCAGCTGGGGCAACCAGATGCGCTCCTACGTGCTGCACCCGTACCAGATGGTGAAGGACCTGCGCACCGAGCACGAGGTCGGCAACCCGTCCGCCGTGCTCGACGGCGAGATCGACGACTTCCTGGAGGCGGGCATCCGCTGGCGCAAGCAGCGGCAGACCGCCTGATCGCAGTGACCCCGCGACGGCGGGCGGGCCCCGCGCCCGCCCGCCGTCGCCGTGTCCGGGGGCGTGTCCGTCGCCGTGTCCGGGGCGTGCGCTGGACCACGTCCGGGTCATGATCGGGTAACGGCGCCGGTCGCGGTCACCCAGCGTGCCGCCGCTGATCACCGGCGGGATCACCCTCCGTACAGGGGTGGGCCGATACGTGACCGTTACCTGTGCCGCTTGTAGACTCCCCCCGTGATTCGCCTCGAACACGTGTCCAAGGTCTACAAGACCTCAACGCGCCCCGCGCTCGACAACGTTTCAGTCGAGGTGGACAAAGGTGAGTTCGTCTTTCTCATCGGGGCTTCCGGGTCCGGCAAATCGACTTTCCTGCGCTTGCTGCTGCGGGAAGAGGTGCCGAGCAAGGGGCGCGTTTACGTCTCCAACTTCGACGTCGCCAAGATGGCCCGGCGCAGGGTCCCCCGCCTGCGCCAGTCGATCGGCTGCGTCTTCCAGGACTTCCGGCTGCTGACCAACAAGACCGTGGCGGAGAACGTCGCGTTCGCGCTGGAGGTCATCGGGAAGCCGCGCAACACCATCGTCAAGGTCGTCCCCGAGGTCCTGCAGCTGGTGGGCCTGGACGGCAAGGCCGACCGGATGCCGCACGAGCTGTCCGGCGGCGAGCAGCAGCGCGTGGCCATCGCGCGCGCGTTCGTCAACCGGCCGCTGATGCTGCTGGCCGACGAGCCCACGGGAAACCTGGACCCCGACACCAGCCACGACATCATGCTGCTGCTGGAGCGCATCAACCGCACCGGGACGACGGTGCTGATGGCCACCCACGACCACTCGATCGTCGACTCGATGCGCCGCCGCGTGGTCGAACTGGACCACGGCCACATCGTCCGCGACGACAAGCGGGGCGTCTACGGCGTGGGCCGCTGACCTCCACCCAACCCCGACCCTGAGGAACGTTCCCCCCGATGCGTACCAGCTTCGTGTTCAGCGAGGTCGTCACCGGCCTGCGCCGGAACGTCACGATGACGATCGCGATGATCCTCACGACCGCGATCTCCCTGTTCCTGCTCGGTATGGGTCTGCTCGTCGTCCGCATGGTCGACAAGATGCAGGCGAACTACCAGGGCAAGCTGGAAGTCGCGGTCATGATGACCAACGACGTCAGCGCCAACGACAAGGACTGCGCGCAGGACCCGTGCGCCGGACTCCGCACCAAGCTGGAGGGCACCTCCGGGGTCGAGTCCGTGGTGTACGAGAACCGCGAGCAGGGCTACGAGCGGTTCAAGACGATCTTCGAGGCGCAGCCCGAGCTGGTGAAGCTCGCCCGCCCCGAGGCCATCCCCGCGACCTTCCGCGTCAAGCTGGAGGACCCCGAGCGCGCCGACGTGATCGTCAAGGCGTTCAGCGGCGAGGCGGGCGTCAAGTCGGTCAGCGACCAGGGCGAGTTCCTGTCCAGGCTGTTCGACGTCCTCAACGGCGTGCGCGACGGCGCCCTCGGGCTCGCCGCGCTCCAGGCGTTCGCCGCCCTGCTGCTG
The DNA here is from genome assembly GCF_002354875.1 of Actinosynnema pretiosum. Taxonomy (GTDB): domain Bacteria; phylum Actinomycetota; class Actinomycetes; order Mycobacteriales; family Pseudonocardiaceae; genus Actinosynnema; species Actinosynnema auranticum. The sequence continues at coordinate 1,015,379 of NZ_CP023445.1, forward strand.
ATCTCCAACACCATCCAGGTGTCGGCGTTCACCCGCCGGACGGAGGTGGGGATCATGCGGCTGGTGGGCGCGACGCGCTGGTACACGCAGCTGCCGTTCCTCATCGAGGCCGTGGTCGCCGGCATCATCGGCGCCGTGCTCGGCGTCGCCTGCCTGATGCTGTTCAAGGTCACCGCGCTCGACTCGGTGCTCGGCGACCTGTTCACCTCCGGCATCCTGCCGCAGCTCGGGATGCTCGACATCATGGTCATCTCGCCGATCCTGCTCGGCGTGTCCGTGCTGATCTCGGCGCTCACCGGCTACGTCACCCTCCGGTTGTACGTGCGCCTATAACCGCTGGCCCGCTCGCGTAAGGTCTTCAGCATGGTCAAGGAACGCGGTCAGAAGGTGATCGCGTCGAACCGCAAGGCTCGGCACGACTACACCATCCTCGACACCTACGAAGCCGGCGTCGTGCTCGTCGGCACGGAGGTCAAGAGCCTGCGCATGGGCAGGGCGTCGCTGGTCGACGCCTTCGGGCAGGTCGACGACGGCGAGGTCTGGCTGCACGCGCTGCACATCCCCGAGTACGTCGCGGGGACGTGGACCAACCACGAGGTGCGCCGCAAGCGCAAGCTGCTGCTGCACCGCCAGGAGATCGAGAAGCTCATCGGCAAGACGAAGGAGAGCGGCCTGTCGCTCATCCCGCTGTCGATGTACTTCAAGGACGGCTACGTCAAGGTCGAGCTGGCGCTGGCGAAGGGCAAGAAGTCCTACGACAAGCGGCAGGACCTGGCCAAGCGCGACGCGCAGCGGGAGATCGCCAAGGCCCACGGCCGGGCGCTCAAGGGCAAGGGCGGCCGGTACTAGCCGTCCCCGACCCCCTCCGCACAGGCACGCCGAAGCGCCCCCGGACTCCTCCGGGGGCGCTTCTCGTCGTCTCAGGCCCGGCCGAGGTAGGTGAGCACGGCCCGCACCCGCCGGTGCTCGGCGGTGCTCGGCTCCAGGCCCAGCTTGCTGAAGATGTTGCCGACGTGCTTCTCCACCGCGCCGTCCGACACGGTCATCTCCGCCGCGATCGCGGTGTTCGACAGGCCCTGCGCCATCAGGCCCAGCACCTCCCGCTCCCTCGGCGTGAGCGAGTCCAGCGGGTCGCGCTTGCTGCGCGCCATCAGCTGGGTGATCACCTCGTGGTCGATGCTCGTGCCGCCCTCCGCGACCCGGCGCACCGACGCCACGAACTCGGCCACGTCCGCCACCCGCTCCTTGAGCAGGTAGCCGACCCCGCTCGCGCCGCCCACCAGCAGGTCCACGGCGTAGCGCTCCTCGACGTACTGCGACAGCACCAGCACCGGCAGCCCTGGGACCAGCCTGCGGGCCTCGATCGCCGCGCGCAGGCCCTCGTCGGTGAACGTCGGCGGCATCCGCACGTCCACCAGCGCCAGGTCCGGCCGGTGCTCGCGCACGGCGTCCAGCAGCGCCACCCCGTCCTCCACCGCCGCGACGACCTCGATGCCCTCGTCCTCCAGCAGCCGCTGCACCCCCGTCCTCAGCAGCACCGAATCCTCGGCGATCACCACGCGCACGGCAGCTCCGTCCTGATCGATGTGGGGCCGCCGACCGGGCTCACCACGGTGACGACGCCGTCGATCGTCGCAGCCCGGTCGGCCAGTCCCGCCAGGCCGCCCCCCTGGCGCACCGAGGCGCCGCCGCGCCCGTTGTCCACGACCTCCACCACCACGGACGTCCCGGTGCGCGACACCGCGACCCGCGCGCGCGTGGCGCCGGAGTGCTTGGTGATGTTCGTGAGCGCCTCGGCGACGGTGAAGTAGGCGGTGCTCTCGACCGCGGTCGGCGGGCGCGGCTCCACCTTCACCGACACCTCCACCGGCACCGGGCAGCGGGCCGCCAGGGAGGACAGCGCGGCGTCCAGGCCGCGGTCGCCGAGCACCGACGGGTAGATGCCGCGCGCGAGGTCGCGGAGCTCCGAGATCGCCAGCTTCGCGTCCGCGTGCGCCTCGTCGATCAGCGCCCGCACCGCCTCCGGGTCGCTGCCCAGCTTGCTCTTGGCCCGGCCGAGGCTCATCGCCACCGACACCAGCCGCTGCTGCGCGCCGTCGTGCAGGTCCCGCTCGATGCGCCTGCGCTCGGCCTCGGCGGCCTCCACCCCGCGCGCCCGGCTCGCGTGCAGCCGCTGCGCCTCGGCGGTCAGCTCCGCCGTCCGCGACGGGCCCAGCATCACCCGCACCAGCCAGCCCTGCCAGCGCGCGGCCGTGCGCAGGCCGTGCAGCAGGGCCAGCCACAGCAGCCCGCCCAGCAGCGCGGCGGGCAGCCCCGAGTACCAGGAGTCGATCAGCCACTCCCGGCCGCCGCCCAGGTCCACCGCGATCGCGAACGGCAGCCAGAGCGTGGCGAGCGGCAGCGCGATCAGCACCACCGCCGCCACCGACGCCGCCAGCAGCACGGCGAACTGCACGACGCGCGGCACGAGCACCAGCAGCTGGTACAGCAGCGCCCGCCACGCGGCGGCGTCCCGCACCGGCCCCCAGACCCACCCGAACCGCCCGGACGGGCGAACCCGCGGCGCGGGCGGGTGAACATCAACCCCGAGCGCGACCCTGGCCAGCCCGCGCTCCGAACCCCCGCTGGCGCGCGCCAGCACCATCGCGAGCGCCAGCAGCGGCAGCCCGACCAGCACCGGCGCCGTGGCCAGGCCCAGCAGGGTCAGCGGCACCAGCAGCAGGCACCACACCACTCCGGTGACCGGGGCCAGCAGGAAGTACCCCGCGGCCCGCCCAGCGACCGGTCTCACCCGCGCCGTCATCAGCTCCCCGTCCTCGTGCTCCGCCCACCCCAGCCTGCCCCCTCCGACCAGCCGGAACCATGAGGCGCACCGCCGCCTTCCGGTAGGGGCAGCCCCACCGGGGCACGGGGAATGAAATCGGTGGCGCGGGGCGTTATGATGGTGGAGTCAGGTACCCGACCAGGGGGTGAACGGTTTCGACTTTGTGCGTCGATTCAAGGGAAGCGTGCCGGTGCAGGCGAGAGACCACCGCAAGCGTCATCGCAAACCAATAAGCGCCAAGTCTAACGACCAGCGCGCGTTCGCCCTCGCCGCCTGAGGCTAGGAGCAACGCTGTCGGCCCGGAGGAGCCTCCGCTCCGGTCGCCGGCATCAGCTAGGAGGCTTCACCTCCGTTCCCGGTCACGGGGAGCGGTTGGGACACCCACAGTGACTGGGCCTGTCACGACGTCTTGTCCGCGTGATCGTCGGGGCCGAGCAGAGGCATAGCGGACTGCGCACGGAGAAGCCTTGATGAGCCGGCAGAGGACCCGGGTTCGATTCCCGGCACCTCCACTCGGTGGATGGCGAGTGCTCGAACTCTTCGAGCACTCGCCATTCGTCGTTCCGGGGGCCGCTAGTTGCGGGTCGTGATGCGCAGGGCGGTGACCGGGCCTGCGGCTCGGGGTCGGGGGATCTCCAACCACTCGATGCCGCCGTACCGCTCGAAGAACCCAGGTGACTGGTCCAGGTAGCGACAGGTCAAGCTGATGTGGTGAGGCTTGAACTCCGATGGGTGGCTCTGGTGCACCGAGAAGTCCCACACTCCTCGGCGAAACCAGTAGGCTGCGGCTGCGCGTGCGGCCCACGTCATCGGACTGGCTCTTGACCAGCGCTTTTCGAACCCGCCCTCATGGGGTTGGCTGCTGTCCACTGGCGGCAACAGCAGGCGTTCTGCGCCTACTGTGCCAGAGCTCACCAGGGCGACGAGGGCCATGCGCATCCTGAAGGGGATTTGTCGCTCCATCCCCGCGAAGCAGGGCAGCATTCCTCGCTCGGGGGCGTTGAGGTCTGAGTGGGGAGTGGACAAGCGCTTTCGGTACGCCGACTGCCTGCACGCGTTGGAGCAGTACTCGCGGGGGCGACCACCTGGGGCGATGATCGGGATCTTGTCCTGCCCGCAGTCGGCGCAGGGCAGCAAGCGGTCCACACCGTAGCGATCGCCGATCGCTCGAACAGCCGCAGAGGACTGCCAGTCGAGGTCTTCCCAGGTGATGCCCTGCTCCTCGAGGTAACTGGCCACGCTGAAGCGCGCGTGGTCCAACATCCCGTGGACGTGCCCCAGGTAGTCGTAGTCGGGGATCAGTGGCACACCGTTCGCCACCCAGGTCTTGGTCAGTGCTGCCACGGGAACCTTAAAGCAGTGGTGCAGGATCAAGAAGGCGGCGTCGTTGGCGTTCAGCTGGGCGAGCGCTAAGCCGAGAACGTCGTCATCGTTGCGCAGTGCTGCCCTCGCGGTGGGGTCGGAAAGCATCACGCGCGGCTCCTCGTCGGCAGGACGCCGGGCAGTGCTCCCAGTACGGCTGCGAGGTCGCAGGGGTTCGCGCGGTTGATCGCCGCGATGGCGACCGTCTGAGCGGTGCGTGCGGAGCACGCTGCTGCCACGCACCACGTGCTGAACGCCATGACCAGAGGGACGGTGTCGGTGATCGGCGGCATCGGATCTCCTCATGTGAAAGGGCCCCGTGTCGATGACACGAGGCCCTGAAACAGAAAAGCCCAGGTGTGTCACCTGGGCCGCCGGGCATGGGTATGCCCGCAGAACAAGCCTAGTGGATACCGCAACGTCACTCTTTGGCCCGCTGAACGCCCTCATTTCCCCTGGTAGATTCCCCGGACTTAAAAACTTTTTGTTTCGTAACGCGCCCCGTCAGCGCCGAGCTGGCGGCGCCGTCATCGGGTCTTCGGGCCAGCGGTGCTTGGGGTAGCGACCCCGCAGTTCCGCTCTCACCTGCGGATAGCCCGTTTGCCAGAACGACTTCAGGTCACCCGTCACCGCCGTCGGACGGCCTGCCGGGGTGAGCAGGTGCAGGACCAGGGGGATTCCCGCCACGGTCGGGGTTTCGGTCCAGCCGAAGACCTCCTGCACCTTCACCGGCAAGGTCGGCGGCGTGGTGGAGTAGTCGACGGCGATCCTCGAACCCGACGGGACTTCCAAGCGGTCCGGGGCCAAGTCGTCGAACTTCACCGCCGCGGGCCACGGCATCGCCGCCTGCAGCACGTGGTCGGCTTTCAGCTTCGCCAGGTCGGACTTGCGGCGGGCGTTGCCCAGGTCCACCAGCGGGAGCAGCGCCTCGTCGGTCACCTCCGGCCACGGCGCCCCCAGCACCTCGTGCAGGAACGCCAACCGCTGCCGGGTTCGGACTGCCGCAGGGCTCCACGACAGCAACCCCAGCCCCTCCGCCGCCAACCCCGCCCGCAGCGCCCGCTGGAGGTGCGCGGTGTCGGTCAGCTGGGTGGTGGACAGCGGGATCGCACCCAGGTGGCGCACCCGCCGCGCCACCACGTCGCCGTCCCACGCGATCTCCTCCCGCTCCCCGAGCAGCGCGGGCGCCGCCTGCACGGCCAGCTGCTCGTCCGCCCGCGCCGCCAACCTGATCCGCGCGTGGATCCGCCCCGGCTCGCGGTCCGCCACCGCGATCGCCAGCCACTCCGCGTCCGCCAACCGGCTGCCCTGCGGCAGCTCCGCCGCCGTCCCGCCCGCCATCAGGTACACCGGGCTGCCCGGCGCGCGCCTGCGGGCCAGGCGCTCCGGGTGCGCCAGCGCCACCACCAGCGCCTGGTCGCCGCTGCCGGACGTCGCGGGGATCAGCTTCGACAGCCTGCCCACCTCCCGCCGGTCCGCGCTGCGACCGGTGATGTCCTCGCCCGCGCCCCGGTCCTCGTCCAGGATCGCCACCACCTCGGCCGCCGTCCTCGACCCGGCCAGCTCGCCGCCGTCCAGCAGCGCCCGCGCCAACCGGGGGTGCAGGCCCAGCGCGGACATCCGCTCACCGCGCCCGGTCACCCGGCCGTCCCGCAGCGCCCCCAGGTTCCCCAGCACCGCCTTCGCCGCCTCCAGCGCACCCCTCGGCGGCGCGTCCCACCAGGACAGGCCCTCGCCGTCCGGCGTCCCCCAGCACGCCAGCTCCAGCGCCAGCGACGTCAGGTCCGCGCTGCGGATCTCCGGCTCCGGGTAGCGCGGCAGGGTGGACTGCTCGTGCTCCGGCCAGCACCGGTACGCCCGCCCCGGCGCCTCCCGACCGGCCCGTCCCGCGCGCTGGTCGGCCACGGCCGCGCTCACCCGCACGGTCGCCAGCCCCGCCAACCCCCTGCGGTGGTCCACCCTCGGCACCCGCGACAGGCCCGCGTCCACCACGGCGCGCACGCCCGGCACGGTCAGGCTCGACTCGGCGATCGACGTCGACAGCAGCACCCGCTGCTCCCGCCCCACCCGCAGCACCGCGTCCTGCTCAGCCGCCGTCAAACGGCCGTGCAGGACGTCCACGCGCAGGTCGCCGCCCTGGAACAGGGCCGCCACCCGGCGGATCTCCGGCACGCCCGGCAGGAACACCAGCACGTCCCCCGGCGTCTCGGCGACCGCCCGCCGCATCGCGCGGGCCACCAGGGCCTCCGGCCGCTCGCCCTTCTGCGGCGGGACGTGCAGCAGCTCAACCGGGTGGGTCCTGGCGTGCGCGGTCAGCACCGGGACGCCGCCCATCAGCTCCGCCAGGCGGTCCGCCGCGACCGTCGCCGACGTCGCCAGCAGCCGCAGGTCCGGGCGCAGCCCCGCGCGGGCGTCCAGGAGCAGCGCGAGCAGCAGGTCCGCGTCCAGGTGCCGCTCGTGGCACTCGTCCAGCACCACCGTGCCCACGCCCGACAGCTCCGGGTCGTGCTGCAACCGGCGCACCAGCAACCCGGAGGTGACCACCTCGATCCTGGTCGACCCCGACACCTTCCGGTCGCCGCGCACCGAGTACCCGACCGTGGCCCCCACCGGTTCGCCCAGCAGCGCGGCCATCCGCGCCGCCGCGGCCCGCGCGGCGATCCGGCGCGGCTCGGCGATCACCACCCGGCCCTCCAGCGCCAGCGGCACCAGGGTGGTCTTGCCCGTGCCCGGCGGGGCCACCAGCACGGCCGCGCCCCACCCGGACAGGGTCTCGATCAGCTCGGGCAGCACCGCTCGGACCGGAAGATCTGGCAACTCCACGGGGGTGAGTCTGCCAATGTGGTGGCAGGGGGTGGTCAGCGTGGGGATCGGGGACGTGGGGATCAGGGGAGCGCTCGCGGTCGCGTTAGCCGGGACGGGCGTGGTGAAGGCGGTGGGCACGGCCGCCGCGTGGCGGAAGGTCGAGCGGTTGCCCGCCGGGGTGGTGGACGACGCGCTGGTGGCGGTGGTCGTGCCCGCGCGCGACGAGGAGGCGAACCTCGACCGGTGCCTGCGGTCGCTGCGCGCGCAGGCGCACGAGCGGCTCCGGATCACCGTGGTGGACGACGGGTCGACCGACGCCACGGCGGCCATCGCGCGCCGCCACGCCGAGGCCGACCCGCGCGTGCGGGTGATCACCGCGGCCGAACCGCCGCCGGGGTGGGCGGGCAAGGCGCACGCGCTGCACGTGGGCGCGCGGGCCGCCGACGCGGAGTTCCTGCTGTTCCTGGACGCCGACACCGAGGCCGTGCCCGAGCTGGTCGGCAGGCTCGTCGCGGCGGCCCGGCGGTGGCGGGTCGACCTGGTCTCGGTCGCGGGCCACCCGCCCGCGCGCGGGCACTCCTGGTGGTCGCTGTTCGCGCCCATGACCGAGTCGCTGCTCACCGTCGCCTCACCGGACGGCTCGCGCGGGCGCGCGCTCGCGGTGGGCCACTGCGTCCTGGTCAGGCGGGTCGCGCACGAGAGGTCCGGCGGCTGGGAGGCGATCCGGGGCGCCAGGGTCGACGACCTCGGGTACGCCGCGCTCGTGCGCGACACCGGCGGGCGCACCCGGTTCGCCGACGCCTCGGGCGCGCTGCTCGTGCACGGCGTCGACGGGGTCGGGGCGGCCTGGCGGTCGGTGACCAGGAGCTCCGTCGCCCTGGTCGCCGAGACCGGGGGAGGGGCGGCGCTGTTCGGGGCCGCCGCGCTCGCCCAGCTCGGGTACGGGGCGCTGCCCGTGCTGATGGCGGTCCGGGGGCGCGGGGTGGTGCGGTGGGCGGGGCTGCTCGCGTGGGCCGCCCAGGCCGCGACCAGCGCGCTCTACCTGCGGCGGGTCGGGCAGCCGGTGGCGCGCGCCGCGCTCGCCCCGGTCGGCGCGACCGCGTTCGGCGCGCTGCTGGCGCGGGCGACCTGGCTGGCCGGTCGCGGCGGCGCGGACTGGAAGGGGCGCGACGTGCGAGGGTGAGGGGGTGGTTGACCCGTTGCACGACCCCGACGACCCCGAGCTGCTCGACCCGTACCGGGCCCGCGACCTGGCCGGGCTCGTGGAGAACGCCCGACTCGCCTCCGGCGCCGTGCGCTACGGGCGGATCGGCGCGGTCGGCTGCGCGCGGGTGGTGGTGAACCCGGACAGCCCGCTGCCCGGCGGCAACCACGCGTGCGCGCTGGACGGGACGTCCGCCGAGGTCGCGGGCACGCTGCTGCGGCTGGAGCGCAGCTTCGCCGACGTCGGGCGCGCCGAAGCTGTGGTGTACGCCTCACCCACGACCGTCGCCGAGATCGAGGGCATCGCCGACGACGCCGGCTGGTACGCCGTCGAGGAGCTGCTGACCTTCGTGCACCGCCGCCGCCGCGGCCCGCTCGCGGAGTCCGCGCAGGTGAGGCCCGCCGCGGACGCCGACCTGCCTCAGCTCGCCGAGCTGCTGGCCGATGACCTGGGCGTGGGCGGCAGCCGCAAGCTCGTGAGGCACCTCGGGCAGCGGCTGGACGACCCGCGCTGCGCGATCCTGGTGGTCGACGACGGCGACCGGGTCGGCGGGTTCGCCTCCGGGTTCGGCGAGCACCGCGTCGGGCTGGTCGAGCAGGTCGTGGTGCGACCGGCCCGCAGGCGGCGCGGCATCGGGTCCGCGCTGGTGGGCGGGCTCGTGTCGACCCTGTGGGACGCGGGCGCGCTGCTGGTGTCCGCCCAGGTCGCCGAGGGCGGCGCGGGGGAGCGGTTCGCCGAGGCGTGCGGCTTCGAGGCGGCCTACCCCGTCACCGCGTACGCCCGACGGGTGGACGAGCTGCTCGACTGAGCTGCCCCGACCAGGGCGGTCACCCCGACGAGTGAACTGTCACATATCCTTAGGGCAGCTAATAAAAACCAAAGATCGAGAAAGAGGCGCTGCTGTGCTGGGGAGAACGACGGAGCGGACAGCGCAGCGGCTGCCCGCCGAGGTGTGGGTTCTGGTCGTGGCGAGCTTCATCATCGCCATCGGCTTCGGGATCGTCGCACCGGCACTCCCGATCTTCGCTGACAGCTTCAACGTCGGGTCCACGGCCGTCGCGCTCGTGATCAGCTCGTTCGCCGTCGTGCGCATCCTGTTCGCCCCGGTGAGCGCCAAGCTCGTCACCCGGTTCGGCGAGCCCAAGACCTACATCGCGGGCATCGTCATCGTCGCCCTCGGCACCGCGGCCTGCGGTTTCGCCGTCACCTACTGGCAGCTGCTGTTCCTGCGCGCGTTCTCCGGCATCGGCTCGACCATGTTCACGGTCGCCTCCGTCGGCCTGCTCATCCGCATCACCCCGCCCGCGCAGCGCGGCCAGGCCACCGGCCTGTGGTCCACCGGCTTCCTGCTCGGCAACATCTTCGGCCCGATCATCGGCGCCGCGCTCGTCGGCGTGTCCGTGCAGCTGCCGTTCGTCAGCTACGCCGCCGCGCTGCTCGTCGCCGCCGCGTTCGTGTGGTGGTTCCTGCGCAAGTCCACGCTCGCCGCGCTCGACACCAGCGCCCGGCCGGAGAGCCCCGTCACCGTCCGCCAGGCGCTGCGCAACAGCGCCTACCGCGCGGCGCTCGCGTCCAACTTCGCCAACGGCTGGGCGGTGTTCGGCCTGCGCGTGTCGATGGTGCCGCTGTTCGTGGAGAAGGCGCTGCACGGCTCGCCCGAGATGGGCGGCATCTCGATGTCGGTGTTCGCGGTCGGCAACGTGTGCACGCTCATGGTGTCCGGCAAGCTCTCCGACCGGATCGGCCGCAAGCCGCTCGGCATCGCGGGCCTGGCCATCTCCGCCGCGGGCACCCTGTGGTTCGGCTTCAGCACGAACGTGCCGATCTTCCTGGTCGCCTCGTTCGTGGCCGGTCTCGGCGCGGGCCTGCTGAACCCGCCGCAGAACGCGGTCGTCGCCGACGTCATCGGCCCCAAGGGCAAGGGCGGCCCGCTGCTCGCCACGTTCCAGGTGATCGCCGACCTCGGCGCCATCGTCGGACCGCTGCTCGCGGGGCTGCTCGCGGACAACTTCTCCTACACGACGGCGTTCACCGTGACCTCCGGGATCATGGTCGTCGCCCTGCTGATGTGGATCACCATGCCGGAGACGCTGGTGAGGGAGAGCACCACCGCGGAGACCGTCGCCGTCGAGTCGGGCACCCTGGACGAGGGGCCGGAGGTGCCCACCGGGGAGCGCGTCGCCGGACGTCCCAGGCAACCAGAGGCCTAGGGCTCAGGTTCCACTCAGCATCCCCGGCTAACCTGCGACGCAGGTCGTAGCGGGAAGGACGTGCTTGACGTGGGTGGGGCTGAGCGCAACGCTCGGAAGAAGAAGCAGGCCCAGCGGGCGGCGGTGTCGGCCGTCGCCGCCAGCCGCAAGACGAGCGACCGGAACAAGGTCGTCGCCGGGGTCGCGATCGTCGTGGTGCTGGCGCTGGTGGTCATCGGCGGAGTGATGTGGCAGGGGGCCTCCAAGTCCGCGGAGAACGCCCAGCTCGTCGCGACCGGGGCGAAGGGCACCAACGCCCCGGTGGAGCGCTCGGGCGGCGTGGTGACCGTGGGCGAGCCCGACGCGGACGTCACCATCGACGTCTACGAGGACTTCCTCTGCCCGGTGTGCGGCATGTTCAAGGAGAAGCACGCCGACCAGATCCGCACCAGGGTCGAGGCGGGCGAGCTGCGGGTGAACTACCACCTGCTGCCCATGCTGGTCCGCATGTCCTCCCCGGAGGGCTACTCGCGCGACGCGGCCAACGCCGCGCTGTGCGTCGCCGACGAGGGCAAGTTCCCGGAGTACCACGACCGGCTGTACGCCCAGCAGCCCGAGGAGGGCGAGGCCGGGTGGACCAAGGACCAGCTCAAGCAGCTGGCGGTCGACCTGGGCGTGACGTCCGAGGGCTTCAAGTCCTGCGTGGACAGCGGCAAGCACGAGGCCGACGCCAAGGCCGAGCTGGACAAGGCCAACGCGACGGACTTCTTCAAGGGCACCCCGACCGTCACCAAGGACGGCCAGGAGCTGGACGCCCTCGGCGACCCGGAGTGGCTGTCGAAGCTGTTCGCCTGAGCGCTCCCCGGCCCTAGAGGCCCGGCACCGGCGGCTGTCCCGCGCTCCAGCGGGCCAGCCGCCGCGCTTTTCCGGTCTCCGAGCGGGGCACCGCGCCGTGCGCGACCACGTGCACCGCGCAGGTGAGGCCGAGGCGTTCCCGGAGGGCGGTCCGCAGGTCGTCGGCCACGTCGTGCGCGCTCTCGACCACGACCCGCAGCTCGGGCCGCGCCGGGTTCCGCCGGTCGTCCACCACCAGGTAGTGCGGGCTGACCCGCCCGTCGGCCAGGACGACCGCCTCCACCTCGCTGGGGAACACGTTGACCCCGCGCACCACCAGCATGTCGTCCCGCCTGCCGAGGGGCTTGCCCATGCGGCGCAGGGTGCGCGCGCTGTCCGGGGCGGGGCCTGCGAGCACCGCGACGTCGCCGGAGCGGTAGCGCAGCAGCGGCATCCCGGTCTTGGTGAGGGTGGTGAACACCAGCTCGCCCGGCGTGCCGTCCGGCACCGGCAGCCCGTTTTCGTCCACCGCCTCGACGAGGAAGTGGTCCTCGGCGACGTTGAGCATCCCGCCGGAGTCGAGCGACTCGCAGGCCACACCGGGCCCGATCACCTCGGACAGCCCGTAGATGTCGAGCGCCCTCACGCCCAGCAGCTCCTCGATCTTGTCCCGCATGGCGTCCGTCCAGGGCTCGGCGCCGAAGAGCCCCACGCGGAAGCTGCTCTCGACGTTCGCGGCCCTGAGCGCCTCGCCGAGGTGGATGGCGTAGGAGGGCGTGCAGCAGAGCACGTCGGGCCTGAGGTCGGCCACGAGCCGAACCTGCCGGTCGGTCATGCCACCCGACAGCGGGATCACCCGCGCCCCCAACCTGAGCCCGCCGTGGTGCACCCCGAGCCCACCGGTGAACAGCCCGTACCCGTAGGCGTTGTGGACGGTGCTGTGGCGGGTCACCCCGGCCCCGCCGAGCGCACGGGCCATGACCTCGGCCCAGACGTGGACGTCGTTGGCCGTGTACGGGATGAGCGTGGGGCGCCCCCCGGTCCCGGAAGACCCGTGCACGCACACGATCCGGTCATCCACTTGGAACCCGAACGGGTAGTGGTCCCAGAGGTCCTGCTTGGACACCGTGGGGAGGAGGTGGAGCTGGTCGAGCGAGATGTCATCGGCGTCACACAGTCCGGCGTCGCGCAGCCGAGCGGCGATCACCCCGTCGGCGCGGAGCAGCCGCCGAACCAGCTCCCGCAACCTGACCTGCTGCGTCACCCGCCGAAGGCCGGGATCACCCCCCTCGTCGCCAGGCCGGACGAGGACCGCTCGGTCGTGCGCGCCAGTGCTCACGCGTACCGGTCTAGCAGCCGAAATGGGGTGGGGGTACCCCCGATTTTTCTTCTGGTGGGTGCATGATGTACGGTATTGACACACGGGAACGGCGGGGCCAACCGGCCGGGAACGTGGAGTAACGAGCACGGGGCTGTGGCGCAGCTGGTAGCGCATCACACTGGCAGTGTGAGGGTCAGGGGTTCGAGTCCCCTCAGCTCCACCCAAGGAAATCGCCCGTCGACCATTCGGTCGGCGGGCGATTTGCTTTGATGTCCTTCTTCCCCTGCGGCTCATGTCGACTCCGGCGCCCGTGCGCTTACTCGCTCAAAGTCAACGTGTCGTCACTTTGAGTGCGCGTGTGCGGGGTTGGGCGTTTTCCAGGGATTGTCACGTTTGGTGAACACTGGTGACGCAACGTTCTCGCGAGTTTTCCAATCGTTACGACGAGTGTGCTCTGAAGGCGTTTTCCCACGTTGAGGTCTTGATCAACAATAATGTACTCGGCAGAACCCGGCTTTCCCCTGGATTTCAGTCGGGGGTGGAACACTATTTTTGCGGATAGCGTTTTCGGGGTGCCCACGCGAGTTGCTTGCCTGCGGTAACGTGCCTCATCCGTTGTCCGATCGACTGCATGGGCACTGCTGATCCGCCTGCCAGTGCGCGGTGCCGACAAAGACTTCTGTGAAGCCGGGCCATTGTTTCGGCTTATTCGCCATGCCTTGTGCAGGTGTGGTGGGCCATCAACCGCGGTGATGTGGAGGAAGGCGCGTGGGGAATCCCGTGAACAGCACGGGCGTGTCCATCGACCTCGCTGACTTAGGCGCGCTGGGCGCCCGACTCGGGTCGGGTGGTGAGGCGTCGGTGCACGCCATGCCGGGGTTCCGCCTGCCCGACGTCAAGGGTGAGCTGGTCTTCAAGCGCTACCGGAACGCGAGCAGCCACCCCGACGCGCTGCGGCGGGTCGTGGCCACCCGCACCGGCCTCGACGACGAGGCGCGCGCCAAGCTCGACGCGATCACCGCGTGGCCGGTGCGCGTGGTCCTCTCCGGCGACCAGGCCGTCGGCGTGCTGATGCCGCGCATTCCCGACCCGTTCTTCGACCTCGTCACGCGCAGCACCGGCCAGGAGCACAAGTTGCGCGAGGTGCAGAACCTCTTCATCGACGAGTCGAAGCTGTCCCGGTTCGGCAGGCCGGTCCCGACCCCGGAGCAGCGCCTGCGGATCTGCCTGGACTTCGCCTCGGCGCTCGCCTTCCTGCACGACCGGCTGAAGTTCGTCTTCGGGGACGTCAACCCCAAGAACGAGGTGTTCCGGCTCGACGCCAGGCCGATGGTGCTGTTCCTCGACTGCGACGCCGTCCGCCCCGTGGGCACGGTCGCGGCGACTCGCCAGCTCAACGCCGCGGACTGGATTCCGCCCGAGGGCGGCGTGCTCAACCTGGCCACCGACCGCTACAAGCTCGGCCTGTTCGTACTTCGCTGCCTCACCCCCCGCAGCTTCTCGTCGGTCAAGGCCAACCCCGAGGACGCGGCGGGCGTGCTCGACGCCGAAGGGATGGCCCTGCTGCGCCGCGCGCTCGGCAAGGACGGGACGGCGCGTCCGTCCTCCGACGACTGGGTGCGCCACTTCCGCCACGTGCTCGGTGAAGCGGTCGACCCGCCAGCGCTCGGCGAGGTGCGGCTGGACCGGACCTTCACCCTCGCCGGTCAACCGGTCGTCGTGGAGTGGGAGGCGCGGGAGGCCAGGCACGTCGAGCTCACCACCGGTGCCAGGACCGTCCGGGTGGACGGGCGTTCGGGGAGGGGCAGCACCTCCCTGCGGCCAGCCGACACCGGGCCGGTCCGGGTGCGCGCGCTCAACGACCTCGGCGAGGACGTCCGGGAGATCGGGCCGGTGACCGTCCTGCCGCTGCCCGCCGTCGACCGGATCCCCGTTCCCCTGCCGGAGTTCGACTGGCCGTTCCCCGAGCACGGGCGGATGCGAACACCCGACCTCCCGGCCCTGCCTGACCTCGCTCTCCCGGTGCCCGCCCCACCCGCCTTCGGCGGACGACGAGCGGTGCCGCTGCCACCCGTGCCCTTCTCTGGCGCGGCGGTGTTCCCCCTCGACCTCCGGGCCATGGTGTCCGACTCCCCCGCGCTCGAACTCCGATCGGGCGCCCAGAACAGTGAAGGGAAAAACCGATGAGCATCTCCCTGGTGCTCGCCAGGATCGCGGGCGCCCGCGTCGACGTGCTCCAGAAGGCGCCCGGCGACGTGGCCAAGCACGCGGCTATGGGCGGCGTTCTGATCAGCACCTCGACGATCGCCGCCGTGTCGGCGTTCTTCGCGCTGCGCTCCACGCTGGACCTGTCCGTCCCGCTTGCTGTGGTCGCGGGCCTGGTCTGGGGCGTGGTGATCTTCAACTTCGACCGGATGCTGATGTTCAGCATGGGCAGGGGCAGTGGGCTGATCAAGGGCACCGCGTCCGCCCTATCTCGCTTCGCCCTGGCTGCCGTCATCGGATCGATCGTCTCGACGCCCCTGGTGCTCGCGATCTTCGACCGGGAGATCAGCAGCGAACTGGTGGTCATGCAGGCCGAGGCGATGAAGGAGAACCAGCGCAAGGCCGACGAGGCGTACGCCAAAATCACCGAGTTGGAGCAGGAGCAGACCCGCCTGCTGGACGTGGTCTCCGGTCGCGCGGCCGCCTCGGTCTCGGACAACGCGGACGTCACTGCGGCCAAGGCCAAGCTGGACGCCGCCGAGAAGGCGTACCTGGACGCCAACGCGCAGGCCCAGTGCGAGTTCGACGGCACGTGCGGCACCAAGGTCCCCGGCAACGGCGAGTCGTACCAGCAGAAGAAGCGGCTCGCGGACGAGGCCAAGGGCGCGCGCGACAAGGCGCAGCGGAACCTGGACGAGATCACGGCCAAGGTGACCGACCAGTTGGAGAGCGGCGCGGTCAACGACACCGAGCAGGCGCAGAAGCGCCTCCCTGAGGTTCAGGGCGACCTCGACCGGTTGCGCAAGGACCAGAAGGGGCTTGAGGAGCGGAGCAAGTCCGCGACCGAGCAGGACACCGGTCTGCTCGCCCGGCTGGAGGCGCTCGACCGGATCACCGAGGGCAGGCCCAGCGGTGCGGCGGCCCACCTGGCCGTGTTCCTGCTGTTCTTCTGCATCGAGGTGCTGCCCGTCATCGCCAAGGTGCTGTCGGCCTTCGGCCCCGAGACGCTCTACGACCGCCTGCTGCGGCGCGTTGATGACGACGCGGACACCGACGACAAGGTGTGGGCCGAGCGCGACCGGGACCTGGCCAAGGCCAAGGCGGAGCAGCAGGCCGAGATGGAGCTCAAGCAGCTCGACGCGCAGATGGCCACCCACGCGAAGACCGCGCAGCTGGTGGCGGACAAGCAGCTCAAGATGGCGATGAAAGCCATCGACGTGTGGGGCGAGCTGGCCCAGCTCTGCACCGACGAGGAGCTGGACCGCTGGTACCGGGAGCACGTGGGGCCGAACGCCCGGACGCCCGCCGCGCTCCGGCCCGAGCCGGTCGTCCCGCAGCAACCCGCGCCCCAGCAGGGCGACCCCGAGTCCACCCTGCGCATCCCCAGGGTCGTGCTCCCCCACCAGAACGGGGCTCCGGTGAACGGCGCCCCGTCCAACAACCACCTCTGACCGGAGGAACCCCGTGGAAGCGGACAAGCTCAAGCTCCTGCCCTTCTACCTGGTCATCGACGTCTCGCTGTCGATGACGGGGAACAAGCTCGACCAGGCGAACGCGATCATGCCCAAGGTCCTGGACGCCCTGATGGACTCGCCGATCCTGGCGGACAAGGTCCGGTTCGGCGTCATCGACTTCAGCGACGACGCGCAGGTCCGGCTGCCGCTGTGCGACCTGCTGGACGACAGCGTCACGCTTCCCAAGCTCACCGTGCGCGGCACGACCTCGTACGCGGCAGCGCTGCGACTGCTGCGCGCGGAGATCGAGAGCAACGTCAAGCAGCTCAAGGCCGACGGGTTCATGGTCCACCGGCCAGCCGTGTTCTTCGTCAGCGACGGCGAGACCACTGACCGGGAGGACGAGTGGCGTTCGGCGCTGCACGACCTCACCCAGGGCTTCGCCGCGTACCCGAACCTCATCCCGTGCGGAGTGGACGAGGCCGAGCCGAAGACGCTGGCCGCCCTGATCCACCCGGCGTCCGGGAACAAGGCCATGCAGATGTACCTGATGACGCCGGGGTACGACCCCGGAGACGCCATCGCGGGCATCGCCGAGATCCTGATCTCCAGCGTGATCTCCTCCGGGCAGAGCATGGCGCAGGGCGACTCCGGGCTGATGCTGCCCGACCGCGCCGGCCTGCCCGAGGGCATCTCCGCCCACGACGCGGGCGACTGGCTCTGATGGACGACACCACCGAGACCACTGAGCAGGTCGATGCGGACGAGGTCGTGTGCCACGTGCCGGTCGAAGCCCACGCGGTCGGGGATCCCGGTCGTGCGGCCAGTCGCGTCGTCCCGGTCCCGGACCCGGCTAACTGGGACCGCCGGGACACCGTCCTCGACGGCTTCGCGCTGCTGGCTGCCCCGAAGCGGCCCGTGGCCGAGGTGCGCGCGGCGAGCGTGCGCGGGCTCTCGCACCGGCACTACGGGCGGGTGCGCCAGGACGAGTACGGCTTCCGCCGCACCCCGGATGGCCGCTACTTCGTCGTCGCGGTCGCGGACGGCGTCTCGTCTGGCGCCCAATCCCACCTGGCCGCGAACATCGCGGCGCGCAAGGGGGCCGAACAGCTCACCCGCGCTCTGGATGGCTCGGCTCCCGAGCAGATCCCCTGGAGGGAGTTCCTCCGCGACGTCGCCGGGGCCATCGCGCGACGCGGCGGGGCCCTCCTGGCGGAGCGGGACCCGCAGGGAGCGCAGGCGGACGTGCGGGAGATCGCCAACCTCCTCGCCACGACTGTCCTCTACGCCGTGATCGACCTGGTTCCGGTGAACGGTGCTCATACCGCGCACCTGGTGTCCGTCGGTGACACCACGGCTTGGGTACTGCGCGCAGACGGGCGCTGGGAGCCACAGGCGGCGATCAAGAACGACGGCGCCGAGCTGTACTCCGGAGCGGTTCGCGCGCTCCCCCTGCCGCCCCCAGGCGACCCGACGCCCGTGCGCACCACTGTGGCACCAGGGGAGATGCTGGTCCTGATGACCGACGGCATCGGTGACCCGCTCGGCCACGGCACCGGAGAGGTCGGCCGGTTCCTGGCACGGGAGTGGGCCACGCCGCCGGTCTCAGGGCTGGAGTTCGCCGCGCAGGTCGGCTTCGCGCGCAGGAGCTTCGACGACGACCGCACCGCAGTCGCGATCTGGCCGGTGGCACTGCCGTGACCGGGCACTCCGTCGGGATCGGCGCGGTCGGCCAGCTCGGCGGACTGCTCGGTTCCGGGGGCCAGGCGAGGGTGTTCAGCGCGCCGGGTGCCGAACTGCCCGACGTGCCCGGTCCCCTGGTCTACAAGCAGTACAGGGCGGGACACGCGCCACCCCACGGCCTGGCCTCGGTCGTGGCGCGCCGTCTGCGCATGGACGAGGCCGTGCGGCACCGGCTCGACCGGTCCGCCGCGTGGCCTTTGCGCACCGTCGAGGAGGACGGCGCGGTCCTGGGCGTGCTCATGCGGCTCATCCCCGACGGGTACTTCCAGGACCGCGTCCGACCCGGCAGGGAGCGCGCGCGGACGCTCAGGGAGGTCCAGCACCTGTTCATCGACCCGGCGCGGTCGGCCCGGCTGGGGATGCCCGTGCCCGAGACCGCAGGGCGGCTGCTCGTGTGCCGTGACCTCGCGCTCGTGCTGCACCTGCTGCACCGCAACGACTTCGTGGTCGGTGACATCAACCCGATGAACGCCGTGTTCCAGCTCGACGGGCGGCCCAGCGTGATGCTCGTGGACTGCGACTCGATCCGGATCAGGGGAGCGGCACCGGTGGTGCGCCAGCTCAACGCGCCCGACTGGGAACCGCCCGAGAGCACCCTGAACCAGGCCACCGACCGGTACAAGTTCGGGCTGTTCGTGCTGCGCTGCCTCAGCCCTGGGCCGTTCGCGTCCACCGCGCGCGATCCGGGCAGGCTCGCGGGCGTGCTGCCCGTCGAGGGCCTGGCGCTGCTGGAGTCCGCGCTCTCGACCGACCCGGAGCGCAGGCCGACCGCCCAGCGCTGGGGGCGCTACTTCGACGCGCTGCTCGCCGAGTGGCCGACCGCGACCGCCCCGTCGAGGCCGCTGGCCACGACCGGCTGGCGCCGCGATCCGCGTACCCGTCGCTGGGTGCGGGGGGCCTGACGTGGCCGGTGACCGGTGCACCCTGTGCGGCTCGCGGCCCAAGGGCCGCTACGTGCTGTCCCTGCACGGGGAGACCACCTGCGCGCGCCATCCCGAGTCGGGGCGCTGCGCGCTGTGCGGCAGGCCTGGGCACGCGGGGGAGCGCGGCTGGTCGGAGTTCACCCCGACCTCCGCGCGCTGCCCGACGTGCGGAGGTCAAGCCGTCGAGGACCAGGTGTCCGCGCGCGCCCACATCCCCGGTGTGCGCGCGGAGATGGCCGCCCTCGGCATCCGGCTCGCCCAGCGGGTCAGGGTCATGCTGGTCGAACCGACGCTGATCAACACCACTCCGGCCGCGCTGTGCCTGGGGCGAACGCACACGTGGACCAGGGCGGACGAGGGCGGCGTCCTCGGCATCGAGATCGCGCGGGGCCTCACCGCCACCCACTTCGGGGCGACCCTCGCCCACGAGCTCGGGCACGCCTGGCTGTTCCAGCAGGGCGCGCGTGGACTGCCCGACCGGATCGAGGAGGGCGTCTGCGAGCTGTTTGCGGGCGCCTGGCTCAAGCGCCGCCACACCGCGTTCGCGGACGCCGTGCGCCGGTCCGCACTGGACTCGCCGGACCCCGTCTACGGGGCCGGGTACCGGCTCGTGCGCGACGCGGTCGTCGCGCATGGCATCGACGCGGTGCTCACCTCGGTGCGCACCCGAGGAGCGCTGCCCGCGCCCGCGCGCACGCCGAACAAGCAGCTGAGGAGAACGTGACGTGGTGACCGACCCCAAGAGCCGCTCGATCCTCGTGGTGGACGTGGAGCGGTCGAGCGACCGGACCAACCCGCAGAAGGCCGAACTGCGTTCGGCGCTCTACCACGTGCTCAACCGGGGGCTGGCCGGGGCCGACCTCGGCTGTGAGCCCGCGCACGGGGTCGACGACCTCGGTGACGGGGTGCTCGCGGTGTTCGACTGCGAGGTCCTGCCCGTGCTCGACCCACTCGTGGACCTGATGGTGGACGAGCTGGCCAGGTACAACGCGCTGGTCTGCGAGCGGGACCGGCTCCGGCTGCGGATCGGCGTCCACTTCGGACCCGTCTCGCGCGACGAGCACGGGTGGGTCGGGCACGAGATGACGGCCGCCTTCCGCGCTCTGGACGCGGAGCAGGTCAAGGAGGTGCTGCGCTCGGCGAACCGCGCCGAGGCGGTCGTCGTGGTCACCGACGACGTCTACCGCTCCGTGGTCAGGCACGGCTACCGGGGGCTGCGGCCGGACGAGTACCGGCGGCTGGAGGTCCCCACCGGCCCGGTGTGGGTGCGCGCCCCCGGCTACGCGGCGCCGCCCGTCCCCGCGACCGAGACCGCGGCGCCCACCGCGCCCGTCACGCCCCGGGTGGTCCCGGCCGGCGTGAACTTCACCAACAACCGGATCGGCTCGGTGCAGAACGTCGGCTCGATCCACTCCATCGACGCCCGCACCACCTTCGGCGGCAGGCCGTGAGCGAGGAGCCCGAGGAGGACGATGTCCAGGAACCCGACGACCCCCTGGCGGGTGACGGGGTGGAGCAGGAGCCGGAGGTCCCCGAGGAGGAGGCCGAGTCCGCGAAGGACCGGGCGACCAACCCCGCCAAGGCCCGCCACCTGCACCAGAACGCCCGCGCGCTGGAGAGCGCGGTCGCCTCGCTGCTCGGCGAGCGCGGCGGCGTCGGCAACGTGTTCGTGGCCAACTCGATCGGCCTGGTCGAGGCGGGCCAGGGTCGGGGTGGCGGGATCGGCGCGCACGGCGCGGTGCCCACCGGGCCCATCCCGCGCGAGGTGCTCGACTCGATCACCTCGACGTACGTCGAGCCCGCGAACTACCGGGAGCTGCGGGCGGGGGTGCGCGACCGCAGGCTCGTGCTGCTGCGCGCGCCCGCCGGGTGGGGCCGAACCGCCACCGCGCTGCACCTGCTCGCCCGAGAGTGCGCCGAGGGCGTCGACAAGCTCAGCCCGGACACCGACCTGCGCGTCCTGTCCACCCGGCTCGAGCTCGGCGCCGACCGCGGGTACCTGCTGGAGGCGCTGGACCTGGACCAGGCCGCGTCCCTGTCCGGGTTCGCGCTGGGCCAGTGGCGGCTGCGCCTGGAGCAGGCGGGCGCGCGCATGGTCGTGCTGGTCGCCGCCCACACCCGGTTCCGCGAGCGGGAGGTCGCCGACTACCTGCTGGAGGGCGCGCAGCGCACCGACGACCTGGCGCTGGTGCTCAGCCACTTCCGCACC
Organism: Actinosynnema pretiosum; assembly: GCF_002354875.1. GTDB lineage: Bacteria > Actinomycetota > Actinomycetes > Mycobacteriales > Pseudonocardiaceae > Actinosynnema > Actinosynnema auranticum. The sequence continues at coordinate 1,036,452 of NZ_CP023445.1, forward strand.
GGGCTCCGCCGGGCGGGCGGGGAGGAACGGGAGCTCGACGAGTTCCCGGAGTTCGCCGACCTCGTCGAGGAGGTGCTCGGGCGCACCCTGCGGGCGCACGACCTCGCCGAACTCGGCCGGGGCCTGTGCCGGGTGGTGCTCGGCGAGCACGACCTGGCCGAGGTCCGGCTGCGCTACGCGCGCGGGGCGGGCTCCGCGTTCCGCGAGTGGTTCGACGGCCTGGAGGACGTCGGGCAGCGCGCGTTCGCCATCGCGCTGGCCGTGCTCGACGGGCTGCCGCTGGCCACCACCGCGGAGCACGCGATCAAGCTCGCCAAGTCCTTCCAGGCCGCCGAGGTCCCCGACCGACGCGACCGCGCCCGCGACGTGTTCGCGCTGCGCACCCCGGCGCTGGCCGAGCACCTGGAGGCCGAGATCACCACGGCGGTCCACGACGGCGAGCTCGGCAGCCTCGCCGTCGACGTGGTGCGCTACCGCGACCCGCACCGGCCGCGCGAGGTGCTGGAGCACGTCTGGCGGGAGCACCCCGAGGCGCACGCCGTGGTCCGGGGGTGGCTGCGCGCGCTGGGCGGCTCGTCCGACCGGGCCGTGCGCTTCCGCGCCGGGGTGGCGGTGGGGCTGCTGAGCCTGTCCGAGTTCGAGCAGGTGCGGCGCCACGTCATCGAGCGCTGGGCGGACCGCAAGCGCTACTGGGAGCGCGACGCGGTGCTCGGCGCGCTGCGGCTGCCGTCACTCCAGCCGGAACTCCAACCGCTGATCACCCGCATGGTCGACAAGTGGCTCCAGGGCAAGGAGGCCACCGGCAGGCGCACCGCCGCGGTGGCCGCGCTCGGGGTGCTGCCGATCATGGCCGTCGAGGAGTCGCTCAAGCGCCTGCGCAAGGCCGCGAACACGACCGACCAGGCGATGCGGATCGTCGTCACCGACGCGGTCACGAACCTCGTCGTCGAGCACGACCGGCTCGACCCCGTGCTCGGCGAGCTGATCCGCTGGTCGGTGTCGGACAAGGTCGACGTTCGCCAGACCGCGATGAACTGCGTCACCCAACTCTGCGTCTACCTCCAGGTGGCGCGGGAGGACAGCGCCGAGCCGTGGCCCGGCTTCCTGTCGGTCGCGGACGAGGACCGGCTCGCCGAGCACCCGCAGGCCGCGGTGCCCGTCGGCAAGGGCCGGGCCACCCGCCGCGACGCCGTCGTGGCGCTGCTCGCCCGCGCCCTCGAGGCACCCCACTACGTCCAGGAGACCCTCGGCGTCCTGCGCGGCTGGGCCGAGACCGCGCAGCGCGACCCGGCGCAGCGCGAACCCCTGGGCGCGCTGCTGGTCGACGTCGCGGGCGTCACCGGCGACCCGGACACGATCCGCTTCCACCTCGACGACTGGGCGGCGTCCCGAGGCGGCCCCCGCGACGCCGCAGCCGCCCTGACCGCCGCACTCGACCGGGAGGAGAACCGACCGTGATCAACCGCAACCCCGCCCCGCTCATCCAGCGCCTGGAGATCAAGTACTCCGACGTGTTCAGGAGCCGCCCGGTGCCCAGCGGCGACCGGGCCACCGTCTACCTCGACCGCCACGGCCAGTACCACCACATGACCTGGCAGCTCGCCGTCGGCGACGGCGGCGGGATGCGCGCGCTGTTCCTCGTCGACACCTCGGTGGTCAACCGGCCGCTCGCCTTCCGCACGGCCAGCCAGGAGCGGGCCTACCAGTTCATCGCGAACGTCACGGCCTCCTGGCGGATCACCGACCCGGTCGAGGCGGTGCGCACGAACCTGCTCGACGCCGAGTTCCTGGTGAGCAGGCACATCATGGGGAGACTCCACGCGGTGACCACGCGCCACCCGATCGAGGAGGTCGCGGCGGCTGAGTCCGAGGCGGGCGCCGCGTTCGGCTCCTCGGTCAAGCGCACCCTCTCCCAGGGCTTGGCGCTGCTGGACTGCGAGGTGCGGCTCAACCTGGACGAGGGCGCCGCGAACGAGGTCCGCAGGCGCAAGGAGCACCACCGCGCCATCGACGACCGACGGCGGGCGCACGACTTCCAGCAGCGGGAAGTGAACCTGCGCGCGGTGGAGATGGCCGCGCAGGCCAAGCTGAACGCCCAGCAGGCCGGGTACCAGCGGGAGAGCGAGTGTCAGCAGCAGTCGCACGAGCAGGAGCGGGACCACCGGCGGCAGCTGCACGAGCGGGAGATGCAGCGCGACAGCATGGAGTTCTACGCGAACGCCCTCCGCGCCGACGAGCTGAACCTCGTCGCGCTCAGGCTGGCCCACAACCCCGGTGAGGTCAACGAGGTCATCGCGATGTTCATGCAGCAGCGCAAGCTCGACTTCGAGAGCGCCCGTGGGGTGCTGAACGCCCTGCTGGACAAGGGATTGGTCACCAGGGGCAACATGGCCGGGATCATGGCCCAGTCGACGGCCGTCATCGCCAACCAGCTGGCGGGCTCGAAGTTCGCGCTCGACTTCGGCACAGCCGTGCCACTGCCGCCCGGCCAACCCCGCACCGCACCCCCGGCGCCGCCGAGCCCGACGACGACCCCGGTGTCGGGACCGCCCGCCACTTCGGCGAGGCCCGGAGGGTTGAGCGTGGACCAGCTGTTCGGGGAGGACGCGCTGGACGAGTACGACGAGGACGCGTGAGGGGCGGAGGGCTTCGGCCCTCAAACGGATCACCCGCCCGTGTGTGGGCGGGTGATCACGTTCGTCCGGAACAGCGGTGACCACGTCGTTTGCGACGCGGTCACCGCGTTCACCAGATGCCAACTGCCGGTGCCGCTCTCAGCGGGCGCGTCAGGAAGCCGTGGTGGTCCGGTACACCCCGCGGTTGCGGAGCAGCAGGAGCACAACGACGGCGAAAGCGGTCATGTACGCCTTGCCCAGGGCCTGACCGGGGAAGTACTCGAGCGAGCCGAAGGCCAACTGGAGGAACACCACGCTGTCGGCGATCAGGCCGACGATGTTCGAGCCCACGACGGCGATGATGAGACCTCGCTTGCGCAGTGGTTCGTAGACCGCGAAGTCCAACATCTCGGCCAGGATGAACGCCGCCGCCGAAGCGGTAGCGAGCATGGGGTCGGAGAGGACGTAGGACACGACCGTGCCGATACCGATAGCCGCCAGCACCGCCCCCCGGCCCGTCGCCTCGCGGGCCAGGTCTCGGAGGACGAGCGCCAGACCGACGAAGTAGACGCCCGCAGGCGCCACGAACCCGAAACCGACCGGCACCGCGCCGAAGTGGCTCACAGCGAGGTTCGCCGCGGGGATCGTGGCGATGTAGGCGACGAGCGCGACTGCGCCCGTGAGGCTGGGGAGCTTCATCCGAACTTCTTTCAAGGGGCGGCGTTCACGAGCCGCAGAGGGAGTCGGTCAGCGAGCAGGGCGGGCGTCGAGAGCGTCACCGCGACCGATCACCAGGGCGATCGCGTCGTGGCTGTGGATGCTCTCCAGGTTGCGCACCCGCACCTCGTGGGTCAGACCGCGTTCCCGGCACGCCAAGGCGACCTCGCGGGCCATGTCCTCCACGAAAACCGGGTGATCATATGCCTGCATGGTCAGGGTCCGCTCGTCACTGCGCTTCACCAGCGGCACCACCGGGGCGGAACCGCAGGCTCGCAGGATCTCCACGGCCTGGTGAGCAGGGAGGGGGTACACGTCATCCCCGCTGCCCGTCACCGCCAGGGTCACCCGACTGCGCTGGTTGTGCGCCCCGTAGTCGGAGATGCTCTTCGAGCACGGGCAGAGGCTGGTCACCTCTGTGGTGACCGAAGTGGTGACCTCGCACAACCCGTCGGCCCACCTGCCGCTGATCGCCAGGTCGTGCACGCTGATCGACTCGAGGCCGCTGGTCGGGGCGGGAGCGCTCGTGGTGAACGACAGGCTCGCGTCGACTGAGATGCTCGGCGCGTCGAGCTCGTGCGCTCCGCTCTTCAGGATCTCCGGCAACTGGCGCGGGTCGAACGTGCGCAGCCGGTCGTGGACGAGGGCCACCATGCGGCTCATGTGCGTGCCACGACGCTCGGCCTGGAGCCTCACCGTGATGGAGAAGTCGGCGATGCCGTGCTGCGAGGTGGCGCCGTCGTTGAACTCGACCGGGTAGCGCAGACCTGCGATCCCCACCTCGTCCACCTCGACCCCGCGCTGGTCGTGTTCGTTCTGGATGTCGTGCACGTCAACGCCCCCGGTAAGTGCAGCCGGACGTGCAGGTCTCCCGCACCGTCACAGCGGACAGCATCGGCAGCGCGCCGATCAGGCGGTCCCAGATCCACACCGCGAGATTCTCGCTGGTGGGGTTCTCCAGGCCTTCGACCTCGTTCAGGTAGTAGTGGTCCAAGCGCTCCTCGAGCGGCTTGAACGCGGCCTTCACGTCACCGAAGTCCACTACCCACCCCGCTTCAGGGTCCACCGGGCCGTCCAACTGCACGACCACCAGGTAGGAGTGGCCGTGCAGCCGGGCGCACTTGTGCCCCTCGGGAACGTTCGGGAGCCGGTGGGCCGCCTCGAAGCGGAATTCGCGGAAGAGTTCCATCACCTGATCCCGAGGTACTTGTGCGTTTGCATGGAGAGCGACCACTGGGGGTTCTTGAGGCAGTACTCGACCGCGGCGCGGGTGTTGGCTTCGCGGTCCCCCCAGTCCATCGGCTGAATCCGGAACGATGTGAAGTCCAAGTGCTCGAACTGCGCCGGATCACCCCCCTCCTGCGGGTAGACCAACTTCAGTTCGTCACCACCGGTCACCACCAGGTCCGCGCCGATCTTGGGGCTCACGCAGAGCCAGTCGATGCCCGCAGGCGGGACCCGCGTCCCGTTGGTCTCCACTGCGACCTCGAAACCGCGTGCGTGCAGTTCGTCGATCGCAGCCACGTCCAACTGCAACAGCGGCTCCCCACCGGTGCACACGACGAACCGGTGCGCCCGGTCCTCCGACGGCCACGCGGCCTCGATCGCGTCGACCAGGTCGGAGCTCGTTGCGAAGCGCCCACCCCCCGTGCCGTCGACACCGACGAAATCGGTGTCGCAGAACTTGCAGATGGCCCGTGCGCGGTCCTTCTCCCTGCCGGTCCACAGGTTGCAGCGCGAGAAGCGGCAGAACACCGCAGGGCGGCCCGCGTGGTGGCCTTCGCCTTGGAGCGTGTAGAAGATCTCTTTGATCAGGTAGCTCATGCGTTGCTGGGCCGGTAAGGCGCGGGGTCGACGACACCGGCCTCCGTGAAGCCCTTGAGCCGCAGCAGACAGGTGTCGCAGTGGCCGCAGGCGCGTCCCTGAGCGTCCGGGTCGTAGCAACTCGAGGTCATGGAGTAGTCGACGCCCAGGCGCAGACCCTCCCTGATGATGTCGGCCTTGGACATCGTGATGAGCGGCGAGTGGAGCTTGAGCGGGGACCCGCCCTCCATGCTCGCCTTGGTCGCCAGGTTCGCCATGGCCTCGTACGCCGCCATGTACTCGGGGCGGCAGTCCGGGTAACCGCTGTAGTCCACCGCGGTCACCCCGGTGAAGATGTCGGTCGAACCGACCACTTCCGCATAGGCGAGCGCGAACGACAGGAAGATGGTGTTGCGGGCCGGGACGTAGGTCACCGGTACCGTGTCCGAGGAGATTTCCTCGACGGAATCGTGCTTGGGCACGGAGATGTCGTCAGTCAGGGCCGACCCGCCGAACACCCGGAGGTCGATGTCGGCCACGACGTGCCGGGCGGCGCCGAGGGTCTTGGCGACCCGCTCCGCCGCGACGAGTTCCGCGCTGTGGCGCTGGCCATACCTGAAGCTCAGGGCGTAGGGGGTGAACCCCTGGTCCTTGGCGATGGCCAGGACGGTGGTCGAGTCCAGCCCCCCGCTCAGCAGCACGATCGCAGGTCGTCCCATGAAGCTCCACCTTAACTAGCCGGAAGTCGCGGGAAGTGTAGCCGCTCAAATATCCGCTGGAGTAACCTGCGCCCCGCTGTAGTTAAGTGGGAGGGAACACGAGGGCGTGTCGCAACTGTCAGTAGTAGTGACTTGCACCGAGCGCAAAACAGCTCAGCCGAGTCCGCAACTCCGAGCCCGCTCCCTGCCTGCGGGGACGACGGATCACCGAGTCGCGGCCTGGTGCGAGCGGCTTGGTGACGAGCCTCGGGTTTTTCCCCTGGAGAGCCTCTACCAGGGTGAGCACTGGGTCCTCACGCGCGCGCTCGTAGTCGCGGCCCGCAAGGCCGGGTTCTCCCCAGAGTTGTGGGTGGCCTCGGCGGGGCTGGGGCTCCAGCGCGCGTCCCAGAGCGCCCCGTCCTACGCGGCGACCTTCAGCCCGCGGCACGAGGACACGGTGGCGGACGAGCCGGAGGAGCGCGCCCGCTGGTGGAACGGGGTGCAGCGGAGACGCGGCGGGGCGACCTTGGCCGAGTTGGGCGAGAGGGGCGCCGTGCTCCTCGTGCTCTCCGAGGCCTACGGGACCGCTCTACACGGCGAGCTGCGCGAGCTGGGCGAGTTGTTCGTGGACGCCCTGATGATCGGCGGTTCCTCGGATGTGCGCGGCGTGCGAAGGGTTCGCTCGGACGGGGGACTGCGCAAGGCGCTGGGAGGCACGATGACCGGCCTCAACACCCGCATGGCGATCTCCTGGCTGGAGCACTGCACGTCGGGCAAGCTCACGTCGACCGATGCGGTGATGTCGTGGGAGCGGTGGAGCCGGTCGGCGAGCCAACCCGAGCGGTACGATCGTGAGCCGCTCACCGACGCGCAGGTGAAGGACTTCATCCGCGAGACAGCCGCAACCCACCCCGGTTATTCCAGGACGAGGTTGCACCGCATGCTCAGGGACAGCGGCAAGGCCTGCGAGCAGAAGAGGTTCGCCGTTCTGCACGCCGAAACAGTGGAAGAGCGATGACGATCAAGCGCCGGGCCCTGCGGGTAGAACAGCACCCGGACATCCCGCTCTACGTGTTCGCGCTGGCCGCGGAGGAAGTGGCCGAGGTCGCCGACATCGCCCGCATCTCCCGCGATGAAGCGGGCAAGTTGCTGGGCTACCAGCGTCCGGAGAAGAAGCAGCACGTCAAGCAGATCCTGGAATACCTGGACAGCGACGAGGTGCTCTTCCCCAACGGGCTGATCATGGCGCTGCCCGCCAGCGTGCGCTTCCGGTCCAGTCCGGGGCCGGGGGCCTCCGACACCCTCTCGACGAGCGGAACCCTGGAGATCCCGCTGCCGAAGTCCTCGGACGGGCCCAGGCCCGCCTGGATCGTCGACGGTCAGCAGCGCAGCCTCGCGCTGGCCCGGACGAGGAAGGCCCGGTTGCCGGTGATCGTCGCCGGGTTCGTGGCCGAGGACCTCGCGACCCAGCGCGACCAGTTCCTCCGCGTCAACACGGTCTCGCCCCTGCCGTCCAACCTCGTCTCGGAACTCCTGCCCGAGGTGTGGACACCGCTGCCCACCAAGCTGTCGGCGCGCAAGTTGCCGTCCGCTCTGGTGGACATGCTGAACCAGGACCCGGAGTCCCCCTTTCGAGGGCTCATCAAGCGCGCCTCCACCGACGGCGCCGTGAAAACCGCCGTCGTGGCCGACAACAGTCTCCTGACCGCCATCGAGGAATCGCTCAACTCGTCGGCCGGCGTCCTCTTCCTCTTCCGCAACCTCTCCACCGGGACCATCGACGTCAACACCATTCGCAAGGTGCTCGTCGGTTACTGGGAGGCGGTGCGCCGGACCTTCCCGGACGCCTGGGGACTTGCTCCCGCGAAGAGCCGACTGATGCACGGTGTCGGCATCAGGGCGATGGGGCGCCTGATGGACAAGGTCATGATGAACGTCAGCCTGAGCTCGAAGGACCTGGTCGGCGAGGTGGAAGCCGAGCTGGCGCGCGTCGCGGCGCAGTGCAGGTGGACCGCTGGCCGCTGGGACGAGTTGGGCATCCAGTGGAACGAGCTCCAGAACACCCCGCGGCACATCAGCATTCTTTCGAACCACATCATCCGCGTCTACGTCAGCACGAGGTCCAGCGCGTCGTGAAATTCTACTTCCCGGATAGCCAGGACCTGGTCAGTCCGACCTACGACTTCATCAACGACGAGTACTCGCCCACCAGGGTGCGGCAGCGCGACGACTCGTACGCCCACGAAGTCGTGTCACCACCGCCTTATGACGGAATCCTGGTGAGCAAGGCCATCGTCGACGGCTCCGTCAGGGGATCTGGCAAGTACGCCGCACCGCAGCGCGCCAGGCTCTACCGGCTTGGTGTGCACGAGTTCTTCCGGTTGCCGAGCAGCATGACGAGCCTGGGTGACTGCGGTGCGTTCAACTACATCGACGAGGAGTACCCGCCGTACAGCGTGGCAGAGGTCCTCGACTTCTACGAGGGGTGCGGGTTCGACGCCGGGGTCAGCATCGACCACGTGATCTTCGGTTACGTTCCCGGCGCGAGCGATGACGACGTCGACCCGGCGTGGGTGAAACGGCGGCACATCTCACTGGACCTGGCAGAGGGGTTCCTCGCGGCGGTTCAGGACACCGGCAGCGAGGTGCAGCCTGTCGGCGCCGCGCAGGGCTGGAGCCCCGAGAGCTACGCGGACAGCGTCGCTCGCCTCCAGGAGATGGGGTACCGGCGGATTGCGCTGGGAGGAATGGTGCCGCTGAAGACACCGGAGATCCTCGCCTGCCTCGAAGAGATCAACCCGCGCCTCCTGCCGGGTACCGAACTCCACCTGCTGGGGATCAACCGCCTCGACAGCATGGGCCGCTTCGCGGAACTGGGGGTCACCAGTTTCGACAGCACCTCGGTCTTCCGGCAGGCCTTCATGGACGACCGGAACAACTACCACACCGCAGAAAAGGCTTTCACTGCTGTCCGGGTTCCTCAGGTGGACGGCAACCCCGCGCTGAAGCGCCTCGTGCTCTCCGGGGGTGTTTCACAGGCCGAAGCGGTGGCTGCTGAGAAGGACTGCCTGCGCAAGCTCCGCGCTTACGACCTGGGCGAGGTCGACCTGGAGCAGGTGCTCATCTCCTTGGAGAGCTACGAACGTCTGGTGCAGGGCCCTGACTCCGGCAAGAAGAGCTATCTCCCAGCTTACCGGAAAATCCTTGAAGCCATGCCGTGGAAGCACTGCCCCTGCATGTTGTGCAGTCAACACGGCATCGAGATCGCAATCTTCCGCGGAACGGAGAGGAACAAGAGGAGGGGGTTCCACAACTTGACTGTTCTTGAATCCGCGATGCGGTCACTCAAATCCTGAGTCCGAACGCGCTACGATACGCCCATCGGACAAGGAGAAGAAGTGGCTGATCGGTACACGTTGCGACTGCCTGCCCTGGAGATCCACCAGGGAAATAGGCGGATCTACTGCTTCGCCGTCGACGGCAAGAAGCTGCACAGTTTCACCGCCGTGTCGCGCATCCGGCGGGACGAGGACGAGCGGTTGCAGGGGTACCAGCGGCCGGAAGTGCTCAACCACATCAAGGGGATCAGGCGCTACCTGGAGTCCGACGGCGCGATGCTCCCCAACGCGATCGTCGTCGCCTTCAACGACAGCGTCGAATTCGTGCCTTCGGCGGTCATGCACCTCGACGCGGTCAACTACTCCGTGCCCGGCGAACTGGTCATCCCCGTCGACGAGGCACTGGCGGAGCAGGACAAGCCCGCCTGGCTCGTCGACGGTCAGCAGCGCAGCGCTGCCATCCGGGACGCCGACGTCGCGGAGTTCCCGGTCGCGGTCGTGGGCTTCATCGCGGACAACGAGGAGGAGCAGCGCTCGCAGTTCATCCTCGTGAACTCGTCGAAGGCGCTGCCGAAGGGGCTCATCCACGAACTCCTGCCGGACACCACCGGCCACCTGCCGCCCTCGTACGTGCGCCGCCGCCTGCCGACGCAGATCATGACCCGGTTGAACGGGGACAAGTCCAGTCCGTTCTTCCGGCTCATCGCCACGCCCACCGCCCCCAAGGGGTACATCAAGGACAACACGGTCCTGAAAATGGTGGAGCACAGCCTCTACGAGGGAGCGCTCTACCAGTACCGCAATCCGGTCGACGGCACCGGTGACGTCGACCGGATGCTGCTCCACCTGAAGTCGTTCTGGTCGATCGTCCAGGAAGTCTTCCCGGTGGAGTGGAGCAAGCCCCCGCGCACTTCCCGCCTGACCCACGGTGTGGGCATCCAGTCGCTCGGGTTCGTCATGGACGCGCTGACCGAGGGGATGCCCGCGGAAGCAGTCAAGAGCGTGGCTGTCCGCGAAGCAGTGGAGAAGCTCCGGCCGCACGTGGCGTGGATGTCCGGCAGTTGGAACTTCGCCGATGGCGAGGAGCGCAGGTGGAACAACCTGCAGAACACCCCCAACGACGTCCGCCAGTTGACCGCGCACCTGCTGCGGTTGGTGGACCTTCGGAAGAAGGGGCGCAGGTGAGGTTGCGGGTCGCACGCCTTCTCAGGCGTGCGACCCGCACGCCACTCCCTGCTCATTCCCGGAGAACGCCCTCCACAGCCGCGCGAAACAGGGACGCGGAGCCGCTGCCGTCGGCGTACGAGATGCGTGCCTTGTTCGCGTTCGCGGTGATGAACCCCGTGGCGGCGTGCTTCGCGCACCGTGTGGCGAGCACCACGACATCGGCGTTGCGAGCCTTCTGCCTTAGCGAGTCGTTTCCCACCGCGTCGTGGGAGACGACCACCTTCAACTGGGGCGCAGACTTGGCGAACTGCTCCGCGACCCTGCGCAGCACAGCCTCGTCGAGCGAGTAGAGCAACACGTTCGACGCGGGCACGTCGGTGAGTGAGATGCCCTTGTCCTGCTCATCCGCGTCCGCCCACTCCAGTCGGATGTCCAACTCGGAGCACAGCTGTCTTGCGAAGGCGAAATCGGACGGCTTCAGCCGCGCCTGGCGTCGGTGCAGTGGTCCGAGCAGTGCGAGCGCGATGTTTGTCCTGGCGGACTCGTCCGGCGCGGCGGCGAGCACCAGGCGATCCACGAAGTCGAGCACAACCGCCGCGTTGACCACCGACACCCACTGCTTGCTGGAGTCTCGGAGAGCCTCTAGCAAATCGCGATACTCGGACTCCGCTGGTGAGGAGCGGAGGAAGATCTCGAACAACGAGTGCAGCGCCAGCAGGTCGCCACCACCCAGTCGGTCCAGCGCGATCGAGGCGATGAGCAACTCGCGAGAGGTCCGTGGTGCCTCAGCCGCATATCCGACTGCCTCGATGACCATCCCGACCAACCGTCCCGTCGACTCCCACGCGTGGTCGTCGAACGTGGAAAGGATCCGCGCGACCTCTTCCTCACAGGTGTCCAGCGGGGACCACTCCCGCCAGGTTTCCCCCTCGAGGACCTGGTCGATCGTGTCCCTGTGCTCGGCGATGTCCGCGACGAGTTCCGGCCACGATGTGGGCAGTTGAAGGGCTGGCTGATCGGCTTCCACCGGGTCGGTGCCGGACTGCGCGGCCTCCGACTTCCCAGCCGGGGGCTGCCGGTCGTCTGTTGAAGAGCGCGCGAGCAGTTCCTCCGCTCGATCCCACAGGAAAACCGGAACGGCGGGGACCAGTTGGGTGTCCCTGGCCGACAGCATCCGATCGAGTTCGACGAAATCCCGACGTCCGATCGCGGCCAGCAACATCACCGCGACGGCGGAAGCGCTCCGGCCGACGACATCGCCGCGCAGCGGGAGTGGGAGCGGCGGTTCGCAATTGCTCAGTCGCGCACAGGCAAGTTCGACGTCCTCGCCCGCGACTGCTTCCGCCAGCGCGGTGTCGAAGACGGCGTTCAGGACAGCGTCCTGAATCGGCTTAGGCGGATCGAGGTGCAGGACGTCGGGGAGGTCGCCCATGCGTAGAAGTTCAGCGCTGCGTCCCAACCGGTCCAAGCGTTTGATCTTGAGATAGGTGAGATTGCTGGCGCTGAGACCGCCTTGCGTCGAGAGTTGGTCCAGAACCACGGCTGACGCAGCCTCACCGCCTGAGGCCAGCGCTGCGTCGAACTCGGAGAGGAGTCTGCCGAGCGGCTTCGGGGCGCGCCACTGCCTAACCGGCCGTCTGGCGACGGTCTTCTGCATCAGCATCAAAGCCGTGCGCAGGTTCTGCCGGTGCTTGGTGTTGTTGCCCGCCTCGAGGCGGTACACCGGGGTGGTCGCTCCGAAGTAGTGGATCACCGCTGCCTCAATCGGGTCTGCAGGGTCCAGGCGCGCGGGGAAGATGTTCGCGGTCTTGCAGTAGGTCGGTCCCGCGAAGGCGGTGATCAGATCGGGGACGTGCGCCGCATAGGCCGAGTCGGAGGCGACCACGTAGACGCAGGACAAGTCCTCATTCCTGTTGAAGCGAGGAAGGACCACGGGCGCGTTGGCCCTGCTCGTGATGTGCTCTTCGGCTAGATCAACGACTTCCTTGTACTCGCCTGCGTCGTTGCCCTCACCGAAGAAGTGGCTCAAGAACTCGGCGGCGCGGTTCCCGAACTCCGTCTCGGCCAGCGTGGTCGTCGCCTCCGTCATGCTCCCCACCGGGACTTGAAGTCGAGCCGAGCCTGACGGACCTCGCTGTCGTCCACCACGTACCGCACTGATTCCTCGTTGCTGCCGAGACCGCTCTTCGTGAAGTTCATCGATCCGGTGATCATCCAGTTCCGACCGCACAGGGTCTTCTCGTGTTCGAGCGGGTCGTAGTCGACAGTCAGGCGCGATTGGTCAGCGGTGGATGCCTGCAGTTGGCGCACGAACCCCTCGTTCCTGGGTTCGGGGCGGGTGACGACCCGGATCCGACTGCCGGACTCGGCGAGCCTGGCCAGGACATCGCTCAACTTGAGGCTTCCGGAAGCCTCGTAGCCCAAGAGCGGGTCGAACCCACCCTGGGAGTTGTCGAGCACCTCCACATCGCTGATCCAGGCGGAGACCAACCAGATCACCGGGCCGGGGAAGGCCAATTCCGAGAGCAGGGCACTCGCGAGGATCCCACCTGCGCTCAACTTCAGTCGAGGCCCGGTGCGAATGGTCCGTTCGACGCGCGTCATTGCTCCGCTTCCTTCAAGTCCACGCGCACGCGATACTCGCCACCGTTGTGGACAACGCTCGTGACATTCCCGTAGACCCGCAGGACTCCGCTGTCTACCGGGACCGCCGGAATGCGGGCCACCGCCTCGCCCAGTGCACGTGGGTCGGAGACCGGGCACACGAGCCACACCGCGCCGTGCTCCGTCAAGCGCTTCGCGTACTCCACCCGCCAGTCGGCGGCCGTGATGTCGATGGCAGGCAGTTGCTCGTCGTGCGCGACCGACACCAACAACCTGTCCAGCACCTGGGGGGTGTCCGGGTCACCGTAAGGCTGGTAGTGCTTGAGGTGTTGACTCCTGACCTGTGCGCCACGCGGCCACAGCATGCTGAAGACCTGATCAGCCGACAGATGCTTGTCGCTGCCCGGCAGGCTCAAGGCGCCGGATCCCGCAGCGCAGGCGATGACCCTGGCATCCAGGTCGACGCCGAGTCGTTCTTCCAGACGCTTCCACGAGTCCACCAAGTGCAGCGTGATCGCATCGGTAGTCCGGTTGCTGCCTGGCCGCAGCAGACGGATCGCCAGCGCGGAGACCGCAGTTCGCCGAGGGCTCCCGTCGAGCGCGGTCCACGCCACCAGCAGTTCCTGCAGCGCTTGATCAGCCGCTGCCGCCGATCGCGCGGCGCGAATCCTCGACATGGCGAGAGCGATGGCACCGTTCGGCTCTTCCACCGCGTGGCGGAGCAGCCTGGTGAGCGCGACATCGGTGTTCTCGTACTCGCTGGACTGGAGCGTGTTCGCCACCAGCGACCAGAACCGCTGCGGGTCGGTCGCGTAGAAGGCCGCGAGCTGTTCCACGACACCGATCCCGCCCACCGACGTCTCCGACAGCCACACCTCGTCGGAGGTACTTCCGAGTTGGCCGGGAACGACGTCCACCAGCAGGTCCTGTTCGTGCGCGTTTCGGCACGCGCGGAGGGCCGCTCCGAGAACCGCTGCCCCCATGGTGTCCCGGTAGGCGCGCTTGGCCAGTTCTCCGGTCTTGAGGTCGACGTCGTCCTCGAACAGAAGCCTGCCCGCGTTGTCCAGCGCCTCGACGACCTCCGGGAGGTGGCTCAGCGCGCGTAGTTCATCGATCTTGCCCTGAACCCCGGAAGAGGACACGCCGCTCGGATCCTCTTCGCGGTAGAGGACGCTGATTACCTGCGGCAACTGCTCCCGCCAGTTGCCTCTGCGGAGTGACCGCCACAGCTCTTCTGGTGTGCTGTCGGACGCCACTCCGATGAGTGAGTAGGCCGTGATGTAGGCGAGCGCGAGCCAATCCCGCTGGAAGGAGTCCGTGACATCGCGTACCGAGGCTGCTTCGGACACCGTCCGGTGGAAAGCCGTGGAACGCCACTGCGGGGAACGCAGGTACTGGCGCACCGCAGGATCGTCCACGTCCAGACGTGCTATCTCCACCCGCATCGCGTCCACGTCGAGTTGGAAGCCCAGCGCAGCCGGTTCACCGTCGTACGAGTATTCGATCCGCTGCTTCGAGCCACCCTGCTTTGTGCGTACGTCGGTGCTGGCGCCGAAGGTCATCCGCCGCACCGCCACTGGCCTTGCCGCAGCGTGGGTGCCGAAGCCGACGTGGAGCACACGACCGTGCCAGGGAACGACACGGGGCACGTCGACGTCGTGCACGCCCTCGTACGGGGGAACGATCTCCGTCGCCCACAGCGGAAAGCCCTGGGAAGAGGTCAGAACTTCCGGCGGTGGCATCTCCAGCTTGATCCTGAAGGGCCTGATCACCTTGAGCCCATCAGGCCAAGCAGGGCCTGCGCGCCAGTAACCGAGCACGGGCGCTTCAGGGGTGGCGGAGTCCAGGGCCAGCACCTTTGCGTCGTCCGCCGGTGGAGCCAGCCACGTGCGGTGGTCGTCCCGCAGGTAGCCGTAGCGCTTGCTGACCCGACCGGGGACCGCCTCGCGCAGAGCCTTGGCGATGGGCAGCCTGCCGTCGTCGTCAGGGGTTTCAAATGGCAGGTCCAGTTGGACCTCGGGCAGGTTCAGCGGTTCGAACAGCGTCTTGGTTACGTACTCAGGGAGGAAGGAGAACGGCAATTGGCCAGGGTCGGTCCGCAATGGCTTCCAGTTGCTCTCCAACCGTCGGATGATGGTGGGCACCACCGAGAGCAGCAGTGAACGAGGCTGTTCCCACAGGACTGCCTCCACTTCCCGCTCCGACAGCGCCAGCGCTCGCTGGAGGTGTCGGGTCAGGCTGTCCAGCATCTGCTCGCTCTGCAGCAATTTCGTCAGGGCGTTGATCACCCACTGCTGCTGATCCGCGTCCTTCGAGGTGTTCTGAGCAGGGGCGGAGAGCAACTTCCTGAGATCGCCCCAGCGATGTGCCTGCTGGAACGGACGGCTGAGCCAGTCGAGCATGGCCTGAGTCGCCTGGATCTTCTGCACGTGGCGGTTCACCAGTGGCAGGTCCCTGGCTGAGAGTTCGGGTGCGAAGAGCGTTTCATAGCCCTGGTAAGCGAGGCGGTCCCGACCGTAGTCGGACAGGACGGCCACCGTGATCGGACGCGTGCCCCGCTTCCGCCCCGCACGACCACGGCGCTGGATGAACGCAGCAGCGTCGTGCGGGGCTTTGTGCTGTACCACCAGACCAACACGGGGGTCGTTGAAGCCGACTTCCAGCGCGGCGGTCGCCACGATCAGCGTGGCACGGGTACTCACACCCCCGTCCTGCGATGTCGTGCGTGCGACGGGTAGGTGGTCTGTCGTCATGCCCGAGCCGGACCCGAGGAGATGGCCGATCTTCTCCACCAGATCCCAGGACTGACCATCCGCGTAGCGCGCTTTGTGGTAACACCCGTCCAGCGCCCGCAAGGCTGCCAGCGGAGTGGAGTGAACGCGACCGGAGCGGCTCTGCTCACCTTCGGCGCTGCGTAGATAGTCGTAGAAGCGGTTGGTGACATCGAGGTCGTCGGTGAACAGGAAACCGGTCGAGCCGAAGGGCGACAAGCGGGTGTCGTCCACCTCCAGCACCCGGCCGAACAGCATCGCCGTCTGGATCGAGGTGGATACCAGGCTCGTTCCGGAAAGTGGGTCGCCCCTGAGCGCGAGCGAGTACTCACGCCCCTCGAACTCCATGTCCGCGTGAGAGGGCTCGATGTAGTCGATCGCTTCGGAGCGAAGTCCGGTCAGTTGGCTGAAGAACCCGGCCGCGTTCTTGAGCGTCGCGCTCAGACCAACGAATGTCACTGGCCGACCCACAGCGTGACGCCACCTGCGTAGCAGGAGTCCCACCTGTGCCCCGTGGGTACCGGAGTAGGTGTGCACCTCGTCCAGCAGGACCAGCGAGGGTTTTCTGCTCCCGCTCCAGCCGAGCAGCGGCCCCAGGGCTGGATCCGTGCTGCCCCTGTTGAGCATCTCCGTGGTGGTGAACAGTAGATCGGGTCGAGATTTGAGCGAGTCCCTGGTCAGTGCCAGCACGCCCTCGCGGAGCACCGCACGGCAGTCCGAGCAGGTGAGCGTTTCCCGGTTGTTCCGGCGGTCCACGTCCGACCAGAGCAGTTGTCCCTGCTCGCAACGGGGGCAGGTCAGGTAGGGGCAAATCAGCGCTTTACCAGAGCGTTTCCAGTTGCGCTCGTAGCCAGGCTTGTCGAGGTGATCGGCCGTCTTCGGCGTATCGCCGTACAGGACTCCGATGCGCAGGGGGCGCGTGGTGCTGGGATCCGACTTCTCGATCTGGATCGTGGTGGCTAGCGCCTCGCGGAGCTGGTCCCGAAGCAGTTCTGTGCGCGGGTAGAGCGCGAGGGTGTGGACCCCGCTCATGGAGGACTTCCGCTGCCGGATGGCTGCCATCGAAGGTAGGTAGAACGCCAGCGTCTTGCCACTGCCGGTTCCCGCTCCGATGATGACGCCGCCGTGGCGGTTCGAGCCCAGCGAGCTGTAGATAGTTCTAGTGGCGTCCACCTGGAACCTGGCGAGGAACCGCTCACCGATCTGGGCGGCGACGGTGCGGTGCGCGACCTCGTCCCAGCCGTCGAGCGTGGAGAGTTGGCCGAGGACCTCTTCTGCGGGGATGGACCGCGCCGGGTACCTCCGGCTGGCCACGTGCAAGCGGTAGTCGGAGACCAGCGTCTTGCCCTGCAGCCACCACGTGGCCGGGTTCGCCACCGGTGGCTTGGTCTTCGTCATCCAGGGGAAGAGTTGCCGCAGTTGCGAGGTCAGGCGGAGCGCTTCCGCGAATCGCGTCCGGTACTGCGGCGGAGAAGTGTCCGGAACCTGGAAGAGCAGCCCTCGCGTGAGCAGGTGCTGAAAGACCTGCTGCTTCGAAGGGCGAGCCCCTTCCTCCTCGGGGTAGCCGAGCAACTCCGCTTCGATGCTCTCGTGTACCTCCTCCTGGGAGAGGGTGCCGCTGGTGATCCCCCAGGACAGGAGCGGGAGTTCTCGGTCTTCCAACGAGTCGAGCAGTTGCCCTACGAAGAGTTGAGCCTTGCCAACGGGGGTCACCCCTGCTTCCTCCTGATCTCGATCTCACCATCGACACCATGCTGGCGGAGGAGCGCGATGTCACCGTCGGTTACAGCACGCAGAGCAAGGGGGCCTGCGGCGAATCGGTTGAGAAGTTCGAGGAGTTCGTCCGGTAGTTCACCTGCCTCGGCCAGGAGTTCGGACGCGCTCGCGTGTTCCTGCTTGAAAACGGCTACATCGGCTCTCGTCGGAGGTTTCTGCGCCAGCACGCGGAGTTCAGACAGAGACTTTCGCGCCTTAACCTGCGTCGAGTCGTTCAACCCCGGCAAGCGGTTCGTTGGCAGGGCCTTGACCTGTTGTGCGGCCCAGGTCTTCCAGTGAGATTCGACCAGTTGGCGTAGTGCGGTCTCGGTCTTCTCGATCTTCTTGCGCGCTGCTTCAAACGCTTCGTTGCTCGGCAGTCCGGTCGAAGCGTGCTTTTGCAGGCTCTCCAGGCCATCGCTGGCCATGTCGAGGGTGATGCCTGCGCCCGCCTGGGCGTTGAGTGTGCGCGCGAGGTTGACCTGGGTTTCCAACTTGGTCAGCGAGTTGTCTACTTCACGAACGCGGCGGGCAGTGCGGTTGGTGTCCTGCTCGACAAGAGCGTCTGCGCTCAGCCTGCGCGCCTCGGACTGCAGCCTTCGAGCTTTTTCCAGAAGGGATTCCGCGGTGCTCATGACTGCTCCTCGGTGCTGAAGGAAGACCACTTCGCCAGAAGTGCCTGAACTTCCTGGACAGCCAGGTCCCCGGCTGGGGAGGTGCGAACCGAAGCACTCTCCAAGGCGGGGGTGAGCCAAGAGTCGGCAGTGTTGAGGAAGTTCCTGATGGCGAGCAGTGAGTCACCGCGATCGCGAATGGCGGCGATCGACCTTCTGTTCTGGCTGGTCGGATCTGGCGACTCATCGGACGAGGTGCCCTTCAGGTCTCTCGCCAGTTCGGTGATCTTTCCCCACTCCGCTTCTGCGGCCTGCGTGGCCAGCGCGCGCAGTTTGTTCACCTGCTCCTGTGACTGGCTAAGGCCGACGTTGGCCGCCTCGCGGATCGCCGCCTGTACCGCGGCAACCGTTTCCTTGCCGCTCGTCCCCTCTGGGAGAAGTTCTCTGATGTTCGACAGGACCGCTTGGAGTCCCCGTACTTGGTCGTCGATCAGCGAGGCGAAGCGGTGAAACTCCGTCACCGACTTCTTGCACCAGTCCGGGACCTGCTCTGGTTGCCAACTCCAGTCCGCTGCTGCCTCTCGGAGGAGGGGAAGCGCCCTGGCGGCGTCGATCATGTGCACAGCGCCGGTCCCCTGAGCTACCCCGAGGCTGTTCTTGAGCACCTCCACGAGTTCGGGGCGGTTCTTCAGGTGGTTGGCGAGCAGGTCGTTCCACCTTGGAACGCGCAGTGCGCTGTCGGATCTGGTCCACCCCTGCCCGGTGTCCAGCACGGTCGACAGCATTCCTGCCTCATCCATGCCAGGAGACGCGTGTCCTGCGAGTGCGGCCCCCAGCAACGAGGCGCGCATGCCAATGATCAGATCCGAGTCCGCTGTCCTGCTTGTCTTCAGGATTGACGAAGTCAGTGACGGTTCGTACTTCTCTGCTACTCGGGCAAGTCGGCGGATGTCCTCAGCGCGGCCTCCCTGTCCCTCTCGGGCGCGTAGAAGGCTCTGAAAGAACTGACTGTTCAGTGCTGTTCTCTTGAAGGAGATCGGAGGGTTGTTGGCGATGTTGTCGCCGTAAGCTCCTTCGATGGAAACGGTTTTTGCGCTGTTAGGCCACGCTTTTCCTGTCGACTTCTTGTTCCATTCGCGCATGGGTGGGCTGATCCATTGATACCTGCGGCTCACGGCTTCGGTGACTGCAGTGCGAATCTCGTTTGCAGTCCCCTGTGGTAGCACTTCCGATCGTGCTGACCATTTTTCGGTGTCGTTGATTTTCTTGGTCAGCGATGCCGAGGTTGACTTCGCCGGTCCGGTCCTTCCGTTTCCCGGCTCACCCCTTTTATCGTCTGGCTCATTGGTAGGTTTATTGCTGGTGTCGATTGGGGAAACTCGGAAAGCTTTGAGGATGCCTTTATTTAGTTCCGTAATTCTCGAAGGAGAATTTCCCCACATCTCGAGAGTGAGCTTGTAGCGCTCCGCGTCGTGTGTTTCATGTGAATCCACGAACTGGGCGACCGAAGTGCTCAGTGCGATGTCCTGCTTGGCGAGAGGGAAGCGTTCGCGAACTTGCTCATCTGGAAAAGTGCCCTCTTGGAGTGAGGTGGCGTGTTCAATCAAGATAGGGCGAACGACGTTGCTCAGTACCGTTCTCGGCACGAAGTCCCACTCCATGGAAGCGGTGGAGTGCACAGCGCGCACCAGGGCCGACTCGTTGAAGGGGTAGAGGCCGTGCCCGTCAGGAGAGGTTCCGAAGGCCGCGTGGCATGCGGTCCTGAACTGGCAGTCTTCGCACTTGTTCGGCAGGGGACTACCTGTTCCTGACTGCAGGTCCTCATGGTCTGTGCGCGCGGCATTCAGGTAGCGCCCCACGAACGAGGTGATGTCGGCAGTTCCCTTGTTCTGCTCGTCGAACGTGATGTCCAGTTGGAAGACGTGGCCGCCACTGGCGGCAGCGATCCGGGTCAGCGCTGTCTCAGGCAGGTCTTTGAAGTAACCCGTGGTCACAGCCATGAGCGTTCTGATCGGGGCGTAGCGGGTGGCCCCGTCCCGGACAGCGCCTTCCGTCAGCGCGTCAAGGAGTTCTCCTTGGACGCCCTGGATCAGGGCGAAGTCCTCGACCAGCAGCAGGATGTCGGTGTTGCGCTCCGCGTAGATCTGGCGCACCTTCAGGAACGCCTCTTGTAGCCGCCCGCTGCCTAGGTTCGCCGCCGCTTGGAGTGCTGCTTCCAGGTTGTCGTTGAGGAGTTTGACCGCGATCTCGTGCAGTTCCGGCTTGGCTGAGAGTTTTGCGAAGAACTGCAGAGAGGCTGCAGCAGCTTGCTTGTGATCCCGGATCACCAGGGGGAGGTCCTCAGTGGTGAACCCCTGTGGGCGGTCGCTCGACTGTCCGTCCCGGTTGTGCAGCAATTGGTTGGCCAGTTGTCTGATGAACCCCCCTGGCCTGAGGAAGTGCTCTTGGAAGTGAGGGTCCTGCAGAATCAGAGCCAACCCGCGAGGCCCTGCGAGGACGCGGGCAATACCATCCAGAGAGTTTGGCGTGGTCGCGGCCAGCGCCTCGTTGAGCGCGTTGATCAACCTTCGGGCCAGTGCGTCGGCGTCGACGGCTGAACTGAACGTCGCGACATCCCGTTTCAACTGGTCCACTGACTCGTGCTCGATGTCGACGAGCAAGGCTTGGAGCACGGCCTTCAGGCTTGTCTGGGACTTCTCCAGGTAGATGACCTTCTGGTGCACCGTGGGGGTCAAGTGCTCCTTCACCCAGCGCACCAGATGGGACTTGCCGGAGCCTGAGTCGCCGACCACCGGCATGAGAAGGGCGCCGCTCGCAGCCTGAAGACTCGTGAACTCCTTCAGCACCTCTTCTTCGCTGACGACGATATCGGTTTCCGCCAGCGTGCGTCCCACCACGCGCGCGCGGCTGATCCGCAGTGGTGTGTGGGTGGCGAGGAAGACGGCTGAAGAGGGGATGACGGCTTCCGTGCTGACTGCGGTCGACGCTGATTTCGTCGACCAGCACAGGTGCCCGGAGAACTCAGGCATCCACTGCCTCCTGGATGATCACGGTGCTGAAGGGGCGCGGATGAAGTGGTTGATCCGGGTCGTGCACGTTCAGGAACTGGCGCGCGTCAGCGTTCCGCTGAAGCCTGAGCCAGCCCTCGTCGTTGCCCCTGAGCAGGGCGAACGATACGGAGGGGCCTGCCGTGCTAATACCTGGGGACGGAATGCCGACTGCGGTCGAGTACTCGCCGCCCGGCAGTACCGGCAGCGTTTCGCGCAGACGGCCGATGAAGTCCACGGCATCCAACTCATCACCTGGTTTCCACAGGTCGGCGACGGTTTGCCGGATCGCCACCGTGCAGTCCGGAACCAGGTCCTTAGAGGTCTCATTGGCTTCTTGACCGATCAGTCCCGGCGTGGCGAAACCCGTGAACGGTGCCCAGAACGTGAACTTGTTCCACCTGGTGTCGTTCACGATCGGGTTGCCGAGTTCGGTGTTGAGGACCCCGTCTTGACTGAGTTGGGCTTCTTTCCACGTCATGGGCTTTTTGGTGGGGGTGAGCGACAGGAACCAGGCGAGCGCCCGGATGAGATCCCTGGAACCCGTCTGGGACTGATCCGTGCCGATCTCAACGGCCTGATCGGCCGCCAGCGCGGCCCCCCTGATCCTTCTCTGGATCGCGGGAAGGTCGGCTTCCAGCCTCTCGGTCAGCCGGACCATGCCGTTCTCGTCGCGGGTGAGCGCCTTCAACTCCGCCAAGTTGTTGAGCGTGGGTGTCACGCGATCCCGGTCCGTCACGCTTGGTGGAGCGAGAAGGGCTTTGATCCTCTCCAGAGGCATCGGGGACTGCGTGCTCAGGAGCAGGCGCATCACCACGATGACCTCTCCTGGCAGCGGATCGTTGACGTTCAGCAGGGACATCAGAAGTGCCTTCCGGCGGTCTTGACCGAGACGACAGCGCTGTGGAGTTCCACGAAGGGCTGCCCGCGCTGGGGGTGGAGCATGCTCTTGGGGTGGATCAGGTAAGTGATCTCGTCGCTCTCGCTCCTCGCGTCGAGCAGCGGATTCCACGGGGTGTGCTCATCGACCACCCACACGACAGGGTTGTTGCTGCTCATAAGCAGCGCTTCGTCGTAGTCGTGGATCACTGGGTGGGGAAGCGCTCCCCGCTGGATCGCGGCTGCCTCATCGTGGCCCAAGCCCGGTCCTCCGATCACCGTCATGCCCCGCCTGCACAGCAGGCTGATCAGTTCCGGCACCAGATCGGAGCGCTCCTGGTCATCACCCCAAGGCAGGCTCAGCAGTGCTGTCTTCCCACCGTTGCGGAACGCGCTGAGCGGATCGCTCTTCCCGCGAGGCCAGTCCACGACGTCCGGCTCCGGGTCCAGGGGAACTCGGTACAGCCCGTTGGGCAGCGGCACCTCGGACTTGCGGCAGTGTGGGCAGCCGCGACAGCCCGGTGTGGTCGGGTACAACCGACCGTGCGACTCGATGGAGTAGTAGTCCGCCAGGACGTCGCCGATGCACTCGCTTCCGGTTAGCGCGTCGCGCAACCGCTTTAGCGCTTGGCGCTGTCCGTCGACGATGTCTCTGCGGACCTCGGTGATGCGCTTCTCGAAGTGGCTTCGGGAATTGACCTGACCGTCGATCAGCGAGACCTTGACCCGGTTGCCGATCCGGGCGAAGTGGGCGTCAAGGCGCGCCTGCCACTCGTCGTCGGACTCGGGTTCGTGACGTGCTGGCCGCTCCAGCGCGTGGAAGTCCACCAAATTCGCCTTGACCATGAGGTTCAAGGTGCGGATGTTCCACATCCGGTTGTAGCTGTAGCCCTCCGGCACATGGGCGGGGGTCGACTCCAGGTCGAGTTCGAAGCGCATGGCTTCGTCCGCGCTTCCCCGGCGGAACATCGCACTCCAGCGCGACCACGCCGTGCCTGCGCGGACGATCGGTACCGAGTTCAAATCGTTTGCGATGCTGTGATCCTTCTGCGTGGTGGCGAGGTAGGCGATCGAGGGTTGCCCGTCACGACCTCCCCGGCCCACTTCCTGGTAGAAGCGGTCGATCGTCTCCGGAAGGCAGGCGTGCACCACCGTGCGCACGTCGGAGAGGTCGATGCCCAGGCCGAACGCCGAGGTGCCCACGACCACGTCGTACCGGGTCGGTACATCGCCGTCAGGGGTCCGACCACCCCAGCCCTCTAGGACCTCGCGCCGCTCGTCTCCGCTGGACTTGCCCGTGACGGCCACGACCCGGCGGAAGCCTGCGGCGACGAGTTCGTCACGCCACTTCTCGGCGTCTTCGACCTTCGACGTGTAGAGGACCATCGGTCGGGGCAGCTCTCGGATTGCCTTCAGCACGGCGTCATGCCTAGTGGGTTCCGAGTCGAAGGAGTCGACGTAGTAGCTGGGTTCCACCCTGACCTGTGACGCCCAGATGACTCGGGTGTTCTCGCGGGTGCCGAACAGCGAGGCGAGCGTCTCGACCTGGAGACCGGTCAAAGTCGCGCTCATAGCGATCACTCGTGGCTCGGTTCCCGGCGGGGCCTTGCGGCGCCAGTCCCGGAGTTGGCTTGAGATCGTCTGGAACTCAGGCCGGAAGTTGTCGCCCCACTGCTCGACGATGTGCGCTTCGTCGAGGACGAGGTAGCGCAGCGACCCCGTGGCCGCCGCGTCCTCCAGCGGTCTGCTGAGCTTGGTCGCCACCGCCTCCGGCGATGTGAAGAGCACACGTTGGTGGCCTTGCCGAACGTCTGCGACGATCTGGTCCTTGACGTCGTCCGTTAGGCCTGCGTGGTAGGCGTAGTGCCGCTTGGCCGGTTTGTTGTCCGCCAAGTCGTTCACGAGCTTGGTGAAGCGGCGCTCCATGTCGATGGCCAGCGCCACTGTTGGAACGACCATGAGCATTAGACCGCGGCGAGTGCCCAGTGTCGCTGCAGCGAACGCGGTCTCGGTCTTGCCATGTCCGGTTGGCAAGCACACTACGGTGGTGCTGCCCGGAGGGGCGGTCACCACAGACCTTGCCACTTGTCGCTGCCCCACTGAGCGGTAGTGCGCGTAGGCCTCGCCGAGAGCGCTCTTCCAGAAGGGGTCGGCTGGGCAGTTCTCCAGGCTTCTGGTGTAGCTGGCGTCTTTCCCCAGCACGACTTCGTCGAGATCGGCCAGTGCCTGCTCAACTGTGTCCGGCGCGTCAACGGGCATCCACGGGGTGGCCCACACCTTCAAGTGGGCGCCGGTCAGCACCGTAGTGCAGTTCGCCGCTTCCCAGTGCTGCTTGGTCGGCAGCACAGGACTCAGCGGGACGGTGAGTGAGGTGCTGCTGCCCCTGGCTCGGGCTCCCAAGAGAATCTGCCTGACGAGCGAGGCGACGTCCCCAGGCCCGGTCTCCTCGTCGGCCAGGGAGCGGAGTGCGTCTGCCAAACGTCGTGCGGCGCTGGTGAATCCGTGGTCAGGCTCAGGAAGCGCGGGCCAGTGGTCGAACATCCGCTGCGCAGCTGTCCAAGGATCAACGAGCACGGTGTGCTCCGGAAACGCGCACCACGCAGATGGCCGCGGTCAGTCGGACCGACGGCTTCGTCAACCCGCTGCTGAGCGCGGCGGTGATGTCCGTGCTGAGCAGGTGGCTCTCGTTGTCGGTGACCAGGTGACCGGCCGCCTGCCTCGCTTCGGCCTGCGCTCGCATCACGGCAATGCGCTCTTCCGCCGCCGTGCGGGCTTCCTCGCACCTGGCCGCCAGATTGGTCACCTCGGTCATGTGCTCCCGCGAGATGCCTTCGGCGACCTTAGTTGCCTGGAAGAACTCTCCCTCACCCCCGAAGACAGCGAAGAGGTCCTGGATCTTCTCCTTGCTGTAGTTGCGATCCCTGTTTTTGGCGTAGGGCTCGTCGAGCCACCTGCGCTGTCCCCGGTCGGAGACCGGCGCGCCGGTGTTCGCGTTGATCCAGACCTGGACCATGAACGGCCGCAGCACCTGGTCTGCCTGCCTGCGCAGCGCCAGCGCGGCTGACGGGCTCTCCTCCACGAGGGACAAGGCCTCGGTGATGTCAGCCTCCACCACGTAGTCGAACCCGAAGTAGGGTTCAGGAGCGCCCCTCAAGTGGGGGTCACGCCGGGCGAAGGCCGTCGCCTGCCCTCGGTCATCGTTCCGGGCGCTGGAAGCCAGCGCGTCGACCAGCGGGTTGCCCGCGCGAAACAACCGAGTTCCCGCATTTCGCAGTGCGGCCGACCTGTTGAACATCCCCGAGGCCATGTCGATGCTCATCCGGCTCCGGATGTTGGACCAGCGCTGCGGATCCATGAGCGGTTGTGAGTTCCGCACGTCGAAGACGTTCACGGTGTTCGCTCCTGAACCCTGTTCGGACCGGCGGATGCCGAGCCCTCCGCCTGTTCCGGAGGCGTAGTCGAGCAGTGCTCCCTGCCACTTGCCCCAGTGGGTCTCGAACTCGCTGAGCGCTTGGGCCGTGCCGGCTGCGTGGAGCGCGTTCTGGTGGATGGATTCGAGCATGTCCATCTTGTCGATCTCACGGCGCGCGTTCACCAAGCGCTCGTGCACCGACTTCTCGGTCTCCCGCAGGCCTGCGGGACCGGACTCGAGCGCTGCCGTCCACACCTCGCTCAACCCCTCCGCAACACCTTCCTGCAGGGTTGAGATCGAGTCGGTGAACACTCCGTAGCCGTTGAGCAGGGTGGCGCACCAGGCTTCGGCGAACGTGTCATCGCCCGCTTGCGAGCTGATCCGGAACTGTCGTGCCGGACGGGACTGGGCCACCGACTCGGCGCCCCGGTAGCGATCGAGCCTGCCCAACCGCTGCTCGACCTCGTTCGGTGACCACGGCAAGCGGAGGTGGAAGGCCGCCTCCGCCAACTGCAGGTTGAGGCCGTCCTCCGCTGAGTTGTCGGCGACCAGAACCCGTACGGGAGATGTGGGCTTGAACGGCGCTGACCAGCGGTCCACCGCCTCGTGGGAGGACTCCGCGCCCACTGCTGTCGTGTGCTCGCCCACGTCGAGTTTCGAGAAGCTCTTCCTGAGGCGCGCGGCCACGATGCCCGCCAGCGACCCTGCCCCGCAGAACACCACCGCTCTCTGATGCCCGTTCAACGCCTTCGCCAACAAGCGCATCAACGCTTCCAGCGATGAGTCCTGCTCGTCGGCATCATCGAGTGACTGCTCCAGTTCGGCCAGTACGTCGAGTTCGAGGTCGAGCACGGGAGCCGCTCGCAGGCGATTGCGCTCATCCGGTGTCAGACCTGCCCGGTCTGCTGCCCGAAGGTCGCTGTCGAGACGCCAGCGCAGCGTGTTCACCAGATCTGCGGCTACGACACCCGCCCTGGAGGCGAGCACCGCCAGCACGTCGCCGTAGGCCGTGTCCGCAGCCGGGACAGCGCTGTCCAGCAAGTGGTTCGCGACGCGGAACGCCCACTGAACCACAGCGGATTCAGTGACTGCGTGCGCCGAGGCGTCGAGCACGACTCTCGCGGGCGCCTCTCGACCACGAACCTCATAGGGGAGCAAACCGGTCTCGGCGTCCTCGGTCAGAGCGTTCTCCCGGCGATTCCTCAGCACCCGCCGGTGCAGGCGGTAGGTCTCGCTGATGTGAGCCCGCAGGGCTCCGACACATCGGGTGAGATCTGCCTCTGACGCGTCTGCCCTGAGTTCCTCGTTCTCGTCGAGCAAGTCGAGGATTGAGGTTCCGAGTTCCTCGAACCGCTGGTCCTCGCCGGTCAGCAGTTCGCGGATCTCCTCGATCGAGGACGGCAGCAGGTAGGTGTAGTCGGGGTCGAGACCGTAGACGCTGTCAGCCAGTCGTGTCCGCCGCTCGTAGATCGTGTGGAATCGCTCCCGCGCCCGCCAGGAGTAGATCTTGGGGTCCAGCAAGTGCAGCAGGGCGAGTTGGGTCGTGTAGTTGGAGGTAGCAGGCGTCGCGGAGAGCAGGAGAAGACGTTCCGCCGAGTGCGCCAGTTCGGCTAGGGCCCGATAGTCACCCTCGGAGGGGTCGTTGACCTGTGCGAGGCGGTGGGCCTCATCCACCACGACCAAGTCCCAGCCCTGGTAGGCCTGCCACTTCTCCGGTGTCTCGTGGGAGGTGAACTTCACCGTCGCCGTGAGCTTGAAGTCATCGATGAAGAACTTCGAGGTGAGTTCCTGCATCCACTGGCGACGCAGGGTGCTCGGCGTGAGCACCACGATCCGCGCGCGGGGGTTGTCGATGAGCACCTGCCGGACGATGAACCCCGCCTCGACAGTCTTGCCCAGTCCGACCTCGTCTGCCAGCAGGTAGCGCTGAACCGGGTCGGACAGCACCGTGAGAGCTGCGTTGACCTGGTGGGGGTACAGCTCGGCTGCGGAGGAGAGGAAGCAATCGGTGCTCGCGCTTGCGCCCCGCTGCTCCACGAGGCCGCGCACGAAGGGGAGACGGGTGTTGCGGAAGAAGCCGGACTCGTGCCCGCCGACACCAAGCACCTCGGCCGGGTCCGCCACGGGGCGGTCCCACCTCGGGCGCAGTTGGCTCTCGGGCAGCGGAAAGTCGTAGTTCGAGTTCGGGAAGTGCACGAAGTAGCCGCCGGGCCGCTCGTTGGCGATTCTCCCCGCGCGCCAGACCAGCGTGTCCGGGTTCTGCCAGTACACCCGGGTCTCGGGCTGCAGCGTGACTGCCCGGCAGTCGGCCGTCGCCACCCAGGTCGAGTCCACGACCGGTCTGGCCACGGACTCGAAGAAGTCCACGCGAACCCGGCCGTCCTCGAGTTCCCCCACGCGCCCGACCCCTGGACCGCCCTGGTAGGTGACCAGACTGCCGATTGCGAGCTTCCGCCCCATTGCCCACCCCTGTTCGAACTGGCCCAGCCACCCGGTTGAGAGGAACCGAGTCCGGCTTGGCCGCAATCGTGGATCGAGGAGTCGCGGCTGAAGACGTCGCGTTCACGCCCTTTGGTCGTCTTCACCTAGTCGCGGCCCCTGTAGTGCTGTTGTCGACCACATACCGAAACGACTTGGCGCTCACCCCTTGTTACGCCGTACGTGCGCTTCGGTAATCGTCCGATTGGTGCCTCACGTTACGTTCGGTGGAATAGTGCGCTGCTCCTGCCCGTTCGGTGGTGTTTGTCCCACTCCTGGCCTACGTTATTAGGTCCCTCGCCAGCCAGCGCGTCGGCCCAACGTCCTGGTGACATGCGCGCCAACCTCTTGGTCCATCCGGCGTCATGGCTCCCGTGGGACAATCGCCCCCACGACGGCACGCTGCCGCTGGTGTGCCACCGGGTGGTGCGAAGGTGTGGTTGGCATGGGCTCTCGGGACGGTGGGCTGCCCGCCGCGTTAGGCGAGGCCGCGGACTTGCCCTGGTGGGTCGAGCGGCTGTTCGAGGGCTTCGGGGTCGCGGTTGTCCTGTGCGACTCGGGTGGGGTGGTTCGGCACGTCAGTCCGGCCGCCCTGGAGTTGGTGCCCGGACTCGTGGTCGGGCGGGGGATGCCCGGTGCGGGTGGGGGTGTGGGCGACTTCGAGGTCGTGGTGGGGGCGGCCGTGGTCGTGGGGGTGTTCCGCGAGCTCGGGGACGGGTGGGGCGCCTGGGTGTTGCGGGACGTCGGTGGTGAGCGGGCGCGGGATGAGCGGGTTCGGAGCGCTCAGGTGCGCGGGGAGTTCCTGGGGCGTGCCGGTCGGCAGCTCGGGGGGTCGTTGAACCCCGCTCGGACCGTGCGGGTCGTGGTGGAGCTCGCCACCGAGCTGGGGTGGGCCGCGACCGTGGTGCTCGCCGACGGGACCTACGCGCACGGGGTTCGGGGCGGTCGGACGCGGATCGGGCGGTGGGAGCGGGAGGCGCTTCCCCGCGTGCTGGTCGACGGGCTCGACGGGAGCGCTTCCGGGGGGATCGAGCGGCACCACGCGGAGCACTTCGGGGGGAGCGGGTGGAACTCGCTCGTCGACCTCGGTGAGGTGGCCGAGGCGGTCGCGGTGCGGTTGCCGGGGAGTGAGCCTGCCGGGGCCGTGCTGGTGGTGTGGATCGCCTCCGGCGACCCGGCTGCGGTCGCTGATCCGGACGGGGCTGTGCTGGGGGAGTTCGCGGATCGGGCGGGGGTGGCGTTGGCGGCTGCTCGGGTGCACGCGCAGCAGGTCGCCACCGCTGCGGCGCTGCGGGAGAGCCTGCTGCCGGGGGCCCTGCCGGATGTCGCGGGGCTCGACTTCGGGGCCGAGTACCGGCCCGCCACGGGGATCGGGGCGCTGGGCGGTGACTTCTACGAGGTCTCGCCGGACGGACGGGCGTTCGTGTTCGGGGGCGTGGTGGGGGAGGGGGCCCGCGCCGCCGTCGTGGGTGGGCGGGTTCGGCAGGTGCTCGGGGCGCTTCGGTTGGTGGGGCTGCCGCCTCTGCGGGCGTTGCGGGTGGTCAACGAGTCGCTCGTGGACAGCGGCGACGGGCGGGGCGGGGTGGTCACGGCTGTTGTGGGGGTGGTCGAGCCGCGCGGGGACGGGGGTGTGCGGGTCGAGCTGACCGGGGGTGGGCACCTCGCTCCGCTCGTGCTGCGCAACGACGGGGACGTGCGGGTGGTCGACGTGGGGGGCATGGCGGTTGGTGGGGTGGCACGGGCGGTGTTCCGCAGTGAGGTCGTCGAGCTCGCTGCGGGGGAGAGCTGCGTGTTCTACAGCGGTGGGGTCACCGGGGCCCTGGGTGGGGGCGGCGGGGAGGAGTACGGGGTCGAGCGGGTGCGGTCGTTGCTCGCGCACTGCCACGTGATGCCCGCGCCCGCGGTCGCGGAGCGGGTGGTGCTGGGGGCGCAGCAGTGGACCTCGGGGGCCGGGCACGGGGACGTCGCGGTGCTCGTGGTGCGGGCCGATCCCCGGCGGACCGGGGCGTGAACGGGGCGCGCGTCGAGCTGCTCGCCGCGCTGGGCGGTGCGGACGAGGTCGCCGCCACGGAGGTCGTGGTGCGGGTGGTGGAGTCCGGGGCGCCGGTGGAGCGGGTGCTGCTGGAGCTGATCGCCGGGGTCCAGGTGGAGATCGGGCTGCGGTGGCAGCGGAACCTGTGGAGCACCGCCCAGGAGCACGCGGCCACCGCCGTCGTCGAGCGGATCATCGGTGTCGTCGCCGGGCGGGGGAGCCGGGCCGGGGACAAGGGGCACGTCGTGCTCGCCTGCCTTGACGGGGAGTGGCACGCGGTGCCGCCCCGGATCGTCGCCGAGGTGCTGCGGCTGCGCGGGTGGCGGGTGGAGTTCCTCGGGGCGAGCGTGCCGGTCGGGCGGCTGGTCGCGCACCTGCACGAGCACGGGCCCGACGCGGTCGCGCTCAGCTGCACCCTCTCCGGCAGCCTGCCGCGCGCCGACCAAGTCGCCACCGCCTGCCTGGGCACCGGGACGCCGGTGCTGGTCGGCGGGCTCGGGTTCGGGGTGGACGGGCGGTGGGCCCGCGCGCTCGGGCTGGACGGCTGGGCGCCCACGGCCACCGCCGCCGCCGAGCTGCTGGAGCAGCCCCGCTGGGCGCGCACCGCACCGCCCGCGCCGCGCCGCGACGTCGACCCCGAGCACGCCGCGCTGCGCGCCCGCCGGGGGGAGCTGGTCGACGCCGCGCTGGCCGCGCTGGCGCCGTTCGCGCACCAGGCGCTGCCGGAGGACGCGGGGCGCCTGGTGGACCACCTCGCCGCCTCGCTCTACGTCGACGACCCCGAGCTGTTCGGGTCCTTCGTGGACTGGAACGCCGACGCGCAAGCCGCGCGCGGCGTCCCGGTGGCGGCCTCGGAGGCGGCTGTGAACGCCATGTCGCGGGTGCTCGGGGACCACCCGCGCGCGCTCGTGCACCTCGATCACGGGCTGAGCGTGCTGCGAACGGGTTCCTGAGCCGCGCCCGCGCCGCGGAGCAGCGCGAGACCGCGGACCGCCGCACCCCGGCCCCGGTCGCGGCTCCGCCTGCTCGGTTCTTCCAGCCTGCGTCGTGCCACCACCCCACAGGTGTGATCTCCTTGAGGGGCCACGGCGGCTCTGCACCGCCGTCGTGGGCGATACCCGGGATGAGGTGTGATGACGTCTGCACGGCGGACCGAGGGGTTGAAGACGTCCACCCGCCAGCTCGACGGCGGCGTGGTGGTGTTCGAGGCGGTGGGGGAGGTGGACATCTCCACGGCGGACGACCTGCGCGAACCGCTGGTCGACCTGGCCGGGGGGATCGCGGCGGGCGGCGTGCTCGTCACCGACCTCAGCGGGATCGCGTTCTTCTCCTCGCCGGGCATCGAGGCGCTGCTGATCGCGGACAAGCGGGTGCGCGCGGCGGGTGGGCGGTTGCGGGTGGTCACCTCGCCGGTGGTGCGCAGGGCGCTGGTCGCGGTGGGGCTGCGCCAGGCGCTGGACATGCGCGACGCGCTCGACGACGCGTTGCGCGGTTGACCAGGTGTCGAACGGACCAGGACCGGTCACCCGTGAGCTGACGACCGAGGCGAACGCCCGACAGCGAGGTTGCCCGTGCTAGCCGAACCGCCCAACACACCGGGGTCCGACCCCGCGCCGGGTACCGGGGCGGTGGCCGCGCTGGACGTGGCGGTCGACTGCTCCGACCTCGCCGGGATGCGCCGAGGCGTCCGCGAGGCGCTGACCGACCTGGACAACCTGTTCGTGCAGGACGTCGAGCTGATCTGCACCGAGCTGGTGGCGAACGCGTGCGACCACGCGGGCTCCCCGCGCAGGCTCGTGCTGCTGCGCCAGGAGTTCGACGGCCTGCCCGAGGTGGTCGTCCAGTCCCACGACGGCAGCCCGGAGGCCGCGCCGCGCCTGGGCGTCTCCGCGCTCGGGCCGCACCGCGGCCACGGCATGAAGATGGTCGAGTCGCTGTGCCGCGACTGGGGCGTGCGCGTCGACGGGGCGACCAAGGTGGTGTGGGCGGCGCTGCGCGTGCCGTGACCGGGGTCCACACCGGACACCCGGTGAGCACCGCCCCGACTCCTCCCCGATCGCTTGTGAACCGATTCAACGCGGAACGCCGAACCCCGTCCCCCGGAAGTTAGATTCTCTAACGAAGAGGGTTGACGGGGTGATCTGGCTCACCTACTTTGGCTTGAACCGATTCAACCAGAGGAGTGAGGTCGATGTCACGACTGGCTCGCCGGGCGGGCGTTCCGCTCACTGCGGCGCTGCTGTTATCCGCGGCGCTCGCGGGGTGCGGCGGCGGCGCCTCGGACGACGGGTCGGTGACGCTCCGGTTCGTCTGGTGGGGCAACGAGGACCGCGCCAAGGTGACCAACCAGGCCGTCGAGGAGTTCCAGCGCCGCAACCCCGGCATCGAGGTCGAGACCGAGTACAGCGGGTACGACGCGTACTTCCAGAAGCTCTCCACCCAGGTCGCGGGCGGCGCGGGGCCCGACCTGCTCCAGCTCGACCGGGCCACCGTCGGCGAGTACGCCGGGCGTGGGGTGCTGGCCGACCTCACCGAGCACGTCGGCGGCCACATCAAGACCGACGACATCCCCGACACCCTCCTCGCGGGCGGCGAGGTCGACGGCAAGCAGCACGCCATCCCCGCGGGCCAGACCACCCAGATGCTCGTGTTCGACTCCGCCCCGTTCGCCGCCGCGGGCGCCACCGTGCCCAGCGCGCCCGGCGAGAAGTGGACCTGGGCCCAGTTCGCCGAGGCCATGAACAAGGTCGGCGCCGCCGGCTCGGTCGCGGGCACCACCGACTTCGGCTGGGCCGTCGACTGGTTCGAGGTGTGGCTGCACCAGAACGGCCGCGCGCTCTACACCGACGACGGCGAGCTCGGCTTCGACGCCGCCGAGCTCACCGAGTACTGGACGATGGTCTCCGCGCTGCGGCCCGGCAAGGGCGCCACCGCCCCCGAGGTCACCACCAAGATGGACGGCTCCGTGCAGAACTCCGGCATGGTGACCAGGCAGTCCGCCTCGGAGATCGGCTATGACTCCTCCCTCACCGGCTACTTCACCTCCTACGGGCCGACCGTGCGCACCGCCCCGCTGCCCAGCGACACCGCCGAGTCCGGCATGGCCGCGCTGCCGCCCGTGCTGTTCGGGGTCTCCCAGCGCTCCAAGCACAAGGACGCGGCGGCGAAGCTGCTCGACTTCCTGGTCAACGACCCCGACGCGGGCAAGGTGCTCGGCGCCTCGCGCGGCGTGCCGCCGAACTCCAAGGTGCGCGAGCAGGTGTGCGGCGCGGCCGTCGACGCCAACAAGCTGGTGTGCGACCACGAGAGCGCGCAGGAGGACAAGATCGGGCCCTCGTTCGGCCCGTGGCCCACCGGGTCCGCCGCGGTCAAGCGGGACTTCCAGCGCACCTACGACGACGTCATCTTCAACCGGGTCGGGATCGCCGAGGCCGCCGAGCGCGTCGTGCGCGACGCCGAGCAGGCGCTGGGCTCCTGACGCCGTGGTGGACACCGCGCTCACCCGCCCGTCCCGCGCGCAGGCCCCGCCGCCGCGCGCGCGACGGGCCCGCGCGGGGCAGGGGATCGCCTACCTGTTCCTGTCGCCGTGGATCGCCGGGGCCGCGCTGCTGACCATCGGGCCGATGGCGGCGTCGCTGTACCTGTCGTTCACCGACTACAACCTGTTCGACCCGCCGGAGTGGGTCGGCCTGGACAACTACACCACCATGTTCACCGGCGACCAGCGCTTCTGGCACGCGGCGGGCGTCACCACCCGGTACGTGCTGCTGTCGGTGCCGCTCAAGCTCGGCCTCGCGCTGGCGGTGGCGCTGCTGCTCAACCGGTCCCGGCGCGGCGCCGGGCTGTACCGGTCGGCGTTCTACGCGCCGTCGCTGCTGGGCGCGAGCGTCAGCGTCGCCCTGGTGTGGCGGGCGATGTTCTCCACCGGCGGCACGGTCGACGAGGCGCTGTCGGCGCTCGGGCTCGACCTCGGCGGGTGGGTCGACCAGCCGCGGTACGCGCTCTACGCGCTGGTCGCGCTGGCGGCCTGGCAGTTCGGCGCGCCGATGGTGATCTTCCTGGCCGGGTTGAAGCAGGTGCCGCGCGAGCTGCACGAGGCCGCCGCGATCGACGGGGCCGGGCCGCTGCGGCGGTTCACCTCCATCACCGTCCCCATGCTCACGCCGGTGATCCTGTTCAACCTGGTGCTGGAGGTCATCAACGCGTTCCAGGCGTTCACCGGCGCGTTCGTGGTCAGCAGCGGGCGCGGCGGGCCGAGCGACTCGACGCTGCTGTACCCGCTGTACCTGTACCAGCGCGGGTTCACCGACTTCCGGATGGGCTACGCGTCCGCGATGGCGTGGGTGCTGCTGGCCGTGGTCGCCGTGATCACCGCGCTGGTGTTCCGCAGCGCCCGCCGCTGGGTGTTCTACGCCGGGGAGGAGGGCCGGTGACGGCGCGGAAGGTGCTGTGGCACGGGATCGTGATCGCCGCGCTGGTGCTGCTGCTGTACCCCGTGGTGTGGCTGGTGGGCACCTCGTTCAAGCCCGCCGAGGAGGTGCTGTCGACGCTGTCGCCGCTCGGCGACGACCCGACCACCGACAACTACGCGCAGGTCTTCGACGGGGTCGGCGAGTTCGGGGTGTGGCACTACTTCGGCAACTCGCTGCTGGTCTCGCTCGGCGCCGTCGCCGGCAACGTGGTGTCGTGCGCGCTCGCGGCCTACGCGTTCGGGCGGCTGCACTTCCGGGGCCGGGGGCCGATGTTCGGGTTCATGATGATCACGATCATGCTGCCGCACCACGTGGTGCTCATCCCGCAGTACGTGATCTTCCAGCAGCTCGAAATGGTCAACACGTTCTGGCCGCTGGTGCTGCCCAAGTTCCTGGCCACGGACGCGTTCTTCGTGTTCCTGATGGTGCAGTTCATCCGCACCCTGCCGCGCGAGCTGGACGAGGCCGCCACGCTCGACGGCTGCGGTCCCGCCGGGGTGTTCCGGCACGTGGTGCTGCCGCTGCTGCGACCGGCGCTCATCACCACGGCGATCTTCTCGTTCATCTGGTCCTGGAACGACTTCTTCAGCCAGCTGATCTACCTCAACGACGCGGAGCGGTTCACGCTCCCGCTGGCGCTCCAGCTGTTCGTCGACCAGGCCACGCAGTCGGCGTTCGGGCCGATGTTCGCCATGTCGGTGCTCGCGCTGCTGCCCATCGGGCTGTTCTTCCTGGCGTTCCAGCGGTTCCTGGTCGAGGGCGTGGCGACCTCGGGGGTGAAGGGGTGACGCGCCGCGCGGAGTCGGTGTCGTCACGGGCGGCGTCGTCACGGGTGGCGCCGTCGCGGGTGGCTCGGTCGGCCCGGTTGGCGCTGCTGGCCGAGGTGCTGCTGGTGGGCGTGCTGGTCTGCCTGGCCGCGCTGCCCGTGGTGACCGCGCTGGCCTCGGCGGGCGCGGGCGCGCGGGCGCTGCGCTCCCTGGTGGCCGACGGCCGCACGCCCACCGCGCGCGCGTTCGCCGCCGACCTGGTGGCGGGCCTGCGCGACCCGCTCGCACTGGCCCTGCCGCCGCTGCTGCTGGTGGTCGGGGCGCTGGACGTGCTGGCGCTGCTGGGCGGGCTGCCCGGCGGCGCGGTGCTGGGGCCCGCCATCGGCCTCGCGCTGGTCGCGGTCGTCGTGGTGCTGCTGCGCTGCGCCGCGCGGTGGGAGCCGGGCGCGCGCTGGTCCGCGCTGCTCGCGTCCCCGCCCGCGGGGGTGGTGGGCGCCGTCGCGGTCGCGTGCGCGCTCGTGGTGGTCGTGCTGGTGGTGCTGCAAGCGCCCGGTTTCGCCGTCGTGGCTCCGGGTCTGCTCGTGTTCGCGTCGGTCGCGGTGGCCGGCCGGTGACCGCTGGAGGTTCGAAGGTGCGCCGGATCTGCTTCCTGCTGCGGGTGCGCCCCGACCGCCTCGCCGAGTACCGCGAGCGGCACCGCGACGTGTGGCCGGACATGCGGCGGGCGCTGCGCGAGACCGGGTGGGGCAACTACACCCTGTTCCTCGCGGACGACGGCCTCCTGGTCGGCTACCTGGAGACCCCCGACTGGGACGCCGCGCAGGCCGGGATGCGCGACCGCGAGGTCAACGCCCGCTGGCAGGCCGAGATGGCCGAGTACTTCACCGCGCTCGACGGCCGCGACCCCGACGAGGCGATGGCCCCGCTCACCGAGGTCTTCCACCTGGACTGAGGGCGTGCGAGCGCCGGTCGCCTGAGGGCGGGCGGCTAGGATGCGCTCACGCGCAGGCAGGGAGGACACCGTTGGGGGCAGCGGTCAGCATCCGCGACGTCGCCGCGCGCGCCCGCGTGTCCGTCGGCACGGTCTCCAACGTGCTCAACCGCCCCGAGCTGGTGGCCGCCGCCACCAGGGAGCGCGTCCTGGGCGCCATCACCGAGCTGGGCTTCGTCCGCAACGACGCCGCCAGGCAGCTGCGCTCCGGCACCCCGCGCGCGCTCGGCCTGATGGTCCTGGACGTGGCCAACCCGTTCTTCACCGACGTGGCCAGCGGCGTCGAGGACACCGCCA
Source organism: Actinosynnema pretiosum (assembly GCF_002354875.1). Taxonomy (GTDB): domain Bacteria; phylum Actinomycetota; class Actinomycetes; order Mycobacteriales; family Pseudonocardiaceae; genus Actinosynnema; species Actinosynnema auranticum. Next base: position 1,072,909 of record NZ_CP023445.1, read on the forward strand.
GCGAGGCCGGGCACGCCGTCATCCTGTGCAACAGCGCCGAGTCCGCCCAGCGCGAGGCCAGGCACGTCGAGCTGCTGGCCGAGCAGCGCGTGCACGGCGTCCTGATCACGCCGGTCGACGCCGACCTCACCGCCGTGCGCCGGTTGCGCGCCCGAGGGCTGTCCGTGGTGCTGCTCGACCACCCCACCGACGACCCCGAGCTGTGCTCGGTGGCCGTGGACGACCGCGCGGGCGGCAACCTGGCCGTCACGCACCTGCTGGCCGAGGGGCACGAGCGGGTGGCCATGGTCAACGGGCCCGCGCGCCTGCACCAGACCGGCCAGCGGCTGCGCGGGGCCCGCGACGCCGTGGCGCGCGCGGGGAAGCCGGTGGACGCGCTGGAGGAGATCCCGGTGACCGCGCTGAACGTCGCCTCGGGGCAGCGCGCGGCCGAGCAGATCCTGACCCGCGCCCGGCGGCCGGACGCGGTGTTCTGCGCCAACGACCTGCTCGCGCTCGGGCTGCTCCAGGTGTTCCTGCGCGCCGGGCTGCGCGTCCCCGAGGACATCGCGGTGGTCGGCTACGACGACATCGACTTCGCCGCCGCCGCGGCCGTGCCGCTCACCTCGGTCCGGCAGCCGCGCACGCTCATCGGGCGCAAAGCGGCCGAGCTGGTGATCGCCGAGAGCACCGGGCCGCGCGACCACGAGCACGAGCACGTGCTGTTCGCGCCGGAGCTGGTGGTCAGGGAGTCCAGCAGGCGCGTCCGCTGACGGCGGCCGGGGTCGCCGGAGCGCCGGTCACGTCCCGCGGCCCGCGCAGCGCAGGATGCCCTGCTCGGCGCGCGCGATCTCGTCGGCCCGCCCGACGCCCTCGGCCAGCACCAGCGCGTCCCGGTGGTGCCCCAGCGCGCACGGCACGTCCCCCAGGGCGTGGTGCAGCTCCCCGAGCGCGTTGAGCACCTCGGTCTGCAGGCTCCGGTCGTTGTGCTCCACCGCCAGCGCCAGCGCCTGCTCCAGGTGCTCGCGGGCCCGCGCCTGCTGCCCCAGCCGCACGTGCAACCGCCCCAGGTCGTTGTGCGTGAACCCGCGCAGGTTGTGGTCGTCCGCGCTCCCCGCCACGGCCAGCGCCTCCCGGTAGTGCTCCAGCGCGTGCGGGTAGTCGGCCATGCGCTGGTAGAGGCTGCCCAGGTTGTGGTGCACGGTGCCACGCGCGAAGCGGTCGTCGGTCTCCTCCGCGTAGCGCAGCACCCGCTCGTAGTGCGCCAGCGCCTCGGCGTGCCGACCGGTGCGCTCGTGGATGATGCCGATGTTGTTCAGCGCCGCGTGCTCCAGCCTGCGGTCGCCCAGCTGCCCGGCCAGCGCCGCCGCGTCCTCGTTGTGGGCGAGCGCGCGGTCGTAGTCGCCCAGCCAGCGGTGCACCGCGCCCAGGTGCCGCAGCGCGTTCGACCTGGCCTCCCCGGTGTGCGCGCGGTCGAGCGCGTGGCCGTGCACCGCCAGCGCGTCGGCGAAGTGCGCGCCCACCACGAAGTAGCGGTGCAGCGACGTGGACAGCCTGCCGGTCTGCTCGGGCGTGCCGCGCGCGGCCAGCGCCACCAGGTTGTGCCGCTCGGCGTCCAGCCAGGCCAGCGCCTCCGCGTAGCCGAACCCCGGCGGCGCGCCGCCGCCCGCCGGCCGGTGCAGCCGCTCGTACGGGGCCACCACGTCCATCGCCGACGCCACCCGCCCGAGCAGGTGCTCGACCAGCCGCTCCACCGCCGCGTCCACCGCCGCGGGCCCGTCGTCCGCCGCCGCGAGGTCCGCCGCGTACGCGCGCACCAGGTCGTGCGTGTGGAACCGCCCGTCCGGCGACCGCCGCGCCAGGTGCACCCGCCCCAGCACGGCCAGCGCCCGCCCCGCGCCGACGGGGTCGCCGCCGGTGAGCGCCGCGACGGCCGCCGCGTCCAGGTCCGGGCAGTGGCACGCGCCCAGCAGCCGCAGCGCGCGCGCCGCGTCGGCGGGCAGGTCCCGGTAGGACCAGGAGAACGTGGAGCGCAGCCCGGTGTCGTCCAGCTCCAGCGCGTCCAGCGGGCTCGACGCCGAGCGGCCCAGCTCCTGCGCCAGCTCGCGCAGCGGCAGGTCCGGCTCGGTCGACGCGCGCGCCGCCACCAAGCCCAGCGCCAGCGGCAGCCCCGCGCAGGTGCGGACCACCGCGTCCACCGCCTCCGGCTCGGCCGCCACGCGCTCCGCGCCCAGGTGGCGGCCCAGCAGGTCGCGGGACGCGGCGGGCCCGAGCACGTCGACGCGCAGCGACCGCGCGCCGTGCGTGGTCACCAGTCCGGGGAGCTTGTGCCTGCTGGTCACCAGCACGGTCGCCGACGCGCCGCCGGGCACCAGCGGCTCCACCTGCGCCAGGTCGCGGGCGTTGTCCAGCACCACCAGCACGCGCAGGTCCGCCACCAGGCTGCGGTACAGCCCGACCTGGGCGGCGGGGTCGGTGGGGAACGACGGGGCGCGCACGCCCAGCGCGTCGAGGAACCCGCGCAGCGCGACCTCCGGTGAGACCGGCGTGCCGCCGGGGTCGAACCCGCGCAGGTCCACGTACAGCTGCCCGTCCGGGAAGCGGTCGAGGTTGTGGTGCGCCCAGTGCAGCGCCAGCCACGTCTTGCCCGCGCCGCCCGCGCCGCCCAGCGCCACGACCGGCGGCGAGCCCGGACCGGCCACCGCCGCGTCCAGCTCGGCCAGCTCGCGGGAGCGCCCGGTGAACAACCGGCCGGGCGCGGCGGGCAGCTGCCGGGGCACCGGGCGGTCGACGGGCGGCGGCCGGTGCTGCCTGCGGGCCTCGTGGACGCTCTCCGCCACCCGGAACCACGCCTCGCCCCACAGCGACTGCTCGGCGGGCGTCGCGCCCAGCGCGATCACCACCCGGTCCAGCACGTCGGCGGGCGCGAGGGTGCTGCCGGTGACGTAGGTGTGCATGGTCGACTTCGGCACGCCCACCTGCGCGGCCAGCTCGGCCAGGCTGACCTTGGCCTTGCCGCTGCCCCGCGCGGCCCTGCCCCGCAGCAGCTCCAGCTCGCGCGAGAGGTCGGAGAGGGTGCGCACCAGGGCGGGGGAGACCCCGCCCGACCGACGCGGTGCGCCCGTCATGCCACCTCCAGCGCGAAGCGTCCGGACAGGTCCAGGATTGTCCAGCACGCACCGTGACGGTGGCAACGCGGTGCGTCCCCCTATCGGGGTGGACGTCGCTCGCGCGTCCGGGTGGCGCCACCGCCGCGCCGAGCGGTCGCCGCACCCCGCCCCCGGCATCGCGCCTGGTCGGCGGCGCCCGGCGCGCTCGGGCCCGCGCCACGTCCACCGCCGCGCCGCGCCCGCGACCCGCCGCCGCGCCCCGCTCCCGGCCCGAGCTGATCCGGTGGGGGGAAACCTGTTCCCCAACGAGTGGAACCCGCCGCGCCGGCTTGGCCGCGCGCCTCCCCGGCTGATTGCGTTCCGGGCTGATCGCGGTCCACGAGACGGGGACCGACGGCCACCCGAGGGAAGGTTCCAGACCCATGCCGCAGCCGTTCCAGTTGCCGGAGTTCTACATGCCCCACCCGGCGCGGCTGAACCCCAACCTGGAGCAGGCCCGCGCGCACAGCAAGGCGTGGGCGCGGTCCATGGACATGATCGACGTCCCGCAGCACGGCACGGTCATCTGGGACGAGTCCGACCTCGACTCGCACGACTACGCGCTGCTCTGCTCCTACACCCACCCCGACGCCACCGCCGCGGACCTGGACCTGGTCACCGACTGGTACGTGTGGGTCTTCTACTTCGACGACCACTTCCTGGAGCTGTACAAGCGCAACCCCGACATGGCCGGGGCCAAGGCCTACCTGGACCGCCTCCCGCTGTTCATGCCCGTCGACGGCCCCATCACCGAGGAGCCGACCAACCCGGTCGAGAAGGGCCTGGCCGACCTGTGGGCGCGCACCACGCCCGTCCACACCGCCGACTGGCGCCGCAGGTTCGCCGACAACACCAAGCACCTGCTCGACGAGTCGCTGTGGGAGCTGGCGAACATCTCCGAGGGCAGGCTGTCGAACCCGATCGAGTACGTCGAGATGCGCCGCAAGGTCGGCGGCGCGCCCTGGTCGGCGAACCTGGTCGAGCACGTCACCGGCATGGAGGTGCCCGCCTCGATCGCGCTCTCCCGGCCGCTGGGCGTGCTCCGCGACACCTTCTCCGACGCCGTCCACCTGCGCAACGACCTGTTCTCCTACGAGCGCGAGGTGCAGGACGAGGGCGAGCTGAGCAACGGCGTGCTCGTGCTGGAGCGGTTCCTGGACGTCGACACCCAGTCCGCCGCCGAGGCCGTCAACGACCTGCTCACCTCGCGGCTGCACCAGTTCGAGCACACCGCGCTGGTGGAGGTGCCGCCGCTGCTGGACGAGCACGGCGTCGACCCGCTGGGCAGGCTCGCGGTGCTGGCGTACGTGAAGGGCCTGCAGGACTGGCAGTCCGGCGGCCACGAGTGGCACACGCGCTCCAGCCGGTACATGAACCAGGGCGCGGTCGCCTCCGGCCACCCGCTGCTCGGCGGGCCGACCGGGCTCGGCACGTCCGAGCTGCGCTCGATCCTGACGACCCTGCCGCAGCGGGCGCGCTCCTTCACCCACCGGCCGTTCGCCGAGGTGCCGCCGCGCGGCAGGCCGAACACGCATCTGCCGTACCAGGTGAAGCTGAGCCCGCACTGGAAGTCCGCGCTGGAGCACAACGTCGGGTGGGTCGGCCGGATGGGCGTCTACGACGACTCGCCCGCCGTGTGGACCGAGCGGAAGGTGCGCGACTACGACTTCGCGCTGTGCTCGGCCGGGCTCGACCCGGACGCCACCGCCGAGGCGCTGAACCTGTCCGCGGACTGGCTGGCGTTCGGCACCTACGGCGACGACTACTACCCGTACGTCTTCGGGCGCACGCCCGGCATGGCCGCGCCCAAGGCCCTCACCGAGCGGCTCAAGCAGCTCATGGCCGTGGAGGGCCCGGCGCCGATCGCCCCGGCCGTGCCGCTGGAGCACATGCTGGCCGACCTGTGGGCGCGCACCACCGCGCCGATGGGCGTCGACGCCAGGAGGACCATGCGCACCGCCGTCTCCCGGATGCTCGACGCCTGGCTGTGGGAGCTGCAGAACCAGCAGCTCAACCGCATCCCCGACCCGGTCGACTACGTCGAGATGCGCCGGGACACCTTCGGGTCCGACCTGACCAAGAGCCTGGCCCGCTTCGCGCACGGCGACCGGGTGCCGCCGGAGGTCTACCGGACGCGGACCCTGCAGAACCTGGAGAACTCGGCCGCCGACTACGGGTGGATGGTCAACGACCTGTACTCGCACCGCAAGGAGGTGCAGTACGAGGGCGAGGTGCACAACCTCGTGGTGGTGGTGCAGAACTTCCTGGACTGCGACCTGGACCGGGCGTTCGAGGTCGTGGAGCGGTTGCAGGAGGCCAGGGTCCGGCAGTTCCGGCACGTGCTGGAGGTGGAGATGCCGCAGATGTTCGAGGACCTCGGGTTGGACGACGTGGCCCGGCGCGCGCTGCTCGACTACGGGGACGAGCTGAAGGACTGGATGGCCGGGATCGTGAACTGGCACGAGAACTGCGTGCGCTACCACGACGAGGACCTCGTGCGGCACTTCGGCACGGCGGGCGGCCCGGTGGGTGGTGCGGTGAGTGGCAGCGCGGCGGGCGGCGGTGCGGTGAGCGGTCCGGTGGGCGGTGGTCCGGGGCTCGGCGCGCTGCCCGCGCTGGGCGGCCCGACGGGCCTGGGCACGTCGGCCGCGCGGGTGCTGGCCAAGGCCCGCTAGGACGTCGCGCGGGCCCCGCGCACCGCCTCCCCCCGAGGCGGTGCGCGGGGCCCTCGCGTCTCAGCCGTCCGTGCCCCCCGTGCCTTCCGCGCCGAGCCGGGCCGCCGCCAGCAGCAGCCCCGTCACGCTCCCCGCGTGCCGGATCTCCCCGGCCAGCACCATCCCCAGCGCCCGGTCGAACGGCATCCAGCTCAGCTCCAGGTCGGCCTCGCCGCCCTCCAGGCTCGTGGCCCCGGTGGACAGCCCGGTCGCCAGGAACAGGTGGTCGACGTGGTTGGTGAAGCTGTCGGCCCCGTTCACCCGCCCCAGCTCCACCCAGTCGGTCGCACTTATCCCGGTCTCCTCCACCAGCTCGCGCTCCGCCGCCGCGCGCGGGCCGGTGTCCCGCCGCTCGATCGCCCCGGACGGCAGCCGCCACTGCCTGCTGCCGTGCGTGTAGATCCACTGCCGGGTCACCGCGACGAGCCGCTCCCGGTCCAGCGCGACCACGCTCACCGCCCCCGGCGAGCGCACGTGGTGGTAGGTGTCGGGGACTCCGTCCGGCCGGACCACCTCGTCCTGGCGGACCTCGAACCACGGGGTGACGCGCACGGTGCTCGTGCCGAGCGTGCGCCACTCGGGAAGTCGTCCGGGCTCCATGCCGCCATCCAACACGGCCGCCCGCCCCCCGCCTCCGCACCGCGCGGGCGCCAGGCCCGAACACCCGAATGCCCGGCCCCGCGGTCGCTGCGCGCGACCGCGGGGCCGGAACCGCCTCGAAGGGGTCAACGGATCAGAGGGGCAGCAGGGTGGACAGCAGGACGATGATCAGGTGCGGTTCCATGTCGGGCTCCTCGCGGGTCGTTCCGTGATTCCTGGTCGTCCACCGGTGGTGAACCCAGAATCCGGCACCCGACGGGGCCCTGACCAGGGGTTTCCTGTCCCCTGCGGAGAGGGCAACGGGAAACCCGCCGTGAGCTGCGCGGAGCGCGGGGGTCAGTCGACGACGCCGTCCTGCAGGGCGGCGGTGATCTCCACGTGCAGGTCGCGCGAGGGCCGGTGGGAGTGCCTGCGCTGGACCATCCACGCCAGGTTGCGCAGCTGGCTGCGGACGGTCTCCGAGCCAAGGGCCCGCGCCGTGTCCAGGGACTCCAGCGCCACCTCGTGCATCCGGTCCAGCTCGCCCGCCGCCTCGTGGGCCAGCGCCAGGCGGACCCCGTACAGGGCGCGGGCGCGGCGGGCCTCGGGCGAGGTGCCCGCCAGCCCGCGCTCCAGCAGGCGGGCCGCCTCGGCCGGGCGGCCCAGGTCGTAGAGGCACCAGCCGGTCACGACCGCGTCCAGGTCGGCGACCGTGGACGAGCCGACCACCGGGCCGCCGCGCGCGGGGGCGACGACCAGGCCGCTCGCGGCCTCGTCCGCCCGCCCTGCCGCCGGAGGGACGAGCACGGTGGCCCGCGCCAGGGTCTCCTCGGGGAGCGCGGGCTCCGGGGCCTCCGCCTCGGCCAGCAGCGCCGCCGCGCGCTCCAGCGCCGCCCGGCACCGCGCCTCCTCGCCCAGCTGCGCGTAGCCCTGCGCCAGCCGGTGCTCGGCCAGCCCGCGCACCCGCGCCGTCGCGTGCGGGTCGGCCAGCGCCCGCTCGGCCAGCGCGATGGTCTGCTGCGCCGCGCCCGCGTACATGGCCAGCTCGGCCCGCCGGACCAGCGCGTACGCCGCCAGCCCCGGATCACCCGCCAGCTCGGCCAGCGCCGCCGACTCCAGGGTCAGTGCCACCGCCTCCTCCCGCCGACCGGCCTCCTGCGCCATCCAGCCCGCGTACTCGACGAACCGCGCCGTCATCAGCGCCACCTGCCGCTTCGCGCCCGCCTCCCCGGCCGCGGCGAGCATGTCCCGCAGCGACACCAGCGACCCGTGCAGCATCGGCTGCACCAGCCGGGGCGACATGCGCTTGCCCAGGTCGCGGATGGTGTCGAACTGGAGCCGCAGCCCCCGCGCCACCGCCGGGTCCTCGGTCGCCGCCTCCAGCTCGCTGCGCCTCGCCCTCGGCAGCGGCGGGGTCTCGTGGCGCGGGGCGGGCACGGCCTGGCGCGGGTGGCCGACCGGCGCGGCCGGGGCGAGCCTGCTCAGCTCGCCACCGGCGGACAGCACCGCGTCGGCCTGCCTGGCGAGCTGCGGGGTCGGCGCCTTCGCCCCGGTCTCGATCTTGCTCAGGTGGCCCTTGCTGTAGTTCAGCTCCTTCGCCAGGTCCTGCAGGGACAACCCGGCCGCGTTCCGGCGCCTGCGCAACTCGATGCCGAACGCCTCGTGCTGCGTCATGGGGACCTGCCTCCTCGCCGGGCCGCCGGGCCGGTGCGCCGTTTCCTGTTGCCCACTGTGGCGGAGAACGGCAACTCCTGTCGCCGCACATGGCGGGGGACGACCCTGGGAAGCGGAAGGTCGACCGAGTCGAGGAGGGGTTCCGATGCGTTCCACGATCCCACTGGTGGTCTGCATGGTCGCGCAGCTCGTCGTGGTGGCGCTGGTGGTCGTCGGCGAGCAGCCCAACGGGTTCCTGGCCGCGCTGGTGACCGCCGCGTTCGCCGAGACGCTGCCCGACCTGTGGAGCCGGGCCACGAGGCTGCGCAAGCGGATCGCGGCCGAGCGGCGGGGCGGGGCGGCCGGGCGCAGGAGCGTCGAGCGCGAGCGGTGGGGCATGGCCGAGCGGGGCGGCGCGCGCGGTGAGCGCGACTACTGGGAGAAGGCCCGAGCGGAGAAGGCCCGTGCGGAGAAGGCCCGAGCGGGGAGGAAGCCGGGGCGCGAGCCCGACGGGAAGCGGCCCCGCCCCGGTCCGGGCGGCAGGCGCGGACCGGGGCGGATCGGCGGGACGCGGAAGCGGCGCTGCGCCGGGCGCGGACCGGGGCGGGGCGCGGCGGGGAGCACGCGACCCGGCGGGTCACACCACCCGCGCCGCCGCCACCGGCCGCTCGGCCACCGGGTACACGCCTGACGACGCGGCGTTCACGCTCCACCGGTACCGGGTGAACTCGCCCGTCCGGTCCGACGCGTAGAACATCATGTGCCCGAACCCGGCGCCCTCGGTCTGGTTCTCCGCGTTGAAGATCCGGCTGTCCGGGAACGCCGCGTAGTGCCCCACGCCGTACTGGCCGTGGGGCTCCGACGTGCAGTCCACGATCTCCACCGCGTACTGCGTCTCACCGGGGAAGTTCAGCCTCGGGCTCGGCGCCTCGTACGCGCCCCTGACCTCGCGCACCATCACGATGTGCCCGGTGTTGGTGTCCTGGTCGTTGCGGTAGTCGATCGCGACCAGGTCGCCGGGCCGCAGGTCCGCCACCCGCCGCACCCGCTCGAAGTGCGGGACGCCGCCGCGCGCGAACACCTCGCGGTAGTCGCGGGCGAACGGGCTGGCCACGCCGAAGTGCGCGGTGAAGAAGCGCTGCGTCGCCCAGCGGTGCGAGCGGCGCAGCACCGCGGTCTGGAACGACGCGCACTGGCTGCGGTTCACCCACGTCGACGCGTCCGCCGGGTCGCCCCAGCGCACCACGTTGCGCTGGCTGGGGTCCTTGTAGACGTTGTTCGCCAGCGGGCAGGTCGGCAGCGACAGGTGGCCGACGAGGTTCTCGGCCTCCAGCAGGTGCGGGGTCGCTGTCCTGGGCGGACGCGCCGGGTGGGGCTCGTCCGCGACCGGCCTCGGGGCCGTCGCGACCCCCGAGCGCGATCTGCGTGGCAAGTCCATTCGCGTCCTCCACTTCGGGTTCGGGCCCGGACACCGTAGACGACCGTGACCGCGACCACGCCGCCAGCGCACCGCTCCCCGCCGGACCGGGCCCGCTGCCACGCGTTCGGGTGCACGACCGGCCACCTGGTCGGGGGAGTACCCGTGATCAGCGCGGACGATGCGCGGGCGGCGCGACGAACCCGCAGGTCACCGACGCGCGCCCGCGCCCGTCCGCGCGGCAGGCCCGGCGCGGCCACCGGGTCCCACGTGACGGAATGCTCACGGGGAGCCCCGCCCCGGCGCACTAGGCTCGCCTGCCGGGAACCGAGGAGGGCGTGGATGCGGGACTGGCTGGGCGTGGCCGCCGACGTGGCCGAGAAGCTGCGGGGCGACGCCGCTGAGCGCGACCGGCGCGGGGAGGACCCCGTCGCCGAGGTCGCCGCGCTGAAGGACTCCGGGTTGCTGACCGTCGCCGACTGGGACGCCCAGCGCGCGGTCGTGCGGGTCGTGGGCGCCGCCGACGCCAACGTCGGGCACCTGCTCGGCTACCACTACCTCCAGGTGTGGCGGGGCGGGCTGTTCCTGGACCGGGACGCCGCCGCCGCGCGCTCCGCCGAGCTGCACGGGCAGAACCTGTTCTGGGCGGGCATCAGCAACCCGCTCGACGCCGCCCTCCAGCTCACCCCCGTCGACGGCGGCTACCGCGTCGACGGCCGCAAGACCTTCGCCACCGGCGCCGCCGTCGCCGACCGGCTCGTGGTCAGCGCGACGCGCGTCGACACCGGCGGGAAGCTCACCTTCACCCTCGACGCCAGGGCCGAGGGCGTCAGCCGCGCGGGCGAGTGGGACAACATGGGCCAGCGGCTCACCGCCAGCGGCGGCGTCCAGCTCACCGACGTCCTGGTGCCCGAGGCGCAGGTCCTCGGCCCGGCGGACGGCACGAGCCCCCGGCTGTCGCTGGCCGCCATCGGGTTCCAGGAGGCGCTCTCCCAGCTGCACGTGGCCATCGCCGAGGGCGCGCTCGCCGAAGCCGCCCGGTACACCCGCGAGACCACCCGCCCCTGGTTCCTCAGCGGCGTCGACTCGGCCACCGAGGACCCGTACGTCCTCCAGACCTACGGCGAGCTGGTCGCCGACGTCCAGGCCGCCGGGCTGCTCGCCGACCGCGCCTCCGCGCTGCTGCGCGACGCCTCCGAGGCCGGGACCGCGCTCACCGCCGGGCAGCGCGCCGAGACCGCCGCCGCGATCTCCTCGGCCAAGGTCGTCAGCACCAGGGTCGTCAACCACACCACCGCGAAGGTGTTCGAGCTGTGCGGGGCCCGCGCCACCGCGAGCAAGCACGCGTTCGACCGGTTCTGGCGCAACGCCCGCACCATCACGCTGCACGACCCGGTGGCCTACAAGGCCCGCGAGGTCGGCGCGCACTTCCTCACCGGCCAGCACGCGCCGTTCACCGGGTACAGCTAGGTGGCGGCCCCGCAGGCGGGCGACGGGCCCGCGCTCGCCCACAGCGTGCTGCTCGCCGACGACGGCGTGCACGTGCTGGACCGGCGCAGCTTCCCGTTCGAGCGCACCTGGGTGCGGTGCGGCACGGCCGCCGAGGTGGCCCGCGCCATCGAGGACATGGTCACCCAGTCGTCCGGGCCGTACTTCGCCGTGCTGTGGGGGATGGTCCTGGCGGCGCGGGAGGCGCGCGGGCTGCCCCGCGCCGAGGCCCGCGCGCGGCTCGCCCAGGTCGGCGAGGACTTCATCGCCACCCGGCGCACCAACAACGCCCTGCGCAAGGCGGTCGCGGCCGTCCTCGCCGGGGTCGACGCGCACGAGGACGTCGAGGCGGGCGCGCTCGCGGGCGCGATCGCGGGCGACCGCCGCTACCGGGACCGCAGCCGCGCGCTGGGCGAGCACACCGCCGCGCTGCTGCCCGACGACGGCGCGGTGCTCACGCACTGCTGGGCCGACCTGTACCTGACCGAGACCGTCGCCGCCGCCCAGGCGAGCGGCAAGCGCCTGAGGTTCTTCTGCACCGAGACCCGCCCCTACCTGCAGGGCGCGCGGCTGACCGCCGAGACGCTCGCCGAGATGGGCGTGGACACCACGCTGATCACCGACGGCATGGGCGCGGCCGTGCTCGCCACCGGCGAGGTGTCCGCGCTGCTCACCGCCGCCGACCGGGTCACCATGGACGGGCACGTGGTCAACAAGGTCGGCACGCTCGGCCTCGCGGTGGCCGCCTCGGCGTTCGACGTGCCGTTCCTGGCGATGGTGCAGGCCCCCGACCGGCTCGCGCCCACCGCCGCCGACGTGCCGATCGAGCACCGGCCGGGCGAGGAGGTGCTGAGCACCCTGGGCAGGCGCACCGCCAGCGACCGGGTGCGCGGCCTCTACCCGGCGTTCGACGTGACGCCGCCGAGGTTCGTCACCACCGTGGTCACCGACCGGGGCGCGCTCGCCCCAGACCGGCTCGCCGACTACTACCGGCACGATGACCAGCAGGGACAACTACCAGCAGGGGACAGCGAATGACTGAATGGGTCGTGCTCGACATCGAGGGCACGCTCAGCTCCACCGACCAGGTCCTGGTCGTGCTCTACGACTACGCGCGCCCGCGCCTGGGCCCGTGGATCGACGAGCACGGCGACGACCCGGCCGTCGCGCAGGCCGTGGCGCAGATCCGCGAGCTGTCCGGCGCGACCGGCGGCACCGACGACCTCGTGCGGGTGCTGCACGGCTGGATGGACGCCGACCAGAAGGTCACGCCGCTCAAGACCCTGCAGGGCCTGATCTGGCAGCGCGGCTACGAGACCGGCGACCTGGTCGCCGAGCTGTTCCCGGACGTGGTGCCCGCGCTGCGCGAGTGGCACGCGGACGGGCTGCGGCTCGCGGTGTTCTCCTCGGGCTCGGTGCCCGGCCAGGTCGCGTTCTTCGGCCACACCTCCGAGGGCGACCTCCGGCCGCTGTTCGAGCACCACTTCGACACCGTCAACGCGGGCCCCAAGCGCGAGGCCGCCTCCTACCTGGCGATCGCCTCGGCGCTGGGCGCGGCCGACCCGGCCGGGATCACGTTCTACTCCGACGTGCCCGCCGAGCTGCACGCCGCCGCCGAGGCGGGCTGGAAGACCGTGGGCGTGGCGCGCGCGGGCGAGCCCAACGCCGACGCCGACTTCAGCCCGCACCCGGTGGTGGGCGAGCTGTGACGGCGGGCGCGGCGGACGTGGAGCTGCGGGCGGCGGGCGCCGCGCTGGCCGCCGAGTGCGCGCGCTACGCGGGCATGGGCTGGATGCGCGGCACGTCCGGCAACCTGTCGGTCGTCCTCGGCCGCGACCCGCTGCGGCTCGCGGTCACCACCAGCGGCAAGGACAAGGGCGAGCTGACCGACGACGACGTGGTGGTCGTCGACGAGCGCGGGCGCACCGCCGGTGGTGACGGCGACCCGGTGAAGGTCCCCTCCGCCGAGGCTGGCCTGCACGGGCGGATCGCCGCCGTGGCGGGCGCGGGCGCGGTCGTCCACGTGCACGCCCTCGCGCCGGTGCTGGCCGCCGAGTTCTGGCCGGACGGCGTCGAGCTGCGCGACCTGGAGATGCTCAAGGGCTTCGGGCGCGCCGACCACGACGTGGTCACGATCCCCGTGGTGCCCAACAGCCAGGACATGGGCGTGCTCGGCGACGCGTTCGAGGCCGGGTTCCGGCCGGACGTGCCCGCGCTGCTCGTGGCCAGGCACGGGGTGTACGCCTGGGGGGCGGACCTGCGCCAGGCCAGGCACCGGCTGGAGTGCCTGGAGTGGCTGCTGCGCTTCAAGGTCGAGACGAGGAGGGACTCCCGATGACCCTGCTGACCGCGTGGGCCGACGACAACCCCGACGAGGTGCTGCTGCGCACCTCGGAGCCGGACGAGGTGCGGGCCGAGCTGGAGCGGCTCGGCGTGCGGTACGAGCGCTGGCCCGTGCTGCCGGACGTGACCGTGGACACCGCGCTCGACGCCTACCGCGAGCAGGTGGCGCGGGTGGTGGAGACCGAGGGGTACGTGCTGGTCGACGCCATGCACCAGACCCCGTCCGACGACCCGGGGTGGCTGGCCGCCGCGGCGGGCGCGCGGGCGAGGTTCCTGGCCGAGCACACCCACGACGACGACGAGGACCGGTTCTTCGCGCGCGGCGCCGGGGTGTTCTACCTGCACGTGGCCGGGCGGGTGCACGCCGTGCTGTGCGAGGCGGGCGACCTGCTGAGCGTGCCCGCGAACACCACCCACTGGTTCGACATGGGCACCAGGCCGGACTACGTGTCGATCCGGTTCTTCCACGACGACGACGGGTGGGTCGGGAACTTCACCGGCAGCGAGATCGCCAAGTCGTTCCCGACGTTCGACGAGCTGATGGCCGGGCACCGGGGCTGAGCGCCCGGTCGACGACGCCCCGGCGCGCCGCTCGGCGGGCCGGGGCGTCGTGCTGTCCGGGGCGCGGTCAGGCGCGGTCCCGGCCCGCGCGGCGCCCGCGGACCAGGCGGGCCGCCGCGCGCCAGCAGTCCGCCTGGAGGGCGCGCAGCTCGGCGAAGCGCGCGAGGACCTCGGGCCCGGCGCCCGCCGGGTCCTGCGGGTCCACTCCCACCGGGTCCACTCCCACCGGGTCCGCGAGGTCGGCCCCGGTCAGGCCCGCGCAGGCGAGGTCCCACGCGGGCGGGCCGAGCCAGGCGTCCTCGAAGTCGTTCCACACCGGCCCGGCGTCGGTGAGCAGCACGTTGCCCGCGTGTGCGTCGCCGTGCAGCGGTCGCACCGGCACGTCCGGCAGGCGCGCCACCAGGTCCGCGCGCCGCCGGACCAGGTCCGGCGGCCGTCCCAGCAGCTCCAGCGCGGCGTCCACGTCGTCCAGCGGCCCGCGCGCGGGCAGTTCGCCGCCGTGGTCGCGCAGCGCCTCGTGCAGCCCGCCGAGCAGCGCGGCCAGCCCGGCGGCGGGCAGCGCGCCCGGCCGGTGCGGCACGTGCCGGGCGAACGTCACCGCGTGCCCGTCCCGCTCCACCGGCTCCACCACCGCCACCCCGCGCGCGGCCAGGTGGCGGCTGACCGCGTCGGCCCGCCGGAAGTGCCCCAGCACGTCCCCGCGCACCGCCGCCGTCACCGCGCCGACCCTGGCCACCACCGGGGCCGGGCGCAGGTGCACGAGCACGTTGCTGCCGTCCCCGAGCACCACCGGGTCGTCGACCGGCAGGCCCAGTTCCGCCGCCGACGCGAAAAGTGCTCGCAATTCCGGTCTGCCCACCCCGGAAAGGTGCCACGGGAGCGCGGGAAAGGGCACCCGGTTTCCGCGCGGCCGGAATCGGCCACCCCGAGCCGGACCATTCCCGCACCTCCCCCGCCGGGCCCGCGCGGGGGCTCCGGCGGCGCTCGCGGGCGGACCGCACGTTCGGTAAGGTCGACCTGTCCGACAGGGGCCGGGTCCTCGGTCAACTGGTGCCCCGCGCCCCTTGCGCGGACCATCGGGCCTGTGCTCGTGGACCACCGCCCGGACCGCCGGAAAGGCCGTCCGGAGTGGGGTGCAGCGGCTTCCGCTCGCCGGGAAACACCCTTCTGACCAGCGGGACCACCAACTTGACATGATCATCGCCGGGTTGCTGACCGCGGTGGACGCGCTTGCCCGTCCGGGCGGTCCGCCGGTGTGACCTGAACTACGTCGGGTGATCGGTGGCGAGGGTCAAGCGCGCCGCGCCCGAACAAGACGTCTACGATCCGGTGAGCCGGTGGCGACCACGCTCAGCCACCTGTGAATGAAGAACCAACAGTGCAGGAGGCACCGTGACGGCCGTAGCCCCGCAGCCGATCGCAACGCGGCCCTTCGGGACTCGCGAGGCGGTCAAGGGTTCGTTCCTGCTGCGGATGTTCCGCACCACGGACCACAAGCAAATCGGCATCATGTACCTGGTCACGTCGTTCATCTTTTTCATGGTGGGCGGCGCGATGGCGATGCTGATCAGGACGGAGCTCGCCCGACCGGGGATGCAGTTCCTCTCGAACGAGCAGTACAACCAGCTGTTCACCATGCACGGCACGGTGATGCTGCTGCTGTACGCCACCCCGATCGTGTTCGGCTTCGCCAACTTCATCCTGCCGCTGCAGATCGGCTCGCCGGACGTCGCGTTCCCCCGGTTGAACGCCTTCTCGTACTGGCTGTACCTGTTCGGCGGCATCATCACCATGTCGGGCTTCCTCACGCCCGGCGGCGCCGCCGACTTCGGCTGGTTCGCCTACACCCCGCTGTCGAACGCCATCCACTCGCCCGGCGCGGGCGCCGACCTGTGGATCGCGGGCCTGGCGGTCGGTGGTCTCGGCACCATCCTCGGCGCGGTCAACATGATCACCACGATCGTGTGCCTGCGCGCGCCCGGCCTGACCATGTTCCGGATGCCGATCTTCACCTGGAACATCCTGGTCACCAGCGTCCTGGTGCTGCTGGCGTTCCCGATCCTCACCGCGGCCCTGCTCGGCCTGCTCGCCGACCGGCACATCGGAGCGCACGTCTTCGACCCGGCCAACGGCGGCGTGATCCTGTGGCAGCACCTGTTCTGGTTCTTCGGCCACCCCGAGGTCTACATCATCGCGCTGCCGTTCTTCGGCATCGTGTCCGAGGTCTTCCCGGTCTTCAGCCGCAAGCCGATCTTCGGCTACAACGGCCTGGTCTACGCCACGCTCGGCATCGCGGCGCTGTCCGTGGCCGTGTGGGCGCACCACATGTACGCCACCGGCGCGGTCCTGCTGCCGTTCTTCGCGTTCATGACCTTCCTCATCGCGGTCCCGACCGGCATCAAGTTCTTCAACTGGATCGGCACGATGTGGAAGGGGCAGCTCACCTTCGAGTCGCCCATGCTGTTCAGCATCGGCTTCATCGTGACCTTCCTCTTCGGCGGCCTGTCCGGCGTCCTGCTGGCTGCCCCGGCGATCGACTTCCACGTGTCCGACACGTACTTCGTCGTCGCCCACTTCCACTACGTGCTGTACGGCACGATCGTGTTCGCCACCTTCGCGGGCATCTACTTCTGGTTCCCCAAGATGACCGGCCGGATGCTGGACGAGGGCCTGGCGAAGCTGCACTTCTGGACCACGTTCCTGGGCTTCCACGCCACGTTCCTGGTGCAGCACTGGCTGGGCGCCGAGGGCATGCCCCGCCGGTACGCCGACTACCTGGCGGCCGACGGCTTCACCACGCTGAACATGGTCTCCACGATCGGCGCGTACCTGCTCGGCGCGTCCACGCTGCCGTTCATCTGGAACGTGTTCAAGAGCTACCGGTACGGCGAGGTCGTGAAGGTCGACGACCCGTGGGGCTTCGGCAACTCGCTGGAGTGGGCGACCTCCTGCCCGCCGCCGAGGCACAACTTCACCGAGCTGCCCCGCATCCGCTCGGCCCGCCCGGCGTTCGAGCTGCACTACCCGCACATGATCGAGCGGATGCACGCCGAGGCGCACGTGACGCTGACCGGCCGCGCCATCCCGCACGAGAAGGCCAAGTCGGCCCCGTCCGAGCTGGCCGCCAAGGCGGTGCAGTCCGGCACCGCGTCGGAGGGCACCGAGCACGACCACAAGCACTAGTAACCTGAGACAGGTTCAACGAGGAGCCCCGACGACCAGCGCGGTCGTCGGGGCTCCTCGCGTTTCCCTGGCAGAGGAGCCGGTGTTGACGATGCCCAGCGCGACCCCAGTCCTGATCACCGTGACCGGCCCGGACAAGCCGGGCGTGTCCTCGGTGCTGTTCGCCGTGCTCACCAGGCACGGGGTCGACGTGCTCGACGTGGAGCAGGTCGTGATCCGGGGCAGGCTGGTGCTCGGGGTGCTGGTGTCCGCCCAGCGCGACCCCGAAGGCATCCAGGAGGCCGTGGAGCAGGCCATGGCGACGGTGTCGATGAGCGTCGAGGTGGAGATCGGCGCCGACTCGCGCCGCACCGCCCGGCTGGAGTCCAGCCACGTCCTGATCCTGCTGGGCCACCCGGTCACCGCGCGCGCGTTCACCGAGGTCGCCCGCAAGCTCGCCGCGCTCGGCGCGAACATCGACGCGATCCGGGGGGTCGCCGACTACCCGGTGACCGGGCTGGAGCTGCGGATCTCGGTCGCCGACGACACCGAGGAGGCGGACGCGCAGCTGCGCTCGGCGCTCGCCGTCGTGGCCGCGCGCGCCGGGGTGGACGTGGCCGTGGAGCGGGCCGGGCTGACCAGGCGGGCCAAGCGGCTCGTCGTGTTCGACGTGGACTCCACGCTCATCCAGGGCGAGGTGATCGAGATGCTGGCCGCGCACGTGGGCGTGGAGCCCCAGGTCCGCGAGATCACCGAGGCGGCCATGCGGGGCGAGCTGGACTTCGCCGAGTCGCTGCAGCGGCGCGTGGCGCTGCTGGAGGGCCTGGACGAGGGCGTGCTGGACGAGGTGGCCGCGTCGCTGGAGCTGACGCCCGGCGCGCGCACCACGATCCGCACCCTCAAGCGGCTCGGGTTCCGCTGCGGGGTCGTGTCGGGCGGGTTCACCAGGGTGATCCGGTCGCTGGTCACCGAGCTGGGGCTCGACTTCTGCGCGGCCAACGAGCTGGAGGTCGTGGACGGCAAGCTCACCGGCCGGGTGCTCGGCGAGATCGTGGACCGGCCGGGCAAGGCGGTGGCGCTGCGGCGGTTCGCGGACTCGGTCGGGGTGCCGATGGCGCAGACCGTCGCGGTCGGGGACGGGGCGAACGACATCGACATGATCGGCGCGGCCGGGCTGGGCATCGCGTTCAACGCCAAGCCCGCGCTGCGCGAGGTCGCGGACACCGCGCTGTCGCACCCGTTCCTGGACGCGGTGCTGTTCGTGCTCGGCGTGACGCGCGCCGAGGTGGAGGCCGCGGACCTCGCGGACGGCCTGGACCTGGTGCGCCAGTGACGGGGGTCGAGCCGGTGACGGGGGTCGAGCCGGTGAGCGGGGTCGACTCGGTGAGCGGGGCCGGGCTGGCGCCCGTGACCGGGCAGGCGAACGGCGTCCTTTCGATGCTGCTGGGCCGCGACTACGGCGAGCCCGAGGGCGAGCTGGTGCGCGCCATGCCGGTGGTGATGCGCATCGAGCGCAGCGCGCCGCCGTCGCGGACGGACGTGCTGGAGGCCGCTGCCGCCGCCGCGGTGGCGGTGTGCCTCGACCCGCGCGCGGAGCCCGGTGGCGAGTGGCACGACGAGGTCGTGGCGTGGGTGCGCGGGCGCATCCGCAAGGTCGCCAGGAGGGCGCGAGGGGCGCACTGGGAGGCCGTGCAGGCCCTGCCGGGCGTCACGGTGACCGTGGGCGGCGCGTCGGTGCGCGCGTTCGTGCCGGGGGTCGTGGGGGAGGCGCCGAAGGAGATCAGCCGGTTGCAGATCTCCGGCAGCGAGCTGCCCGAGGACGGCGAGCCGGGGCCCGTGCCGGAGGGCGCGCGGCTGCTGTGGCTGAACCCCGGCGTGACCATGACGGCGGGCAAGGCGGCGGCCCAGGTCGGGCACGCCTCGATGCTGCTGGCCCCGCACCTGGGCGCGGCGGAGCTGGAGCGGTGGGCGGCGGCCGGGTTCCGCTGCGCGGTGCGCACGCCGAGCCGGGCCGAGTGGGACGCGCTGGTGGCGCTGCCGGACGCGATCGTGGTGCGGGACGCGGGGTACACCGAGGTCGAGCCGGGAACGGCGACGGTCGCCGCGGTGCGCTAGGCCCGCACGGGGGGCGGGGATGATCCGGGAAAAGGCGTCCCCGCCCGGCGCGGGTGAACACTTTCGAGTGAATTTCTTCGGTTCAAGTGTTCCGATGGCAATGCGATGTCCCGTCACGTCCGGGATCGGTCCGGATCATTTCACGGGGTGTTCCACCGTTCAACCACCCGGCCGTCGTCCGGCCGGTCCGGGGCCCGCTTTCCGGTGGTGATCCGGATCACTGCCACCGTGGTGGCCCGTTCCGGGAGCGGAGGGTGCTCCCTCCCGGTCGGGCCGCGCGGGCGTCCGTGGAACCTGTCTGATCCCGCCGCCCCCGCGTTACGCGCTCCCGCGTCCAAGCCCGCTCCCCGCCGCCGCGCGGGCGTCGCGAGGCCGGGACGCGGCGGGCCCCCGTTGGCCCGGAGGCCCGCCGCACTGCCCGAGGTCGCCCAGGTCAAGGGGTCGGTCACGGGTCCCGCCCGCTCCCCGAGGACTGCTCGGAGGAGTTCGAGCGCGTGGTCACCGTAGACGAGCCCCGGAAGCGCCACCACCGCCGTCCAGCCACGTCCGTGGCGCGTCCAACCCGGCGGGACGCGGTCCGCGCTGGACAGCGGCCCTCCTCACCCGGTCGGCGCAGTCCCCCGCAGGGGTTGGTTCTTGGACGTCCAAATCGACGACTTGACGCTCATCTGCCTTGTCATAAAGCCGCATTTGTGCGTTGCCGGGCCATTGGTCCCGCGCCGATCCCAACCATTCCGCCACTGTCGGCGCCTTGCTCTACGCTTCAACCCAGTGCGACCGCACCGCCCAATCCCGAACCGCCGGTTGGCCCCGGCGGACCTATTCGGGAGGCGACCGCGTCGAGCACCAGCCCAGGTCGAGGGACGAAGAAGCACAAGTCGAGAACGGGGTTCCGCGTGAACGCTCTGCCGAAAGCCGCCTTACCCGGACCGGACCGGGACCGCCGCGGCGGAGAACCCCCGCGCGCTCCCGCACGCGGGTGATCCCCGTGAGCACCGTGCAGGGTGACGGCGGCGCGCAGCTCCGGCGGCGCCTCCAGCACCGGGTGCTCAGCGCCTGGCGCGCCGCGGGCAGCCCCTCCCACCGGGAGCTGGTTGCCCGCGGCGTGCGTCCGGCCATGCTCCCCGAGCTGCTGCGGGGCGGTCGCCCGACCTGGCAGCACACCTTCGCCGTCCTCGACGCCTGCGGCGTCGGCCAGGACGAGATCCTGCGCTGGCGCCGCGCGCTGGAGGCCGCGGAACGGGGAACGGCACCACCAGACCGATGCCTCCTGCCCGAGCGGGCGGGAGCGCTGAGCGGAGGAGTTCCACCGAGCATGAGCGACACCGACGCCGGGCCGGTCGACCCGCTGGCGCTGGCGACCGCCGCCGTGACCGCCAAGCAGTACAACCAGGCGCTCGACGCGCTGCGCCGGTCGTGCGAGCTGTCCTACCAGGAGATCTCCGACAACACCGGCGGGGCGCTGCCCAAGAGCACCGCGCACAACCTCTGCACCCGCGACACCCTGCCCACGCGGGCCGAGCAGGTCGTCCAGTTCGTCCTCGGGTGCGGGCAGGACCGGGAGCAGGCCGCCCTGTGGATCGCCCGCTGGGAGGGGCTGCGCACGCGGCTGCGGCACGCCGAGATCCACCGCGCCCTCGGACCGCTGCCCCCGCCCACCGGGGAAGCGCTTCCCGCCGGGCGCCCGGCGACCGCGGAACCCGCGCCGCCCGACGCGGTCGGCCGGGTGTGCGGCTGGGTCACCAAGCTCCTGGCGCGCCCGAGGGGTGGGCGGTGACCGTGGTCGACAAGGACGAGCGGGACCCGCTCATGCCCCTGCGCACCGCCGTCGTCCTGATCGCCGCGCTGCTGTGCGGCGGCCTCGTCGGCGCCCTGGCCTACCTGGCCGGGGACAACCTGCCCGCCGCCACCATCGTCGGGCTGGCCGCGCTCGCCGGGGCCGTCGGGTTCTTCCACGGGCACATCGGGCGCGGGTGAGCTGCGGTGCGGGGGCGCGGTCCCGCGCGCCCCCGCACCGCGTTTGAACGACCACCCGCGCGGTCAACACCCACCGCATGGGGCTCTTGGACGTGCTCGACGAGCGGCTCGGCGACGGACTGGAGCGGGCCGTGCTGGGCCACCACCGGCGCAGGCTCGGCAAGCTCGGGTGGGGGAGCGTGTTCTGCGGCGACGCGGGCCCGTGGAGCCCGCACCGCGCGGTCAGGGACGGCAACCTGGTGCGCGTGCTCGTCGACGGGCGCGAGGGGCTGCCCGAGATCGACGCGGCCATCCGCGCCGCGCGCTCGCACGTCCACATCGCCAACTGGCACGCCAGCGCCGACTTCCGGCTCACCCGCGAACCCGGCTCGCCCCCGCTGCGCGACCTGCTCGCCGACGTCGCCGAGCGGGTCGACGTGCGGATGCTCGTGTGGGGCGGGCCGCCCGTGCCGCTGTTCGAGCCGACCCGCGAGCGCGCCCGGCGGTCCACCGCCGAGTTCGAGCGGGACAGCCGGGTGCGCTGCCTGCTCGACACCCGCGAGCGCACCCTGCACTGCCACCACGAGAAGATCGTGGTCGTGGACGACGAGGTCGCCTTCGTCGGCGGCCTGGACTTCACCGCGCTCGACGGCGACCGGCACGACACCACCGACCACCCGCCGCGCGAGCCCGTGGGGTGGCACGACCTCGCCGCCCGGATCGAGGGGCCCGCCGTCGCCGACGTCGCCGAGCACTTCCGGCAGCGCTGGCAGGAGATCGCGCGCGAGGAGCTGCCCGAACCGCGGGTGCCCGAGGCCAAGGGCCGGTCCAGCGTGCAGATCGCGCGCACCGTGCCCGAGCGCACCTACGACTTCGCCCCGCGCGGCGACTTCAGCCTCGCCGACGCCTACCTGCGCGGCCTGCGCTCCGCCGAGCGGCTCGTCTACCTGGAGAACCAGTTCCTCTGGTCGCCCGAGGTCGTCGAGATCCTCATCGGCAAGCTCCGCACCCCGCCGGACCCGCGCTTCCGCGTCGTGCTCGTCCTGCCCCGCAAGCCCAGCAACGGCGCCGACACCACGCGCGGCCAGCTCGGCAGGCTCCTGGACGCCGACGACGGCAACGGCCGCCTGGTCGCGGCCACCCTCGCCGCCCACGACGGCAGCCCGGTCTACGTGCACGCCAAGCTGGCGATCGTGGACGACCGCTGGCTCACCCTCGGCTCGGCCAACCTCAACGAGCACTCGCTGTTCAACGACACCGAGGTCAACCTCGTCACCGACGACCCGGAGCTGGCCCGCGACACCCGGCTGCGGCTGTGGGGCGAGCACCTCGGGCTGGGCAAGTCCGAAGTGGACGGACCGCCCGAGGAGGTAGTGGACCGGCTCTGGCGCGCCGCGCTCGACCCCGGCGCTGGCCGCGCGGGCGACCACCGGGCGGTGCGCCTGCCCGGTGTGTCCCGCCGCTCCGAACGGCTCCAGGGACCGCTGCGCGGACTGCTCGTCGACGGCTGAGCGGGGGAGGGGCGGGGCCCTACTTGTTCGCCGCGTCCAGCCGCTTCAGCGCCGCCTTGACCACCTCGGTGTCGTACGTGGTCCAGAACGGCGGCAGCGACGCGCGCAGGAAACCGCCGTAGCGCGCCGTCGCCAGCCTCGGGTCCAGCACCGCCACCACGCCCTTGTCGTTCATCGACCGCAGCAACCGCCCCGCGCCCTGCGCCAGCAGCAGCGCCGCGTGCGTGGCCGACACGGTCAGGAACCCGTTGCCGCCCCTGGAGTCCACGGCCTTCTGCCGCGCCGACGCCAGCGGGTCGTCGGGCCTGGGGAACGGGATGCGGTCCATCACCACCAGTTGCAGCGAGGGACCGGGCACGTCCACGCCCTGCCACAGCGACAGCGTGCCGAACAGGCACGTCCGCGCGTCCTCGGCGAACCGCTTCACCAGCTGCCCGGTCTGGTCGTCACCCTGGCACAGCACCGGGAAGTCCACCCGCCCGCGCAGCGCCTCGGTCGCCGCCTTCGCCGCGCGCATCGAGGAGAACAGCCCCAGCGCGCGCCCACCCGCCGCGTTCACCAGGCCCTCCAGCTCGTCCAGGTACGCGGGCGGCAGGCCGTCGCGACCGGGCGGGGGCAGGTGCCGCGCCACGTACAGGATGCCGCTGCTGCCGTGCTCGAACGGCGAGCCCACGTCCAGCCCGGTCCACCTCACCGCGCCCAGGTCCGACGGCGGCTCCTTGTCCGTCGCGGTCCCCGCCGCCTTCCCGCCGCCCTCGGCCTTCCGCGCGCCCGACGCGGCGGGCAGCCCCCACTGCCTGGCCAGCGTGTCGAACGTGCCGCCCAGGGTGAGCGTCGCCGACGTCAGCACCGTGGTGCGCTTGCCGAACAGCCGCTCCCGCAGCAGGCCGCCGACGCCCAGCGGCGCGACCCGCAGCACCGGCGCGCGGTTCCCGCCGAAGTCGCCGGACACCCACACCACGTCGTGCTCGTCGTCGAACGCCTCCAGCACCCGCACCGCGCAGTCGTGGATGTCGTCCAGCAGCGACAGCGCCAGCTTCCGCGTTGTCGAGCCCTCCACGTCCTCCTTGCGCTCGGGCCCGAGCGAGGTGATGCACACCCGCGCCGCGTCCCGCACCGCCGCCACCGTCGTGGCCAGCGCCTTCGGCAGCGACTCCAACCGGCCCGCGGGCGCGTCCTCCAGCAGCATCCCGAGCCCGTCACCGGCCTCGGCGAGCCGGTCCGCGACGGCCTGGTCGACGAGCTTGCCGCACCGCCGGGCCGCCGTCGTGATCGCCGCCGAGCCCAGCTCCTCGGTCGCCACGGAGGTGACCCGGTCGACCAGGTCGTGCGCCTCGTCGATCACGACCACGTCGTGGTCGGGCAGCACCTGGTAGCCCTCCAGGGCGTCGATGGCGAGCATGGCGTGGTTGGTGACCACGACGTCCGCCCGCCCCGCCTCGGCGCGGGCCTTCTCGGCGAAGCAGTCGGCGCCGATGGGGCACTTGCTCACGCCCAGGCACTCGCGCGCGGTGACCGACACCTGCTTCCACGCCTGGTCGGGCACGCCCGGCACCAGCTCGTCCCGGTCGCCGGTCTCGGTGTCGGAGGACCACTCGTGCAGCCGCTTCACCTCGCGGCCGAGCTTGGACACCGCGAACGGGTCGAACAGGCCCGCCTCCTCCGGCTCGTCCGGGGCCCCGCTGTGCAGGCGGTGCATGCACAGGTAGTTGCGCCTGCCCTTGAGGATCGCGAAGCGCGGCTCCCGGCCCAGCTCCTTGCGCAGGGCCTTCGCCAGGCGCGGCAGGTCCCGGTCGACGAGCTGGCGCTGCAGGGCGATCGTCGCCGTCGAGATGACGACGGTGCTCTCCTCGGCGACGGCGTGCCGCAGCGCGGGGACCAGGTAGGCCAGCGACTTGCCGGTGCCGGTGCCCGCCTGGACGGCGAGGTGCTCGCCGGTGCGGATGGAGCGCTCGACGGCGAGCGCCATGTCCACCTGCCCCTCGCGCTCGGCTCCGCCCACGGCCTTCACGGCGGTGGCCAGGAGCGCGCGGGTGTCGGGGACGGTGGTGATGGCGGGGGGCACGGCGAAGACCGTACCGGGCGGCGCCGACGGTCCGGGGCGGTCCGGGGTGGTCCGCCGGGGACGGGGTGGTGAGGGGAGGGTCACGCGGGTGGGCGCGCGCCGGGCGGAGGAGCCGCACCCGGGGAGCCGCGCACGAGGCCGAGGTGCGGCGGCCGGTGGTTCGCGCCGCCGCGCAGCACGGGCCCGGCCCCGTTGCCGGACCCCGTGCGCTCACTCCCGGTCGATCACGTCCGGTCGATCACTTCCGGTTGACCAGCGCCCAGGTCGCGGGCAGCAGGCCCGCGGCCAGCGCGGTCTTGATCGCGTCGCCGATCAGGAACGGCACGACGCCCGCGGCCAGCGCGGCGCCCAGGCCCATGCCCGTCGCGGCCATCAGCCACGGCACGCCGAACGCGTAGATCGCCAGGTTGCCCAGCGCCATCGTGCCCGCCGTGCGCAGCGGGGTGCGGTCGCCGCCGCGCGCGGCCAGGTAGCCGACCAGGGAGCCGGCGAACACGAAGCCGACGACGTAGCCCAGCGACGGGGGAGTGCCGTAGGACGCGCCCTGGAACCACGGCACACCGGCCATGCCCGCCACCAGGTAGAGCAGCATCGACGCCGAGCCGCGCCGCCAGCCCAGCGCCGCGCCGACGAGCAGCGCCGCGAACGTCTGGCCGGTGATCGGGACCGGGGTGCCGGGGACGGGCAGCGCGATCTGCGCGGCGACGCCGGTCAGCCCGGCGCCCGCGACGACCAGCGCGACGTCGCGCGCCAGCGCGCCGGGGACCAGATCGGCGAGCACGGCCCTGCGGCCGGGAACGGCGAACACGGACACGGGGACCTCCAGGGTTCGTGGGACTCACCGGGAGGTTAATCGCGCGCGACCCGCTCGGCGCTGGTCGGACCCTACAAAGTCAGCCGCCCGCCGCAGTCCGCGCCCGCCAACCGGCACCGTCGTCCCAGCGGGTGGTCACCGACCGGCGTGCGGCGGTTCGGTGTTCCGCCGGGTCTTGGTCCACCCGTCGCGCCCGGTCGCCAGCCGCGCCGCCGCCCGCCACGACGTCAGGTAGAAGGTGTAGACGTACAGCCCGTAGCCGAACCCGTACCCGAGCGAGCGCCAGAACCCGGTGCCCGGCTCGCACCGCGCCCGGTACACCGGCCCCCACAGCACGAACGGCACCAGCCCGAACACCCCGTACACCGCGAACAGCAGCCACGCGCCGCCGGTGAACCACGACCACACCGCGCCCGGCGCGAGCACCACCTGGTGGGCCAGCAGCAGCAGCGGGACCGGGTAGACGAGGGTGCCGAGCAGCTGCATCCACGGCTGCGCCAGGTAGTAGGTCAGCTCCGCCGCGCCCAGCGTGGACAGGTGCGGCGAGTCCCAGACGCGCCGCAGGTAGCGGGCGCACTGCATGGTGCCCTGGCCCCACCGGGTGCGCTGCGCCAGGAACCGCCGCAGGCTGTACAGGCCCTCCTGCCGCACGTGCGCGCCGGTGGTGAACGCGGTCCGCCAGCCCGCCGTGAGCAGGTGCACGCCCAGCTCGAAGTCCTCCAGCAGCGACCCGCGCCACGGCCCGGCCGGACCGGCCACCGAGTCCAGCGCGGACAGCCGGGTGAACTGGCCGTTGCCGCCCAGCGAGATCGTGCCGGTGACGCCCCTGGACAGCTGGATCGCGGCGATCGCGGTCCGGAACTCCAGGTCCTGCATCCGCACCAGCCCGGCCCCGAACGCCCGCCGCCAGCGCGGAACGCCCTCCTGCCGCACCCCGGTGTTGACCATGCGCACGTCCACCTGCACCGCGCCGACCTCGGGCGAGCCGAACAGCTCGGGGGCCGCGCACACCTCCAGGCAGTTCGCGGCGGGCCTGCCGTCGGCGTCCACCACGACCACCACGACCCGCCCCGCGTCCAGGTCGCCGCGCCCCGCCAGCCACGCCCGCAGCGCCCGGTAGCCCGCGTTCAGCGCGTCGCCCTTGCCGGTGCGCGCCGACGGCGCCCGCCTGCGCACCAGCCGCACCGCCGGGTCCGCCTCCGCCAGGGCGCGCACCACCTCGGCCGTGCCGTCCGCCGAGTCGTCGTCGACCACCCACACGCGCGCCGCCGGGAACGTGGCGCGCAGGTAGCGCACCGTCCCGCCGACCACCGCGGCCTCGTCCAGGCAGGGCAGCAGGAAGTGCCAGTCGAACCCGGCCGGGTCGCCGGACGGCTCCGGCCTGCGCCGCAGGTACGGCACCACGATCACGCCCACGTACACCAGGAACGCCACGCTCATGGTCAGCGCGAGCGCCTGGGTGAACCCCAGCAGCGCGTCCAGGCTCACCGGCGCGTCGCCAGCCAGGTGAAGGCCACCAGCGCGGCGGCCCCGCCGAACACGCTCACCAGCGACCCCAGCAGCGTGTGGCCCCAGTGGTAGCCGTCCGCCACGCCCAGCCAGCGCACCAGGCCGACCATGAGCAGCACCCGCGCCTGGTTCACCAGCACCACCGCGCCGCCCGCGACGGCCAGCGCCAGCAGCACGCTCCGGGTGATCCGGGGCCGCAGCGCGACCATCACCGCGCCGACCACCAGCAGCGGGACCAGCAGGAACGCCGAGGTGCACTCCGGGGTCATCCGCAGGCCGAGCGGCGCGTCCGTGCCGAGGCCGAAGTAGACGGTCTGCCGGTGCGCGGCCACCTCCACCCCGTCCTCGCCGATCAGGCCGAGCAGCGCGCCCGCCAGGGTGATCTCGGCGGCCCGGTACGCGGTGTGCGCGAGCACCAGCGCCGCCGAGCCGCCGAGCAGGGCGGCCACGACCACCCGGTGGAGTCGCCCCGGTCGGGGGACAGCCAGCACCACGAAACCCATCCCTTCCCGCACGTTCTGCACGACCGGTCAGCGCTCGAACGAGCTATCGAATGGACATCGGACCGCGCGCAGTGCGACTGCACTCCCTGAACAGGTGACAAAGTGAGGCTAATTCGGAACTGGAATCCACCGTAGGTGCGAGGCTGTGGGCGATTCGAGTGGCCGCACTGGGCTTTTCCGGGCATCCCCTGTCAAGGCATCCCCGGAACAGCCGATAGGTGCAAATGCTCCCCCCACACGATTCCCCGGACGGAGAAGGGAAATCCATGCGCGTCCGAACCCCGCGCCACCGCGTCCCGCGCCCCAGCGGACTAGCCGGACTGGTCGCGGTGGCCGCCCTCCTGATCAGCGCGACGCCCGCCTGGGCCGAGGCGGGCGACGCCTCCGCCTTCGGCGTGCGGCTCGACCTGTCGCTCCTGGGCAGCAGGGCCACCTCGGTCGGCCCGTTCGCCGCCGCCCACTCCGAGGACGGGCCGCTCACCAGCACGTTCAAGACCGTCGACGTGCCCGGCGCGCTCTCCACCGGCCTGCTCAGCACCGACTCGGCGCGCGACGAGCGCTCCGGCGGCCTCGCCGCCCGCGCCAGCGTCGTCGACGTGCGGGTGGACCTGCTGGCCGCGCTCACCGGCTCCTGGTCCGCCGAGGCCGTGGAGGCCGAGTGCTCCTCGACCCAGGACGGCCTCACCGGGTCGGCCAGGCTGGTCGGGCTGAGCGCGGGCACCCTGCAGACCCCGGCCGCCGAGCCCGCCCCCAACACCACCGTCGACGTGGGCGCGCTCGGCGTCACCGTGGCGGAGCTCGTGCTCAACGAGCAGGTCCGCAACGACGACGGCAGCCTCACCGTCACCGCGCTGCGCCTGCGCCTGCTCGACGGCGTCGTCGGCTCGCTCGGCAGCGGCGACCTGGTCATCTCGTCCACGACCTGCGGCGCCGCCGCGCTGCCCGTCCCGCTGGCCTCCGGCGCGGGCCTGTGGATCGGCGTCGGCGCGCTCGCGCTGGTCGTGCTGCCCGCCTCGTACGCGGCCGGCCGTCGGCGCGCACCGGAGGTGGTGTGAAGGTGTACCGGATGCCTGGCGCAGGGGTCGCCGTGGGAACGGGCGTGGGAACGCTCGCCGCGACCGGCGCCGATGTGACGTGGTGGGTCGTCGCGGGTGTCGCGCTGCTCGTCTCGGGGGTCCTGCTGCTTCGCAGGTCCCGCGGGCGGCGCGCGCACCACGACGGCTGATCGCGAGCGGGGTCCCCGGCGACCCAACCCCCCGAGCGCCGGGGACCCCGTGCCCTGACAGGGAGTACGAGATGAAGGAAGTCCTGCTGCTGGCGGGCACCAGGCCGGAGGCGGTGAAGGTCGCCCCGGTCGCGCTGGAGCTTGCAGGCCACCGCGGGATCAGGCCGGTCATCGTGCACGGCGGGCAGCACGCGGGCGTGGTCGAGCAGGCGCTGGCCGCGTTCGGGCTGGTCCCTGACGTGGTGCTGGACGTGCCGCGCGCCACCGGGACCCAGGCGGAGCTGCTGTCGCTGCTGGTGCCGCAGGTCGACCGGGTGCTGCGGCGGCGCGCGCCCGCGGCCGTGCTGGTCCAGGGCGACACGACCACCGCGCTCGCGGGCGCGCTGGCCGCGTTCTGGCGCGGGGTTCCCGTCGCCCACCTGGAGGCGGGGCTGCGCACCGGCGAGCTGGCCAGCCCGTTCCCCGAGGAGGGGACCCGGCAGATGATCGCTCGCATCGCCGCGCTGCACCTGGCCCCCACCGACGACGCGGCCTGCGCGCTGCTCGGCGAGTCGCTGCCCGACGGGAACGTCGTGGTCACCGGGAACACGGTGGTGGACGCGGTGCAGCGGGTCGCCGCCGCCGACCTGCCCGCGCGCGACCCGGACCTCGCGGTGCTGGAGCGGGTGCTCGACGAGCACGGGCAGCGCCTGGTGCTGGTCACCGTGCACCGCCGCGAGTCCTGGGGCGAGCCGCTCGACCGGGTGCTGGGCGCGGTGCGCGGCATCGCCGACCGGCACCCGGACGTGCGGGTGCTGCTGCCCGCGCACCCGAACCCGGCGGTGCGCGCGCAGGTCGTCGCCGCGCTCGGCGGGCACCCGAGGATCGTGGTGACCGAGCCGCTGGACTACCCGGACCTGGTGCGGGCGCTGCGCAGGTCGGCGCTGGTGCTCACGGACTCCGGCGGCATCCAGGAGGAGGCGCCCTCGTTCGGGGTGCCGGTGCTGGTGCTGCGGGAGAGCACCGAGCGGATGGCGGCGGTGGACGCCGGGTGCGCGTGGCTGGTCGGCACCGACCCGACGCGCATCCTCGCCGAGGCGGGCTGGGCGCTGGGCGCGCGGCTGCGCCTGCCGCACAGCCGCAACCCGTTCGGTGACGGATTTGCCGCCATCAGGGTTCGAAAAGCACTGGAAAGGCTACTGGGAATTGCCCCGGTTCCCGTGCTTTCCGGCGCTCCGACCGTTCCTGCCATGCGCGTTCCGTAATCCCTCACCCGGCGGTGGAGAAAAACTTCCCGGTCGAGTGAGAACGGGTCTGCCGGTGATACGAAAACGGCGGCCTGGTTCGATATCGGCCTCGAGGGGCGGAATACAGCAGAAGGGCTTTCGACATGAACCACACCTGGGCGCGCCGAGTCGGAGCTGTCATCGCGGCACTGGCCGCGGGGCTGGTGTCCACCGCGGCCCCCGCGCTCGCGGGCGAGGTCCCGGCGGGGGTCGCGGCGGTCGGCGTCGCCGACTACGTGGTGAACGGGCAGACCGTCACCACCGGGGTGCTCGCGCCCTGCTCCGTGGAGGGCGTGAAGGTCAACGCCTCGCTGCTCACGGTCCGGACCGGCGTCCGCTTCGGCCCCGGCTCCACCACCTGCACCACCACGGTGGTCGACCCGGAGAACTACATCACCACCACCAAGTCCGAGGCGCTGGGCTCGCAGTTCGAGCTGTCCGCGCTGATGGACGCGGGCGGCCCCCGCCTCAAGATCGCCTCCTGGCAGCTCTCCTGCAGCGCCACCCAGGAGGGCACCAGCGCCCAGTGGGGCATCAGCGGCCTGTCCGGCTTCACCGGCCTGCCGAGCCAGCTGACCGCCAACTACACCTACGACATCAAGAAGAACGGGAACCTGCTCGCGAAGGTGATCTTCGGCGAGGTCACCACCCCGCCGGACGGCAGCATCACCATGAACCTGATGCGCGTGCAGTTCCAGCCCGCGTCGGGCGTCACCGGCGAGGTCGTCGTGGGCTCCACGGCCTGCTCGCCCACCCCCTGACGGCTCCCGGACGACGCCGGAGGCCGGGTGCTCGGCGAGCACCCGGCCTCCGGCCGTTCCGAATCCCGCTGCCCCGAGCTCCACTGCCCCGAGCCCTCGGGGCAGCCGCGCGGTCAGCCGACCGCGGGCTCCCCGTCCAGCTCGACGCCCGCGGCCCGCAGCTGCTCCAGCGCCGAGTCCACGGTCGGCCGCGCCACCCCGGCGGTCAGCCCGAGCAGCACCCGCGTGGCGAACCCGGCCGCCGCCGCGTCCAGCGCCGTCGCCCGCACGCAGTGGTCCGTGGCGATCCCCACCACGTCCACCCGCTCCACGCCGCGCTCGCGCAACCAGTCCACCAGGGACGCCCCGTCACCGGCCGCGCCCTCGAACCCCGAGTACGCCGCCTCGTACGCGCCCTTGGAGAACACCGCCTCCACCCCGGTCACGTCCAGCTCCGGGTGGAACGAGGCCCCCGCCGTCCCGGCCACGCAGTGCACCGGCCACGAGTCCACGAAGTCCGGCGACTCGCTGAAGTGCCCGCCGGGGTCGACGTGGTAGTCCCGCGTCGCCACGACGTGGTCGTACCCGCCGGCCCGCACGTGCGCGCTGATGGCCGAGGCCACCGCCGCGCCGCCCGCCACCGCGAGCGATCCCCCCTCGCAGAAGTCGTTCTGCACGTCCACCACGATCAGTGCCCTGCCCACAGCGCCCACCTCACAGGAAAGTCGTCGGGATCGCCGGGTCGCCCTTCGACAGCTTCAGCCCCTCCCACGGCACGCTCACCAGCGCCGCGCGCAGTCGCTCCCGGCTGCGCTCCAGGGAGTTGACGCCCTCCACCAGCTCGCCGCCGCGCGCCAGCGCGACCTGCAGCGGCCGGTCGTGCTCCTGAGCCTCGGGCTGGACGCCGGGGCCGTGGACGACCTCCTCCAGCGCCGTCCCGGTCTCCTTGTGCCTGCGCAGCGCGCCCTTGCGCCCGCCGCGCGACTCCTTGTGGGAGCTGCGCTTGGCGACCGGGCGACCGTCCACCTCGACCAGCTTGTAGACCATGCCCGCCGTCGGCGCGCCCGAGCCGGTCACCAGCGAGGTGCCCACGCCGTACGCGTCCACCGGCTCGGCCCGCAGCGCCGCGATCGAGTACTCGTCCAGGTCGCCGGACACCACGATCCGGGTCGACCTCGCGCCCAGCCCGTCGAGCTGGTCGCGCGCCTGCCTGGCCAGCACGCCCAGGTCGCCGGAGTCGATGCGCACCGCGCCCAGCTCCGGGCCCGCGACGCGCACGGCGGTCTCGATGCCGTTGGTGATGTCGTAGGTGTCGACCAGCAGCGTGGTGCCCGCGCCCAGCGCGTCGACCTGGCTGCGGAACGCGGCTTCCTCGTCGTCGTGCAGCAGCGTGAACGCGTGCGCGCAGGTGCCCGTGGTGGGGATGCCGTACCGGCGCCCGGCCTCCAGGTTGGACGTCGCGGTGAAGCCCGCCAGGTACGCGGCCCGCGCGGACGCGACCGCCGCCTCCTCGTGCGTGCGGCGCGAGCCCATCTCGATCATGCGGCGGCCGTTGGCGGCACCCACCATGCGCGCGGCGGCCGAGGCGACCGCGCTGTCGTGGTTCAGGATCGACAGGGCCAGCGTCTCCAGCACCACGCCCACGCCGAACGGCGCGGTCACGGTCAGCACCGGGGAGCCGGGGAAGTACAGCTCGCCCTCGGGGTAGCCGTCGACGTCGCCGGTGAACTCGTAGTCGTCCAGCCACGCCAGCGTCGCGTCGTCCACCACGCCGGTGCGCTCCAGCAGCTCCAGCTCGGCCGGGCCGAAGCGGAAGGACGTGATGGCGTCCAGCAGCCTGCCGGTGCCCGCGACCACGCCGTAGCGGCGGCCCTCGGGGAGCCTGCGGGCGAAGACCTCGAAGACGCACGGCCGGTCGGCGGTGCCGTCGCGCAGCGCCGCTGCCAGCATCGTCAGCTCGTAGTGGTCGGTGAACAGCGCCGTGGACGACATGTCCAGAGCGTAGGCGCGGCCTCGGCGAACGCGCACCACCCGGACCTATGGGCTCCACCACCCTCGCGAACATGACACCATTGGCGGTATGACCACGCCCGTCGAGCAGGAGCGGACGCAGGCAGACCAGGTCGCGGAGGAGGGGGCGTCGGCGGACAGCCCCTGGATGACGCTCGTCTGGAACGACCCGGTGAACCTGATGTCCTACGTGACGTACGTGTTCCAGAAGGTCTTCGGCTACAGCAAGGACCACGCGACCAGGCTGATGATGGACGTGCACCACAAGGGCCGGGCGGTCGTGTCCTCCGGCACCAAGGACAAGATGGAGGCCGACGTGGCGAAACTGCACGCCGCCGGTCTGTGGGCGACCATGCAGCGGTCGTCGTGAACCGCTGGCACCGCTCCGGCGAGCAGGTGGTGTGCCACCTGGACCGCCAGGAGGCCGCGGTCGTGCGCGGCCTGGTGAGCCAGATCCAGGACATGCTGCTGGCGCGCGCCGAGGAGGCCCCGCAGGACGAGCTGTCCGAGCTGACCGGCATCCGCACCGGGCCGTCGACGCCGCCCGACGACCTGATCCTGGGCAGGCTCCTGCCGGACT
This sequence comes from Actinosynnema pretiosum, assembly GCF_002354875.1. Classification (GTDB taxonomy): domain Bacteria; phylum Actinomycetota; class Actinomycetes; order Mycobacteriales; family Pseudonocardiaceae; genus Actinosynnema; species Actinosynnema auranticum. The sequence continues at coordinate 1,106,247 of NZ_CP023445.1, forward strand.
TCCACCGGCTGGACCTGGACGAGCACGAGGCGGGCGACGAGGACTCGGCGGCGGCGCTGCGCTCGCTGCACGAGCCCGCGCTCCTGGACGCCAAGACCGGGGTGGCCGCCGTCGTGCTGGACACGTGCCCGCCGGAGGGCGGCGACGTGCGGCTCGGGCCCGCCGAGGCGGAGGCGTGGCTGTCGGCGCTCAACGACGTGCGGCTGGCGCTGGGCACGGCGCTGGACGTGCAGGAGGACATGCCGGACGAGCTGCCCGAGGACGACCCGCGCTCCCCGCACCTCGGGGTGTACCACTGGTTGACCTGGGTGCAGGAGACGCTGGTCGAGGCGGTCATGGGGTGACCGGGCCCGTGCCGGGCGGGGTGCTGCTGGGCCGCTCCGGTGGCGCGGTGGTGCTGCTGGCTCCCGACGGCGGGCTGGTGGCCGGGGTGGACGTGCGCGGCGCGCCCACCGGGACCCGCGAGCTGGACCTGCTGGCGCCGGGAACGCTGGTCGAGCGGGTGCACGCGGTGGTGCTGTCCCGTGACGGGCTCGGCGCCGAGGACGGTGTGCTGCCGTGGCTGGCCGAGCGCGGCCGGGGGTTCCGGGTCGGCGCGGGCGCGCACGAGGTCGTGCCGATCGTGCCGACGCTCGCGGTCGGTTCCGCCCCTGGCGACCCGGCTGCGGGACGTGCGGCGTGCGAGGCGGCCGAGCCGTGGACCGGGGACGCCGTGGTGCTGACCGGCGCGGCGGGGTCGCCCGACCGCCGAGTCGCCGGGTTGCTGCTGGTGCGCGCGGCGCTGGACGAGGCCCGGTGCGGCCGGGTTGCCGCGTCCGCCCGCGACGGGCTGGTGCGCGCCGGGCTGGAACTGCCCTCCGCGGTGATCGCGGTCGCCACCGGCGAGGACACCGGGACCCCGCTCGACGCGCTGTGCGCCGACGCCACCGCCAGGCTGCGCGCCGCGGCGACCTGACCGGCGCCGCCTGATCCGCAGCCGCTGCCCGACCTCGGCTGCCCGACTCCCGCCGCCCGACCGCCACTGCCCGACCCCGGCTGCCTGACCCCGGTTGCCCGGCCCCGGCTTTCCGGCCGTCCCTGTCGGACTCCCGCTGCCTGACCTCCGCCGCCGCGCCCGGCCGCCGCCGCCCGATCCGCCCCCACCGCGCGATCCCGCAGCCGCCGCCCGCCCACACCACCCGGCCCCACCGCCCGCGGTCGTCATCCCCCGCTTCGGGTGCCCGCGAGTTCGAGCCCGCCGCAGCCGGGTACCCCCTCCGCATGTTGCCGCTACTGCGCAAGTTCACCCGCCGCGTCGAGCGCAGCGAGGCGCTCGACCGCGCCGCCGCCGCCATCGCCGAGTTCATCCCGCCGCAGCTGCGCGACCACCGCGTCACCACCGTGCTGCGCGGCAAGTTCCTCGGCCACCCGCTGCACCCCATCGCGGTCATGCTGCCCATCGGCATGTACGCCGCCTCCGCGGTGCTCGACGTCGCGCCGGGGGAGTCCAAGGCCTCCCGCGCGCTGATCGGCATCGGCCTGGCGTCCACCCCGGTCGCGGTGGCCAGCGGGCTGGCCGAGTTCACCTCCCTGGAGAAGGACCAGCGCCGCGCCGCCGTCGCGCACCTGGCCTTCAACGGGGGCGCCACGCTCTGCTACCTCACCTCGTTCCGGCTGCGCGGCCACGGGTTCGGCGTGGTCGCCCGAGGGGTCTCGCTGCTCGGCCTGACCCTGATCGGCGTCGGCGGCTACCTGGGCGGCCACCTCACCTACGCGCAGGGAGCGGGCGTCGGGCGCGAGGCCGGGGGCTGGGAGTTCTCACAGGTCGGGACGTCCACCGCCGCCCCGTAGGATGGACGCGTGCTGGTGATTCGCCGTGACCTGGTCGACGAGGTGGTCGCGCACGCCCGTCGCGACCACCCGGACGAGGCGTGCGGGATGCTCGCGGGCCCCGAGGGCTCCGACCGCCCCGAGCGGTTCGTCCCGATGGAGAACGCCGAGCGCTCCCCGACGTTCTACCGGTTCGACGCGGCCGAGCAGCTGCGCGTGCACCGGGAGATGGAGCGCGCGGACGAGGTGCCGGTGGTCATCTACCACTCGCACACCGCCACCGAGGCGTACCCGTCGCGGACCGACGTCTCCTACGCCCACGAGCCCGACGCCCACTACGTGCTGGTGTCCACCCGCGACCCGGAGCGCCACGAGCTGCGCTCGTACCGGATCGTCGACGGCGTGATCACCGAGGAGCCCGTGGAGGTCGTCGACTCCTACGCGCCCCAGACCACCGGCGCGGACGTCGCGCCCGACCGGACCTGACCCCGGTCCCCGCAGCCGCACCACACCGCCCGGTTCGCGTCGTCCCACGGAGGAAAGCAAGCATGGCCGTCACCGTCTCCATCCCCACCATCCTGCGCACGCACACCGGCGGGCAGAAGTCCGTCGAGGCGAAGGGCGCCACGCTCGCCGAGGTCATCGACGACCTGGAGGGCAACCACGGCGGCATCAAGGCCCGCCTGGTGAAGGAGGGCGCGCTGCACCGGTTCGTCAACGTCTACGTCAACGACGAGGACGTCCGCTTCTCCGGTGGCCTGGGCGCCGAGGTCAAGGACGGCGACAACGTCACGATCCTCCCGGCCGTCGCGGGCGGCTGATCCGGCCGTGGCGCGCTACGAGTCGCTGCTGGACGCGGTCGGCGGCACGCCCCTGGTGGGGCTGCCCCGGCTGTCACCCTCGCCGGAGGTCCGGCTGTGGGCCAAGCTGGAGGACCGCAACCCGACCGGTTCGATCAAGGACCGGCCCGCGCTGGCCATGATCGAGCAGGCCGAGCGGGACGGGGTCCTCACCCCCGGCTGCACCATCCTGGAGCCGACCTCCGGCAACACCGGCATCGCGCTCGCCGCCGCCGCCAAGCTCAAGGGCTACGGGCTGGTGTGCGTGATGCCGGAGAACACCTCGACCGAGCGCAAGCAGCTGCTCCAGGCGTACGGCGCGCGGATCGTGTTCTCCCCGGCCGCGGGCGGCTCGAACCAGGCCGTCGCCCGCGCGAAGGAGCTGGCCAAGGACCACCCGGACTGGGTCATGCTCTACCAGTACGGCAACCCGGCCAACGCCGACGCCCACTACCGGGGCACCGGTCCGGAGCTGCTGGCCGACCTGCCCACGCTCACCCACTTCGTGGCGGGCCTGGGCACCACGGGCACGCTCGTCGGCGTCGGCCGCTACCTGCGCGAGCACAAGCCCGACGCGCAGGTCATCGCCGCCGAGCCGCGCTACGGCGAGCTGGTCTACGGGCTGCGCAACCTCGACGAGGGGTTCGTGCCCGAGCTGTACGACGCCGAGGTGCTGACCGGGCGCTACTCGGTCGGCTCCTACGACGCGCTGCGCCGCACCCGGCAGCTGCTGGAGGTGGAGGGCGTCTTCGCGGGCATCTCCACCGGCGCGATCCTGCACGCCGCCCTCGCCGCCGCCGAGAAGGCGGTCAAGCGCGGCGAGCGCGCGGACATCGCGTTCGTGGTCGCCGACGCCGGGTGGAAGTACCTGTCGACCGGCGCCTACGCGGGCACCCTGGACGAGGCCGCCGAACGCCTCGACGGGCACCTCTGGGCCTGAGCCCACGGCCGCCCGCGCCCCGCGCGCGGGCGGCCCCGGCTTTCCCCGGTCCGCCCCTTCCCGGCTGCCCCGCACTCCCCGCCCGTTTCCGGCGGGCCCTTCCCGGAGCCGCGTCGCGGGCGCCACCCCCTCCATTCCACGTCATCCGTTCCGCGCGCGCCGTTCCGCAGCGTGCACGGCCGTTCCGCACAGCGGGTGCCTGCCGCAGGCGAACGGGCGATGTGACTGGACGGCCCCGGCCCCAGGGGCGTACCGCTGGGTGGAGCACCGGCGTCGCCGAGCCCGGACGGGGGACCGTGAACCGCAACCCGCGCACGCCGCCACACCCGCGCGCGCCCGCCCGCGCGACCGGGCGCCAACCGGCGGGCGCGGCGCCGCTGCGGGGGTCGCTGCGGGCGGGGGCTAACGGCGCGCGGGCCCACGACGACGGTCACACCGACGAGGGCGCTCGGCGGGGTGGCAGAACTCCTGGAGGGGATTTCATGAGAAGTGCGGGCCAGTTTCGTGAAAACCGTGACCGCAATTCAACGGATTCACCCGGAGGGCTCGCCCGAGAAGTGTGGAAAAGCAATTCCGGCCCCTTTGCCGGTGCTATCGTGCCGCCATGCGGCTGACCGTGCTGGGTTGTGCGGGGAGCGTCCCCGGCCCCGGCACGCCGACGTCCGGCTACCTGGTCGAGGCCGGTGGCGCGCGGGTGGTCCTGGACCTGGGGAGCGGCGTGTTCAGCGGGCTGCTGCGGCGCTGCGACCCGTTCGACCTGGACGCCGTGCTGCTCTCGCACCTGCACCTGGACCACTGCGCGGACTTCAGCGCGCTGGCCACCTACCGCCGCCACCACCCCGAGCCGCCGTACGACCCCGCGTCGCGCCGGTTACCCGTGCTGGCCCCCGGCCACGCCCCGGAGCGCCTGGCCGCCGCGCACGCCGCGAGCCGGGCCGAGCTGGGGCGGCTGCGCCTGGACGAGCTGTTCGACTTCACCCCGCTGGCGGCAGGCCGGTACCGGATCGGCCCGCTGGAGGTCGAGGTGGCCAGGATGCGGCACATCTGCGAGGCGTACGCGTTCCGGCTCACCCACGGCGGCCGGTCGCTGGTGTTCAGCGGCGACACCGTGCAGTGCGGGGAGCTGGTCGAGCTGGCCAGGGGCGCGGACCTGCTGCTGGCCGACGCGGCGTGGCGCGAGCAGGCGGGGCGCGCCGACCACCTGCACATGAGCGGCAAGGAGGCCGCCTCGGTGGCCGCCGAGGCCGGGGTGGGCAGGCTGCTGCTCACCCACGTGCTGCCGTGGTCGGACGACCAGGGCGTGCTGGCCGACGCGGTGGCCGAGTTCGCGGGCCCCGTCGAGCTGGCCCGGCCGGACGCGGTGCACGAGGTCTAGCGCCCGCTCCGGGGGCGGGGCCGCGCGCGACCCCGCTCCTCAGCCCGCGAACGCCCGCGACATCAGCCCGGTCCCGGCGTCCGGCACCACCAGCACCGACCCGGCCAGCTCACCGCCGCCGTGGGCGCCCTCCCGCGCCGAGGTCACGTACAGGTCCGTCAGGTCCGGTCCGCCGAAGCAGCACCCGGTCGGCCGCTCGACCGGCAGCTCCAGCTCCCGGTCCAGCACCCCGTCCGGCGTGTAGCGCCGCACCGCGCCGCCCTCCCGCAGCGCCACCCACAGGCAGCCGTCCGCGTCCACGCACACCCCGTCCGGCAGCCCGCGCTCCACCTCCACGAGGGTGCGCAGCCCGCTGACCCCGCCCGTGGCGCGGTCGAAGGCCATCACGTCGATCCGGCCGTCGGCGCAGTGGTAGAGCAGCTGCCCGTCCGGGCTCCACGCGAGCCCGCCGCCGGGCCCGAGGTCCTTGCGCACCACGGCCGCGTCGCCGTTCGCGTCCACCCGCGCCAACCAGCCGTCGGCGGCCTCGCCGCCGTACCGGGTCGTCCCGGCCCAGATCCGCCCCGTCGGGTCCACCTCGGCCCCACCGGCGGACACCCCGTCGCGCGCCCAGTACACCAGCCACGTCTTGGTCTCGTTCGGGTCGATCAGCGCCACGCCGTCGCGCAGGTTCAGCACCAGACCGCCGCGCGTGCGCGGCTTGGCGGCCCCCACCGGCTGCGGTATCACCAGCACCGCGTCGTCCCCGCTGGCGGGGGAGTGGCGGTGAACCCCGCAGGCCGGGACGTCCACCCAGACGAGCGTCGAACTAACGGGGTCCCAGGTGGGGCTGGCGCCCCAGGTGGCCCCGGAGCGCACGGCGACATCGGTCAGCACCGGGCCACCCTAAGGGCAAGGCGTCCGGCCGCACCCCTGCGCCCGAGCGGGACGCGCGCACCGCGACCGGTGACCGCACCCGTGCGGTGACCGGGGCGGACGGGTGGGGACGGGCGAGCGCGAGAGAGTGGGGCCGGGCGAGTGGGGGCGGGCGGGGGGCGAGTGGGGACGGGCGGATGCGGGGAGCGGCCGAGTCGGGTGGTGCGGGCCTGCCGAGCCGGTCGGGGCAGGCGGCCGGGGCGGCCTGCCGAGCGGGCCGGGCGGTCGGGCTCACCGCGCCTGCTGGCCGTGCGCCTGCCCGCCGCTGCTGCCTGCCGCGCCTGCCGCTGCTGCTCGCTGCACCTGCCCGCCGCTGCCGCCCCCTGCCGGGGACCGGAGGTCGCCAAAACCGGCCGGTGCGCCCGAACCCGCAGGTAGCCTCGAAGTCGTGGACCCCGCTGCCCCGTCCTCCCGCGCTCCCCGCCCGCTCTCCCACCGCGTCATCCCGCCGAAGCCGCTGCTGTCGGCGCTGGTCGTGCTGCTGTTCACCGGCGCCCTCTACGTCGTCGAGGGGATCGACGCGGTCTTCCTGGGCGCGCTCGACGCCAACGGCGTCCGGCCGCGCGTGTGGTCCGAGTGGGACAACCTGCTCTGGGCCCCGGTGCTGCACGCGGGCTGGGACCACCTGATCGCCAACTCGGTGCCGCTGCTCGTGCTCGCCTTCCTGGCGTCCTCGGGCGGGATCAAGCAGTTCCTCCAGGTCACCGCCGTCATCTGGCTCGCCAGCGGCCTGGGGGTGTGGGTGTTCGGCTCGGTCGGCGTGCACCTGGGCGCGTCCGGCCTGATCTTCGGCTACCTGACGTTCCTGCTGGTGCGCGGGATCTTCGTGCGCAGCCCGTGGCAGATCGTGGTCGCGATCGCGGTGTTCGCGGTCTACGGCGCGGTGCTGTGGGGCGTGCTCCCCGGTCAGCCGGGGATCTCCTGGGAAGGTCACCTGTTCGGGGCGGTCGGTGGTGTTCTGGCGGCCTGGGGCGTGGCGCAGGACGCCAAGGGGGAGAGCAGGAGAGCTAATCTCGGGGCGTGACTTCCGCCGACGCGCCGATCGGGATCTTCGACTCCGGTGTGGGCGGGCTGACCGTCGCGCGAGCGATCATGGACCAGCTCCCCGCCGAACGCATCCGCTACGTGGGCGACACCGCCAACGGCCCCTACGGCCCGCTGCCGATCGCCCAGGTGCGCAAGCACGCCCTCGACCTCGCCGACAAGCTCGTCGCGGACGGCGTCAAGATGCTCGTGATCGCGTGCAACACCGCGTCCGCCGCGTGCCTGCGCGACGCCCGCGAGCGCTACGACGTGCCCGTGGTCGAGGTCGTGCTGCCCGCCGTGCGCCGCGCCGTCGCCACCACCCGCAGCGGCCGGGTCGGCGTCATCGGCACCCAGAGCACCATCACCTCCGGCGCCTACCAGGACACCTTCGCCGCCGCGCGCGACGTCCGGGTCACCGCCGTCGCCTGCCCCCGGTTCGTGGACTTCGTGGAGCGCGGCACCACCTCCGGCCGCCAGGTCCTCGGCATCGCCCAGGCCTACCTGGAGCCGCTGCAGCGCGCCGACGTCGACACGCTCGTCCTCGGCTGCACGCACTACCCGCTGCTCACCGGCGTCGTCCAGCTCGTCATGGGCGACGGCGTCACCCTGGTCTCCAGCGCGGAGGAGACGGTCAAGGACGTGGTGCGGGTGCTGACCGAGCGCGACCAGTTCCGCGAGGGCGAGCCCGACCAGCGGTTCACCTCCACCGGCTCGGTCGAGACCTTCGAACGGCTCGCCCGCAGGTTCCTGCCGCAGTTGGCGCACGCCTCCTTCCACGCGTACGGCTGACCTGCCAGGCTCCAGGCGTGCTGCTGACCGTGCTCGGCTGCTCCGGCAGCCTCCCCGGCCCCGAGTCCCCGTCCTCCGGCTACCTGGTCGAGTCCGGGGGGTGCGCCGTCGCCCTCGACCTGGGCAGCGGGGTGCTCGCCGCGATGCAGGCCCGCGGGTGCGACCCGTTCGACCTGGGAGCGCTCCTGCTCTCGCACCTGCACCCCGACCACTGCGCCGACTTCACCACCCTGGCCGTCATGCGGCGCTACCACATCCACCCGCCGTACGACGCCTACCAGCGCAAGCTCCCGGTGCACGGGCCGAGCGAGGTCGCCGACCGGCTCGCCCGCGCGTACGCGGAGAGCGCCGAGGAGCTGGCGACCACGGACCTGTCCGACGTGTTCGACTTCCACGTCCTGGACGCCGGGTCCTTCGAGGTGGGGCCGTTCCGGGTGCGCTCCCGGCCGGTCGAGCACTCCTGCGAGGCGCACGGCTTCCGGCTGGAGGCCGACGGCGCGGCGATCGCCTACACGGGGGACAGCGGGCCGTGCGCCGCGCTCGCCGACCTGGCGTCCGGCGTCGACCTGCTGCTCGCCGAGGCCACCTGGACCGACCACCCCGACCGGCCGCTCGGCGAGCACCTGTCCGGGGCCCAGGCGGGTCGGCTCGCGCACGAGGCCGGGGTCGGCGAGCTGGTCCTCACCCACCTCGCCCCGTGGACCGACCCGGCCGAGGTGCTGGCCGAGGCGCGCGCCGAGTACTCCGGTCCGGTGACGCTCGCCCGCGCGGGCGGGGTCCACGAGGTTGCCGGACCGGCGGCGCGGGTAGTAGGTGGCCGTGGCAACTGACGTCGTAGAGCTGATCCTGGCCGACCACCGCAGGTTCGAGGAGCTGTTCCGCGCGCTCCGCGACCGCACCAACGACCGCGCCGCCCTGCAGGGCGAGCTGTCCGCGCTGCTCGTCGCGCACGCCGAGGCCGAGGAGGCGGAGGTCTACCCGGCGCTCAAGCGGTACAAGCGGATCGACAACGAGGAGGTCGACCACGGCGCCGAGGAGCACGCCGAGGGGCACCAGGCGCTGCTCGCGCTGCTGGAGGTCGAGGACACCTCGTCGCAGGCGTGGGAGGACAAGCTGGAGGAGCTCGTCGAGGCGATGACGCACCACGTCGACGAGGAGGAGCGGACGATCCTCAACGACACCCGGTCGCGGGTGGCCGACGACCGGCGCGAGGAGCTGGGGCGGCTGTTCCTGCGGGTGCGGCAGGAGAAGCTGGACAGCGGGTGCGGCGACCTGGAGAACGTGCGCCGCGTCGCCGAGGCCACCGAGGAGCGGATCGACTAGGTCGGGCGGGCGCGGGACCGGGCGGCCCGGCAGCCAGCCGGACCGGTGTCCCGCTCCCGCGCGGTCGGGCCGGGGTGTTCCGCGCGCGGCCGGGGCGCGCTAGCGTGCCCGCCGTGTCCGGTGTCGAGGTGACCAGGGTCGGGGAGCACGTCTTCGAGGCGCGCAACGAGCGCGGCGCGGCCGTGCGGTTGGGGCGGGCCGGGCAGGACGGGGTGTTCAGCCCCGTCGAGCTGCTGCTGGCCGCCGCGGCCGGGTGCGCGGCGGTGACCGCCGAGAGCCTGGTGGTGCGCCGGGTCGGGGACCTGTCGGCGCGCGCCGAGGAGGTCAGGTCCGAGGGCGGGCACGAGCTGGCCGAGGTGCCGGTCGCGCTGGACTACGACCTGTCCGCGCTGGACGAGGCGCGGCGCGAGGCGCTGGCCGCCGCCGTCCGGCGGGCCGTCGAGGGGCTGTGCACGGTCACCAGGACGCTCAAGCTCCCGGTCCCCGCGCCGCTGACCCTGCCGGAGGCCTGATCCCCCGAGCCGCTAGTTCCCCACGCCGTCGTACACGGCCGTGGAGCCGCTGTGGCCGATCCGCACCACCTGCGCGGTCGCCGCCGCGCCGGTCGCGATCACCAGCACCGCCACCACCACCGACACCCGCCGCCAGGTCTTCGGCACGCCCGCTCCCGCGTCGCGCCCGGCCTGCTCCGCCGAGGCGGCGCGCTCCCGGTCGGCGAGCCTGCCCGCCACCAGCAGCAGCACCACCGCCACCCCGAAGCCCAGCGCGAACGGCAGCAGCGTGTCGCCCATGTCGGCGTGCTCGGTGATCAGCGGGTTCTCGAACCGCTGCGAGATCCGGTGCTCCAGCTGCTCGCCGGTCTTCGCCGCCACCGGCACCGCCAGCACCCCCAGCAGGGTCACGCCGAGCAGCGGCGCGCTGTAGCGCTGCCGCCAGCGCGGCACCAGCGCGGCGGCGATCGCGGCCACCGCGGCCAGCGGGAGCAGGACGACCACCGCGTGCACCACCAGCGGGTGGGCCGGGAGCCCGAACACGGTGAACAACTCGCCTGTGGGTTCCATGACTCTCCTGTGCCGGTGGGCTGCTCCCGGCCTCAGCGGCCTAGGGTAGGGCTGTGCTGAGGACCGATGGCAGGAACGATGACGTGCTGCGTGACATCAGGATCACACGCGGCTTCCAGCAGTGGCCTGCGGGATCGGTGCTGATCGAGTTCGGCGGCACCCGCGTGCTGTGCGCCGCGAGCGTCACCGAGGGCGTGCCCCGGTGGCGCTCCGGCTCGGGCCTCGGCTGGGTGACCGCCGAGTACGCGATGCTGCCGTCCGCCACTCACACGCGGGGTGACCGCGAGTCCATCAAGGGCCGGGTCGGTGGTCGCACCCACGAGATCAGTCGCCTGATCGGGCGGTCTTTGCGCGCCTGCATCGACCTGGCCGCGCTGGGCGAGAACACCATCGTGATCGACTGCGACGTCATCCAGGCCGACGGCGGCACCCGCACCGCCGCCATCACCGGCGCCTACGTGGCACTGGCCGACGCCGTGACGTGGCTGGGCGCGGCGGGCAGGCTCGCCGACCCGCAGCCGCTCTCGTGCGCGATCTCCGCCGTGTCGGTCGGCGTGGTCGACGGCCGCGTGCGGCTCGACCTGCCCTACGAGGAGGACTCGCGGGCCGAGGTCGACATGAACGTCGTCGCGACCGACGCGGGCACCCTGGTCGAGGTGCAGGGCACCGGCGAGGGCGCCACGTTCGCCCGCAGCACCCTGGACAAGATGCTGGACCTGGCCCTGAAGGGCTGCGCCGAGCTGAACCGGCTGCAGACCGAGGCCCTGGCGCAGCCGTACCCCGGCGTGCTCCCCGAGCCGAAGCCGAGGAAGAAGTGAAGCTGCTGCTCGCCTCCCGCAACGCCAAGAAGCTGCGGGAGCTGAAGAGGATCGTCGCCGCCGAGGGCATCGAGGTGCTCGGGCTGGACGACGTGCCGGAGTTCCCCGAGGCCCCGGAGACCGCCCCCACGTTCGAGGGCAACGCGCTGGCCAAGGCCCGCGACGCGCACGCCGCCACCGGGCTGCCCGCCGTCGCCGACGACTCGGGCATCGCGGTGGACGCCCTCAACGGGATGCCCGGCGTGCTGTCGGCCCGCTGGGCCGGCGCGCACGGCGACGACGCGGCGAACCTGGAGCTGGTCCTCGGCCAGCTGCGCGACGTGCCGGACGAGCGGCGCGGGGCGGCGTTCGTCAGCGCGGTCGCCTACGTCGCGGCGGACGGCTCGGAGGTGGTGGTGCGCGGCGAGTGGCGCGGCACGATCCTCCGCGAGGCGCGCGGCGCCAACGGCTTCGGCTACGACCCGATCTTCCGGCCGGACGGCCTCGAGGTCACGTCGGCCGAGCTGTCGGCGGAGGAGAAGGACGCCCTGTCCCACCGGGGCAAGGCGCTGCGGCTGCTCCTGCCGCACCTGCGGGGTCAGTCGTCCAGGTAGTGCAGCTCCACGCCCGGTCCCAGTCCGTCGACGCCCGCGTGCCCGGCGGACCGGAACAGGGTCAGCCGCAGTGACGCCCCGGTGAGCGGGGTGAGGTCGAGCGGGTCGGTCTCGTCGTAGATCGCCAGCTCGGCCAGCCACTCCAGGTCGAGCAGCGGTTCGAGGTCGGCGACGCGGGTGTCGTGGAGGCCGATCCGCCCGGCGTTGGGCGCGAAGTCGGCGATGCCGGTCAGGTCCAGCTCGCCGGACAGCGCGAAGTGGAGCGACGCCGCGCTCTCGCTGGTCGGCCAGCCCGCGAACCCGCCGATGGGGTGCGCGAAGAACCCGACGTGCACCAGGTTCTCCAGCCTGCCGAGCGCGGAGCGGTCGGTGGCGTCGTCCAGGCCCGACAGGCGCAGCGACTCGACGTTCGGGCAGTGCGCCAGGAAGTCCAGCGACTTCCACGCGCGGCCCGGCGCGAGCCCCAGGTGCAGGTAGGCGAGCCCCGGCAGCTCGCCGAGCCGGTCGAGGTCGGCGTACCCGTCCGCCCCCTCCAGCTCCACGGCCTCCAGCCGGGGGTGATCCGCCAGCGGAGCCAGCGACACCTCGCCGTCGACCTTGAGCGTGACCCACGTCAGGTGCGGCACGTCGGCCAGCACCGACAGCGGCTGGACCCCGGCCCCGATCACCACGCTCACCGCGGTGAGGTGGCGCAGCGCGCCGAGGTGGGGGACCTGCGCCGGGTCGACGACCGTGATCGCGCCGTCGACCAGCGGCGCGCCGGCCAGCACCGCCTCGGCGTAGCCGCGGCGCTCGTGCCGCCGCCACCCGTCGACGAGCGCCTCCTGCACCGCCCGCCTGCCGTCCCGCGCGCACGCGGCCAACCACGGCAGGTCCCCGGCGGCCCCGAGGCGCGCGACCCCCTCGACCACCTCGGCGGCGGCCTCCTCCGACAGCTCCAGCAACTCTTCCGGCGAAGGCCGCGACACCCTGGCAGTCCCCTCGAATCCCGTGCCCGCCTCAGGAGGCGGGCAGCTCGCGCAGCAGCTTGGCGACGTGCCCGGTCGCCCGGACGTTGTACATCGCCTTCACGATCCTCCCGTCCGGCCCGACCAGGAACGTCGAGCGGATCACGCCCTGCACCACGCGCCCGTAGTTCTTCTTCTCGCCGAACGCCCCCCACGCCGCCAGGACGGTCTTGTCCTCGTCCGACAGCAGCGGGAAGGTCAGGCCCTCGGCCTCGGCGAACCTCGCCAGCTTCTCCGGCTTGTCCGGCGACACGCCGACGACCTCGTACCCGGACTCCGCGAGAGCGCCGGTGCTGTCGCGGAAGTCGCAGGCCTGCTTCGTGCACCCCGGCGTGCCCGCGGCGGGGTAGAAGTACACCACCACGCTCCTGCCGAGGTAGTCCGACAGCGACACGGGCTTCCCGGAGCTGTCCGGCAGGGTGAACGCGGGGGCCTCGTCGCCCGGCGCCAGGCGGTTGTCCGTCATGGGGGTGAGCTTATCGAGCCCCTCAGGCCTTGCCCCCGAACGTCGCCACGGGCTCCTGGTCCGCGCCGTTCGGCTCGACGACCAGCCGGACGCGCACCGGCTGGGACGGCACCGCGTAGGCCAGCGTGACGACCGCCTCGCTGCCCGGCGGCACCTCGGCCATGGCCGAGGCCATGCCGTTGAGCCCCTGCACGGAGTCCATGACCTCGGCTATCGGCTCACCGCCCTGCTGCGCGCGGACCGCCAGCTGGTTGGTGCGGTAGCTCGACGTGCTGCCGTTCGACACGGTCAGCGTGAACACCGCCGTCCGCGCGGACGGCGGGTAGGAGGTCTCGCTCGGCCTGAGCGACTTGGGTTCCGACACTGTGATGGACAGGCCGTTGGACCACACCCGCTCGGTGCCGAACGGCGATTCCGCCGCGGCGCCCTGGCTTTCGGTGGCCGCTGCTTGCGCGGGTGCCTGTGGCGCGCTGCTGACCTCGGGTTCGGTACCGCACCCGACGAGAGCCAGAGCCAGGCACGCGCAGGCGGCCAGTCCGGCGAACTTCACGAACTCCCCTTCCCGCCCCGGCGGTGGGCTTGCTGCGACTGCCACCACCATGACGGGCCGGACGGGGTGCGGGGGAGCTGAAAGGGCGCTTGATTCGGACCTGGTGCAGGCCTGTGGCCAACCCGTGATGACGCGCCCCGGCCCGCGCGGACGCCTCAGCTCGCTGGGACGTCCGCGCGGGACCCGGCGGCGGCCGGATCGGGCGGCCGGGCCGCCCGGAAGTTAGGGAGCGCGTCGGGGGGCGTGCGCGCTCACTCCCATCATCGCGCTCAGTAGGCCCTCCGCTACACCTCTACTTCAGTCTTCACTCGTTCGGACGAACGAAGTTCGGCGACCAGCTCGAAGGACCTGAGGCGGTCCGCCTGGTCCGCGACCATCGTCGTCACCATCAGCTCGTCCGCCCGAGTGCTCTCCAGCAGCCGTTCGAGTTCTTCCCGCACGGTCTCCTGCGAGCCGATGACCTGCGAGGACATCCGCTCCTCGAAGACGAACCGCTCCAGCTCGTCGTACGGGTAGTCGGCGGCCTCCTGCGGCGTGGCCAGCGGGCCGGGCTTGCCCGAGCGCAGCCGCGCGAACGACAGGGCGCCGGGGCCGGCGATCCAGCGCGCGTGCTCGTCGGTCTCGGCGGCGATCACCGAGGCGCACACCATCGCGTGCGGCTCGGACAGCACCTCGGACGGGCGGAACCGCCGCCGGTACAGCTCCAGCGCGGGCAGCGTGTTCTGCGAGCTGAAGTGGTGGGCGAACGCGAACGGCAGCCCGAGCACGCCCGCGACCTGCGCGCTGTAGCCGCTGGAGCCCAGCAGCCACAGCGGCGGGCGGTAGCCCTTCGCCGGGACCGCGTCCAGCTCCTCGGTGCCGTCGAAGTAGCCCATCAGCTCGTTGAGCTGCTGCGGGAAGTCGTCCACCGACAGCGGGCCCTCGGTGCGGCGCAGCGCCCGCGCGGTGCGCTGGTCGGTGCCGGGGGCGCGGCCGATGCCCAGGTCGATGCGGTCCGGGTGCAGCGCGGACAGGGTGCCGAACTGCTCGGCGACCACCAGCGGCGCGTGGTTGGGCAGCATCACGCCGCCCGAGCCGACCCGGATGCGCTCGGTGGCCGAGGCCACGTGGCCGATCAGGATCGTCGGGGACGAGCTGGCGATGCCGGGCATGTTGTGGTGCTCGGCCAGCCAGAAGCGGGTGTAGCCGAGCCGCTCGACGTGCCGGGCCAGCTCCGTTGTCTCGCGCAGCGCCGTCCTGGCGTCGGTGCGCGTGGTGACCGGCGCGAGTTCGAGGACGGACAGCGGCACCTCGCTGAGACGGCTCATGCCCTGTCCCAACGCGCGGGAACGCCCGTGGCTTCCACGGACGGGTGTGATCGAGCGCTCACGATGGGCCGGGGCGGTGGCGGCGTTGACCGGGGTGTGGAGAGCAGCGGTGCGGGCAGCGCGGCGGGGGTCCTGGACGTCGTCGTGATCGGCGCTGGTCAGGCGGGGTTGGCGAGCGCGCACGCGCTGCGCCGCTCCGGGCTGGACCACGTGGTGCTGGACGCCGAGGACGGCCCCGGCGGCGCGTGGCGGCACCGCTGGCCCACGCTGCGCATGGCCACCGTGCACGGCGTCCACGACCTGCCGGGGACCCCGTTCGACCCGCCGCCGCCGGACGTCCCGGCCCGCGAGGCGCTGCCCGCGTACTTCGCCGACTTCGAGCGGCGCAACGGCGTCGAGGTGCTGCGCCCGGTCCGGGTGTCGGCGGTGCGCGACCGGGGCGGGCTGCTGGTCGTGGCGACCGACCGGGGGGAGTGGACCACCAGGGCGCTGATCAACGCCACCGGCACGTGGACGCACCCGTTCTGGCCGCGCTACCCCGGTCAGGAGCTGTTCCGGGGCCGCCAGCTGCACAGCGCCCGGTACGCCGGGCCCGAGGAGTTCGCCGGGCGGCACGTGGTCGTGGTCGGCGGCGGGACGTCGGCGGTGCAGCAGCTGCTGGAGATCGCCGAGCACGCCACCACCACGTGGGTCACCCGGCGCGAGCCGGTGTTCCGCGCCGAGCCGTTCACGCCCGAGGCGGGGCGGGCGGCGGTGGCGCTGGTGGAGGAGCGGGTGCGCGAGGGGCTGCCTCCGCGCAGCGTCGTCAGCGTCACCGGGCTGGTGCTGAACGACGCGGTGCGGGCCGCGGTGGACAGCGGGGTGCTGCGGCGCGAACCCGCGTTCGAGCGGATCACCGAGGACGGCGTGGTGTGGCCGGACGGGCGGTTCCAGCGGGCCGACGCGATCCTGTGGGCGACCGGCTACCGCGCGGCGCTGGACCACCTGGCCCCGCTGCGGCTGCGCGGGCCCGGCGGGGGAGTGCGGCTGGACGGCACCGAGGTCGTGGCTGACCCGCGCGTGCACCTGGTCGGGTACGGGCCGTCGGCCAGCACGGTCGGGGCCACGCGCGCGGGGCGGGCGGCGGTGAGGCGGATCAAGGACCTGCTGGCGGAGCCGGTGCCCGCCTGAGGGGCTGAGGCGGTCGTGGCGCGCGGCGGGGGCGCGGGCGGGGTGATCGCGTGGGCGCGCGGCGCGGGTCCGCCTGCGGGCCGCACGGGGGCCGGGAACGCGAACGCCCGGCCGGGGTGGTCCCCGGCCGGGCGTTCGCCTGGTCGTCGTGCCCGCTGCGCGGGGCGCTAGCGGTCCATCGGGCGGAACTGCTGCGTGCGGTCCGCGTCCACCGCCCGGAACTGCTCCGTCGCGTCCTGGTGACCGGGACCGGGGTGCCCCGGACCGTGGTGACCGGGACCGGCGTGGCCGGGACCGTGGTGTCCGGGGCCCGACTGCGGGTGCCCGTGGTGCGGCTGACCCGGCCGCGCCGGGACCCGCCCCGCCTGCACCGGAGCGGTCCGGTCCGAGGCGCCGGGCCCCGCCGGGTCGGTCGGCCCGATGCGCGCGGTGCGCTCCGAGTCGCCCTCGTCCCCGCGGCCCTCGTCCCTGCCGCCCTCGTCCCCGCCGGTCCCGGCGCTCCCGCCCGACGCGGCGTCCGCGCGCCGCTTGCGCAGCTTCCACACCACGAAGGCGACCAGGCCCACCAGGACCAGGACCACGACCACCTTCGACAGCACGCCCGCGTAGGTCTCCACCAGGTGCCACTGCTCACCCAGGAAGAAGCCCGCCAGGATCAGCACCGAGTTCCAGATCGCGCTGCCCGCCGTGGTGAGCAGCGTGAACTTGACCAGCGGCATCCGCTCCACCCCGGCCGGGATGGAGATCATGCTCCGGAAGATCGGGATCATGCGCCCGAAGAACACCGTCGCCGAGCCGTGCTTGACGAACCACTGCTCGGTCTTGTCCACGTCCGCGACGTCGACCAGCGGCATCTTCTCCACGATCCGGCGCACCCGCTCGCGCCCGAGAGCCGCGCCCACCCAGTAGAGCGCCAGCGCGCCCACCACGGATCCGATGGTCGTCCACAGGATCGCGGCGAACAGGCTCATCCCGCCCCGGCTGGCCGTGAAGCCCGCCAGCGGCAGGAACACCTCGCTCGGCAGCGGGGGGAACAGGTTCTCCAGCGCGATCGCCAAACCCGCACCGGGCGCACCCAGGGTCTCCATCAGACCGGTGGTCCAGTCGACGATCGAGTCGATCACTGACAACTCCCCGCACCTCCAATCAGGTGAAGGGTATCCGGCGCGAAACGTGCATAACGCCCTAGGTGGGGCGAATCGACGCTGCGTAGCGGTCCGGGCACAATCCCTCCCCGTGAAGCGGACGCCGGTGCTCGTGGTCGCAGGGTTCCTCGGCGCGGGCAAGACCACACTGCTCAACCACCTGTTGACCGGCGCGCGGGGCACGCGGGTCGGGGTCGTGGTGAACGACTTCGGCAGCATCGGCATCGACGCGATGGCCGTCGCGGGGCAGGTCGACTCGACGGTCTCCCTCGACGGGGGGTGCCTGTGCTGCGCGGTCGACGTGAGCGGGCTGGACGAGATGCTGGGCAAGCTCGTCGGCCGGGTCGACGTGATCGTCGTGGAGGCCAGCGGGCTGGCCGAGCCGCAGAGCGTGGTGCGGATGGTGCTGGCCAGCGAGCAGCCGGGGATCGCCTACGGCGGCCTGGTGCTCGTGGTCGACGCGGCCGAGTTCCCGGACGAGCCGGACCTGCGGGTGGCGGACCTGGTGGTGCTGAACAAGGTCGACCGGGTGGCCGACCCCGAGGCGCTGGTCGCGGCGCTGCGCGAGCGCAAGCCGGGGGTCGCGGTGGTCGCGGCCGAGCGCGGGCGGGTCGACCCGGCGCTGCTGTTCGACCCCAGGCCGAGGGAGCGGTACGGGCAGCTGACCCTGGACGACCTGGTCGCGGAGCTGGGCGAGGACGACCACGCGGGGCACGCGCACCACGCGTGGTCGAGCGTGGAGTTCACCACGCGCCAACCCCTGGACCCGCTCCGCCTGATGGCGTTCCTGTCCGACCGCCCTGCGGGCCTGTACCGCGCGAAGGGCCACGCGCGGTTCGCCGCGCTGGGCCACGACCAGCGGTTCGAGCTGCAGGTCGTCGGCGACTACCTGCGGTTCGACCGCACCCCGTGGCCGGGCGAACCCCGCACCGAGCTGGTCCTGATCGGCGTCGACCTGGACGCGGACGCGATCACCACCCGCCTGCGCGCCTGCGAGGAACCCGACCCGTCGTCGGTGAACCCGCAGTCGATGCTGGAGGTGCTGCGGTACCTGGTCTGAGCCGCGGTGGCGTCGAACCGCCACCGGGTGGGGCCCGCTTCCGCCCCCTGCGTGGGAGTGCTCGTGGATCACGAGGCAGAGAAGTGGTTCAGGGGGTGGGGGTCGTGGTGGCGGACGCAGGCGCACCGGTGGGCAGAGCGCGGGTGAGAGCGCAACAGACCCAGCGGTCGCTTGTTGAGGCGACGGGCACCTGGCAGCCGACGCTCCACCGGATCACCTCCGGGGACCGCGTGGCCGAGCTGCCCGAGCCGGTGGCGACCGCGCGGGCGACGGGGCGCACCGTCGCCCGGCTCACCGGGATCGGCGGGGCGGCCGACCGGGTCCGGCGCGCGGCTCGGGCGAGCGGGAACGGGTCGGCCTGTCGACCCCGTGCAAGGTCGTCCAGTGGTTCCTGCTCTCGCCCGCGATCGCCTCCACCGCCCTGCGCCAGGCCGGGTGGATCGACGAGGAGGCCGGGCGCGGGCGGCGGCAGGGAGTTGACACCCCGCGGCTCGCCACCACGTTCGGCTGGTCGGACCAGCACTCCGCCCCGGTGGTCAAGTCCACCAGCCCTCGCGCACCACAACGGTTGCCTGCTCGCGCGATCAGCCACGTCGTGGTGGGCGAACTCCGCCGACCTGCCCGAGGTCGACGTCGACCTGGCCGAGCCGGACGCTGAGGTGCTGCGCAAGGCCCGCGCGGACCGCGGGTTCGAGGCGGCTGGGGCACCGTGGGCGAAGCCCACCCGGAACCGGACCCGGGTGCTCTCCGACGACCCGACCCCCGAACTCCCGGCCGCCACCAGTGCAATCGCTGGAATGCCCGCAGAGCAACCACTCGCGAAGCCGGGGACCTCGGCGGGCTCATGGTCGTCGCGCTCACCGCCCTCGAACGCGCCGCACCGGGCCCACCTGCGCGAACGGGACCCCGCGCCGCAGCGCGGGGTCCCGCTTCCCGTTGTGGGGTCGGAGAGATTCGAACTCTCACTGGACGGCACCTAAAGCCGTTGCCTCTGCCGTTGGGCTACGACCCCCGCCGCGTCACCCTATCGACCGCCCCGCCCCCGGCCCCGACCAGCCCGCCCACCCGCCGGAGCCCGTCCCGTCCCCCGCCGGGCCCCCGCCCGGCCCCCGACTCCCCCCACCGGCACGGCCGGGTCGCTCCACGCCGCCGTCCCAGGTCAACTACGGTTAACCGCCTGAAGCCCGCGAGGAGGAGATGTGGCACGCGACCCCGACGCCATCCAGCGCGAGATCGAGCAAGCACGCGACGCGCTGGCGGCGACCCTGGACGAGCTCGGCACCAGGGCCAACCCCCAGCGCTTCGTGGAGGCGGGCAAGGCCAGCGTGCAGGCGAAGCTCGACGACCCCCGCGTCCGGTACGCGCTCATCGCGGTGGGCGCGGTGGTGGGCTTCGCCCTGCTGCGCAAGCTCTTCCGCTGATCGGCGCGCCCGGCCGGGCCGACCGCGCCCGCCGTCGCCCCGTCCCGCCGGTGCTACTGCCCCTTGGCCACGAGGGGCAGTAGCACCTGCTCCACCACGCGCTCCACGAACGCCTCGTCCAGCGGTTCGCCGGTGAGCATCAGCCGGTAGGTCAGCGCGGCGCCCGCCAGCTCGACGGCCATCGCCCTCGGCGCCCCCTCGCGCAGCTCGCCGCGCCCGTGGGCCCGGTCCAGCACCTGCCGCAGCACCTCGCGCTGCGCGATCAGGAACGTCTCCCGGAACGCCACCGCCAGTTCCGGCTCGTGCGGCAGCTCGCCCACCAGCGCCTGCGCCGCCTTGCCGATCGGCCCGGACAGGAACGCCGCGAACGAGCGCAGCGACTCCCTCAGGTCCCCCTCCAGCGACCCGGTGTCCGGCTGCACCAGGTTCTGGCTCGCCAGCTGCGCGCAGGTGTCGATGACCAGGTCGAGCTTCGACTCCCAGCGCCGGTAGATCGTGGCCTTCCCGGCGCGCGCCCGCGCCGCCACCGCGTCCATCGTCAGCGCCCGGTAGCCGACCTCCGCCATGACCTCCAGCGCCGCCCGCCGCAGCGCCTCGTCGCGGCTGGCGTCCCTGGGTCTGCCCCGCTGCGGAGTCCGCGTCGCCCCGCTGTACACCGGTGTAGCCATCCCTGCTCCCGTCGCCTTTGGCCGGACATCCTAGGCGTGCCCAGCGGAGCGGAATCCCCAGATCACCCAGGTCGTGAGGGGTGCTCGGATCACGATTCGCGCCGTCACCCGGCTTATCGCTCCAGGGGCCCGGTGTTGAACTCCGACCGAAGCGATTCCGGTTCGGCCGATCACCGGAAGCACCCCCTCCTGGTCCGTTCGGGGTTACCGCGCTGCCCGGTTCGGGGGCATCCTCGGGTGGTGCGCGCCCTCACCCTGTTCTTGATCTTGCTGCTCGCCGCCTGCACGACCGCGGGACCGAGCGCACCCACCGGCACCACCGGCACCACCGGCACCACCACGAGCACCACCACGAGCGCCACCGCCGACCCGTCCGGCCGGGTCGTGGACCTCGTCCTGCCCTCCGCCGCGCTCGGCCGCGACGCCCAGGTCCGCCTGCTGCTCCCCGACGGCTGGGCCGCCCAGCCCGACCGCCGCTGGCCGGTCCTCTACCTGCTGAGCGGCTGCTGCGGCTCCCACCTCGGCTGGACCTCGCCCGGCCAGGCCGACCGGCTCACCCGCGACCTCGACGTCATCGTCGCCATGCCCGAGGGCGGGCTGGCGGGCTTCTACACCGACTGGGCCGACGGCCCGGCCTGGGAGGCGTTCCACCTGGTCGAGCTGCGCGAGGCCCTGGAGCGCGACTACCGCGCGAGCGGGGACCGGGTCGTCGCCGGCTACTCCATGGGCGGCTTCGGCGCGCTCTCCTACACCGCCCGCCACCCCGGCTTCTTCCGCGCCGCCGCCTCGTTCAGCGGCGTCGTCCACACCACCGGCACCGACGACTCCCGCGCCCTGGTCCGCCGCATCGTCACCCAGGCCGACCTCGACCCGGCCGCGCTCTGGCCCACCGACGCCGACTGGGCCGCCCACAACCCGCACGACCTCGCCGACGCCCTGCGCGGCGTCCCGGTCTACCTGTCCTGCGGCGACGGCGCCCCCGGCCCGCTCGACCCGCCCGGCAACGAGGTCGTCGACGCCCTGGAGGCCGAGCTGTGGGCCGAGAACCTCGCCACGGCGGCCCGGCTCACCGAGGCGGGCGCGCGGGTCACCGCCGACCTGTACGGGCCGGGCACCCACACCTGGCCGTACTGGGACCGCGCCCTGGAGAACGCCCTCCCGGTCCTCACCGCCGCCCTGCCGGGCTGACCGCCGTCCGGTGCCCGCCCCCGGCTCGGGCGACAATGGCCACTGGCACGACCGGGTGGACATCCACGAGGAGGCGCGACAAGTGCGGGCGACCACGATCCACGGTGCACGGGACATCCGAGTCGAGGAGGTCCCCGACCCGGTGATCCAGCTCCCCACCGACGCCGTCGTGCGGGTCGAGCTGGCGTGCGTGTGCGGCAGCGACCTGTGGGGCTACCGGGGCGTGTCCAAGCGCGCCCAGGGCCAGCGCATCGGCCACGAGTTCGTCGGCGAGGTGGTCGAGGTCGGCTCCGAGGTGTCGACGCTCAGCGTCGGCGACCGGGTCATCGCCCCGTTCTGCTGGAGCGACGGCACCTGCGCGCACTGCGTCGCGGGTCTCCAGACCTCCTGCCCCGAGGGCGGCTCGTGGGGCTCGAAGGGCTCCGACGGCGGTCAGGGCGAGGCGGTCCGCGTCCCGCACGCCGACGGCACCCTCGTGCCCGTGCCGCGCGACGCCGACCAGTCCCTCCTGCCCGCCCTGCTGTCCCTGTCCGACGTCATGGGCACCGGCCACCACGCGGCGCTCGCCGCGGGCGTCGGCCGGGGCTCCACGGTCGTCGTGGTCGGCGACGGCGCGGTCGGCCTGTGCGGCGTGCTGGCCGCGAGCAGGCTCGGCGCGGAGCGGATCATCTCGCTGGGCAGGCACGAGGACCGGGCCGCCGTGGCCCGGCTGTTCGGCGCCACCGACCAGGTGCCCGAGCGCGGCGAGGCGGCCGTGGAGCGGGTCAGGGAGCTGACCGGCGGGCTCGGCGCGCCCGCCGTGCTGGAGTGCGTCGGCAACGAGCAGTCCTGGCGCACCGCGCTCGGCGCGGTGCGCGACGGCGGCCGGATCGGCTACGTCGGCGTCCCGCACGAGGCCCCCGCCCCGCCGATCGGCGAGCTGTTCCGCCGCAACGTCGCCCTCGCGGGCGGGGTCGCCCCGGTCCGCGCCCACCTGCCCGAGCTGCTGGCGGACGTGCTCGCGGGCCGCCTCGACCCGTCCCCGGTGTTCGACCGCACGGTCGCGCTGGCCGACGTCGCCGAGGGCTACCGCGCCATGGACGAGCGCACCGCGCTCAAGGTCCTCGTCCGGCCCTGAGCGGGGGCGCGTCAGGCGAAAGAGCAAACCGACCGAGCCGCAACGCGGAGCCGAGGTGCAGCAGCCCGTGGTTTCGCACTGCTGCGCAGCGCGGGGGGCGGCGCCGAAGCACCGCCCCCCGTCACAGCAGTCCCGGACCGGGTCAGACCCCGGCCGCCTTCGCCCGCTCCTGGCGCAGCCGCGTCACGGCCTCCAGGTCGAGCGGCTGCGGCTTGGTCCCGGTCGCCCACTCGATCAGCAGGTCGGCGATCTGCGGGTTGCGCGGCAGCACCGGCCCGTGCAGGTAGGTGCACAGGATGCGCCCCTGCACCAGGCCCTCCACCGACCCGTCGTTGCCCGTGCCGACCCGCACCTTGGCCAGCGGCCGGGCGGACGGCCCGATCACGGTGCGGCCCTGGTGGTTCTCGAACCCGGTCAGCAGGCCCTCGAACAGCCCGTCCACCGGCTCCGCGATGACCTCGCCGATCGCCCGGCTGCCCCCGGCGTGCGAGCTGGAGTCGACCAGCCCGAGACCGGGGTGGGTCACGTTGTCGGCGCGGGTGAACTTCTCGCCGAAGATCTGGATGCCCGCGCACACGCCCAGGATCACCGCGCCGCGCGAGGCGGCCCGCTGCATCCCTGGGTGCTCGCGCAGGTGCCGCACCGCCAGGGTCTGCGCGGTGTCCTCACCGCCGCCGACCACGTAGATGTCGCACGAGTCGGGCACCGGCTCGCCGAACCGCACCGGCACGATCTCGGCCGGGATGCCCCGCCACGCCATGCGCTTCTCGAGCACGACCGCGTTGCCGAAGTCGCCGTAGGTGCCCAGCAGGTCGGGCAGCACCAGGGCGATCTGGACCTTACTCGCCATCAGCGGACCTCGCGTTCAGGTCGCGGAACGCCGTGTAGTTGGCGATGACCTCGACGTCGCCCACCGGCATCGCGTCGATCGCCTCCAGCGGGTCCGGGATGATCGTGTGCTCGACCTCGGCGTACGTCAGCCGCACCGCCAGGTCCGTCGCGCGCTCGCCCGAGGCGATCACCCGCCTGCCCCGCAGCTGCTCGAACGGCACGTCCCACAGCCACGACAGGTCGCGGCCGTCGGCCTCGTGCGCGTTGATCGCCAGCACCGCCGGGTGGGCCGACTCGCTGACCACGGTCAGCGTCTCGCTCCAGCCCGCCGGGTTCTTCGACAGCAGCAGCCTGGCGCGCCTGCCGGAGCGCTGGATCGTCCGGTAGCGACCGGCCACGTTGGACACCGTGCGCAGCCGCTGCACGGCGTCCGGCACCGCGACGCCCATCTCGGCGGCGGCGGCGGCGGCCATGACCGCGTTGGCCATGTTGAACTTGCCCGGCAGCCGCAGCGACAGCTCGACCCGCTCACCCCTGGGCGTGATCAGGAAGCCGTCCCCGGTCACCCAGTCCGGCTTGGGCCGGGCCAGGTCGCAGCCGGTGCAGTGCCAGTGCTCGCCCTGCCAGCGGATCGGGTCGCCGCAGCGCGGGCACGAGGCCGCGTCGTTGTGCCAGCCGGTGCCGGTGGACACCCAGATCACCCGCGCGCAGTCCCGCGCGGCCGAGGTGACCATGATGTCGTCGCAGCTCGCCACGACGACGCCGGTGACCGTGTTCAGGGCCTCCCGCAGGTTCCGCTCGATCGTGCGGACCTCGCCGACCCGGTCGAGCTGGTCCCGGCTGAGGTTCAGCAGCACCGCGACGGACGGGTTGGACGCCCGGACGACCTCGGGGAAGTACCCCTCGTCGACCTCCAGCACCGCGTACGGCGCCTCCTGCTGCTTGCTCAGCGCGGTCACGTGCCCGTCCGGCATGTTGGCGCCGCCGTGGTTGGTCGCGACCTCGCCCAGGGCCGACACGGCCCTGCTGAGCATCATCGTGCTCGTGGTCTTGCCGTTGGTGCCCGTGACGAGCGCGACCCTGCGCCCGGACGTGAGGTGGGCCAGTGCCTGCGGGTCGAGCTTGAGGGCGATGCGGCCACCGATCATGCCGCCCGCGCCCAACCCCATCTTCTGCGACAGCTTCGAGCTCATGTTGCCCAGCCGCACGGCCGCCGCGGTGCGCAGCGGGAGGCGACCTGGGTCTGCACCTGGAGTGTTCGGCAAGCGACTTCCTGCGTTAGTAGGACAATGCGCCAGCGAGATGCTACCCGTGGCGGTTGTCCATCTCGCGCAGGGTCCTGATCAGGTCCACCGTGCTGAGCTGGCACAACTGGGCCATGTAGTCGAGCGCGGGCAGGTCGAGGTGCACCTCGGGCGGCTGCTCGGGCCCGATCTGGGCGAGCCTGCCCTGGGCCCACCGCCGCAGCGGCGCCAGGTGCGGCCTGCCGTCGGCCACGACGGCGGCCAGGTTCACCGGCAGGTGGCCGGACGGCGAGTCGCCGAACACCCGCTCGTGCACTTTCGCCAGCACCCGGTGCGCGGGCACTCCCAGCGCGACGCAGATCTCCACCAGGCGCACCACCGAGCACTGGCGGGTGCCCAGCTCGTAGGTCGCCAGGGTCTGCAGCGAGATGTCGCTCTGGAGCCGCTGGTTCAGCTCCTTGCGCGTCCACCCGCGCTGCTTGCGGAGACTGCGGAGTTCGTCCCCCAGGACGCGCTGGTACTCCGCTGTGTCTATCTCCACCGTCAGGTCCTCCATGTCCGCATGTTCACGGAGATGGAAAGCGCGCGGGCGGCACCACTTACGCGAGTTGCATCAGATATCGCCCAATCAGGCTAAGCAAGTGATACCCAAAGTAGTCATTCAGCTTTCCAGGGCCCTGGTGACCCCGGACTCCTGGGGACCCAGGAACCGGGGGTCGCGCTTCGTCACGGCCCCGTCCCAGAACGCCTTGACGCTCGCGACCGACTCGCGGAAGTAGCCGTAGAGCGTCGTGCTGCTGCGGGCGCCCCACGTGTCGTGGCCGACGCCGTACGCCTCGATGCCCGCCGCCCGGCACAGCGCCACCGCGCGCGGCAGGTGGAACCGCTGGGTCACCACGGTCGCCGAGGTGACGCCGAAGATCCGGTTGGCCCTGGCGCACGAGTCCCAGGTGTCCAGACCGGCGTAGTCGGACACGATCGCCGAGTCCGGGACGCCCTGGCGCAGCAGGTAGTTCCGCATCGCGGTGGGCTCGTCGTAGTCGGGGCGGCTGTTGTCCCCGCTGACCAGCAGCACCTTCACCTTGCCCCGGTGGTACAGGTCGGCGGCCACGTCCAGCCTGCCCGCCAGGAACGGCGTGGGGCGGCCGTCGCGGATGCCCGCGCCGAGCACCAGCGCCACCGGCGTCTCGGGCACCTCGGCGGCGGTGAGCCGGTACGGGGCGCTGGTGGCCTGCACCCAGGCCCACGGGGCCGCGGCGAGCAGGCCCAGCAGGCCCACCACGCCCAGGGTGAGCCTCCAGCGGCGCAGCGCGGCGAGCGGCGCGCGGCGGGCCGCCCCGAACCCGGCGCCGAGCAGCCTGCGCAGGCGCGCCCCCGTCGCCCTGGAACCCCGTGCGGTCATGCGACTACCCCCGTGCCCGTGCGTGCTTCGTGATGGCCGTGCCGTCCCGCCGCGCTCGCGCCGGTCCTCCCAGGACGCGCGAGGCGGCCCGCAGGTTCAACGCTCCGCGCCCCGAACCTGGTTCCCGAGGCGGCGGGCGCGGAAACCGGGGTCGCCCCCAGGGAGCCCCGAGCGGGACCGGCGCGGGCGGCCCCCTTCGGGACCGCCCGCGGTTCGCCCGGAAACGACCGCGGTTCGCCCGGAAACGACCGCGGCCCGGTCGGACCCGAGGTGGGTCCGACCGGGCCGCCTGCCGGTCGAGCGCGGGACTAGTTCACGCAGCGGATGCCGCCCGCGTTGATCTCCGCGCCGGTCTGGTCCTCCTGGGGCGCCTGCTGGGTGCGGAAGCCGCCGTCCAAGGCGAGCAGACGCTGTCCGAGCAGGTTGGCCACGCCGGGACCGTCGTAGCTGGACCCGACCACCACGCGCGCCGTGCCCGCCGCGATCGTGGCGTCCTCCTTGATCTCCACGTCCCCGAGCGCGTCGGCGACGGCCTGCGCCCCCGCCTCGCCGCCCTTGCCGTAGAGCACCGCGGAGGCGACCTGGTCGGCGTCGGCGTTGTCCGCGTCGCCCGCGACGAACTTCAGCGCCACCAGCTCCTGCAGCACCCTGGACGCCAGGCCGGGGATGCCGGAGGCGTTGCGGACCTCGACGGTCACCGTCGCCGGGTCCACGGCGGCCTTGTTCTTCTCCTCCTCGGACTTGGCGAAGTCCTTGAAGAACTTCTTCACCTGGGAGGGGACGACCTCGACCGCCATGCCGTCGCTGTCGGTCATCAGCTCGGGGTTGCCGGTCGGGATGGTCTTGAACTCCATGCTGCCGCCGGTCAGGCCCTTCATCTGGGTCGCGAACCTGAGCACGTCCCAGCCCTCGTCGAGGGTGATGGACTTGGACAGCGCGTCGATCAGGTCGCCCAGCTTGCCGGGGTCGGTCAGCGTGCCCGCGGAGAGCACCTTGTTCGCCAGGCCCGCCATGAACACCTGCTGGCGCACGACCCGGTCCAGGTCGCCGCGCAGCAGGCCGTAGCGCTGCCGCACGAACGAGAGCGCCTCGCGGCCCTGGATGGTCTGGTTGCCCTTCTTGAAGTTCGCCCCCGAGAGGTCGTCCTGGACGGCGTTGTTGAGGCACACGTCCACGCCGCCGACGGCCTTGGTGATCTCGTAGAAGCCGACCAGGTTGACCTCGGCGTAGTGGTCGATCTTGACGCCGGACAGGTTCTCGATCGTGCTGATCAGGCTCTTGCTGCCCGCCTGCCTGGCCTTGAGCTCCAGGGCGGTGCCGGACTCGCCCTTGTCCCCGAGCTCCTCCAGCGCGGCGGTCTTGCCGTAGCCGTACGCCGAGTTGATCTTGTGCTTGCCGTAGCCGCCGGGGATGTCCACGTAGGAGTCGCGCGGGAACGACACCGCGACCGCCTTGCCGCTGTCGTTCGGGATGTGCAGCAGGATCAGCGTGTCGGTGTTCAGCCCGCCGTCCTCCGAGCCGCCCGCCTGCAGCTCGTTCAGGATCTCCTGCGGCAGCGGGTTGCCCTTGGAGTCGGTGCGGCTGTCCATGCCGACCATCAGGATGTCGATCGACCCGTCCTGCGGCTTCTCGCCGCCGGCGTCCGCGCTGATCACGTCCGTGGTGGCGATGTTGTCCGTCAGGGCGTTCAGGTTCTTGTAGCCGTAGCCGGTCGCGAGCAGCACCGCGGTCGAGACCAGCGCCAGCGCCGTGCGCCCGGCCAGCTTCACCCTGGACGGCGGGGGCGTGCGCTGCGCGGGCCGCCTCGCGGGCGCGGGCCTCGGCGGGACGGTCCTCGGCCGGGGCGACCTCGGCGGGGCGCTCTCGGCGTCGTCCTCGGCGTCCACGACGACGCCCTTGACGACCCGGCCGCGCCGCTCCGGCCGGACCGGCCGGTCCTCCTCGCCGGGGCGCGCGCCGCTCCTGGGCCGCGACAGCTCCTCGGCCTCCGCCGCGCGCGCGGCGCGGGCCGCGCGCCTGCGCTCCACCGCCTCGTCGCGCGCGCGGTCCAGCGCGGGCCCGCCTGCCAGGCCCTCGTTGCGCGCCCGCTCGCTGCGCATCGCCCGCGCGGGCGTGGTCCGCTCCGTGGGCGCGTGCCCGTTCGCCTCGCGCCGCACGGGCTTGGCCGGGCGACCGCGCGGCTCGTCCAGCCTCCCGGCGCGCGGCGGCTCGTCGCGCCCGCGGTCGGCGCGCACCGGCGCGGTGCGCTCCGTGGGCGGCGCCACGTTCCGGATCGGCGGTCGGCTCCGCGCGCCCTCGGGCGGACGGCTCCTGGCGCCCTCGGGCAGCGGCCTGCCGCCCTCCGGGGGCGTCTGCCTGCCGTCGCGCTCGCCCTCCACCGGGCCGCGCCTGGGCGGGAGCCGGTCCCCGCCGGCGGGCGCTCTGCGCGCGGAGGGGTCCCGTGGCGGGACGGGGCGCCTCCCGAACCCGTCGGGGTCGCCCTGCCTCGGCGGCCGGTTGTCCACTCGCACTCCCTCCCTCTTCGCACCGGTACACCCCTGGTGACGCACCGGAGGGGCTCCGGGTTGCGCCCATAGAGTGGCACAGCGCGCTGTGCGAGCGGTGCTACCGCCTTGTTACGGCCTTTGGCCAGGTGAGCGGACCGATTGTGAACCTCCCCATGCGCGCTTCGTAGACTGTGCCCCCGTGCTGACCATGCAGGACGCGCTGCTCGCGCTGACCAGGTACTGGACCGAACGGGGTTGCGTCGTCGTGCAGCCCTACAACACCGAGGTCGGGGCGGGGACGCTCAACCCCGCGACCGTGCTGCGCGTGCTCGGTCCCGAGCCGTGGCGGGTGTCCTACGTGGAGCCCAGCGTGCGGCCCGACGACGCCCGCTACGGCGAGAACCCCAACCGGCTCCAGACCCACACCCAGTTCCAGGTCATCCTCAAGCCCGACCCCGGCAACCCCCAGGAGCTGTACCTGGGCAGCCTCGCCGCGCTCGGCATCGACGTGCGCGCCCACGACGTGCGGTTCGTCGAGGACAACTGGGCCTCGCCCGCGCTCGGCGCGTGGGGCCTGGGC
Organism: Actinosynnema pretiosum; assembly: GCF_002354875.1. Taxonomy (GTDB): domain Bacteria; phylum Actinomycetota; class Actinomycetes; order Mycobacteriales; family Pseudonocardiaceae; genus Actinosynnema; species Actinosynnema auranticum. The sequence continues at coordinate 1,135,377 of NZ_CP023445.1, forward strand.
TGGGAGGTCTGGCTGGACGGCCTGGAGATCACCCAGTTCACGTACTTCCAGCAGGCGGGCGGCATGTCGCTCGACCCGGTGTCGGTGGAGATCACCTACGGCATCGAGCGGATCATGATGGCGCTGCAGGGCGTGTCCCACTTCAAGGACATCGCCTACGCGCCCGGCATCTCCTACGGCGAGGCGTTCGGCCAGGCCGAGTACGAGATGAGCCGCTACTACCTGGACGACGCGGACGTCGAGGCGAACAAGCGGCTGTTCGAGGAGTACGCCTCCGAGGCCAGGCGGATGCTGGACGCCCGCCTGCCCGTGCCCGCGCACAACTACGTGCTCAAGTGCTCGCACGCGTTCAACGTGCTCGACGCGCGCGGCGCGATCAGCACCACGGAGCGGGCGCGCGCGTTCGCCAGGATGCGCGGGCTGGCCCGCGAGGTGTCGCAGCTGTGGGCGGCCCGCCGCGAGGAGCAGGGGCACCCGCTCGGCCTGGTCGAGGCGCTGCCCGCCGCGCCCAAGCCGACCTCCTTCGCCGACGTCGACGGCGCGCGCACGCTGCTGTTCGAGATCGGCACCGAGGAGCTGCCGCCGCACGAGGTGACCCGCACCACGCAGGCCGTGCGCGAGGCGGTCGCCGCCAAGCTCGGCGCGACCAGGCTCGCCACCGGCGAGGTCGCCGCGCACGGCACGCCCCGGCGCGTGGTCGTCGTGGTGCCGGACGTGCAGCCGCGCGAGCCCGACGCCGAGCGCACCGCGCGCGGCCCCCGCGTCTCGGCCGCGTTCGACGCCGACGGCAACCCCACCAAGGCCGCGCAGGGCTTCGCGCGCGGGCAGGGCGTCGACGTGTCCGAGCTGGGCCGCGTGGTCGAGAACGGCGTCGAGCACGTCGCGCTGACCAGGACCGTCGCCGGTCGCGGCGCGGTCGAGGTGCTCAGCGGGGTGCTCGGCGAGGTCGTGACCGAGCTGCGCGCCGAGAAGAACATGAAGTGGAGCGACCCGAAGCTGTCGTTCACCCGCCCCGTGCGCTGGCTGCTCGCCCTGCTCGGCGACACCCCGGTGCCGGTGGTGGCGTCCGCGCTGGCCTCCGGGACCACCACGCGGGTGCACCGCACCGCCGACCAGCCCGTGGTGGAGGTCTCCTCCGCCGACGGCTACCGGGAGTTCCTGGCCGGGCACGGCGTGGTGCTGTCCGCCGACGACCGGCGCGCCGAGATCGTGCGCAGGGCGCAGGAGCTGGCCGCGTCGGTCGGCGGCTCGGTGGACCTGGACGGCGTGCTGGACGAGGTGACCAACCTGGTCGAGCAGCCGACCCCGATCCTGGGGTCGTTCAACGCCGACTACCTGGAGCTGCCCGCGCAGATCCTCACCACGGTGATGCGCAAGCACCAGCGGTACCTGCCGGTCCGGGCCGCCGACGGCTCGCTGCTGCCGCACTTCGTGGCCGTCGCCAACGGCGAGGTCGACGAGGACCTGGTGCGCGCGGGCAACGAGGCCGTGCTGCGGGCCCGCTACGAGGACGCCGCGTTCTTCTGGCGCGCCGACCTGCGCACGCCGCTGGAGACGATGAAGGCCGGGCTGGACAAGCTCACCTTCGCCGACAAGCTCGGCTCCATGTCCGACCGCAGCGCCCGCATCGCCGCGCTCGCCGAACGGCTCGCCGAGGTCGTCGGCGCGGGCGACGACACGCTGCGCCGGGCCGGCGAGCTGGCCAAGTTCGACCTCGGCTCGCAGATGGTCATCGAGCTGTCCAGCCTCGCCGGGACCATGGCCCGCGAGTACGCGGTCCGCGCGGGCGAGACCCCCGAGGTGGCGCAGGCGCTGTACGAGATGGAGCTGCCCCGCTCCGCCGGTGACGCGACGCCCGCGTCCGCGGCGGGCGCGCTGCTCTCCCTCGGCGACCGGTTCGACCTGCTCGCGGGCCTGTTCGCCACCGGGGCCAACCCGACCGGCAGCTCCGACCCGTTCGGCCTGCGGCGGGCCGCGCTCGGCGCGGTGAGCGTGCTGCGGCACTTCCCCGAGCTGCGCGCCATCACCCTGCCCGCGGCGCTGGAGCTGGCCGCCGCGGGCCTGCCCGAGGGCGTCGCGCTGTCCGACGAGGCCCTCGAGGGCGCGCGGGAGTTCGCGGTCCGCCGGTACGAGCAGCAGCTGCTCGACGCCGGGCACGACCACCGCCACGTCAACGCCGTGCTCGTGCTGGCCGACGCGCCCGCCGTCGCGGACGAGACCCTGGCCGAGCTGACCGCGCTGGTCGGCGACGAGGCGTTCACCGCGCTCGTGGCCGCGCTGCAGCGGGTCCGCCGGATCGTGCCCGCGGGCACCTCGGGCGGCTACGACCCGAGCGCCCTGCGCGAGCCCGCCGAGCTGGCGCTGCACGAGGCGCTCGGCTCGGTCAAGCCGGACGGCGAGGGCCTCGCGGCCTTCGTCGCCGCCGCCACGCCGCTCACCGGGCCGGTCAACCGGTTCTTCGACGACGTGCTGGTGATGGCCGAGGAGCCCGAGCTGCGGGCCGCCCGCCTCGGCCTGCTGGCGACCATCCGCGACCTGGCCGCGCCCGTGCTGGCCTGGCAGGAGCTGCCGTCCTGACCTGAGCACGGTCCTGACGCGAGCGGCCCCCGCGCTGCGCAGCAGTGCGGGGGCCGGCAGCCGGTGCACCTCGGCCCTCGCTGCGGCTCAGCGGGTTTGTTCTCCTTCGGCCAGCGGCCCCGCACTCCAGGAGTGCGGGGCCGCTCGCCGTTCGAGGGGGAGCTAGATCAGCCCGCCGCCCCTGGTCACCGCGCCGTAGGCGTCGACGATGCCGTGGCCGTAGAAGCCGTTGAACTTCGCGTCGCCCACGCAGGTCGCGTCGAACTCGGCCGAGCGGCCGACGTTGACGTACGACACCGTCCTGGGCACCGGGCACGGCCGCTTGGTCGCGGTCCCGGTCAGCACGGTCTTCACCTTGTCCGGAGCCATGGTCAGCGTGCCGGGGTGCTTCTTGTCGTTCTTGCCGTACTGGCTGACCACCAGCGCGGCCACGCCGGACGCGTGCGGGGCGGCCATCGAGGTGCCCTGCAGGAACTGGTAGTACGCGCAGGTCCCGGTCGAGCAGTCCTTCTTGACGCCCGCCGACTCACCGGCCGGGGTGAGGTTGCCGTCCGCGTCGATCGCGCCGTCGGCCAGGGCCACGTTGCGCGGGTAGGTCGACAGGACCAGGTTCTCGTTCGTGCGGTACCAGTCGGTGCCCAGGCCGTCGCGGAAGTACCCGCCGGGCGCGGACAGCTCGGTCTGCTCGGTGCCGTAGTTCGAGAAGTCGGCCTTCGTCAGCGACGGGCCGAGCGCCGACACCGAGATGACGTGGTCGCCCTCGGTCGGCAGGTTCAGGCAGCTGGAGTCCACCGGGCGCGGCCGGGCGTGGCCGGGCGGGTAGTTCGGGCTGACCACGTCGGTCCTCGGGTTGCCGAGGTCCTCGTGGTTGTTGCCGCCGGCGCCGATCAGCGTGACGCCCTTGCCGTGCGCGTAGTTCAGGGCGCGCTGCACCGCGGTGATGGTGGTGCGCTGCTCCAGCTGCTCCTCGGCGGTGGCCGTGGGGTCGTTGCCGCAGTTCATGTACCACGGGTCGACGTAGAAGGACATGTTCACCACGTCCAGGCCCGCGTCCGCGCTGTAGGTGAGCGCGTCGACGACCGGCTGCAGGAAGAACGTGCCCGAGTCCTGGCCCGCCCGCACGTTCACCAGGGTGACGTTCGGGGCGACGCCGGAGACGCCGGAGCCGTTGGCCGCCGCGCCGATGGTGCCCGCGACGTGCGTGCCGTGGCCGCCGTCGTCGTGGTCCGCCGGGTCGACGCAGCCCCGGAACTCGCACGGGCCGTCGAACTCGCCGCCGTCCGCGTCGTAGGGCAGGTCGACGGTGAAGTTGCGGGACAGCTCGCGGTCGAAGTTCGGCGCGATGTCCGGGTGGTTGCCGTCGACGCCGGTGTCGATCACGCCGACCTTGACCCGCTTGTCGCCGGGCTGCTTGGCGCGGGCGATGTCGGAGCGCACCGCGCGCAGGCCCCACAGGTCGCTGTCCAGCGGGTCCAGACCGGCCTGGGCGGCGGTGGCCTCGCGGGACGCGGAGGGGGCCTTCGCCGCGCCCAGCGCGGTGTTCTCCTTCTCCACGTCGGACCACTCGCGGTTGCCTGCGGAACCGGGCGTGCGGCCGATCGGCTTGGCCGTGGCCGCGCCCAGCACCGACGGCGAGGCGGAGACGCGCCCGGCGAAACCGGACTCCGGCGCCCGCACGACCAGCATCCCGACCGCGCTGTTCTCGCGGACCAGGTGGCCGCCCGCAGCGCGCACCGCCGCGACCGCGGCGTCCCGGCTGGCCCCGTCCTCGACCAGCACGGTGTACTCGGTGGTGGCCTGCTCGGCGGCGGCGGGCGTCGTCGCGGCGGCGACGAGTGCGGCGGCTCCCACCAGCACCAGCGCGGGGTGGGCGATTCTGCGTGATCTCACCTGAGCTGTCTCCTCACACCCGTTCGACGTCGGGTCGGGCGTCACCTTGACACAGAAAGCGATCGTGGTCAGGGTCCGTTCGTCGGACACCGAAGCGTAGTGGGGTATGCACCCTGAGTGATTTGCCCACGGTGGGTAACAATTCTCCGACCTGCGGCGATGTCGCGTGGAAGGTCATGGACGGCCTCGGCGGGGCAGCGCTGGACCGGTCGGCCGCACCCCGCTGCCCGGCCCGCGCCCCTGGTCGGGGAAGGTGGCTTCGGAATCCCGCCCACCCGTGCGGGTGAACGCGCGAGGGGTTGGCTTGATGCGAAGGCTCGGGAGGGCGCTCTGCGCCGGACTGCCCGCGCTGCTGCTCGCGGCCTGCGGGGGGACCGCCGGACCGCCGGAGCGCCCGACCAGGCCGCTCGTCGGCGTGATCCTGCCCGACACCGAGTCCTCCGCCCGCTGGGAGGAGCAGGACCGGCCGCAGCTCCTGCGCGCCCTGGAGGCCGAGGGGCTCGACCCGGTCGTCGAGAACGCCCGCAACGACGAGTTCCGGTTCGCCAGCATCGCCGACGACCTGATCGCCAGGGGCGTCGCGGTCCTGCTGATCACCCCGCTGACCCCCGAGGGCGGGGCCACCGTCGAGCACAAGGCGCGCAAGGCGGGCATCCCCGTCATCGACTACGACCGGTTCAGCGTCGGCGGGGCCGCCGACTACCACGTGTCCTTCGACAACGAGGCCGTCGGCGAGCTCCAGGCGCGCGGGCTCGTGGACTGCCTGGGGGACCGGCGGGGCGCGCGGGTCATCGAGCTGCAGGGCGCGCCGCAGGACAACAACGCCATGCAGTTCGCCGACGGGCAGCGCCGCGTCCTCGGCCCCCGCTACGAGCGCGGCGACTACCGGCTCGCGGCCAGCACGAGCGCCGACCGCTGGGACCCGCTGCTCGGGCGGGCCCGGTTCGAGCAGGCGCTCAACGACAGCGGCGGGCGCGTCGACGGGGTCCTCGCGGCCAACGACCGGCTCGCCGCCGCCGCCATCCAGGTGCTGCGCGCCAGGGGACTGGCCGGGAAGGTGCCGGTGACCGGGCAGGACGCCACGGTGGACGGGTTGCGCGCGGTGCTGCGCGGCGAGCAGTGCATGACGGTGCACAAGTCCATCCGGGACGAGGCGGAGGCGGCGGCCCGGCTCGCCTCGGCGCTCGCGGACGGGGACGTGGCGCGCGCGGACGCGCTGGCGAGCGCGACCACCGAGGACCCGACGAACGGGCGCCGGGTGAAGGCGGTGCTGCTGGGGGCGGTCCCGGTGCACCGGGACGGCGTGCGGGTGCTGGTGGCGTCGGGGGTGGTGCGCGCCGAGGAGCTGTGCGCGCCGGACCTGGAGCGGACCTGCGCCGAGCTGGGCATCGCGCCGAGGTGACCGGGCCGGGGTGACCGGGCCGGGGTGACCGGGCCCGCGCGGCGGTCACACCTCGTCGTGCCTGCCCGAGATGAACTCCTGCACCCGGATCTTCGCCTGGATCAACGGCCGCCGGATGCGGTTCTCCCTGCGCTCGGCGCGGCGCAGCTTCCGCGAGCCGTCCGGGTAGTGCCAGCGCGCCCACGGCGACCTCGGCCGCGCCAGGCGCAGCGCCCCGATCTGCGGCAGCAGCGGGATCAGCAGCCCGAGCAGCCCCGTCCACACCTTGCCCTTGAGCAGCGCCACGATCGCGAACCCCAGGTTCCCCAGCAGCAGCGCCACCCGCACCGGCACGCTCTCGCCGAGCACGTCGTCGTACCCGAGCGGCCGGGCGCCCAGCAGCAGCAGGCCGGTCATGCCGATCGCCAGGAACACCGCGTCGACCGACAGCCGCCCGTCCTTGGACCAGTACACGTCGCGCAGGTGCAGGATCAGCGCGAACTCGTCCAGCACCAGCGCGGCCCCGACGCCGAGCAGCGCGGCGGCGGCCAGCCGCAGCCCCACCGCCTCGTCCGGCACGGCGATCCCGGTGACCCCGCCCACCATCATGAACACCGCGCCGAACACCACGTGGTGGATGTGCGTGCCGCCGGGCGTGAAGTTGCCCGGCCACCACCGCACGCCCGCCCTGATCAGCCGGACGCTGATCCGGATGAACACGAAGGTGACCACCAGGCCGAGGAAGAAGAACATCAGCCTGGCCTGGCCGTGGTGGAGCGCGTCGAGCACCCCGCCTCACCGCCCCCCGAAGTCGTCGGAACCGGAACCCCGCTCGGGGAGCGCGCCGCCGGGTCACGCCCGGTGGTCGCGCGCGGGTGACGACCGGAGACGACCTTCACCCGGTCGGCCGAACGCGGCACTGGTGACGATCTTCCCCCGAGCAGCGGCGACCCGCCCGCGCGACCCGCCGACCGGCGTGCGCGCGCCACCGCCGCTCCCGGCCCGCCGCGTCCCACCTGCGGTGGAGCCGGATCCTCCCCCTCGCGCCCCGGCGCGGCCCGCGCGGGGTCCCCGGCACGGCCGCCGCTCACCCTGCGCGACCGGTTGACCGGTGTCGGCGCACTTCAGGCGGCGAACACCCGCTGTGACCGCCGCCACGTCGAAGGTAGCAGCGCAGAAGACCCGTCCCATCACTCGACTCACGGGGCGCAGTCGTGGTTGACTATCTGCGGTCGTACCTTTCTGTGTTCGTGTTCTCCACGCTCGCGGAACGGAAGTTGCGGGCGCCTGTCTTTCCTCTGCGGTACCGGCGGAGAAGTCGTCGCCCTGACTGACCCGGTGGTCGCAAGCGCGATCCGGCACCTGTTAGAGGAGAAGTAGCAAGATGGCAGTTCAGGGCACCGTCAAGTGGTTCAACGCGGAGAAGGGCTTCGGCTTCATCTCCCCCGACAACGGTGGCGCCGACGTGTTCGTGCACTACTCGGAGATCCAGGTCAACGGCTACCGCACGCTGGAGGAGAACCAGCGCGTGGAGTTCGAGATCGGTCAGGGCCAGAAGGGCCCGCAGGCTCAGGCCGTCCGCCCGGTCTGAACCGCGGTTCGCGGTAACTGATCTTCCGTGAGCGGGCCGCACCCCAGGTGGGGTGCGGCCCGTTCGCACGTCGTGGCCCCGAACCGCGGCCCCGAACCGCGGCCCCGAACCGCAGCCCCGAACCGCGGCCCCGAACCGCGGCCCCGGCGCCGGCCCGCTAGGACGGCTCGTCGCCGTAGAGCCGCTTCCCGACCAGGCTGGGCCCGTCGAACTCGAAGAACGCCGTGGTCCTCGCCCGGCAGGCCCGCCCCGTCCCCGGCTCGGTGCCCGCCACCTCCAGCTCCACGATCGCCGCGTCGTCCGCGTGGTGCACCCGCACGACCTCGCTGCGCAGGTCCGGCCACGCCCGCAGCGACCTGCTGTAGTAGGCCGACACCTCGGCCCTTCCCTCGTACACCTCGCCGGTCGCCGCGATCTCGTAGCGCGTCCGGTCGAACGCCGCGATCGTGGTGGCGAAGTCGCGCTCGTTCTCCGCTTCCAGGTGTTCCAGCACGATCGCCTCGCGCAGCGCCCTGAGCGCCATGGACCCGGTCATCCGCCAGTCCTCCTCACGCGTCGCGTCGGGGGTCGAGACAACACCGGCGGTGACCGCCAGTCAAGACGCCTCACCCGGACAGCAGGAGCGGTGCAGCCCGAACGTCATCCGAGGGTGATCACTCGCAGGTGGCCTTCAGGTCGCCCCAGTCACCGTGGTCGCTGTCGACGCCGTTGCCCGCGTCGGTCACCACCAGCCGCACGGTCCGCGCCCCGGTCACGTCCGCGACCAGCTCGACCGCGTCGTCCCGCGTGGTCAGCGCCCCGCTGTCGGCGACCTTCCGGTCGTCCGCCCACACCTGGAACACCACCGACCCGGCCGCGGGCTTCTCGTCGTCCACGCCCACGAACGCCGACACGCTCGTGCAGCGGCCACCGGTGAAGTACTCGACCGAGCTGGGCGCGTGCACCCCGAGGCCCTTCTCGAACACCCTCCCGTTGACCGTGAGCGGCCCGCCGTCCCCGGCCTCGGCCTCCCCGTTGCTGGTGTCGACCTCGACCGGCCCGAACCCGTTGCTCGCCCGCAGCCACGGCGCGTCGCTCAGGTACGAGGTGCCGGACGGCAACCGGTGGGGCACCACCACCTCCAGGTCCGCGCTCACCCGCCGCCCCCACCCGTACAGGTAGGCGAACAGCGCCGTCAGCCGGTACCGGCCCGGTTCGAGCCCGGCGGGCGGCAGCACCTCCCAGGTGGTGTCCACCCGGTCGCCGCCCGCGAGCACCGACCGGGCCCGCTGCCCCGTCGGCCGCACCCGCCACCCCGGTGGGACCTCCAGGTCCACCCGCGCGCCCAGCACCGGCAGCCAGCCGTTGTTGCCCAGCGAGGTGGTCACCAGTGACGGGGCGTCCGGGTCGACCAGCGGCAGCGCGCCGGGCCGGGACAGCACCGGCTCCACCCCCGCGTCCACGGCGGGCGGCAGCAGCAGCCACGCCGGTTCGGGCGTGACCCGGTAGACGACGATGCCGTGCGGCGGCACCCACGCCGTGACGTCGCCCGCCGTGTGCGCGTCGGTCCGCGCCCACACGTCCCGCAGCCGGTACCCGGTCGACCGGGGGAGCCCGGCCTCGGCGGCGCTGGTCGAGATCCGCGCGGGCACGTCGTTCTCGTTGAACAGCGCCACCGCGCGCCCGCCGTCCTGCAACCGCTTCACCAGCACGTGCAGCCCGTCCTCGGACCGCACCACCCGCGCCTGCTCGCCGAGCGGGTCCTGGTCGAGCGCGATCACCTCGCGGTTGGTCAGGATCTCCACCGCCTCGGGCGCCACCGACCGCAGGTCCACGCCGATCAGCAGGGGGGCGGCCATCATCGCCCACAGGCTGAAGTGCGTGCGGCACTCCTCCGGGGTCAGGCCGCCGTTGCCGACCTCCAGCATGTCCGGGTCGTTCCACCGGTTCGGCCCGGCGTGCTCGGCCAGCGCCATGTTCGCCTTGGCGATCTCCAGCACCGAGTCCCAGCTGTCCCGGATGTCCGGGGTGGTGCGCCACAGCTGCCCGACCTCGAACGCCCACTCCCACGGCCGGTTCTCGCCCCACTCGCACACGCTCAGCACGATCGGGCGGCCGGTGGCGGCGATCGCGTCGCGCATGGCCCGGTAGCGCAGCCTCGCGTCGATCCCCTGGTTGTGGCAGTTGTCGTACTTCAGGTAGTCCACGCCCCAGGAGGCGAACAGCGCCGCGTCCTGCCGCTCGTGCCCGAGCGCGCCGGGGAACCCGCGCTCGCTGCACGTCCTGGTGCCCGCGCTGGTGTAGATGCCGAACTTCAGGCCCTTGGAGTGCACGTGGTCCACGAGCGCCTTCATGCCCTCGGGGAACCGGACCGGGTCGGGCACCAGGTCGCCGTCCGCGTCGCGCTGCGGCAGCGCCCAGCAGTCGTCGATGTTGACGTACTCGTAGCCCGCGTCCTTGAGGCCCAGGCTGAGGAACAGGTCGGCGATGCCCCGGATCATCGAGTCGGTGAACTCGGGGCCGCACTGGGTGGAGTTCCAGTTGTTGAAGCCCATCGGGGGAGTGGGGGCCAGCGCGGGCGGCCTGGTCTCCCGCGCCGCACCGGTCTCCGCCGCACCGTCGCCCGTCGTGCCGTCCTGCTCGACCGGGGCGTCCCCGGTCGCGTTCGTCGACTCGTCCACTCAGCTCTCCCCGCCGGTCGTCGGAACGCCGCTCGCCGTGGCGAGGGCGGTGCTGGGAACGGCGGGCCATCTTCGCTGACGCACGCGCACTCCTCGGGGGTCCGGGTCCGGCGGCGGCTCACCCGATCACACGGGCGGGCGGGGGCGCCCGTCAAGCGCGCAGACGGGTGCCCCCGCCAGGACCGGCGGCGCGCGCGGCGGTCAGGGCCGCATCTCGTACGCCCCCGACAGCCCCTCGACCCGCTGCCACACCCGGTCGAACCGCTCGCCGTCCACCACCGGCTTCACCACCTGCGCCAGCGCCCACGCCTGCTGCTCCGGCGTCGACGCGGACTTCCCGTGCAGCGCCACCGCGCCCGCCGCGAAGTCCCGCACCAGCACGTCGAAGACCTGGTCGACCAGGTCCCGGTCCACCCCGGTCAGCGCGGCCTGCTCCAGCACCAGCTGCCCGTACACCACCAGCGTGAACAGGTGGCCGAGGCTGAGCAGGAAGTCCAGGTCGCCGCGCTGCCCGTCCAGCACCCGCAGCTCCCGCAGCGCGCGGGCCCGCTCGTGGAAGCGCGCCACGTTCGGCACGTCCGAGGCGGCCCGGTACGGCTCCTCCCAGTCGGCGAACCGGATCGCGCCCAGCCCGCGCGCCGGGCCCTGCTCCCAGAAGAACGCGTCGTCCGCCGGGTCGTGCCTGGTCGGCACCGGCGGGTAGTCGTCGGCGGGGGAGAACAGGTAGTTCGGCAGGAACTTCAGCACCAGCGCCAGGTTGACGTGGACGGTGCCCTCCAGCTTCGGCAGCGCGCGGATGTCGCGGGCGGCCATGGAGAAGTACGTGTCCTTCTCGAACCCCTTGGCGGCGATCACGTCCCACAGCAGGTCGACCACCCGCTCGCCCTCGGTGGTGACCTTCATCTTGGTGATGGGGTTGAACAGCAGGTAGCGGCGGTCGTCCGGGGAGGCGGAGCGGAAGTAGTCCGCGGCGCGGTCGGAGAACAGCTTCATCGCGGCCAGGCGCGCGTAGGCGTCCACGAAGTTCTGCCGCACGTGCGGGAAGGCGGTGACCGGCTTGCCGTACAGGACGCGGTTGTGCGCGTGGGTGATCGCCTCGTGGAACGCGTGCTCGCAGATGCCGACCGAGGCGGTGCACAGGTTGAACTTGCCGACGTTGACCGTGTTCAGCGCCGCGCTGAACGCCTCCTGCCCGGTGTGCAGCAGGTCGTCGGCGGTCACCGGGTAGTCGCGCAGCTCGAACTCGCTGACGAACATCTGCGAGTCCACCACGTTCTTGACCAGGTGGAACGCCGGGTGCTGCGAGTCGGCCGCGAAGAACGCGTACGCGTCCGGGCCCTCCAGGTCGGCGCGCCGCCCGAACACCGAGACCATGCCCGCGACGTTGCCGTTGCCGATGTAGTACTTGCTCCCCGACGCGCGGAACCCGCCGTCGCCGTCCGGGGTGAGCACCAGGTCGGTGGAGTAGACGTCCGCCCCGTGCTCCTTCTCGGACAGGCCGAACGCGAACACCGCGCCGTCGTCGAGCAGCTCGGCGGCGCGCTTGCGGGCGACGGCGTTGCCGCTCATCCAGATCGGCCCGAGGCCGAGCACGGTGACCTGCCAGGCGTACCAGTACTGGAGGCCGTAGAAGCCGAGGACCTCGCTCAGCGCGGCGTTGCGGGCGGTGTCCCAGCGCTTGTCCGGGTTGCCGCCCGCCTCGGCGGCGGGGGTGCAGAACGTGGCGAACAGCTTCTCGCGGGCGGCGAACTCCAGGAACTCCGAGTACCAGACCTTGGCCTGGTCGTCGGCGATCAGCCTGCGCTTGCCGCGCTGTTCGAACCAGTCGACGACCGCGCGCAGCAGGCGGCGGCTCTCGTCGTCCAGGTGGGCGGCGTCGTAGCGGTGGGGGTCGAGCAGCACCGGGGCTCCCTTCGTCGGGACCCGCACGTTACCAGTGGGTAACTTGGGGCGCTCGGGGCTCACCCCCGTCGGGGGAGCCGCCGGTACAGCTTGCGCAGCACCGGCCGCACCGGACGCCCGTCCACGAGCAGCTCGCCCAGCTCGTCCAGCACCGCGTCGACCCGCTGCCCGCTCACGTCCGCGCCGGTCAGCGCCCCCTGCTCGGCCGAGGCGGCGCGAGCGGGCGGGCGAACCCAGAACGAGTCCGGCTCCGCCGCCAGCGGAGGCGCGGAGCGCTCGTCGTCGCCGGGCGCGCGCGAGGCCCGCAACCGGTCGAGCAGCTCGTCCCGCTCCCGACCGCGCCAGGCGAGCAGCGTGAACGGGTCGTCGTCCAGCGCGGACGCCAGCACCTGGCAGGCGGCGGCGAGGTGCTCGCACGGCACCTCCCAGGCGGGGCAGGAGCAGTCCATGCCCAGCTCCCGCGAACCGCGCGGCAGCAGCGACAACCCCAACTCCCCGAACACCCCCTCGACCCCGGCGGGCAACGTCCCGGCGAGCAGCTTGGCCACGAACACCGCCCGCCCGGCCAACGCCTCCTCGACCGACGCCCACTCCCCGTCGTCGAACCGCCGAACCGCGACCCGAGCCCGGAACGGCCCCTGCCCGTCCCGCTCCCCGGCGACGAGCGCGACCACGAGACTGGAGGAGACGGAAAAGCTCATCACCCGCCCACCCCGAACCAGCGCCCGCCCGCGCTTGACGGCGTCCGCCATCCCGAACGACCCGAGCACGTCGAGGAACCGCTGCGACCAGGGGAGGTCGGGGGTGGCGGGGGAGGGGCCGCCGAGGGCGGCGCTGCTCTGCCCGCCGCTGCCTGGCCCGCCGTTGCCTGGCCCGGTGTTGCCTGCCCCGGCGTTGTCTGGCCCGCCGCTGCCTGCCCCGCCGCTGCCTGCCCCGGCGCTGCTCTGCCCACCGTTGCCTGGCCCGGCGTTGCCTGGCCCGGCGTTGCCGTTGGTGGTGTCGTTGCTCGTGACACCGCCCTGATCTGCGTTGCCCGGACCACCGCCGCTGCCGTAGGTGGTGCCGTTGCTCGTGGCCCTGCCCTGATCGGCGTTGCCCGGCCCGCCGCCGCTGGTGGCACCGTCGGCTGCCGCCGCGCGCTGCGGGTCGCCGCCGAGGCCACCACCCCGCGCGCCCGCCCGGCCCGCGTCCACCCGCCCGGCTCCGGCCGGTTCCGCGCCGGCCTGCGCCGCCCCCGCGTGTCCCGCCCCCGCGTGTCCCGCGCCTGCCTGTCCCGCGTCACCCCGCTCAGCCGCCACCCGCGCTGCTCCCGCCCGCTCAGCCGCCGCGCGCGCCGCTTCCGCCTCCGCTTCCTCCCTGGCCACCCGAGCCGGTCGCCACTTGTCGCCCCCGCCCCACCCGGAGCCACCCCCGCCCCGGCTACTCATCGAAGACCTCCCCGGTCAGCGACAGCAGCTCGCGCAGCTGCTCGGTCGACAGCTCGGTGATCCAGTCCTCGCCCGTGCCGACCACCATCCGCGCCAGCCCGCGCTTCTGCTCCACCATCCGGTCGATCCGCTCCTCCACCGTCCCCGCGCACACGAACTTCCGCACCTGCACGTGCCTGCGCTGCCCGATCCGGAACGCCCGGTCCGTCGCCTGGTCCTCCACCGCCGGGTTCCACCACCGGTCCAGGTGGATCACGTGGTTGGCCGCGGTCAGGTTCAGCCCCGTGCCGCCCGCCTTCAGCGACAGCAGGAACACCGACGGCCCGCCCTCGCCCTGGAACCGTTCGACCATCGCGTCCCGCGCGCGCTTGGGCGTGCCCCCGTGCAGGAACAGCACGTCCGTGTCGAACCGCGCGGACAGGTGCGGCGCCAGCAGCGACCCGAACTCGGTGAACTGGGTGAAGCACAGCGCCTTGTCCCCGTCGGCGAGCACCTCCTCCAGCACCTCCTCCAACCGGTTGACCTTCCCGGACCGCCCGGCCACCCGCGAGCCGTCGCCGAGCAGCTGGGCCGGGTGGTTGCACACCTGCTTCAGCTTGGACAGCGACGCCAGCACCAGCCCGCGCCGCTCCTGCCCCTCCGACTCGTCGACCTTGGCGAGCATGTCGTCCAGCACCGCCTGGTACAGCGACGCCTGCTCGGGCGTGAGCGGGCAGAGCTGCTTGACCTCGATCTTGTCGGGCAGGTCGGAGATGACCCTGGGATCGGTCTTGAGCCTGCGCAGCACGAACGGCGCCGTGACCCGCCGCAGCCGCACCGCCGCGTCCTCGTCCCCGTGCCGCTCCACCGGCACGGCGAAGCGCGCCCGGAAGGTGTTCACCGTGCCGAGCACGCCGGGGTTGGCGAAGTCCATGACGGACCACAGCTCGGCCAGCCGGTTCTCCACGGGCGTGCCGGTCAGCGCGACCCGGTGCCGCGCGTCCAGCGACCGCACGGCCTGGAACTGGCGGGTGGAGCTGTTCTTCACGTTCTGCGCCTCGTCCAGCACCACCCGGTCCCACCGCACGCCGCGCAACGCCTCGACGTCCCGCACCACCACGGCGTACGTGGTGAGCACCAGGTCGCACCCCGCCCCGATCCCGCTCACGTCCCGCTCGGGCCCGTGGTGCACCCGAACCCGGAGCCCCGGCGTGAACCGCGCGGCCTCCCGCTGCCAGTTGCCGAGCACCGAGAGCGGGCAGACCAGCAGCGTGGGCGCCCGCGACCCGTCGTCCCCCTGACGGCACAGGGCTTCGAGGGCGAGCAGTTGCACGGTCTTGCCGAGCCCCATGTCATCGGCCAGGCACGCCCCGAGCCCCAACGAGTCCAGGAACGCCAACCACGCCAACCCCCGCGCCTGGTAGGGCCGGAGCACGGCGGTCAACCCCTCGGGCGCGGCGACCTCCCCCACCACCCGATCCCCACCCCCGGCGAGCAACGCCCCCAACGCCCCGTCCCCGCGCACGGCGGTGACGGGCAGGGGCAACGCCCCGAACCAGCCGTAGGGGAGGACGTCGGCCCCGCTGCCGTTGTCACCGCTCCCGCTGCCGCTGCCGCCGCTCCCGCTGCTGTTGCCGCCGCTCCCGCCGCCCCCACTGCTACCGCCCCTGCTGCTGTTGCCGCTGTTCCCGCCAGGACCGAGGTCGGGGCCGCCGTTGCCGCTGCCGCTGCTGTTCCCGTCATCGGTGTCCCCGCCTGCCCGCCGTGTCAGCGCGCCCGCGTGGGCGAGCGCCTGCCCCACCGTCATCCGCCCGCCGCCACCACGCCGCAGGAACGCGAGCCCGGCGGTGAGCCCGCGCTGGTCGACCTGCACCCACTGCCCGCGCAACCGCACCAGCGGCACCTTCGCCTCGGCCAGCGCCCGCAGCTCGGGTTCGGCCAGCTCCTCGTCCCCGAGCGCCAACGACCACCGGTAGTCCAGCAGCACCTTCAACCCGAGCGAGCTCTCCTTGGGCACCGCCCCCGCGGCCCCACCCCGCCCAGCGCCACCCCACCCGGTCCCGTCCCCGCCCCCTCCGCCGCCGGACACCGACAGGGCCAGCCCCACCCGCCGGGGTTCGCGCCACCACGAGGGCACCAGCACCCCGAACCCGGCCTGCGACAGCTCGTTCGCGCGCACCAGGAAGTCGTGCGCCCCCGTCACGTCCAGCACCATCCGCGCGGGCCGCTGCTCGCCCAGCGCGCGGTCGAGCGCCGGGTAGAGCCGACTGGCACGCCCGAGGTCGGCGAGCAGCACGTCCTCCGGCCGGGTGGCGAACCGGCGCAGGACGTTGTTCCCCCGCGACCACAACTGCTCGGCGGGCACCACGACGCTCGGCTCGTCGACGGCCTGCACCAGGAACTCCAGCTCCCACCGCCCACCCCCGTCCCCACCCGGACCGGGCCCCGCGCTGACGTCCTCGTCGGCCACGCTCTGATCGGGCGCGGTCAGGCGGAAGCAGGTCCGCAGCAGCGGGCGTCGCAGCGCACTGCCCTGCCAGCCCTCGACCCGCTCCCGAAGCCTGGCCACGGCCCCGCTGGCCGCGCCCAGCACCGGGTCGCCGACCAGCGCCCGCAACCAGATCCCCGTGGCGCCGGGCTCGTCCAGGTCGACCCCGGAGAAGTCCCCGTCCCGAACCCGCCGGTCCACCGCCCGGTCGAGCGCGGCCCTGATGAGCCGATCCGGCTCAACGGACTCCTGGGCCGCCCGGAACGAGGGAGGCATCTCCGCGCGCAACGCGGCGAACCGCACCGCGTCCACCCCGGACAGCACCGCCCGCCACCGCGCCGCCCCACCGTCCACACCGGGCACCACGCGCCCCCTGGCCACCAGGTCATCGGCGAACGCGAGGACCTCCAGGTAGAACCGAGCCGAAGCCCCGAGCCTGCCGTCCACAATCCGCTCGGGCAGCCCCTCCACCCGCACCGCAGGAACCAGCCAGGAGTGCAACCGAGGCGTCCCGCGCACCGCAGCCGCAGCCCCGGAAGCCCCGACCAGCTCCGGAGAAGCGATCGGCCCGGTCCCGACGGTGGGCAACTGCACCACCAACCGCAACGGCACAGAATCCCCACCACCACGACCGCTGCCACCACGGCCACGGCCACCACGCAGAACCCGAACCAGCCCCCCGTCCCCCACCGCGAACGGATGCCGAACGGCCCGCCCGTGAAGCCGCCGCCCAACCCGAGGCGGCAACCCGGAGTCCTCACCCCAAGCCGCGACCCACCCGTCCTCGCTCCCCACGGCATGTACGACCAGCACGACCCGACCCTATGCGTGCCACCCGACACCCCCGACGGCAACCAGCAACCAGCAACCAGCAGCAGCTGGTGACCAGCGCCCGACAACCGGCCACAGGTCACCGACTGCTGGCAGCCGCAGACCGCTGGCGGCCACCGACCGACCGAGGGCGACCAGCGACAGCCGACCGGCAACCAGCGACCACCGACCACCGACCGGCCAACTCCCGATCGAATAGCCACCAACCCGATCGACCACTGGCCTTCCAACACCTGCCCGCCGAGTCCACCCGCCTGCTAAGCCGCCGAGTCCGCCCGCCGAGTCCACCCGCCCGCTAAGCCACCGAGTCGCCCGCTGAGGCCACCCGCCCGCTGCGCCGCCAACTCCGCCCGCCCGCTGCGCCGCCAACTTCGCCCGCTCGCTGCGCCGCCAACGTCACCCGCCCGCTGCGCCGCCGACTCCGTCCGCCCGCCGAGTCTGCTGCGCCGTCGTGTCCGCCCGCCTGTTACGCCGCCGACTCCGCCCGCCGAGTTCGGCGGACCCGGCGGGGCCGGGCGCCACCGGCGCGTTCGCGTTCGGTGGTGCCGGTCCCGTCCGGGCCGTGGCCCGCCCTCGGCAGGGCGTGGTCGTTCGGCGTTGTGGGTGCGCGTGATCAGTGGCGTCAGTGGTACTGGTGGGTCCTGCTGCGGTCGGACAGGAACGTCACGCCCGCGCCCGCCAGGCCCACCTGGAGCGCCAGCTCGATCCAGTCGACGCCCGCCGTGTCTGCGACGCCCAGGACAGTCGCGCCGACGGTGCCCAGCAGGGCCGCGCCGATGCCGACCAGCACGGTCGTCAGCAGCGACATCCGCTGCTTGCCCGGCACCACCAGTCTGCCCAGCCCGCCCACGACGACGCCGATCAGCAACGCCGAGATGATCCCGGTGATCTCCATGACGCACCCCTCCCCGCAACGCCCCGAACCCGGCGTTCCGCGACGCCGTGCCCACCACCGAGCATCGTCGGATCGGGTCGCCCCCGGATCAGGCTTGCCCCTGAACCACCCCCTGGTCCGCACCCTGAGAGACCCCGGACCCGGCCCCCGCCTGGCGGGCATCACCAGCCCCAGCGCCACCACCAGCAGCGTCACCACCACCGGCAGCACCGGTGCCCATCCCGCCACCGCCAGCCCCGACTCCAGCCCCGGCGGTCACGGTCCCCACCGGCGGCGGCACTCCCGCCGCCACCAACTCCCCGGCCCCCAGCACCCCCGCGCCCGCAGGCGACAGCACCCGCCCCGGCACGTCCGGGTCGCAGCCCACCCGCGCCAGCCGCGCCCGGATCGACCACGCCGACCGCCCCATCCCGCGCGCCACCACCCGCACCAGCTCGGCCGCCGTCGTGCCCGGTTCCGCCTCAAGCCACGCCGCGCGCAGCTCCCCGTCCAGCTCCCCGCTCCACGGCTGGTTCGCGTTCGCAGGCCGCTCCCGCCCGGTCGGCCCCCGAGCCCCCAGCCGCCCCAACGCCCCCAGCACCTGCCCGAGCAGCCTGCCCACGGCCACCCCCGCGTCGGCGGGCAGCCGCAGCGCCCCCTCCGCCACCTGCGCCCCCGAGGTGTCCACCCCGGTCAGCTCCACCACCAGGTCCGGATCGGCCGAGGCCACCACCCGGTAGCTCGTCGTGCCCAGCAGAACAGTGCTCTCGTACGTCGCTGTCGTCATGTCGACGACGCTAGGGGCGACCCCCGACAAAAACCGGGCCGGTCACGGGCAGAGCGGGCAGAAGTCACCCGGTCGAGCGACGCCGGTCAGCGCCCCGCGCACCTGCTCGGCCACCGCCCTCGCCAGCGGCGGCGGCACCGCGTTGCCGATCTGCCGCGCCACCTCGCCCTTCGTCCCGCACCACTGGAACCCGTCCGGGAACCCCTGCAGCCGCGCCGCCTCCAGGTGCGTGATCGGCCGGTCCACCCGGTGCCCGTCCTCGCCCGGCTCCCACTGCGGGTGCAGGTACTGCCCCTTCTCGGGCTTGTAGAACTCGGTCCGGATGGTCAGCGACGGCTCGTCCCACCGCATCCGCCCCATCACGTCCGTCGTCCCGGTCTTCTTCTCCCGCCAGCACCTCGGCAGCAGCTCGTCCGGCAGGTCGAACCGCCCGCCACCGGGCGGCACGTGCCGGTACCGCAGCAGCGACAGCGGCGTCGGGTTCCGCCCGATGTGCAGGTCCGCGCTCGTGAACCGCCCCGGCACCGACCGCCCGAAGAACTCCGCCGCCGCCCTGGGCAGCGCGGTCGACGCGGGCACCTCCGGCAACCCGGTCAGCACGTCCCGCACCGCGTGCCACGACTCGCGCGCGTGCGTGGGCGCGGGCAGCTCCACCTTCCCGACCCGCGACCCGATCACGATCGCCCGCCGCCTCCGCTGGGGCACCCCGAAGTCGGCCGCCAGCAGCACCCCCGCCGACAGCTCGTACCCCTCGGTCTCGGCCTGGAGCAGCGCGAACTCGGTCGACGCCAGGAACCGCCCCACGTTCTCGATCACGAACACCGACGGCCGCGCCGCCCGCACCACCCGCAGGTACTCCCGCCACAGCGAGTTCCGGGGGTCGTTCACGTCCCGCGAGCCCAGCGTCGAGAACCCCTGGCACGGCGGCCCGCCCACCACGACGTCGACCCGCGGCACCGCCGAGTCCGGCACCGCCGCGATGTCGGCCCACCGCACGTGGTCCTCGCCGAAGTTCGCCGCGTACGTCGACGCCGCGTGCAGGTCGTGCTCCACCGCCATGACCGGCTCGAACCCCGCCGAGGTGAAACCGGAGGTCATGCCGCCGCACCCGGCGAACAGGTCGATCATGGACAGCACACCGGTCAGGCTAGCCGAGACCGCGCCGCCCCAAGACCGCCTCCCGCACCCGCTCCGCCGCCACCGCCGGGTCCTCGTGCTCCCACACCCGCACCGCCGCCCACCCGGCCTCGGCCAGCACCAGGTCCGTGTTCGCGTCCCGCGCCCGGTTCGCCTCGATCTTGGCCCGCCAGAACTCGCCGTTCCGCTTCGGCCAGGTGCCGTGCTCGGGGCAGCCGTGCCAGAAGCAGCCGTCCACGAACACCGCCACGCGCGTCGGCCCGAACACCACGTCCGCCTCGCGCCGCACGCCCCTCACCGGCCGCCGGTGCACCCGGTACCGCAGGCCCAGCCGGTGCAGCTCCCGGCGCAGCGCCACCTCGATCCCGGTGTCGCGCGAGCGCTGCCTGCTCATCCTGGCGCGGACGTCGTCCGTGGTCTCCAGCTCCGGCACCCGACCATGCTCCCGCACCGGCGAGGCGCACGTCACGGGGAGGGGAGCGTCACCGCCCGGCGTCCAGGTCCGCGCGGGCCGCCGCGTCCCACCCGGCGTCCCACCCGGCCGCGCTGCGCACCACCGTCGTCTTCGACACGGTCCGCGCGAACAGCCGCCCGAACAGCGTGTCCACCTCCTTGCGCCGCTGCGCCAGCACCGGCAGCAACCGGTCGTCCGACACCTCGTTCACCGCCCGCAGCCGCTCCCCGACCCGCTGCGCGTACGCCAGCAGGAACGACTTGCGGAACCCCAGCGACCGCTCCTCCGACGCCTTCCCGGCCCGCTCGCCCGCCGCGACCATCGCGCGCGTGGCCTGCACCAGCAGCGACCGCGACAGCAGCTCCACGATCTCCAGGTCCACCTCGGCGCCCACCAGCGCCACGAACCCCAGGTCGGCGTGCACGACCGCGCGCGCCCGGTTCGCCTCGGCGACCACGTGCACCACCTGGGCCTTGCCGTCGAAGTACTTCCGGTCCAGCCACAACCGCCGCGACCCGGCCGATGGCTCCTCGTCCGGCATCCGCTCCAGCGCGTGCCGGGTCACCAGCTCCTGCGCCTTCGCCGACAGCGCCTCCGCCTCCTCGGGGAACGCGGTCGACTCGGCCTTGGCCAGCAGCCCGCGCACCCGCTTGAGCACGCGCGCGTCCACGCCCCGGTGCTCCAGCCCGGCCAGCGGCGACCCCGGCGGCGGCGCGATCGCGGGCAGCGGCGGCAGCCCGACCAGGCTCGCGAGCACGCCGACCACCACCTCCACGGCGTCGTCGCGCAGCTCGATGTGCCTGGCGGCCCACTGGTCCAGGTGCGGCAGCTCCGGGTCCCACCAGACCCGCGCGTCCAGCTCCGCCAGCTGCTCGCGCCACAGCGGCGGCAGCGCGCCCAGCCGCTCGGACTCGGCGGCCAGCACGTCCACCAGGTACGCCACCGCCCGCGCGTCCCCGGCCCTGCCCACGACCTCGCGCACGTCGCCCGGCGTCCAGCCGCGCTCCCACAGCGGGTCCAGGGCGTCCCGCAGCGCGGCGCGCACGGCGCCGTCCACCTCGGCCGGTGACAGGTGTGAGGTGCGCGGCAGGCGCGCCCTCCGGTTGGTGGCGGCCCGCCACACCGCCTCGCGCAGTGACTCCACGAGCGGCCATTGTCCCCGTTCGGGTGCGGTGTCGCGCCGGCCGGTGCGGGGTGGCGCGCCCCGTGCCAGCCTCAGCCTGTGAGCCGCGACACGATGACCACGTCGCGGCGCCCGGCCCTGGTGGTGAGCCGTCCACAGGGGACACCCCTGACCCCGGCGCAGCGCAGGGTGGTGCGCCGCTGCCGGGACCTGCCCGGCCTGGCCGACCCGCTGGAGGCCGAGCTGACGCTGAGCAGCGCGGTGGCGGACTGCGCGGTCGACGACGAGTTCTGGGCCGGGCTGGTCGAGCACGCCGTCGCCCGTTCGGGGCCGCGCTCCGACGCTCTTCTGGGGGTGCTGGCCGCCGCGGTCACCGGGCGGCCGGGGCAGTGGGCCAGGAGCGCGGTGCGCCCGGCGGGCCCGCCGCTCAAGGTCGGCGGTTCGTGGACGTGCGACCGCACCATCGACGCCGGTTACCTCGCGGTGCTCTGCGCCTACCGGTTCGGTGACCTGGAGCACGCCCTCGTGTTCCTGATAGACGAATTGGCGGGCAGCGTCGTGCGAAAGGCGTTCGTCACGCGGCAGGTGGCCAGGACCTTGGCCGAACTGGGCGGGCAGGGACCGCTGGCGCCGCTGGGCTCGGAAGCCGCGCACTGGCTGCTGGCGAAAGCCTACGAACGGCTCGACCGACGCGCTGACCTGCGAGTCGACCCCGATGTCGGCCTGACCAGGCTGATGGTGAGGAGACGGATAGCGCTGGCCTTCGGCTGAACGCAGAAATGGGGCCTTCGATTTCTCGAAGGCCCCATTTCTGGAGTGCGCCGCCAGGGACTCGAACCCCGAACCCGCTGATTAAGAGTCAGCTGCTCTGCCAGTTGAGCTAGCGGCGCTCAGACGGTCTTGCTTTCTTGCTTTGTTCTTGCTCCGTCCGACATGGAGAACATTAGCACAGCATCTGCCGCAGTTCCCAATCGCCTGGTCAGGCCGGGTTTGGCGGCACCGGACGGCGCGGTCGGGTGCCGGTAACGATCCAGCATCTCCGGCAACGGGGGCAACCCCTATGACGTCCCCTATGCAGGGGACGCTGAACAGGGCGGACGTGGCTACGTTCGGTGTTCGGAATAGCACGGAAACGGACGGGGCAGGGGATGGGCAAGTCGCGCAAGCGGGGGGCGCTGGGAATCGCTGTGCTCGGGGTCGTCGCGACCCTGCTCACAGCGTGTTCGAGCGGTGCGGGCGATTCGGCGGGCAACGGGAGCGACACGACGCCGGTGGCGGCGCAGTCCTCCGAACCCGCCAAGCCGGTGTCGCTCAGCCTCGGGCCCGCCGACCGGACGGCGGACGTCGCACCGGGACTCCCGGTCGTGGCGACCGCCACCGACGGCAAGATCACCGAGGCCGTGCTGACCAACGCGGAGGGCAAGACCGTCGCCGGTCAGCTCTCGGCCGACGGCGCGCAGTGGGTCAACACCGAGGCGCTCGGCTACCAGAAGCAGTACACGCTCTCGGTCACCGGCCGGGGAGCGGACGGCAAGCCGGTCACGCAGACCTCCAGCTTCACCACCGTGAAGCCGAGGACGCAGACCTTCCTGTCGGTGAACCCGATGGACGGCACCACCGTCGGCATCGGCCAGCCGCTGGCGTTCTACTTCGACGAGCCGATCGCGGACAAGGCCGCCGCCGAGGCCATGATCTCCATCACCACGGAGCCCGCGGTCGACGGCGCGTTCTACTGGTTCAAGGACGACGAGGTGCACTGGCGCCCGCAGGACTACTGGGCGGCGGGCACCAAGGTCACCATCGACGCCAAGGTCTACGGCAAGCACCTCGGCAACGGCGTGTACGGCGAGAAGGACCGACGCATCCAGACCACCATCGGCGACGCGGTGGTCCACGAGGCGGACGGCCAGAGCCACCAGGTCGTCACCAAGATCAACGGTCAGGTCGCGCGCACCATGCCCACCTCCATGGGCAACGCGGCCAACACCACCCCGGTCGGCACCTACGTGCTGACCGAGAAGCACGCCAGCATGGTCATGGACTCGCGCACGTACGGCCTCGCGCTGGACGCGGGCGGCTACG
Source organism: Actinosynnema pretiosum (assembly GCF_002354875.1). Taxonomy (GTDB): domain Bacteria; phylum Actinomycetota; class Actinomycetes; order Mycobacteriales; family Pseudonocardiaceae; genus Actinosynnema; species Actinosynnema auranticum. The sequence goes on from NZ_CP023445.1 coordinate 1,158,560, forward strand.
TCACCCCGGTCCAGTGGGCGACGCGCATGTCCAACAGCGGCATCTTCTTCCACGGAGCCCCGTGGTCGGTCGGCGACCAGGGCGTCCGCAACGTCAGCCACGGCTGCCTGAACCTGTCGCTCGAGAACGCGAAGTGGGTCTACGACCTGTCGAAGCCCGGCGACATCGTGATCGTCACCAACTCGGGCGGCCCGCGCCTGGAGTCCTGGGACGGCTTCGGCGACTGGCAGGTGCCGTGGGAGGAGTGGGTGAAGGGCGGCAACAAGTAGTCACCGCCCCAACCCCTCAGCGGTCCGCGACGCGACCCGCCGCCACTTCCAGGCGGCGGGTCGTTCGCATCGTGGACAGCATCCTGCGGTCGTGGGTGACCAGGAGCAGGGTGCCGGTGAAGCTCTCCAGCGCCGACTCCAGCTGCTCGATCGCGGGCAGGTCGAGGTGGTTCGTCGGCTCGTCCAGCACCAGCAGGTTCACCCCGCGCGCCTGGAGCAGCGCCAGCGCCGCGCGGGTGCGCTCGCCCGGTGACAGCGACGCGGCCGGTCGCAGCACGTGGTCCGCCTTCAGGCCGAACTTCGCCAGCAGCGTGCGCACCTCCGCCGACGGCAGGTCGGGCACCTCGGCGCCGAACGCGTCGGCCAGCGGCAGCTCGCCCAGGAACAGCCCGCGCGCCTGGTCGACCTCGCCGACCACCACGCCCGGCCCCAGCGACGCCGAGCCCTCGGCCAGCTCGACCCGGCCCAGCAGCGCGGCCAGCAGCGTCGACTTGCCCGCGCCGTTCGCCCCGGTGATCGCGACCCGGTCCGCCCAGTCCACCTGCAGGTCGACCGGCCCGAGCGTGAAGCCGCCGCGCCGCACGACCGCGCCGCGCAGCACCGCCACGACCGCGCCCGAGCGCGGGGCCGCGGCGATCTCCATCCGCAGCTCCCACTCCTTGCGGGGCTCCTCGACCACGTCCAGCCGCTCGATCAGCCGCTCGGTCTGCCTGGCCTTCGCGGCCTGCTTCTCGGTCGACTCGGAGCGGAACTTGCGGCCGACCTTGTCGTTGTCGGTGGACTTGCGCCGGGCGTTCTTGACGCCCTTCTCCATCCACGCGCGCTGCGTCCTGGCCCGCTCCTCCAGGTCCGAGCGCTTGTCCGCGTACTCCTCGTAGTCCTCGCGCGCGTGCCGCCGGGCGATCTCGCGCTCCTCCAGGTACGACTCGTACCCGCCGCCGTAGGACCGCACCCGGCCCTGCGCCAGGTCCAGCTCCACCACCCGCGTCACGGTGCGCGCCAGGAACTCCCGGTCGTGCGACACCAGCACCGCGCCCGCCCGCAACCCCGTGACGAACGCCTCGAGGCGCTCCAGCCCGTCCAGGTCCAGGTCGTTGGTCGGCTCGTCGAGCAGGAACACGTCGTACCGGCTCAGCAGCAGCGACGCCATGCCCGCCCGCGCCGCCTGCCCGCCGGACAGCGAGGTCATCGGCTGGTCCAGGTCCACGCCCAGCCCCAGCTCGGCGGCGACCTCCTCGGACCGCTCGGCCAGGTCCGCCCCGCCGAGCGCGAGCCACCGCTCCAGCGCCTCCGAGTAGCCCTCGTCCAGGCCCTGCGACAGCAGCTCGGTCAACCGGTCCAGCTCCGCCTGGGCGTGCGCGACCCCGGTGCGGCGCGCCAGGAAGTCCCGCACCGCCTCATCCGGACGCCGCTCGGGCTCCTGCGGCAGGTGCCCGACCGTCGCGGACGCGGGGGAGAGGCGGATCACACCGGACTCGGCCGGGACGAGGCCCGCCAGGGTGCGCAGGAGCGTCGACTTGCCCGCGCCGTTCACCCCGACCAGACCGACCACGTCCCCCGGCGCGACCACCAGGTCCAGACCGGAGAACAGCACGCGGTCGCCGTGCCCGGCGGCCAGGTCCTTGGCGACGAGAGTGGCGCTCATCGGCGAAAACCCCTCAAGACGTGGGAAACGCCCCCCGACCTTGTGGTCGAGGGGCGTTCTCTCGGGGTGAGTGACGGGACTTGAACCCGCGACACCTGGGATCACAACCCAGTGCTCTACCGACTGAGCTACACCCACCATCACCGGGCTGGCCCGGCGGATGAAGCATACAGTGCCACACCGCCAAGCCTGAAATCGCCCCTATTTCACGCGGTCGGCGGGCGTCACGCCGTCCGCCGCGAGCAGCTCGGCGGCCACCGACTGCGCCTGCTCCGAGGTCGGGCCGGGCTGCGGCACGAACGCGGTGCGGCGGTAGTAGGCCAGCTCCCGGATGGACTCCTCGATGTCCGCGAGCGCCCGGTGCGCCAGGCCCTTGCCGGGCTGCGCGAAGTAGATGCGCGGGTACCAGCGCCTGCACAGCTCCTTGATGGACGACACGTCGACCATCCGGTAGTGCAGGTGCGCGTCCAGCTCCGGCATGTCGCGGGCGATGAAGCCCCGGTCCGTCGCGATCGAGTTGCCCGCCAGCGGCGCGGTGCGCGCGTCGGGCACCCACTCGCGGATGTAGGCGAGCACCAGCGCCTCGGCCTCGGCGAGCGTCGTCGTCGAGCGCCGGACCTCCTCCGTGAGGCCGGACTTGGCGTGCATCTTCACGACCACTTCCGGCATCGCGGCGAGCGCCTCGTCGTCGGCGTGGATGACCACGTCGACGCCCTCGCCGAGGACGTTCAGCTCCGCGTCGGTCACCAGCGCCGCGATCTCGATCAGGGCGTCGGAGCCCAGGTCCAGGCCGGTCATCTCGCAGTCGATCCACACCAGGCGATCCATCACCCCCCGAAGCCTAGTCGCCGGGGCCCGAGCGGACCGCCCGCTCGGGCGGGCGTCCACCTTGCGATTCCGTCACGCGCGGCGGGCGCGCCGGGTGATCGCGTCACGCGGGCGTGGGCGCGTCGCGCGGGCTCGGGGGCACGACCGCCTTCCGCCGCACCGCCAGCGACAGCCCCGCGGCGGCCACCGAGAGCAGCCCGGCGGCGTACCAGGCGGGCGCGTAGTCGCCGAAGCCGTCGCGGACCAGGCCCGCGGCGGTCGCGGCGAGCGCGGCGCCGACCTGGTGCGAGGCGAACACCCAGCCGAACACCACGGCCCCGGACGCGCCGAACACCTCGCGGCACAGCGCCACCGTCGGCGGCACGGTGGCCACCCAGTCCAGCCCGTAGAAGACGATGAACACCAGCATGGACGGCTCCACGGAGTGGTGGAACAGCTGCGGCAGCAGCAGGAGCGACAGGCCGCGCAGCGCGTAGTAGGCGGTGAGCAGCAGGCGCGGGTCGACGCGGTCGGTGAGCCAGCCGGACAGCACGGTGCCCACGACGTCGAACACGCCGACCAGCGCGAGCAGCCCGGCGGCCGTGGTGGTGGGCATCCCGTGGTCGTGCGCGGCGGGGATGAAGTGCGTGCCGACCAGGCCGTTCGTGGTGGCCCCGCAGATCGCGAACCCGCCCGCCAGGAACCAGAACGGGCCGGTGCGCGCGGCCGACGCGAGCGCGCCCAGCGCCCGCCGGGCGGCGCCGGTCGTGCGCTCGGGTCGCGGCACCACCTCGGTCCCGCCGTGGGGCGGCACGCCCAGGTCCGCCGGGTACTCGCGCAGGAGCAGCAGCGCCAGCGGCACCACGGCCAGCGCCGCGCCCGACACGACCAGCGACGCCACCCGCCACCCCGAGGACTCGGCGAGCGCGGCCACCACCGGCAGGAACACCAGCTGTCCGGTCGCGCCGCCCGCCGTGAGCACGCCGGTGACCAGGCCCCTGCGCCGCACGAACCACCGGTTGGTGATGGTGGCCACGAACGCCAGCGCCATCGAGCCGGACCCGATGCCGATCATCAGGCCCCAGAAGAGCACCAGGTGCCAGCTCGCGGACGCCAGCGTGGACAGCGCGCTGCCCGCCGCGACCAGCGCCAGCGCGCCCGCCACGACCCGCCGCACGCCCAGCTGCTCCATCAGCGCGGCGGCGAACGGCGCGGTCAGGCCGTAGAGCAGCAGGTTCACCGACACGGCGAACCCGATCGAGCCGGTGGACCAGCCGAACTCGCGCTGCAGCGGCGCGATCAGCGCTCCGGGGGCCGCGCGGAACGCGGCGGCACCGACGAGCGCGGTGAAGGCGACGGCGGCGACCACCCACGCCTGGTTCTGCCTGTTGCGGATCACGCGACAAGCGTGCGCTCCCCTGGCGCGCCCGCAGAAGTGGCCGGTGGGCCATCATGTGCAAACATCCGGCCATGCCACCCCACCGCGTTGTCCTGCTCGTGCTGCCGGACGTGGTCGCGTTCGACCTCGGCGTCCCCGGCCAGATCCTCGGCGGCGCCCGCGACGCGGCCGACCGGCGGCTCTACCGGGTCGACGTGTGCACCCCCGGCGGCGCGCCGGTGCGCTCGGCCTCCGGGTTCACCGTCACCGCCGACCGGGGCCTTGACCTGCTCAGCGAGGCGGACACCGTCGTGGTGCCCGGCGTGCACGACCGCGCGCTGATCGACCGGGGCGAGCTGCCCGACGGGGTCGGTCAGGCGCTGCGGGCGGCGTCGGCGCGGGGAGCGCGCGTGATGTCCATCTGCACCGGCGCGTTCGCGCTCGCCGCGGCCGGGTTGCTCGACGGCAGGCGCGCCACCACGCACTGGCTGCACGCCGAGGAGTTCCGCCTGCTGTTCCCCCGTGTCGAGCTGGACCCCGGCGTGCTGTTCGTGGACGACGGCGACGTGCTCACCTCGGCGGGCGTGGCGGCGGGCATCGACCTGTGCCTGCACGTGGTGCGCGCCGACCACGGCAGCGAGGTCGCGAACCGGGCGGCCAGGCGCAGCGTGGTGCCGTCGTGGCGGCCGGGCGGCCAGGCCCAGTTCATCGACCGCCCGCTGCCGGTCACCGGGGACGCGTCGACCGCGCCCGTGCGCGCGTGGGCGCTGGAGCACCTCGACGAGCCGCTGGACCTGCGCGCGCTGGCCGGGCGGGCGCGGATGAGCGTGCGCACGTTCACCCGGCGCTTCCGGGAGGAGACCGGCGCGAGCCCCGGCGAGTGGCTGCTGCGGCAGCGGGTGGACCGGGCGCGCAGGCTGCTGGAGACCACGGACCTGCCGGTGGACCAGGTCGCCAGGCACGCCGGGTTCGGCACCGGCGCCGCGCTGCGCCAGCGGTTCGCCGCCGCGCTCGGGGTGTCCCCGAGCGGTTACCGGACCACGTTCCGCTCCGCCGGGTGATGCCCGATTCGGTTTGCTTTCACCCGAACGGCCCATTGCTTGCGGCGTGATTGCGAGCAGAATCGCGTAGCAACGGGCAACAACGGAGGTAAACGGGCATGTACGCGGCGGAGCGGCACGCCCTGCTGGCGCAGCGGGCGCGGCGGGACGGCAGGGTCGACGTCAGCGACATGGCCGAGGAGCTCGGCGTCGCCCCCGAGACCATCCGGCGCGACCTGGGCGTCCTGGAGCGCCAGGGCCTGGTCCGCCGGGTCTACGGCGGCGCGGTCGCCGTCGACCGGCTCGACGTCGAACCGGGCGTCGCCCAGCGCGACCGCACCAACGCCGCCGAGAAGGACCGCATCGCCCGCGCCGCGCTGGACCACCTGCCCGAGCGCGGCTCGGTCCTGCTGGACGCGGGCACCACCACCGCCCGCCTCGCCGCGCTCCTGCCGACCGACCGGGAGCTGACCGTCATCACCAACTCGGTGCCCATCGCCACCGCCGTCGCCGCCCGCCCCAACGCGACCCTGCACCTGCTCGGCGGCCGGGTCAGGGGGGCCACCCTCGCCTCCGTCGAGTCCTGGGCGCTGGACGCGCTCGAAGGGCTGCTCGTGGACGTGGTGTTCCTCGGAGCCAACGGGTTCTCCGCCCAGCGCGGCTGCACCACCCCCGACCTCGCGGAGGCCGCCGTGAAGACCGCGATGGTCTCCGCCGCGCGCAGGCGCGTGCTGCTGGCCGACCACGGCAAGCACGGGACCGACCAGCTCAGCCGGTTCGCCAAGCTCTCCGACCTGGACGTCCTGATCAGCGACAGCGGCCTCGACCGGGCGGCGGCGCGCGAGCTGGAGGCCGAGGGCCCCTCGGTGGTGCTGGCGTGATCGTCACCGTCACCCCCAACCCCAGCCTGGACCGCACCGCCGCCATCGGCGCGCTCACCAGGGGCGAGGTGCTGCGCGCCTCGTCCGTGCGCCTGGAGCCCGGAGGCAAGGGCGTCAACGTGGCCCGCGCGCTCACCGCCGCGGGCGCGGACGCCGTGGCCCTGCTGCCGGTGGGCGGCGCGTCCGGGCGGCTCCTGCTCGACCTGCTCGGCGAGGTCCCCGCCGTCCCCGTTCCCGTGGCCGGGCACACCCGCGCCAACACCGCGCTGGTCGAGGCGGACGGCACCACCACCAAGATCAACGAACCCGGTCCCGAGCTGTCGCCCGCCGAGGTCGACGCGCTCGTCGGGCAGTCCGCGCGGCTGTGCGCGGACGCCGACTGGCTGGTGTGCTGCGGCAGCCTGCCGCCCGGCGCGCCCGCCGACCTGTACGCCCGCCTCGCCGCCGGTTCCGGCGGGGCGCGCGTCGCCGTGGACAGCTCCGGCGCGCCGCTCGCCCACGCGGGCCCCGTCGACCTGCTCGCCCCCAACCACGCCGAGCTGGCCGAACTGGCGGGCGCGGAGCTGCCCACGCTCGGCGCGGTCCTCGGCTTCTCGCGCGCGCTGCTCGCCGACGGCGTCGGCGCGGTGCTGGTCACCCTCGGCGCGCACGGCGCGCTGCTGGTCGACCCCCGAGGCGCGCACCACGCGATCGCCCCGCCCACCACCGTCCGCAGCACGGTCGGCGCCGGGGACGCGGCGCTCGCCGGGTTCCTGCGCGCCGGCGGCGGCGGACCGGACGCGCTGCGCGCCGCGGTCGCCTACGGCACGGCGGCGGTGGCCGCCGAGGGAAGCCGGATGCCCGGCCCCACCGAGGTGCACCCGGACGCGGTGCGCCTCGTCGACGTCGACGAGAACCTCACCCTCAGCGGAGGCGCACCATGACCGAACTCATCACAGCCGACCTGGTCGACCTCGACCTCGCGCCGACCTCGCGCGAGGCAGTCGTGCGCGCCCTCGCGGAGCGGCTCGTGGCGGCGGGCCGCGTCACCGACCTGGACCAGTTCCTCGCCGACGTCGCCGCCCGCGAGGCGCAGATGCCCACGGGCCTGGAAGGCGGCATCGGCATCCCGCACTGCCGCTCGGCCGCCGTCACCGCGCCCACGCTCGCGTTCGGCCGCAGCGCGGCGGGCGTCGACTTCGGCGCCCCGGACGGCCCCGCGCACCTGGTGTTCCTGATCGCCGCGCCCGAGGGCGGCGGCACCGACCACATGAAGGTGCTCGCCGCCCTCGCCCGCAGGCTGGTGCGCGCCGAGTTCACCACCACCCTGCGCGAGGCCACCGACGCCGAGCAGCTGGCGGCCTACGTCCGGACCGAGGTCGCGCCGTGAGGTTCGTCGCGATCACCGCGTGCCCCACCGGCATCGCGCACACCTACATGGCCGCCGAGTCCCTGGAGCAGGCGGCGAAGGCGTCCGGCGACGAGATCACCGTCGAGACGCAGGGCTCCGCCGGGTCCGACCCGCTGCCCGAGGAGGTCATCGCCTCGGCCGACGCGGTCATCCTGGCCGCCGACGTCGCGGTGTCCGGCCGGGAGCGGTTCGCCGGGCTGCCGGTGGTGGAGGCGAGCGTCAAGCAGGCCATCAGCGGCGCCGCCGGGCTGCTGGAGCAGGCAAGGGCCGCAGCCGCCGAGGGCGAGCGGGAACCCGCCGCCGACCCGGCCGAGTCCGCGCTGACCAGCAAGGCCAAGCCCGGCGACGGGTTCGGCACCCGGCTGCGCCAGTGGCTGATGACCGGCGTCAGCTACCTCATCCCGTTCGTCGCGGCGGGCGGTCTGCTCATCGCGCTCGGCTTCGCCCTCGGCGGCTACGACGTCACCGACGCGCCGCCCGTCACCGAGCACTTCGACCCGGCCAGCGCCGCCAGCTGGGGCGCGCTCAGCCAGCAGACCGGCGCGCTCGCGTTCGGGTTCCTGGTGCCGGTGCTCGCGGGCTTCATCGCGTTCGCCATGGCCGACCGGCCCGCCATCGCGCCCGGCTTCGTCGGCGGCGCGGTCGCCTCGGCGACCGGCGCGGGCTTCCTCGGCGGCCTCGTCGCGGGTCTCCTCGCGGGCGCCGTCGTGCTGGGGCTCAAGCGGATCAAGGTGCCGAAGTGGATGGCCGGGGTCATGCCGGTCGTGGTCTACCCGCTGCTCGGGTCGGCCGCCGTCGGCATCCTCATGTACCTGGTGGTGGGCAAGCCGGTCGCGGCGGCGACGACCGGGTTGACCGACTGGCTCGGCGGGCTCACCGGCACCAGCGCCGTCCTGCTCGGCGCCCTGCTCGGCCTGATGATGGCGTTCGACATGGGCGGCCCGGTCAACAAGGCCGCCTACACCTTCGCCATCGGCGGCCTCACCACCGGCGCCCAGGCGTCGCTGGAGATCATGGCCGCCGTGATGGCCGCGGGCATGGTGCCGCCGCTCGCGCTCGCGCTGGCCACGGCCGTGCGCGGCGCCCTGTTCACCCCGGTCGAGCGGGAGAACGGGCGCGCCGCGTGGCTGCTCGGCGCGTCGTTCATCACCGAGGGCGCGATCCCGTTCGCCGCCGCCGACCCGCTGCGGGTCATCCCGCCGCTGATGCTCGGCTCCGCCGTCACCGGCGCGATGTCCATGGGCCTCGGCGCGACGCTGCGCGCGCCGCACGGCGGCCTGTTCGTGATCGGCTTCATCGGCGGGCCGCTGCAGTTCCTGCTGTCCCTGGTGGTCGGCACGCTCGTGTCCGCCGCCGCCGTGGTGCTGCTCAAGCAGTTCACGGGCGCAGCAAGAACGGCCTGAGCAGGTCAGGGACGGCCTCGTCGGCGACGGCGAGGCCGTCCGCCTCGCCGACGTCCACCACGGCGTAGTGCCCGTCGCCCGCCGCCGTCGTGGCCACCACGGTCACCAGGCCCGCGCGGCGCTGGAAGAACGTCCGGCGCACCCGCCAACCGATGATCCCGGTGCGCTGCAGCGCCACCGTCTCCCGCAGCAGCGAACCCGACCGCACCACCAGGTAGCGGTCGGTCAGCGCGTGCCCGAGCGAGCGGTAGCGGTCCCAGCCCACCAGCGCGGCCAGCGGCACCAGCGGCAGCGCCGCCTGCCACGCCCACGACGGGGCCCACACCACCAGCGCGGCCACCAGCACCAGCGCCGGTCCCACCGCGCGCACCACCCGCCTGCGCAGCGCCGCGGCCGGGTGCCCGCGCAGCGGCGCGGTCGTCGGCGGGGCCTCGACCCGCAGCACCTCGCTCGTCACCCGGTGCGCCTCGGCGCGCGGGGCGGGCGGCAGCAGCAGGCTGCTCTCGCCCTTGCGGCCCAACCCCGTGGTCACCGCGACCGCCTTCGCGCCGCGACCGGCCCGCAGCAGCAGCGCCTCCTGCACCTCCACGCCGCGCAGCCGCTGCTCCGCCAGCGACACCGAGCGCGTCGTCAGCAGCCCCCGCCGCACCCGGACCGTGCCGTCCGGCTCGCGGGTCAGCCGGTAGCCCCAGAACTGGAGCACGTACAGCAGCAGCGCGCCCAGCGTCGACAGCACCGCCACCACCAGCACCGACACCGCGATCGTCTGCGCGAGCGGCTGCCCGACCACCCAGTGCGCGGCGTCCACCGCCGGGTCCAGCACCTCGATGTCCAGCTCGCGGGCGAAGTTCACCACCACGCCGAACAGCGCGCCGATGCCGACCAGGCCGGACAGGGTCAGCGGGGCGTAGCGCAGCCAGCGGGTGTCCAGCTCGGCCAGCGTCGTGCCCGGCTCCACCGGGCGCGGGCCCCCGTCGGGCGACCGCCCGGTCCGCGGGGCGTGGTCGAGCAGCAGCACGCGCAACCGCTCGCCCTCCGCCGACGTGACCGCGTCCAGCGTCAGGCCGTCCTCACCGGGCTGGTCGCGGCTGCCCGTGCCCAGCCTGACGGCGGACAGGCCGAACAGGCGGTGGCCCAGCTTCGCGGTCAGGTCGACGCTGCGGATGCGGTCGCGCGGCACCGCCAGGCGCTTGCGCACGAACAGGCCGGTGCGCAGCTCGACCTGCTCCGGGGTGATCCGGTAGCGGGTGGTGACCCAGTTCAGCACGCCCAGCGCGATGATCAGGACCACCACGGCGATGCTGATGCCGACCCGCCAGCCGTCGCCGTTGCCCAGGACCAGCAGGCCGATCAGCACCGGGACCAGGCCGAGGATCTCGTTGAGCGGGCGGACCACGACCATGCGCGCGTCCAGCCGGTGCCAGTCGACGACCAGCTCGTCGTTCAGCTCGGGGGCGGTGGGGTAGGCGGGGAGCGGGTGGTCGGGCTGGACCGCCGGGGCTTGAGGCATCGGGGCCCCGGGCGCTTCGGCTTGCGGCGCACAGGTCTCCGGCACGGGGATGGGGGTCGCCTGCCCGCGCTCGTCCGGCGTCGTCACGTCGCGTCACCCGGCGTGGCCTGCGTCGTCGAGGTCAGCTCCTCGGCCAGCCGGACCGCCTCGGCGTGGTCCAGACCGGCGATCTCCACCGGCCCCGCCGCCGACGCCGTGGTCACCGTCACCGTCGACAGGCGCAGCAGCTGCTGGAGCGGCCCGCGCTTGGTGTCCACGGTCTGGATGCGCGAGACCGGCGCGATCCGCCACTCCTGGGTCAACCAGCCGGACAGCGTGTACACCGCCTCCGGCGTGGCCTCCCAGCGGTGCACGCGGTACCGCCACCGGGGCATCACCAGCGTGTGCGCCACGCCCACGACGACCGTGGCCACCAGGCCGGCGGTCTGCCACGTCGACGCGTCCGACACCAGGAAGTAGGGGACCAGCTGGATCGCCAGCAGCACCAGCCACCCGATCGCCGCGTCCAGGGTCCAGAGGGTGATCGCCCTGCGGCTGACCCGGTTCCGGGGCGCGCGCAGGCGCAACACGTCGGTGCTCACTCACTCACTGTGCCCGAAGGACCGGGGTCGCGTCACACGACCCCGGCCGGTGAGCGGGTGCTCAGGGCTCGATGGAGTAGGGCGGGGTGAAGGTGTCCTCGATCGCGGAGGCGTTGACCGCGGGGCTCGCGCTCGCCGCGACGGCCGCGACCACGCCGAAGGACGCGCAGAGAGCGGCGACCGCGAGGATCCTGCGGAGAGAGTTAACAACCATCGTCAAGCTCCGTTCGCTCGGTGGCACCGCGGCCCGCGGCAGCGGTTCGCGGCCCTGGGACGCAGGGGAGGCAAACGTCCTCGCGGAGCATGGCACACATGGCGGCGCGCGCTCACCCCCGAGTTCCGCCCGATCACGCTCCGAGTTCGCGCTTGAGGACCTTGCCGGTGGCGTTGCGGGGCAGTTCCGGGCGGAAGACGACGGCGCGCGGCACGGCGAACCGGGCGAGCTCCGCCCGCACCCGCGCCAGCACCGCCTCCTCGGTCGGGCCGTCGTCGTCCTTGACCACGTGGGCCACCAGCCGCTGCCCGAACCGCTCGTCCGGCACGCCCACCACGGCCACCTCGCGCACGCCGGGCATAGCGGAGATCACGTCCTCGACCGCCGAGGGGTGGACGTTCTCGCCGCCGGAGACGACCATCTCGTCGTCCCGGCCGACGACGAACAGCAGCCCGTCGACGACCCGGCCGAGGTCCCCGGTGGGCAGGAGCCCGCGCACCCGGTCGCGGCTCTCGGCGTGGGTGTAGCCGTCGAACAGCATGGCGTTGCCCGCGAAGATCCGGCCGGTCTCGCCGGGGGGAACGGGGTCGCCGCGCTCGTCGAGGATCTCCAGGACGGTGTCGGGCGGTGGTCTTCCGGCGGTGGTCGGGTGCGCGGCCAGCTCGTCGGGGCGGGCGACGGTGACCCAGGAGACCTCGGTGGAGCCGTAGAGGTTGTGCAGCGCGGGACCGGTGCGGCGCAGGCAGTCCCGGACCACGCGCGGCGGCAGCGCGGAACCGCTGGACGCGATCACCCTGGGGGAGGGGAGGGGGCCGTTCACCTCCAGGAGGCGCTGGAGCTGGACGGGGACGGTGAACAGGGCGTCGCACCCGCGCAGGTCCTGGGCCAGGGCTTCCGGGGTCGGGTGGCGGCGCAGGACGAGCGTGCCGCCGAGCACGAGGGCGAGCTGGAACGCGGCGAAGCCCCAGGTGTGGAACAGCGGGGCGGGGATCGCGCAGACGTCGCCGTGCCGCAGGGGGATGCGCGAGAACAGCGCCGCGGCGGGCGCGAGACTCGGCGGCTCGGGGCGACGGGCGCCCTTCGCGGGGCCAGAGGTGCCGGAGGTGAGCACGACGACGTGACTGCGGCTCGTGCGGGCGGGGAGGGGCGTGGTGGTGGCGCGCAGGTCGTCGAGGGTGGTGCGGGGGTGGTCGCGGGTTCCGCCGGGCGCCGCCGCGCCACCCGCCTCCGCAGGCCCGCTCCCGTGGCCGGCCCGCGCACTTCCACCCGCGTGCCCGGCCTGCGTGCTTCCGCCCACCTGTTCGGCCTGCGCAGTTCTGCCCACGCTCCCGGCCCGCGCGGTCCCGTCCACGTGCCCGGTTCCCGCGTTTCCCGCGTTCCTGCCCGCGTCCCCAGGCCCCGCGTCCCTGGGCCCCGCGTTCCCAGCCCTCGCGTCCTCAGCCTTGGTGTTCCCCGTCCCCGCGTCGTCCGCGTCGCCCGCGTCGTCCGCGCTCCCGCCGTCCTCCGGCCAGGCCGTGACGCGGATGATCCCGCTGGGCGCGTCGCGCAGCGCTCCGTCGAACTCGGCGTCGGCCACCAGCGCCACCGGTTCCTGCTCCCGCAGCACCGCCACGAGCCGCGCCGGGCTCAGCCCGCTGTTGAGCAGGACCACGTCGGCCCCGAGCTTCGCGCACGCCGTGACGGTCTCCACGAACCCCCGGTGGTTGCGGCACAGCACGGCGACCCGCTGGTCACCGCGCACGCCGAGCGCGGCGAGCCCCGCCGCGAGCCGGGTCGTGCGCAGGTCGACCTCGGCGTAGGTCAGCGCGCCGAGGTCGTCCACCAGCGCGGTCCGGTCGGGGTGCCTCGCCGCGCCGGTGGCGTAGCCGAAGGGCAGGGTGACGCGCCAGCGCAGGTACGCGCCGAGCACGCCGAGCAGCCGGTCCGGCCGCATCGGGCGCACCACGCCCGCGCGGACCAGGGTCGCCAGCGCCCGTGCTGCCGAGTAGGTGCCCATCGCTCGATGGTGGCACTACCTACCCGTGAGTAGGAAGAGGGTCAGGCTTCCGGGGCGTCGGAGGCGTTCACGACGGCGTCCCGCAGCGCGGCGCGCAGCCTGCCCACCTCCAGGGGGGTGAGCACGGCGGCCTCGCCGGGCGGCACGGTGACCACGACGTGCCCCTGGCTGACGAAGACGGTCATGTCACGGCGACGGGAAGCGATGTCGCGGCAGGCGATCTGCCACTCCTTACCTGTGCTCACAGGTTCCTACCTCCATATTCCTCGACGCGGGCGCTGCGGACGACCGGCGCGCGCCCGTGCGGGCGCGCTGGACCGGCGGCGTGGCGGACGAGCGCCGGGCAGCCGTGTCGAGCCGTCCTTAGCGTCGCACGGTGCCTTCGGTCCTGTCCCCGAGAAGGGTGAAAACGACGAGACCGGAGCGTGCCGTGGCGACCCCGTTGCGTATCGGCTGTGCGTGAGAATGCGCTACTAGCTCTCACCTGTTCGGTGGATTATTGCACCCGAATGGTGGAGCGTGCCGTGTACGTACGGTGCAGCTGGGGCGTTCTTGAGGTCAGAGGCAGGAGCCGCTGTCCGGGGTGCCCCGCTCGGCGCTGATCAGTCGGTGCAGCAGCGCCTTGAGCAGGTTCGCCTCGACCGGGCTCAGGTCGGCCGTGAACTCCGCCTCGACCGCCCCGTGCACCACCGCGACGTCCCGCTGCACGGCGCGCCCCTGCTCGGTGATCGAGGGGGTGCGCACGCGGCGGTCGTTGGGGTCCGGCTTGCGCTCCACCAGGCCCGCCCGCTCCAGGCGGTCGAGCTCGGCGGTCAGCGTCGTCTTGTCCAGGCCGAGCATGTGGCCGAGCGAGAGCTGGGTCCGGGTGCAGCTGTGGCTCACGAGCGCGGTGAGGATGACCTGCCCGCGGGTGCTGACGCCGTGCTTGGCGGCGACCTCCTGCGCGGTCGCGTTCAGCTTCTGGGCGGCGCGGTGCAGCAGCCAGTTCAGGTCTTCGCCGCGGCTGTCGGTCTGGGGCGCGGTGAGGTCCATACCCGTGGATGGTACCCCCACGTTCGGATGATCCGACCCGATATCTTCTTGACTCGGAACGTTTCTCCTCGTAACGTCTGCCCCAGGAACTTCCGAGAGGGGATCGAAATGCTGCTGCACATCGACACGAGCCTGCGCACCGAGGGCTCGGTGTCCAGGGAGGTCACCGCCGCGTTCGCCGACGCCTGGCGGCAGGCCCACCCCGGCGCCGAGTACGCCTACCGCGACCTGGGCGTCAATCCGCTGCCGCACCTCGACGCGGCGGCGCTGGCCAGCCGGATGCGCGGCGAGGAGAGCCCGCTGGCGCGCGAGCTGGGCGCCGAGCTGGAGGCGGCGGATACCGTGCTCCTGGGCACCCCGATGTACAACTTCACGATCACGTCGTCGCTGAAGGCGTGGCTGGACTGGGTGACCCAGAGCTCGTACATGGCCGACCGCGAGACGGGCAGAGGCGCCCTGAGCGGCAAGCGCGTGGTCGTGGTGACCGCCAGAGGCGGCTCGTACGCGCCGGGCACCCCGAGGGAGGGCTTCGACTTCCAGGAGCCGTACCTGAAGGCGGCCTTCAGCCTGATCGGCCTCCACCACGACCTGGAGTTCGTCCACGCCGAGATGACCAACGCCAACCTGGTCCCGGACCTGGCCCAGTTCAAGGACCTGGCAGCCACGTCCCTGGCCGAGGCCCACCGCAACGCCCGCACCCTGGCAGCCGCCTAACCCCCCCACCCACCGCGCACCCACCGCCACCGCCTGGCTGCCGCCACTGCCTGGCTACCGCCACTGCCCGGCTACCACTACAGCTTGGCTACCGCCTGCGCCTGGCTACGGCCTGGCCACCGCCACCACCCAGCCGCCATCCGTCGCGCAACTGCTGCTACCACTGCGGTTGCTACCACTGCCACCACCATGGTTGCCACCGCAGCCGCCATCCACCGCACAGCTACGACTGCGGTTACCGCCCGCCGCCACCCAACGCCCCAACTGCCACCACAACTACGGCTGCCACCCCGCCCACCGCCCAGCTACTCGCTACCCGGCTGCCACCTACCCGGCTAACGCCGTCACCCCGTTTGCCGTCCACTGCGCGGCCACCGCCCATCGCCGCGTTTACCGCTCACAACACGGTTGCCGCTGCCACCGCAGCCCCCAGTTGTCAGCTGCAGAGCAAGCCGTTCACCAGCCGCCAGCTGCTCCTCAACTCGACCGCCGGTCCGATCTCCCGCGACCAATCACCTGGTCGCTAATCACCAAGCCACACCGGTTGCCCGGCCGCCGTCTCGCCGTTTGGTCCTCCGCTCTGCCCAACACCGTCCTACTGTCCACATCTCTTCATCTCTCCTCTTCTTCCGTGCTCTCTCCTGCGGCGCCTCGTCCACGCCCTTCCCCGCTGCATCTCGTCCGCTCTCCGGACTTGGCGCTATCGCTGCTGATCGCCACTGCTGCTGGTGCTGGTGTTACTCAACGCAGCCTCAACTCCCGAAGGAGGTGTCGAACAACTCCACAACTGAATGAACGCACCAACCTCGTTGTCCGGTAAGGCATCCGGTGGTCCACTGGTCCGGATCCCGGTGTGGTGACAGCGGTTCACGACTGCGGGACCTGGGTGCATCGCCCATTGGTGTTGGTAGTGGCGCTGTCACACTGGGTGAGACCTCCGGGAGGTGCCATGTCCGAACCGATCACCGCGGTGCTCGTCCGGGCGGCCGAGTTGACCGCGAAGGGCTTGCCCTACAAGGCGATCGACCTGCTCCGCCCGGTGCTGGCGGTCAACCCGCGGCACGCGCAGGCGTGGTGCGAGCTGGCGGCTGCGCTCCTGGACGTCGATCAGCCCGATCCCGCGCTGTCGGCAGCGAAGCGGGCGTTGGTGCTGGACGGCGACCACTCGTGGGCTCAGCGCTTGGCGGCGCTCGCGCTGAGCGAGCTGGGGCGGCACCGGGAGGCGGTGGTGTCGGCTCGGGAGTGCGTGCGGCGCAAGCCGGGGGACTGGCGCTGCCTGGTGGTGCTGGCCGACGTGTTAGCCGCCGCGCCGGACGGCAGGCGGGAGGCGGTGGCCGTCGCGCGGGAGGCGACGCGGCTCGCGCCGGAGCAGGCCAGGACGTTCCAGGTGCTCGGTGACGCGGCGCTGCGCGTGGGCGACTGGGACACCGCCGAGCACGCCTACCGCACCTCGCTGCGGTTGGACCCGGAGAACGAGGACGTCAGGGCCAACCTGGCCACGGCCTGGCGCAAGCGCGGCGGCAAACCCACCGCCTCGCCCGCGCACGAGTCGCTGACCAAGGCGCACGCCCTGATCTGGTCCGCGCTCACCAGGCTGGCCGCGCTGCTGTCGGCGGGCGACCTGCTCCTGCTGCTGGCAGGTATGCCCAAGCCGACCCCGGCGCTGGCTTACCTGGCGGCGGCGCTGGTGGGCGCGTGCGCGGTGCCGGTCCTGATCGTGCTCCTCCGCGCCCGCAGGGGCACCCGTCGGGCACTCCTGGCAGTCCCGCTGCACCGCCCGAAGGTGGCACTGGCAGGCGTGGCGTTCACCGTGTCGACCTCCATCCTCGTGGTGTGGACGGCCGGCCTGTTCCTGGGCGCGACCACCATGCAACCCCTCGTCCTGTCCTGGATCTTCGCCGTCCTCGGCGGCGCGGTAGTCGTCCTGAGCGGCAACCACCGCTAACCCACCAACCCCAACCCACCAGCACCAGAACCAGCACCACCAGCAGCAGAACCAGCAGCACGCAGCCCAACCCAGACCTGCCCCACCACCAGGCCCCAGGCACACCCGGCTCGTGTTGCCTCCGCCCTGCCGCCCTGCCCGAGCCCCGATGCCGCTTCCCCTGCCTCTAGCCTGGGGTGAACAGGTCGTCGGCCGGTTTAGCCGGTTTGGCCAGCTCGGTCAGCCAGGTCAGCTTGGTGGTTGCCCGGCTTGGTCAGCCAGGTCAGCCGGGCGGTTGGCTCGCGGGACCAGGACCGGCATCGAGCCCAGAATCGGGAGGTGGGATGGTCCGCAGGGCTGTTCTGCTGGTTCTCGGGCTGGTCGCCGGTTACCTCTTCGCCAGTCCGGTCGAGCACGTCGACCTCCGGCCCGCGCTCGCCGCCGTGTCGGCCGTCGCCGACGCCGCCCACCTGCCCGCCACCTCGCGGCCCACCGGGCACCCGGTCAAGCACGGGCCCGCCGGGCAGGTCGGGCAGCCGCTCGACGGGGTGCTGCCCGTCGTCCACCGGACCCCGGCGCCCCAGGCGCGGCCCGCCGCTGTCCGTGCCGCGCACTTCGACCTCGCCCGCCGCGCCCAGGTCCCGCTCAACGGCCGCGCGCCCCCACCCGACCTCCGGTAACCGCAACCCCTCACCCCCACCCCCTCGTACCGGAGGCCACACCCATGCCGCGCCCAGCCGCGCGGCGGGAACTGCTCGTCCGGGGACTGCTGTCCCTGGGCGTTCTCGCCGCGTCCGCCTTCCTCCTGCTCACCACCGCCCCCCGCCTCGGCCTCGACCTGCGCGGCGGGACGCAGATCGTGCTCGAGACGCCCGACGGGAGCGCCTCCGAGGCCACCGACCGGGCCATGGAGGTGCTGCGCCGCCGCGTTGACGAGCTCGGCGTCGCCGAACCCGTGCTCGCCCGCTCCGGCGACCGCCGCATAGTGGTCGAGCTGCCCGGCGTCCAGGACCCGGCCGAGGCCGTCGAGGTCCTCGGCCGCACCGCGCAGCTCTCCGTCCACCCCGTCACCGGCGTCGGTGACACGCCCTCCCCGGCCGGGACCGGGATCGCGCTCGGGGACGCCGTCATGACCGGTGACGGCATCAAGAACGCCCAGGCCGCGCCCGCGCAGGGCGGCATCGGGTGGACCGTCGGCATCGAGTTCCAGGGCGACGCCCCCGCCGCCTGGCAGCGGGTCAGCGCCGAGGCGGCCTGCGCGCCGCCCGGCGACCCGCGCAGGCAGATCGCGTTCCGGCTCGACGACGAGGTGATCTCCTCGCCGCAGGTCGACCCGTCCGTCGGCTGCGGCACCGGCATGATCGGCGGCAGCACGCAGATCACCGGCTCCTTCACCCAGGACGAGGCCGAGGAGCTGGCGCTGGTGATCCGCTCCGGCGCGCTGCCCGTGCCGGTGGACGTGGTCGAGCAGCGCACCGTCGGCCCGACGCTCGGCGCCGAGGCCATCGATGCCAGCGCCCGCGCCGCGATCATCGGCGTCGCCCTGACCGGCCTGTTCCTCATCGGCGTGTACCGGCTCGCCGGCCTGGTCGCGGTGCTCGCCCTGGTCGCCTACGCGGCCGTGTCCTACGCCGCGCTCCTCGCGATCGGCGCCACCCTCACCCTGCCGGGCCTGGCCGGGTTCGTGCTGGCCGTCGGCATGGCCGTGGACGCGAACGTGCTGGTGTTCGAGCGCGCCCGCGAGGAGTTCGCCCGCCGCCGCCGGATGCCCCGCTCGGTCGACCTCGGGTTCCGGGGCGCGTTCAGCGCCGTCGCCGACTCGAACGCCACCACCCTGCTCGCCGCCGGACTGCTGTTCTGGCTGGCGGTCGGACCGGTCAAGGGCTTCGGCGTGACGCTGTCCATCGGCGTCATCGCCTCGCTGTTCAGCGCGCTCGTGCTCAGCCGCGTCCTGCTCCAGCTGATCATGCCGGTGCTGGAGCGCCGCCCCCGCTGGAGCGGTCTGCACGACCTCGGCCGGGTGCGCACCTGGCTGACCGGGCGCGGCATCGTGCTGTTCCGCCGCCCGACGCGCTGGCTGGTCGCCGCCGCGCTGATCGCGGTCGCCGCGCTGTCCGGCCTGGCCGTGCGCGGCCTCGACCTCGGCGTGGAGTTCACCGGCGGCCGGATGCTGGAGTTCACCGCCGCCTCCGCCGACACCGGCCGGGTGCGCGCCGCGCTCGCCGACGCCGGTTTCCCGGACGCCGTGGTCGTCACCTCCGGCGACAGCGGCGTGTCGGTGCGCACCGGCCCGATCGACGAGGCCGCGTCCGCGCGGATCGGCGAGGCGGTCGACCGCGCCACCGGCGGCGCGGAGCAGGTCGCCAACGAGCTGATCGGCCCCAGCCTCGGCGACGAGCTGCGCCGCAACGCGCTGATCGCGCTGGCCATCGCCGTGGCCGCGCAGCTGGCGTACCTCGCGTACCGCTTCGACTGGCGCCTCGGCCTGGCCACGGTCTCCGCGCTGGTCGCCGACGTGGTCGTGCTCGTCGGCGCGTTCGCCTGGATGGGCAAGACGGCGGACGGCGTGTTCCTGGCCTCGCTGCTCACCGTGATCGGCTACTCGGTCAACGACTCGGTCGTGGTGTTCGACCGGGTCCGCGAGCTGCGCGGGGCCGATCCGAGGCGCGCCTACCCGGAGCTCGTCGGCAGCGCCGTGCTCCAGACCATCCCGAGGACGGTCAACACGGGCATCGGCGTCCTGTTCGTCCTGGCCGCGCTGCTCGTGCTCGGCGACGGCTCGCTCGCCGACTTCGCCACCGCCCTGCTGATCGGCCTGGTCGCGGGCACCGCGTCGACGATCGTCACGGCGGCCCCGATCGCGATCGCCCTGGACGGCCGGTGGGGGCCGAACGCGGGCCGCGCGAAGCGCCCGACCCGCAAGCGCGACGTGAAGCAGGACGTGCGGAGGGAGGCGGGGGAGGGCAGGGGGTGAGCCACGCGCGGCGCGCCGGTCGGCGGGGGTCGAACCGGCCTGGCTGACGCCACCGGGGCCGGTCCGCAGGCATCCGGTCCACTGGCTGACGCGCCCGCCGGCATCCGGTCCACTGGCTGACGCGCCCGCCGGCATCCGGTCCACTGGCTGACGCGCCCGCCGGCATCCGGTCCACTGGCTGACGCGCCCGCCAGCATTCGGACCGCTGGCTGATGCGCCCGCCGGCTGACGCGCCCGCCGGCTGACGCGCCCGCTGTTCGACGCGCCCGCCGTTTGACGCGCCCGCTGGCTGGCGCGCCCGCACTGCCCGCCGCCGCACGGTCAACCAGCCGATCGACCGGCCAGCCGCCAGCCAACCCAACCCAACCCGGCCCGGCCCGGCCCGGCCACATGAGAGCCCCACCCGCAGGCCTGCACCACGCGGGTGGGGCTCTCGCACGTCCACCCCTGTGCCGTCGCGCCGGCGGGTGGCCGCCGTCCGCCGCCCCCGCCCTCGCCGCCCCGTCCCGCCCCGTCCCGCCCGACCACGCGTCACCGCACCCCCGCGGGGTCGCGGCTTGCGGGTGGGGCGGGGTGGCACCAGCATGATCTGCAGTCCGAAGCGGTGCGGTGCGGCCCAGCGGAGGTGGAACGACGTGACTGCTCAGTTCGCCGCCTACCAGAACGAGATCTACCTCCAAGGTCTGGCGGGCACCGTGCCGCCGTTCACCACCGATCCCGAGGGCCTGGCCGAGTCGGCCCGGCAGCGGCTCGGGCCCGGTCCCTACTGGTACGTCGCCGGGGCCGCCGGGAGCGGGGCCACCGCCCGCGCCAACCGGGAGGCGTTCGACGGGTGGCGGATCGTGCCCCGGATGCTCACCGGCGCCAGCCAGCGGCACCTCGGGGTCACCGTGCTCGGCACGGAGATGCCCGCGCCCGTGCTGCTCGCCCCGATCGGCGTCCAGTCGATCCTGCACCCGGACGGCGAGCTGGCCACCGCGCGCGCCGCCGCCGAGCTGGGCGTGCCGTTCGTGCTGTCCACCGCCTCCTCGCACACCATCGAGGAGGTCGCCGAGGCCGCCGGTGACGGGCCGCGCTGGTTCCAGCTCTACCGCCCCAACGAGCCCGAGGTGTGCGCCAGCCTCCTCGACCGCGCCCGCAAGGCCGGGTTCACCACCCTCGTGGTCACCCTGGACACCTGGACCCTCGCCTGGCGCCCGCACGACCTCGACCACGCCTACCTGCCGTTCATCCGCGGCATCGGCACCGCCACCCCGTTCAGCGACCCGGTGTTCCGCGCCGGTCTGAGCGCGCCGCCCGAGGAGGACCTGACCGAGGCCGTGCTGCGCTGGGTGCAGATGTTCACCGGCACCGACCACCGCTGGGAGGACCTGCCGTTCCTGCGCGAGCACTGGGACGGCCCGATCGTCCTCAAGGGAGTCCTGCACCCAGATGACGCCCTGCGCGCCGCCGACGCCGGGATGGACGGGGTCGTGGTGTCCAACCACGGCGGCAGGCAGGTCGACGGCGCGGTGGCCGCGCTCGACGCGCTGCCCGAGGTCGTGGACGCGGTCGCCGGTCGGATCGAGGTGCTGTTCGACTCGGGCGTGCGCGGTGGCGCCGACGTGCTCAAGGCGCTCGCGCTCGGGGCGCGCGCGGTGCTGCTGGGCAGGCCCTACGCGTACGGGCTCGCGCACGGCGGCCAGCAGGGCGTGCGGCACGTGCTGCGCTCGCTGCTCGCCGACTTCGACCTCACCCTCGGCCTGTCCGGGCACCGCAGCCCAGCCGAGCTGGGGCGGGACGCCCTGCGCGCCGCGCCCGGACGCTGATGCCCGGACGCTGATGCCCGCCGACCCCGTTCGGGGACGTGTCCGTTTCCTTCAAGACCGCGCGCCCACCCCGCGCCTAGGGTCGGTCGCATGATCGAACGAGCCCGGAAATTCGTCTGGCTGCACGCCCGCGCCCTGGAGCAGCGGAGGTTCGCCCTGCTGTTCGACGGCGGTCCCGCCGCCCCCGTCGTCAACGCCGTCCTGGCGCACCGCAACGACGACGGCGGGTTCGGGCACGCCCTCGAACCCGACGGGCGCGGGCCCGCCAGCCAGCCGCTGCACGTCCACACCGCGCTCAGCCTGCTCGACGAGGCGGGCGACCGCTCCCACGGCGCCGCCGCCTGCGACTTCCTCACCACGATCACCAACGCCGACGGCGGCGTGCCGAACTCGCTGGCCTCGGACGGCCCGTCCGCGCCCTGGTGGGTCGCCGACCCGGCCAGCGACCTGCTGATGACCGGCCTGCTCGCGGGCACCCTGCACAAGATCGGCGCCGAGCACCCCTGGCTCGACGCGGCCACCGCGTTCTGCTGGGAGCGCGTCGACTCGCTGGAGAAGTCGCACCCGTACGAGGTCAACGCCTGCCTGCGGTTCCTCGACCACGTCCCGGACCGGCCGCGCGCCGAGGAGGCCGCCGGGAAGCTCGGCGAGCTGGTGCGCGCGCAGGGGCTGGTCGAGCTGGGCACGGGCGCGGTGCACGAGGGGTACGCGGCGGGCGAGGTGCACAAGCCGCACGACTACGCGCCCACCCCGGAGTCGCTGGCCGCCCGCTGGTTCACCGCCGAGGAGCTCGCCCGCGACCTCGACGCGCTGGCCGCAGGGCAGCAGGACGACGGCGGCTGGACGTTCCCGTGGCCGGTGTGGACGCCCGCGACCGAGCACGAGTGGCGGCCCGTCGTCACCATCGAGGCGCTGCTGGCCCTGCGCGCGCACGGCAGGCTCGACGCCTGAGGGTCACCGCCCGACCAGCACGCCCAGGGGCACCCCGGCCAGCTCCCGCACCTCGCGCGACAGGTGCGCCTGGTCGGCGTACCCGGTGCGCGCCGCGGTCTCCGCGAACCCGGTCCCGGCGCGCGCCAGCGCCACCGCCCGGTCGAACCGCAGCACCCGCTGCAGCACCTTCGGCCCGTACCCGAACGCCGCCGCGCTGCGCCGCCGCAGCTGCCGCTCGCTGAGCCCGATCCCGTCCGCGAGCCCCGCCACCCCGCCCGGTCGCGCCACGGTCGCCGCGATCACCCGCGCCACCGGGTCCGGCGGGGACTCGCGCAGCCGCCGCACCGACTCCCGCGCCAGCACCACCTCGGGGTCGGCGGCGGTCAGCAGCCGGTCGAGCAGGGCGTCGACCGGGCCCCACAGCGCGTCCAGCGGCACCCGCCGGTCGCGCAGCTCGGCGCCGGGGACCCCGAACACCGACGGTCCGACGCCGGGCGGGAAGCGCACCGCGTGCAGCGCGCCCGACCCGGCGCTCAGGTGCGCGCGCGTGTCCGGCCCGGCGACGAACAGCCTGCCGTCGCCGGGGGAGAACAGCAGGTCCGTGCAGCCGTCCGGCACGACCCGCACCTGCCCGCCCACCGCGCCCGCGTCGACCTCGCGCCGCCACACGCAGCGCAGGCCCGAGTGCGCCCGCCTCTCCCGGTACACGCGTCCCACGGTAGCCGGGAGGGCGGGCGGTCACCCGTCACCTGGTCAGTTGCCGAACTTCACCCAGTTCACGCTCACGAACGCTGAGGGCTGACCGCTGGTGAACGTCACGTACACGTCGTGCGTCCCGGTCACCCGGCTGATGTTCGCGGGCACCGTCCGCCAGCTCTGCCAACCACCCGTGCCGCCGACCGAGAAGCTGCCGACGGGGGCCGCGGTCGGGCTGCCCAGCCGCACCTCGACCAGCCCGCTGATCCCCGCGCCCGCGCCCGACGCGACCCGGCCGAGGAACTGGCTGGCCCCGCCGCTGCCGAACCGCACGCCGGAGAACTTCAGCGAGTTCCCGTTGCCCAGCCGCGCCACGGCCTGCCCGCCGCCGGTGTCCGAAGCGGACTCGACGGTCCCGCCGCTGCGCGTGGTCGCCTGCTCGGCCTGGATGTCCGCGTACGCGTCCCAGCCGCTGCCGCCGGGCGGGGGAGTGGTCGTGGTGGTCGGGGTCGTGCCGCCGCCGCCCGCCGACCACACCGCGACGTAGTCGACCACCAGCGAGTGCCCGGACTGGGTGGCCGCCGTCGGCGTGCCGAAGCCCGCGACGCCGTTGGGGAACGCGCCGCCCATCGCCAGGTTCAGCAGCACGAAGTACCCGGCGTGGCCGGTCATGTTGCTCCACGTCGTGGCGTCGAACTGGCCCTGGTTGACGCTGTGGAACTGCTGGCCGTCGACGTACCAGCGCAGCTGCTGCGGGCTGACCGAGGTGTCCCACTCGAACCGGTAGGTGTGGAACGCCGACTGGCACGAGGAGCCGGGGCAGGCCCGGCTGTTGCCCAGGCCGTTGGTCTCGTTGCACGGGCCGCCGGGGTTGACGCCGCAGTGCAGCACGCCCCACACGCTGTTCAGGCCGTTGACGTTCTCCATGATGTCGAACTCGCCGATGGCGGGCCAGTTCCAGTAGTTGCCCCGGTACGGCGAGCCGAGCGCCCAGAACGCGGGCCAGTAGCCGAGCGCGGCGTCACCGGTCACGTTCGGCATCTGGAGCCGCGACTCGATCGCGAGCTTGCCGCCCGAGGGGGGCTTGAAGTCGCCGCGCTGGGTCTCGATGCGCCCGGACGTCCAGTTGCCCGCGCCGTCCTTGAGGGCGGTGATGCGCAGGTTGCCGGAGCCGTCGAGCTTCAGGTTGCTGGTGCTGTTCGTGTAGTTCTGGATCTCGCCGGTGCCCCAGTTGGCGGGACCGCCGGGGTAGCCGTGGCCCTGGTCGATGATCCAGTTGGACGACGACGGCAGCGTGTTCGCGGGGCCGTCGAAGTCGTCGCTCCACTGGAGCGTCCAGCCCGGTTGGCTCGGGACGGACGCGTTCGCGGAGACGGCCGCGAGCGTTGCCGCAGGGACCAGCACGGCCAACGCGGCCGTGGCCGCCAGGAGTCGTCTGCGCTTGGTGTCGGACATGGCTCGGGTGACCTCCTCGTCACGCGGCGGTCACATCATGAGAGCGCTCTCACGGGCGGAGGGCAAGGGGCCGACCGGCGCTACTTGCGACAAAACCGAAGTTCCGGCACCCAGCGGACGGGCGGTGGGGGCCGCTGGACGGCCCTGTCCCGCCGCCGGAGGGCTTGCGAGTGCCCGCCGGGGGCTTGCGCGTGCCCGCTGGACGGTTTGCGTGTGCCCGCCGGGCGGTTTGCGCGGGCCCGCTGGACCGCTTGCGCGTGCCCGCCGGGCGGCCAGGTCGCGCCCGGTTAGGTCGTCCCCGCCCCAGCCCGCCTTCCACCTACTTCGCGTCCGAGTACCGCTCCACCGCCACCGCCTTCAGCGGGAACCGCACGTCCGTGCCCTCGAACACCAGCCGCGACGCCTCCTCGCCCGCCGCCACGACCTCCGCGCACACCGCCTCCGCCGCCCCGGCCGGGCAGTGCACCAGCACCTCGTCGTGCTGGAAGAACACCAGGTGCGCCTCCGGCGCCCGCTCGTGCAGCCGTCTCCGCAGCGCGCCCAGCAGCGCCGCCGTCCAGTCCGCCGCGCTCGCCTGCACCACGAAGTTCCTGGTGAACCGCCCCCACTCCCGCGCCGCCCGCTGCGAGCGCCGCAGCGCGTCCTCCCCGTCGTCGGTGCTCCCCGTCGCCTCGTGCCAGGCCTGCGACGGCGTGGGCGAGGTCCGGCCCAGCCGCGACCGCACCACCCCGCCCCGCTCGCCCTCGCGCGCCGCCCGCTCCACGTACCCGACCGCGTCCGGGAACCGCCGCCGCAGCACCGCGAGCAGCTCCGCCGCCCCGCCGCTGGTGCCGCCGTACATCGCCGACAGCATCGCGATCTTCGCCTGCCCCCGGTCGCCGTGGAACGAGTCCGCCGCGAGCGTCGTGTACAGGTCGTCCTCGCCCGCGACCTCGGCCAGCCGCCGGTCCCGCGACAGCGCCGCCAGCACCCTCGGCTCCAGCTGCGCCGCGTCCGCCGCCACCAGCACCCACCCCGGATCGGCGCGCACCGCCGTGCGCAGCGAGCGCGGGATCTGCAGCGCCGCACCACCCCGCGTCGCCCACCTCCCGGACACCACCCCGCCGACGACGTAGTCGGGCCGGAACCGCCCGTCCGCCACCCACGCGTCCAACCAGGACCAGCCGTGCGCCACCCACAGCCGCGCCAGCTCCTTGTACGCCAGCAGCGGCTCGGCGGCGGGGTGGTCCAGCTCCTTGATCACCCACGCCCGCGCGGACGGCACGTCCACGCCCTCCCTGGCGAACGCGCGCACGATGCTCGCCGGGTTGTCCGGGTTCACCGCCCGCCCGCCGAACGCCGCCGTGATCCGGTCGGCCAGCTCGGCGAGCCTGCGCGGCCTCACCCCCGGCGCGGTCCTCGGCCCGAGCAGGTCGGCCAGCAGCTCCTCGTGCACGTCCCGCCGCCACGGCAGCCCGAAGTGCGTCATCTCCGCGCCCGCCAGCGCGCTCGCGGACTCGGCGGCGAACAGCAGCCGCAGCGACGGCGGCAGCCCGGCCGCGACCCGCCGCTGCTCGGCGTGCACCCGCACCACCGCGTCCAGCGGGTCGACCCCGCCGGGCAGCGGCGCGCGCTCCGGCTCGAACAGCACCGGCTGGTCGTCCTTCTTGCGCGGGGCCACGTCGTCGGGCGCGGGCAGCCCGTCCAGCCTGGCCACGGCCGCCGCCAGGTCGCGCGGCTCGCGGTGCCCGCCCCGGTGCGCGAGCAGCAGCTGCTCGACGTGCCGCAGGTCGTGGCACCGCTCCACCCGCGCGCCGCGCGCCAGCAGCTCCGGGTACACCTCCTCGGTCGACGCCCACAGCCAGCGCGGCCGGTGCGCGGCCTCGTGCGCCGCGACCTCGGCGGCCAGGTCGTCGGTCCGCACGGGCGCGCCGACCGGGACGCCGTCGTCGGACAGCGCCTGAAGGCGTCCCGCGTTGTCGCCCTCGCGGACCAAGGCTGCGAACATGTGTTTGATTCTGCGCGCCACCCCCGACAACGACGGCGGGGATGTCTCTTTCGTGTCACCCGCCGCTGAGGACGATGGGCGCCGTGGACCGGACGCCCTCCCCCGCGGAGCTGCTCGACCCGCTGCGCGCCGCCGTGCCCCTGCACGGGCGCACCGCCGAGCTGGGCAGGTTGCGGCGCTGGCGCGACAGCTCGCGCGGCCCGTCCCTGCTGCTGCTGCACGGGCCGTCCGGGGTCGGCAAGACCCGGCTCGCGCACGAGGCGGGGATCGTCGCGGTGGTCGACGACGCGGACCTGGTCCCGGCCGCCGACCTGCGCGCGACGCTCGCCGAGCACCCCCGGCTGCTGCTGATCGCGCGGGACGCGGGCTGGTGGTGGTCGGCGGCCAGGCAGCGCGCCGCGGACCTCGACCACACCTGCGGCGAGCTGCGGCTGGACCCGGACCCCGGCGACTTCGCCCAGGCCTGCGGCTACTACGCGTCCGCCCTCGGCCTGCCCGCCCCGAACCCGCTCGCGGGCACGATCACCGGCGCCCGCGCCCCTGGCAGCGCGGATTCGGTGTTCCGCACGGCGTTCGACCTGCACCTGGCCGCGCTGGCCGAGGTGCACGGCGTGCGCGGCGGCCAGGTGGAGCTGGTGCGGTGGCTGGTCAGCCTGGACCCCACCGCCGAGCCGCCGCCCGGACGGCTCGCGGAGGACGTGCTCGCCGTGGCGCTGCTGGACGAGCGGATCAACCCCGAGCGCACCCCCGGATCGCTGCAGATCCTGGCGCGCGCCGCCCAGCGCTGGCCGCACGTGCTGCACCGGGTGGGGGAGCTGTTCACCGCGCGCCCCGAGCTGGCGTCGACCGCGACCGCCGCGACCCTGGCGGCCCTGCCGCCGCGCGCGGTGGCGGCGGTGGCCAGGCGGGTGTTCGACGACGAGCGCTTCCACGGCGACCCGGTGACCGCCCAGCTCACCCGCGTCCTGCTGGACGGGGCGGGCGACGACCCGGTGGAGCGCGCCGAGCTGCACGGGGTGCTCAGCGCCCGCGCCGCGCTCGCCCACCTGCGCGAGGAGGCGGTGGAGGCCGCGCTCGCCGAGGTCGAGCTGTGCCGGGACCTCGCCGACGCCGACCCCGTCGAGCACCGCAGCGCGCTGGCCGACGCGGTCGGCGACCTCGCGGTGCGCCTGGTCGCCGCCGGGCGGCCGGTGGACGCGCTGCGCGCCTCGGAGGAGGCGGTGGCGCTGTGCGAGCTGGCCGCCGCCGAGGACGAGGACTGCCTGCCCAGGCTGGCCGCCGCGCTGGAGCAGCTCGGGCTGCGGCACGCCGGGCTCGGCGACCAGTCCGCGTCGCTGCTCGCGCTCACCGAGGCGTGCGCGCTCCAGCAGCGGCTCGCCGAGCACAACCCGGCGCTGTTCCGGATGGACCTGGCCCGCGTCTCGCACCAGCTCGCGGTGCGCGCGTTCGAGTCCGGGAAGGACGGCGCGCAGGCCACCGACGCGGCGGTGCGCCGGTGGCGGCGGGTCGCCGCGGACGACCCGCGCTACGAGCCGGACTTCGCCCGCGCCCTGATGTCCGCCGCCGACCTGCTCGCCCCGCGCGGGCACCGCGAGCGGGCCAGGGCGCTGGTGGACGAGGCGATCTGGGTGCTGCGGCGGCTGGCCGACGTGAACCCGACCGCGTTCGGGCCGCAGCTGGCCACCGCGCTGGAGCGGCTGAGCGGGCTCGCCCCGCCCGCCGAGGTCGGCGAGGCGGTGAAGGCCGCCGGCGAGGCGGTGCTCGCCCGGCGCGAGCACGCGGCGCGCGGCGAGGAGGGCGCGCTCGCGGCGCTGGCCGGGTCGCTGGTCGGGCAGGCCGCGCTGCTCACCGGCGGGCAGCGGCTGTGCGCCTCGCAGGAGGCCGTCGACATCGCCGGGCGGCTGCGCGGGCGCCCGGCCGAGCTGGTCGTGGCGCGGGTCGGGCTGGTGCGGGCGCTGCTGTGCAACGGGCGCGGGCCCGAGGCGGTCAGCGCCGTGGACGACGTGCTGGAGGCGGTGCGCGCGCTGCCGAGGCGGGTGCTGGTGGCGCAGGCGGACCGGGTGACCGACGCGCTGCACGCCCTCGTCGACGACCTCGCGGGCTCCGACCGCGGCCCCACCGCGCTGCGGCTGGCCGAGCTGGTCGCCGAGCTGTGGCGCGACCTCATCGGCCACCACCTGGGCGCGCCGGTCGCGTACGCGGCGGCCGTGCACCGGGTCGCCGAGCACGACCGCCCGGAGAGCGGCCGTGCGCGGGCTGCGGTGCTGCTGTGGCACCTGGCTCGCGCGCCCGAGCAGCTGCGCGCCGACCGCCGGTACGCGGACGCGCTCGCGCTGCACGCCAGGATCGCCGCCGCCGGTGGCGGTGCGGCGGCCCTCGAAGCGGCGCACCGGGCGGCGACCGTGCTGCGCGAGTCGGGCGCGCCCGCCGACCTGGTCGTGGGCGCGGTGGACGCGGTGGTGCGCGCCCACCCGGACCCCGAGGAGGCCAGGGGGCGGTTGCGGGAGCTGGGGGAGCGGGAGCGGTTCAGCGGGCGGGAGAGCGAGCGCGCGCGGGGCGGGCGCTAGTTCAACGGCTTGCGGGCCAGCAGGAACAGGTGCTCCTCCGGGACGGCGCCGGGGAAGTCCGGGGTGAACTCGCCGTGCCGCTCGTGCTCGACGCGCAGCCCGGTGGACTCGACCAGCGCGCGGAACGCGGGCTCCGGGAAGCTCGTGCAGCGCACCGGCTGGCCCAGCCAGACCAGGTCCACGCCCTCGACGTCGGCGGGCACGGTCGCCACGGCCAGCAGACCGCCGGGGACCAGCCGGTCGGCGAGGTCGGCCAGCACGCGGGCCTGGTCGGCGCGCGGCATCTGGAGCAGCGGGAAGAACGCGGTGACCGCGTCCAGCGACTCCGGCGCGGCGGGCAGCTCGCGCACGTCCACCAGCTCGAACCGCGCCCCCGGCACCCGCTCGCGGGCCAGCTCGACCATCGTCGTGGACACGTCGCACCCGGTCACCCGGTGCCCGGCGGCGACCAGCCGCTCGGCGGTGGGCCTGCCGGTGCCCGACCCGACGTCGAGCACCCGCGCCCCCTCGGGCAGCTCCGCCAGCAACCAGTCGAGCGCGGCGAGCTGCTCGGGCAGGTCCGCGAAGGCCCGCTCGTAGTCCTCGCCGAGCGCGTCGAACGCCCGCGCGGCCGGATCGGGGAGGTGTCCGCCGTGGACGGTCATCGCGCAGCGCTCCTGTCCCGGCGCCGGGGGCGGCCCGGCACCACGATCGCCGGTGCTCCTGCCCCGGCACGCTAGCGCCGCGCGCGCCCGGCCGACACCGCTGCCGGTGGGATCAGCCGCCCGCGTCCTCCCCCTGGAACGACGGAACCGGGACCCGCCTCGAAGGCGGGCCCCGGTCCGGGGTCCAGCACACCTCACGCGCGCCCGCGCGTCACCCCGTGGTCGCCAGCGACCTCAGGAAGAACGCCACGTTCGCCGGGCGCTCGGCGAGGCGGCGCATGAAGTACCCGTACCACTCCCCGCCGTACGGCACGTACACGCGCATCCGCTTGCCCTCGGCCGCCAGGCGCACCTGCTCGTCCGGCCGGATCCCGTACAGCATCTGGTGCTCGTGCCCGTCGGCCCCGCGCCCCGCCGCCAGTTCACCGGCGATCGCGATCAGCCTCGGGTCGTGCGAGGCCACCATCGGGTAGCCCTCGCCCGCCATCAGCACCTTCAGGCACCGCACGTACGCCAGGTCCACCTCGGCCTTGGACTGGTACGCCACCGACTCCGGCTCCTGGTACGCGCCCTTGCACAGCCGCACCCGCGAGCCCGCCACCGCCAGGTCGCGGCAGTCCTGCTCGGTCCGCCTCAGGTACGCCTGGAGCACCGCGCCGACCCACGGGAAGTCCACCCGCAGCTCGCGCAGCACCGACAGCGTCGAGTCGGTGGTGGTGTGGTCCTCCATGTCCAGGGTGACCGTCGTGCCCGCGTCGGCCGCCGCCGAGCAGATCGCCCTGGCGTTCTCCAGCGCGATCTTCTCGCCGTCCACCGGCAGGAACTGGCCCACCGCCGACAGCTTCACCGACACCTCGGCCCGGTCCGCGTAGCCCGCGTCGTCCAGCCGCCCCAGCAGCTCCACGTACGCGCGCACCGTGCCCGCCGCCTGCGCGGCGTCCTTCGTGTCCTCGCCCAGGTGGTCGAGGGTGACGAGCCTGCCGTCCGCGAGCAGCTCACCGGTCGCGGCGATCGCGTCCGCGGTGGTCTCGCCCGCGACGAACCTGCGCACCACCGGCTTGGTCAGCGGGGTGCTCTCCACCAGGGACCTCGCCGCCGTCGAGCGCGAGGCCGCGAGCAGTGCCGAGCGCAGCACGGGTCAGCCCTCCTGGTGGGGGTAGGCGACCGAGGTCGGGGCCACGAAGGTCTCCTTGATGGAGCGCGGGCTGACCCAGCGCAGCAGGTTGTGCACCGAGCCTGCCTTGTCGTTGGTGCCGGACGCCCGGCCGCCGCCGAACGGCTGCTGGCCGACGACCGCGCCGGTCGGCTTGTCGTTGACGTAGAAGTTGCCCGCCGCGAACCGCAGCACCTGCTGGGCGTGCGCGACGGCCGCCCGGTCGCGGGCGATGATCGCGCCGGTCAGGCCGTACGGGGACACCGACTCCATCTGCTTGAGCACGGTGTCGTAGTCGCCGTCCTCGTACACGTGCACGGCCAGCACCGGGCCGAAGTACTCGGTGCGGAACACGTCGTGCTCCGGGTCCGAGCCCAGCAGCACGGTCGGGCGCACGAAGAAGCCCTCGGAGTCGTCGGCCGTGCCGCCCGCCGCGACCTCCAGCGACGAGTCCGAGCGCGCCGCCTCCAGCACGCCGGACAGCTTGTCGAACGAGCGGCGGTCGATGACCGCGCCCAGGAAGTTGGAGAAGTCGGTGACGTCGCCCATCTTCAGCGACTCGACCTCGGCCAGGAAGTCGTCCTTGATCCGGTTCCACACCGAGCGTGGCACGTAGGCGCGCGAGGCCGCCGAGCACTTCTGGCCCTGGAACTCGAACGCGCCGCGCACCAGCGCCGTGCGCAGCACCTCGGGGTCGGCCGACGGGTGGGCGAGCACGAAGTCCTTGCCGCCGGTCTCGCCGACGATCCTCGGGTACGAGCGGTACCCGGCGATGTTCGCGCCGACCTGGCCCCACAGGTGCTGGAAGGTCCTGGTGGACCCGGTGAAGTGGATGCCCGCGAGGTCCGGGTCGGCCAGCGCCACCTCGGACACCGCGAGGCCGTCGCCGGGCAGCAGGTTGATCACGCCCGGAGGCATCCCCGCCTCCTCCAGCAGCCGCATGGTCAGGTGCGCGGCGAAGCTCTGCGTGGGCGAGGGCTTCCACAGCACCACGTTGCCCATCAGGGCGGGCGCGGTCGGCAGGTTGCCCGCGATCGCGGTGAAGTTGAACGGGGTGATCGCGTAGACGAAGCCCTCCAGCGGGCGGTGGTCGGTGCGGTTCCACACGCCGGGGCTGGACTTGGGCTGCTCGGCCAGCAGCTGGCGGCCGAAGTGGACGTTGAAGCGC
This sequence comes from Actinosynnema pretiosum, assembly GCF_002354875.1. GTDB lineage: Bacteria > Actinomycetota > Actinomycetes > Mycobacteriales > Pseudonocardiaceae > Actinosynnema > Actinosynnema auranticum. The sequence goes on from NZ_CP023445.1 coordinate 1,190,729, forward strand.
CAGAAGTCGATCAGCTCGCAGGCCGCGTCGATCTCGGCCTGGATCGCGGTCTTGGACTGGCCCAGCATGGTGGCCGCGTTCAGCGTGGAGCGCCACGGGCCCGCCAGCAGGTCGGCGGCGCGCAGCAGGATCGCGGCGCGGTCGTCGAAGGACAGGGCGCGCCACGCGGGCGCGGCGGCGCGGGCCGCCTCCAGCGCGTCGCGGGTGTCCTGGTGGGTGGCGCCGTGCAGGGTGCCCAGCACCGCGCGGTGGTTGTGCGGCTGCACCACGTCGAACCGCTCGCCGCCGCCGACGCGCTGCTCGCCGCCGATGGTCGCGGTCAGCTCCAGCGGCTCCTTGGCCAGCTCGGCCAGCTTGGCCTGCAGCTCGGCGCGCTCGGGCGTTCCGGGGGCGTAGCCGAGCACCGGCTCGTTGACCGGGGCGGGCACTGAGGTCACGGCATCCACGGCAGGCTCCTTCGCGACGTGCTGCTGGGGTACCGCAACGGTAGGTCGCGGTCACCTGCGCACCGTTGTCCGCACGTCTAGGCTTGCCATTCCGCCGTTGTACGAATGGACAAAAGAGCATGAGCCTGCGCCAGGTGCTGATGGCCTTGGGCGAGGAGCTGGTGGAGGTGCGGGCCGCGCCGCGCGGGCTGGAGGCGGACGTCCGCGACATCGTCATCCTCGACCCGGACGACGTGCCGCACGTGCGGCCCGGCGACCTCGCGCTGGTCATCGGCGCACGCGGCCGGGCGGCGTTGCCGCTGGTCAGGGCGGCCGGAGCCGGGGGCGCGGCGGCGGTGGCGGTCAAGCTCGACCGGCCGACCCCGCAGCTGGGCCAGGCCGCCGCCGACGCGGGCGTCGCGCTGCTCGCGGTGCGGCCCGAGGTGCGCTGGGAGCACCTGGAGTCGCTGGCCAGGGCCGTGGTGCGCAGCGCGCGGCTGGCCGCCGACGCGGGCTCGGGCGAGGTGGCGGGCGACCTGTTCGGGCTGGCCCAGACGATCGCGGCGCTGACCGGCGGCGTGGTCAGCATCGAGGACACCGCCAGCCGCGTGCTCGCCTACTCGCGCTCCACCGACGACGTGGACGAGCTGCGCAGGCTGTCCATCCTGGGCAGGCAGGGGCCCGAGCCGTACCTGGCGATGCTCCGCGACTGGGGCGTCTACCAGCGGCTTCGCGCGGGCGAGGAGGTCGTGCGGGTGGACGAGCGGCCGGACCTGGGCATCCGGCGGCGGCTCGCGGTCGGGGTGCTGGCGGGCGACCAGCCGCTCGGCTCGATCTGGGTGCAGGAGGGCGCCACCCCGCTCACCGAGCAGGCCGAACGCGCCCTCGTCGGCGCCGCGCGGGTGACCGCGCTGCACCTGGTGCGCCAGCGCGAGCCCCGCTCGGCGTTCCGGGAGAACCTGCTCACCTCCCTGCTCGACGGCCGCACCGACGCCGCCTCCGTCGCGGGCCAGATCGGCGCGGACCCGGCGAGACCGGCCGCCGTCGTGGTGTTCGCGCTGCGCGGCGACGCGGGCGACCGCACCGAGGGCGAGCTGCGCAGGGCCGAGGTGACCGGGCTGATCTCGGTGCACGCCGCCGCGTACCGGCGCAGCGCCCTGGTCAGCCGCAGCGGCGGCCGGACCTACGCGCTGCTGCCCGACCTGCAACCCGGCGCGGCGCTGCTGCCGCTGACCCGCGAGATCGTCGCGGCGGCCCGCAAGCACACCGGGCTGGTGGTGCAGGCGGCGATCGGCGCCGAGGTGCCCACGCTGGACGAGGTCGCGGTGTCCAGGGGCGAGGCGGACCGGGTGCTCGACGCGATGGCCCGCGACCTGGACGCCCAGGTGGCGACCCTGGCGGACGTGCGGTCGCGGGTGCTGGTCAGCGAGGTGCTGGCGCTGCTCGCCGAGCACCCGCGGGTGCGCGACCCCCGGCTGGAGGCGCTGGACCCGGAGCTGGCCCGGTCGCTGCTGGTGTACCTGGACGCGTTCGGGGACGTGCGGTCGGCGGCGGCGGAGCTGCACGTGCACCCGAACACGCTGCGGTACCGGGTGCGGCGGGCGGGGGAGCTGACCGGGGTGGACCTGGGTGACCCGCTGGTCCGGCTGTTCGCGCAGCTCCAGCTCAGGCTGAGGTGACCGGCGGACCGGGCGGCCCGCCGGTCACCGCAGGTCAGCGCGCCTGGGCGCGGGCCCGAGCGGCGGCCTTGCCGCGCTTGCCGCCCGTGCCCTGCGGCTTCCGCGCGGGCTGCTCGGCGGGCGCGACGGGCTGCTCGGCGACCGCTTCGACCTCGGCCGCGGGCGCGGGCTCCACGACCACCGGCTCGGGCTCCCCGCCCGGCAGCGACCGGTGCAGCCAGGCCCGCTCCGCCAGCGTCCACGCGCCGCTGGTCAGCAGGTACAGCCCCGCCGCCAGCGGCAGCGAGGCCGCCAGCAGCACCGGGGTGAACGCCAGCAGCCGCAGCACCCGCGCCAGGGTCGGCTGCGGCGCCCCCGAGCGCGCGGCCTGCCTGCCCTGCCACAGGTAGCTGCCCAGGCACACCAGCGCCAGCACCGCCAGCAGCCCGAGGAACATCGGGACGCCCGCGCCGCCGTCGGACCAGTGGTCGCCCAGCCGCACCCCGAGCAGGGCGCCGTCGAGCAGCGGGTTCGGGGTGGTCACCAGCTGGTAGACCACCATGAAGAACGGGGCCTGGGCGAGCATCGGCAGGATGCCCGCGAACAGCGAGGTCCCGGCGTCCCCGTACAGCGCCAGGGTCTTCTCCTGGAGCTTCACCGGGTCCTTGCGGTGCTTCTCGGTCAGCTCGCGCAGCTGCGGCGCGAGCGCGGCCCTGGCCTTCTCCCCGCGCACGGCCGCGCGGGTCAGCGGGTGCAGCAGCAGGCGCACCAGCGCGGTGAAGGCGACGACGGCCAGGGCGGGGTCGAGCAGCGCGGCGAGGGCCGCGCCCAGGGTGTGGAACACGGGCGGTTGCTCCGATCACGAGCGGGGGAAGGGGGCTCAGGCGAGGCTGAGCGCCGCTCCCGGTGCTCGCGGGCGGGGTCGGCCCGCCGCGTCCGGATCGCGCAACCGCAGGAACGCCGCGCGCAGGGCCTTCTCGCGCAGCGACAGCGAACGCGCCCACGCGGGCGAGTCCAGGACCAGGGGAGCCGTGGTGAGCACCAGCACGACCAGCGTCACGGCCGTGACCACGGCCAGCAGCTCGGCCGGGCTGTTCACCAGGGACAGGGCGATCAGCGCGGACAGGCACAGCGCGAGCAGCAGGCGCAAGCGGTCCACGGCGGTCACCCCCCTTCCCTAGTCACCCACCACTGTACGCACCAGCGCGGGCCTCGTGGGGTGGTCGTAGCGGACCAGCACGTCCGGCGCGGGCTCGTACCCCACGTACGCGGGCAGCGTCCACGCCAGCTCCGGCGGCGTGCGCCTGGCCAGCGCGGCGTCCGACAGCCACAGGTGCACGGACAGCTCGAACGGCAGCCACTTGTCCAGCAGCAGCGCCCCGTCGAGCAGCAGCACCCCGCCCTCGCCCAGGCGCGCGTACCCGGCCCGGCTGGCGCGGTCGGTCTCGGCGTTCCACAGCGACGGCAGCACCTCGCCCGACCCGCCCGGTTCGAGCGGGTCCAGCACCTCGCGCAGCAGGCCGCCGGTGTCCACCCACGAGTCCCGGTACGAGTCCGGGTCGGTCCGCCCGTGCTCCAGCCGCACCGAGGCCGGGCGCAGGAAGTCGCGCGCCGACACCCGCAGCACCGGGCGGCCGAGCGCGCGCAGCGGGTCCACCAGCGCGTCGGCGAGCGCGCCGGGGTCGGTGGCGTCCGCGCCGTCGACCACCACGCGCGCGTGCCGGTCGCGGGGCAGCGCGTCGATCCGGCCGACGAGCTCGGCGACCAGCGCCTCCTGGGTCAGCGGGACGACCTTCACGACAGCGGGTAGTCCGCCCAGCCGTCCGGCAGCACCGGGACCGGCCAGTCCGGGTCCGGCTCCCACTTCGCCCAGTCCGGGTCCCACCAGGTCGCGCCCGCCTCGACCATCGCCTCGATCGACCGGCCGACCGCCCGGATCGACTCGGCCTGCCCGGCGGTGTACTTGCCCGCGACGACCTGCTCCTCGAACTCCACCCGGTCCCTGTCCACCCAGCCGCCCTCCGCGGGCAGCCAGTAGTCCAGCTCGTGGTCCAGGGTGTCGATGCCCAGCGGGGTGCGCCGGAACGGGTCCTGCAGGTTCAGGTACCAGCCCTTGAACTGCCGGTCCGGGCCCTCCCAGTACACGTCGACCGAGTAGGCGTCGCCCGGCCGGTGCACCTGGAGCTTGCCGTTGCCGCGCCAGTGCGTGCTGCCCGCCTGCTGCCAGCCGTGCTGCCACGGGTGCTCGGGGAAGCCGAACCGGGTGCCCGGCACGGTGAACAGCACCAGCAGGTCCGGCTCGTCCACGACCACGCGGGTCGGCGTCACCGCCCACGGCCTTCCCCACAGCACTTCCCGGCGCAGCGCCACGTCACCCGGCTGGAAGATCCCCATGCGCCGAGCCTAACCGCGCCTCACGCCTCGGCGAGCGCCCGCCGCAGCCGCGACACCACCAGCTCCCGCCTCGGGTCGGCCCTGGGCAGCAGCCTGGCCAGCCGGTCCAGCGCCTCGGCGTCCTCGTCGCGGGCGAACCGCCACAGCGCCTCCGCGTCGCCCCGGTCCAGCACGGTCCGCCGCACCGCCGCCGCCAGGTCCTCCCGCTCCGCCCGCACCACCGGCGCGTCCGAGCGCGGCAGCAGCTCGTCCCCGTACCCGGAGGCCGCGGCGGTCACGTCGCCGGAGCGCAGCGCCGCCCGCACCGCCAGGAAGTCCCCGCGCACCTCGGCGTCCAGCCGGTACGGCCTGGTCAGCAGCACCCCGCCGAGCTGCGCCCGCAGCCGGTGCAGCTCCGCGCGCACGGTCACCGGGTTGCCGCGCTCCCCGTACAGCCGCAGCGCCAGCTGGTCGGCGGTGAGCCCGCGCGGGTGCAGCGCCAGCGCGACCAGCACCTCGGCGTGCCGCAGGGTCAGCGCGACCTCGTCGCCGTCCAGGGCCGCGGTCGGCTCGCCGAGGAACCGCAGCGACAGCACCGGCCTGCGCCGCGCGCCCCGCTCCACCCGCAGCAGGTAGCCCTCGTCCAGCGGCTCCAGCACCCCGATGCGCCCGTCGGCCAGCCGCACCCGGTCCCGGCCGACGTCGACCCGGCCGCCCAGCTCGGCGCCCGGTTCGGCGGCCAGCACCCGGCCGGTCTGGCTCAGCAGCGCGCCGGGACCGCCGCGCAGCGCCAGCAGGTGCCGCATGTTCGCCGACCGCAGCCGCTCGTCGCGCTCGGCGAGCCTGGTCCGCAGGTGCCCCTCGGCCAGCCGCGCCGCCGCCGACACCAGCGCGGGCATCGCCGGGTGCAGGCTGGTCAGCGGCCCGCTCACGTCCACGACGCCGAGGGTGCGCCCGCTGTCCGGGTCCGTCACCGGGCTCGCCGCGCAGGTCCAGCCGTGGCAGGTGCGCACCAGGTGCTCCGCCGAGTGCACGGTCACCGGGCCGCCGGTGGCCAGCGCCAGGCCCATCGCGTTGGTGCCGATCGCGTCCTCGCTCCACCGGGCGCCCTCGGTCAGGTGCACCCGCTCGGCGATCCCGCGCACCCGCGCCGAGCCCTCGCACCACAGCACCCGACCGTCCGCGTCCGTGATGATCATGACGTGCTCGGCGTCGTCCGCGATGCTCACCAGCGTCTCCCGCAGCACCGGCAGCGCCTGCGCCAGCGGGTGCGCGGCCCGCAGGTCCACCACCTCGTCCCGGTCCAGCACCAGCGGGGCCTCGCGGCTGTCCGGGTCGACGCGGGCCGCCAGCGAGCGCCGCCACGACTCCAGGATCACCGGCCGCGTGCCGGGGGCGGGACCACCGGCCAGCGCCGCCTCGTGCTCGCGCGCGAGCAGAAGGGGGTCACCGCGCATCGTCGCCTCCAGGTCCCTCGACCCCAGGATGACCGGGGCGAACCCGCACGGCAAGGACTTCGCGGGCCGTTCGGCACTGGCGCGCGTCGGCCGTGCAACGCCGCTGCAACGTAACCCCGCCTACGTTCTGCGGCCATCCGACGCAACGACGCGGGAGGCGACCACATGGCGAAGTACGCGGCACCGGGGCAACCGGACAGCGTGGTGAGCTACCGGAGCAGGTACGACCACTTCATCGGCGGCGAGTTCACCGCCCCGGCGAAGGGCGGCTACTTCGAGAACCCCACCCCGGTCACCGGCGAGACGTTCACCGAGGTCGCCAGGGGCACCGCCGAGGACGTCGAGCGCGCCCTGGACGCCGCCCACGGCGCCGCGCCCGCGTGGGGCCGCACCTCGCCCGCCGAGCGCGCCAACGTGCTCAACAAGATCGCCGACCGGATCGAGGCCAACCTGGAGGCCCTCGCCGTCGCGGAGACCTGGGACAACGGCAAGGCGGTGCGCGAGACCCTGGCGGCCGACCTGCCGCTCGCGGTCGACCACTTCCGCTACTTCGCGGGCGCCCTGCGCGCCCAGGAGGGCGGCATCTCGCAGATCGACGAGAACCTCGTCGCCTACCACTTCCACGAGCCGCTCGGCGTGGTCGGCCAGATCATCCCGTGGAACTTCCCGATCCTGATGGCCGTGTGGAAGCTCGCCCCCGCGCTCGCGGCGGGCAACGCGGTCGTGCTCAAGCCCGCCGAGCAGACCCCGGCGTCGATCATGGTGCTGATCGAGCTGATCGCCGACCTGCTGCCGCCGGGCGTGCTGAACGTGGTCAACGGCTTCGGCGTTGAGGCGGGCAAGCCGCTGGCCACCAGCAAGCGCGTCGCGAAGGTCGCGTTCACCGGTGAGACCACCACCGGCAGGCTGATCATGCAGTACGCCAGCGAGAACATCATCCCGGTCACCCTGGAGCTGGGTGGCAAGAGCCCGAACATCTTCTTCGGCGACGTGGCCGCCCAGCGCGACGAGTTCTACGACAAGGCCCTTGAGGGCTTCACGATGTTCGCGCTCAACCAGGGCGAGGTGTGCACCTGCCCGTCCCGCGCGCTGATCCAGGGCTCGATCTACGAGGAGTTCCTCGGCGACGCGGTCGAGCGCACCAAGGCGGTCAAGCAGGGCCACCCGCTCGACACCGACACGATGATCGGCGCGCAGGCCAGCAACGACCAGCTGGAGAAGATCCTCGCCTACATCGAGATCGGCAAGGCCGAGGGCGCCGCGCTGCTCACCGGCGGCGGTCGCGCGGACCTGGGCGGCGAGCTGTCCGGCGGCTACTACGTCACCCCGACCGTGTTCGAGGGCGACAACAAGATGCGGATCTTCCAGGAGGAGATCTTCGGCCCGGTCGTGTCGGTCGCCCGCTTCGACGACTACGCCGACGCCATCAAGATCGCCAACGACACGCTGTACGGCCTCGGCGCGGGCGTCTGGTCCCGCGACGGGTCCACCGCCTACCGCGCGGGCCGCGAGATCCAGGCGGGCCGGGTGTGGGTGAACAACTACCACACCTACCCGGCGCACGCGGCGTTCGGCGGCTACAAGCAGTCCGGCATCGGCCGCGAGAACCACCGGATGATGCTCGACCACTACCAGCAGACCAAGAACCTGCTGGTCAGCTACGCCCCCGGCGCGCAGGGCTTCTTCTGATGGAGCGGGTCGCGCTGACCGAGGAGGCGGCGGGGCTGATCCGCCGCCTCCGGGCCGACCACGGGGAGCTGATGTTCCACCAGTCCGGCGGCTGCTGCGACGGCAGCGCGCCCATGTGCTACCCGGCGGGGGAGTTCCGCACCGGCGGCTCCGACGTGCACCTGGGCGACCTGGTGGTGGACGGCTCGCCGGTGCCGGTGTGGATGTCCTCCGCCCAGTTCGAGTACTGGAAGCACACCCACCTGACCATCGACGTCGTCCCCGGCCGCGGCAGCGGGTTCTCCCTGGAGGCCCCGCTGGGCGTGCGCTTCCTGGTGCGCTCCCGGCTGCTCACCGACGAGGAGGTGTCAGCCCTGCCACGGGACGGTGGGTGAGCGGTGGAAGGCCACGCCCCTCGCCGTCCACCGGGGGCCCTGCGCGGCCAGCCGGGACCGGAAGTCCGCCCAGTCCCGGCCGGTCGCGGCGGTCCAGCCCACCTCGGCGACCGCCGCCAGCCGCGGGAAGGCCATGGACTCCAGCTCGGCCACCGTCGTGAGCGTCTCGGTCCACAGCGGGGCCTCCACGCCCAGCACCGCCGACTCCGGCACCCCGTCGAGCAGGGTCGCCGGGTCCCAGCCGTAGGCGGCGTCGACCTCCACGGTCCCGGCCCACTTCAGGCCCAGCTCGGTCTCCTCGGTGTACTTCATGTCCAGGTACACCCGGTTCGCCGGGGACAGCACGAACCGCACCCCGCGCGCCGCCGCCTCGGCCAGCTCGGGACCCGCGGGCCGCCCGGTGTCCCAGTACTGCGCGACCGCCGTCGTGGGCAGGTCGGCGCGGGTGAACTCGGACCAGCCCATGGCGCGCTTGCCGTGCTCCCCGACCATGGGCAGCACCCGCGCCATGAAGGCCCGGTAGTCCGCGGGCTCGGTCGCGAACGCCTCGTCGCCGCCGATGTGCAGGTACGGGCCGGGGGTGAGCGCGGCGACCTCGCGCAGCACGTCGGCCACGAACCGGTAGGTGGTCTCGGAGGCGATGTCGAGGGTGGAGAAGCCCACCTCGATGCCGGTGTAGAGCTTGGGCGCGATGCCGTCCGGGTTCAGCTCCGGGTAGGAGGACAGCGCGGCGGCGGTGTGGCCGGGCAGGTCGATCTCCGGCACGACGGTGACGTGCCTGCGGGCCGCGTAGGCGACGATCTCGCGGTAGTCGTCCTGGGTGTAGAAGCCGCCGGGGCCGCCGCCGACCGAGCTGGTCGACCCGTGCGCGGTCAGGTTCGGCCAGCTCTCGATCTCCAGCCGCCAGCCCTGGTCGTCGCTCAGGTGCAGGTGCAGGGTGTTGACCTTGTGCGCGACGGCCAGGTCCAGGTAGCGCTTGACGTCGTCGACGCCGAAGAAGTGCCTGGCCACGTCCAGCATCACGCCCCGGTGCGGGAAGCGCGGGTGGTCGAGCACGTGCACGGCGGGCGCGGTGAACGGGCCGTCCTGCCGCTCCGGGCTCTCGACGGCGGCGGGCAGCAGCTGCCGCAGCGTCTGCACCCCGGACCACAGGCCCGCCGGGGTGTTGGCCCTGAGCACGGCGGTGTCCTCGGCGGTGTCGAGCTCGTAGCCCTCGTCGCCGACCTCGGCGGCGGCGCCCTCCAGCAGCAGCACGACGCCCGGTCCGGCCGCGCCCTCCACCACCGGCAGCGGGTAGCCGGTCGCCGGGCGCAGCAGCTCCGCCAGCAGCTCGCCGACGTCGCGCGCGCCGGGCGAGCCGGGCGGGACGCGGACCTCGGCGTCGGGGGCGAGGGTGAACGCGGCGCCGGGGCGCGGCTCAACCAGGACGGGCGCTGGCACGATCGTGTGCAAGGGGCTCTCCGCGGCGGTTCGGCGCCCCCGCGCTCGGCTCGGCGGGGGCGCGGTGCTGGCCGCCCCCACCGTGGCAAGCGCCCCCGAGAGGTGTCAAGGTCTGGACCAATCAGGCGAACTTGGGCTTGCCCAGCCCCGCCCACAGCGCCGGGAACCGCTCCTCCACCAGCGCGGCCCGCTGGCTCTCCAGCCCGTGCAGCACGCCGAACGCGAACCCGTTCTCCCCGGCCGCCCCCGCCTCCGCGCCGAGCTGCCGCAGCACCGGCCGCGCCACCACGCTGTCCTGGTGGTCGCCGAGCAGCGTCTGCACCGCCTTGACCTTCCTGCGGTACCGGCGCGCGGGCTTGCCGTGCAGCGGCTCCACCGCCTCCACCGCGTACCGCAGCCGCTTCGCGCCCTTGCGCGCCTCGTGCAGCCCGGCGTCGTCGTGCGCCCGCGCGACCTGCGCGGCCAGCTTCCGGTAGCTCTTCGCGGCCAGCCCCGGCAGCTCGTCCTTCGCCTTGCCGCGCGCCCGCCTGGTCAGCGGCGGGTCGGCCAGCAGCGCGTCCACCGCGTCCAGCAGCGCGAAGTAGCGCGGGCTGTCCAGCGCCTCGACGGCCGACCGCTTGGCCTGCGCCTCGCGCGGGGCGAAGTGCCGGGTCAACCGGGCCGCCACCGGACCGGGCCGCAGCTCGGGCTCCAGGCCGTCCAGCACCAGCTCGAACCGCTCCCGCAGCACCTCCAGGTCGCGGGCCTGCCCGAGCACCCCGGCCAGCCACTTCAGCTCGCCCGCCAGGTCCGCCGTCCGCCCCTTGTCGACGATCCCGCCGAACACCTTCAGCGCGCTGCGCATCCGCCGGGTCGCCACCCGCATGGCGTGCACCGCGTCCGGCTCGTCCCGGCGCACCCTCGGGTCCTGCGCCCGCAGCGCGTCCGCCTGCTCGCGCAGGTAGGCCAGCACCACGCCGCCCGCCGACTTCCGCCCGACGTCCGGGCCGGTCGGCCGCGCGGGCACCCGGTCGCCGAGCAGGCGGGTCAGCTTCGCCGAGGACCGCGACCGGCGCATCCCGGCCTTCTTGAGCCGCCGCTCCACCGCGTCCAGCAGCGCGACCGTGCCCCGCTCGCCCAGCTCGACCTCGACCTCGCGCCACGTCCGCGCCTCGTCGCCGTCCTCGCCGCCGGTGGCCGACACCCGGTCCTCGACCACCTCCACCAGCAGGTCGCCGCGCCCGTCCACCAGCTGCCAGCGCTGCCGCTCGGTGCTGATCAGCGCCACCGGGGCCAGCTCGCCGCCCCTGGTGTGCACCCGCACCAGCGAGCCCAGCTCCTCCGGCGGCGCGCTGTCCTCCCCGCCCGGCGGCAGCCGCAGCTCCTCGCGGGTGTCGACGCCCGCGGGCAGCTTCAGGTGCCAGCCCGCGTCGTCCCCGCCGGTGCGCCTGCGCAGGGTCAGGCCCGCGCTCGCCAGCCGCAGGTCCCCGGTGTCGTAGTACACCGCCTCCAGCAGCTGCTCGTGCGGACCGGCGGTGGCCGCCACCCCCGGCAACCCGGTCATCGCGGGCAGCCGCACGCCGTCCGGTGCCTCGTACTTGCGCTCCGTCTCCTTCACCGAGGTCGTCATGGGGAAGGCATACACCGAAAACGGGCACTTCACCCGTTCACGCTCGGTGATCATCCGTTGCCCCGCGCGGGGGTTCCACGCCGCCGTTTGCGTGGTTGTGCCCGCGCCACCGTGAAGAGCCCCTATCCGTGCGGTTGGCTTGGGGGCATGGCCCCCACCGAGAAGGAGCGGCTCGACGTCCTGGAACCCGTGGTCGAGAGCCTCGTGGCGACGACCACCCAGCTGATCGCGGACCTCGGGCGGGTCAGTTCCCGCCTGCTGGTGCTGGAGCGGCGGCTGGCCGGGTTGGGCGCGGGCGCGGACGAGGACCTGGACCGGGTGGACGAGGAGATCGCCGGAACAGTGTCCGCGCTGCGCGCGGCCTGGGACGCCGAGCAGGACCTCCTGGCCGACGAGGTGCGGGCCGAGCTGCGCGCCGAGGTGGCCGAGTACGAGTCGCTGCAGGAGCGCAGGGACACCGGCCGGGCCCGCTTGGAGAAGCGGATGCAGCGCTTCGAGCGCGACGCGCTCCAGCACTCGGTGAGCCAGGCCGAGTGGCAGATCCACGCCCGCGAGGCCGAGGCGACCGAGGCGTACCACCGGCTCGAGGCCGACCGGAAGGCGGGCGAGGAGGCCTGGCGGCAGGAGGCCGTGGCGCACGGCGACAAGGCGCGCGGCGAGATCCAGGCCCACGCGCGCGCCAGGTTGCAGCGGTCGCTGGCGGCCGACGCGCGGCTGCCGGTGTGGTTCCGGGTGGGCCTCGGCGAGATCACCGCGCCCGACCCGACGCCGTGGCTGCGCGCCGCGGCGACCCTGGTGGCCTACCGGCTGGAGTACGGGGTGACCGACGCGGTGCACCCGCTCGGCGAGGCGCCCATCGCCGCGGCAGGCGGCTCCGCGGCCTGGGTGCGGCGTGCCAAGGTCTACGAGGCGCTGGTCAAGCAGTTCGAGGAGATGCGCCCGGACTCCCGCTCGTACTCGATCACCTGACCCGCGCGGTTCGATCCGGCAGGCCCCGGACCGGCCTCACCCCGCGCGTTCGGCGAGCACGACGAACTCGCGGCCCGGCCGGTCCGGGGCCTGCCGCACGTCCAGGACCCGGAACCCCGCCCCGACCAGGTCCGCCTCCAGCTCGGCTCGGTCGCGGAACCGCAGCACCGAGTCCGAGGCGAGCGCGGTCCCGTCCGGGAAGCGGTAGGTGTGCCGGAAGGACACCAGCGGCAGCGCCACCTCCAGCACCGCGAGCTCGGCGGTGACCGGTCCAACGCCGGGAACGTCCCTGGTCACCGGGGGAGTGCGCGCCCACTCCTCCCAGGCGCGGAACTCCGAGCGGCGGGTCTCGAACACCAGGTGACCGCTAGGGCGCAGCGCGTGGTGGGCGCCCGCGAGCGCCTCCGCCCAGCCGGCGGACCCGGTCGGCGTGCTCCTTGCCGCGCGCGACGTCCAGCGACGCCCCCACCGGGTCCAGCCCGACCACCTCGATGCCGGCAGCCGCCAGCCGCACGGCCAGCGAGCCCGTGCCGCAGCCGACGTCGAGCACCCGGCGGGCGCCCAGCTCGGCGACCAGGGCGGTGCAGGCGTCCAGGTCGACCCGGTCGCCGTCGAACACGTCGTAGAGCGCGGCCGACCTCGGGTCCGCGAAGATCGCATCCGGCACCGTCCGACGGTAGCGCCGCGTCCCGGAGGGCTCGACCGAATTCCGGCCTACCTGTTTCCCGCCCCGGCAGCCCCGTCCCGCCCCGGCAGCCCCGTCCCGCCCCGTCCGGCCCCGGACGCGCGAACGCCCCCTGCGCCGCGCGGGCGAGGGGGCGTCGACGGGGTCGGTCAGGTCAGCACTTGGCGAGCACGCCCGCCAGCGCGTCGTGCTCGGCCTGGTCGACGGTCAGCGCGTACTGCGCCTTCACCTGGATCCAGTGCGCGACGTACGTGCACGCGTAGTCCGCCTTCGGCGGCATCCACTTGGCCGGGTCCTGGTCGCCCTTGGCGCGGTTGGTCTTCGCGGTCACCGCGATCAGCTGCACGCCGCCCAGGTCGTTCGCGAACGCCTTGCGCTTCTCGTCGTCCCACTTGTCCGCGCCCGAGCGCCACGCCTCGGCCAGCGGCACCGTGTGGTCGATGTCCAGGTCGCCCGCCTTGGTCACCTCGACGCCGTCGTAGGCGCTGACCCACGTGCCCGAGGTGGCCTTGCACTCGCCGTCGGTCTGCACGCCTGCGCCCTGCTGGCGCAGGACGACCTCGCGGGTGTCGCAGGAGTCGCCCTGGCCCGCCCAGTGCGGGAACCGGTCCCGGCTGTAGCCCGCCATCTTGGCCTCGGGGGCGATGGCCAGCCCGGCCAGCTGCTCGCCCGCCTGGCCGCTGTTCGCCGCGGGCGGCTGCTGCGGCGAGGACGATGTGGGCAGTTGGCCGTCCAGCACGCCCTGGCAGCCCGTCAGGGCCAGGAGGAGCACCGCCACGAGAGTCGTCCGCTTGCCGCTCATAACACTGAATGATTACACAACGGGGTCACCAAACCTCACTTCAGCGACGGACCGTATCTCCGTCGTGGGATTGGTGACCCCGTTGGTCCCGACTACTGCGGACGGCTGGTGAGGTAGCCGCCCATATGGGTGAAGTACTCGGTGGCGCCCAGTTCGACGCCCTCGTCGGTGCGGACCCGCTTCACCAGCAGCGCCCGACCGCGCCCGCGCCTGGCCTCCGGGCCCGCGACGATCGCGACGCCGTCGCCCTCGCGGTAGAAGATCCGGCCCGGCGTGCCGCCGTAGTTCTCCCGCGACACCTCGGCCTCCACGATCTCCAGCCTGCGGCCCCGGTGGAACGCGTAGGCGCTCGGGTAGGGCGCGCACTGCGCCCGCACCAGGCGGTCCAGCTCCTCGGCGGTCCAGGTCCAGTCGATCCGCAGGTCCTCCTCGGCGCGCTTGTGGAAGAAGCTCGCCTTCGAGCGGTCCTGCGGGGTGAACTCGGTGCGCCCGGACGCCAGCTCGGCCAGCCCGTCCACGGTGATCGGCCCGAACAGCGCCAGGGTCTTGTGGAACAGGTCGGCGGTGGTGTCGCGCGGCCCGACCGGCACGGCGCGCTGGAGCACGACGTCCCCGGCGTCGAGGGTGTCGTCCATCATGTGCGCGGTGACGCCGACCTCCTTCTCGTCGTTGATCAGCGCCCAGATCAGCGGCGAGAACCCGGCGTAGGCGGGGAGCAGCGAGTCGTGCACGTTGAGCGTCCCCCGCTTGGGGAGGTTGAACACCTTCGGGGGAATCCAGGTGCGCCAGTTCGTCGCCACGATGACGTCCGGGTCGACCTCCTTGAGGCGGGTCAGCAGCTCCTCGTCGTCCGGCCGCTCGCGGATCAGCACCTCGATGCCGTGCTCCTCGGCGAGATCGGCGACCGAGTCGCTCCAGATCCGCTCGTAGGCGTGGTCGCTCTTCGGGTGGGTGACGACGAGCGCCACCTCGTGCTCGGAGTCCAGGAGCGCCTGGAGCGTGCGGTGCCCCCAGGTCTGGTAGCCGAACATGACGACCCGCATGAACTCCTCCTCGGAATGGCAAGCCTAACCTAAGTTATCCAACCCTAAACGAGTCCGCCGTGATTACTCTGCGCGTGTGATCCTTGACGTGAAGTTGGTGCGCGGACGGGTCGTGACGCTGGACCCCGCCGGGACCGGGTCGGACGTGGTGGGCGTGTGGCGCGGGCGCGTGGTCGGGGTGGGCGACCAGGTCCGCGACCTGCCCGCCAGGCGCGTGGTCGACCTGGACGGCGCGGTGGTGCTGCCGGGTTTCGTGGACGCCCACACCCACCTGGCGTGGACCGGCCGCGCGGCCCGGATGCCGGACGTTTCGGGATGCCGCACCGTCACCGAGGTCGTGGCCCTCCTGGCGGCCCACCGGACCGGGGCCTGGCTGGAGGCGGCGGGCTACGACCACCGCCTCCTGGACCGCCCGCTCACCGCGCGCGACCTGGACGCGGTGGGCGGGCGCGTCTACCTGCAGGACGTGTCGGGCCACGCCTGCGTGGTCGACTCCGGCACGCTGGCCGAGCTGCCCGCGCACGCCCTGGCCGACGCCGAGCGCGACGCCGAGGGCGCGCTGACCGGTTTCCTGGCGGAGGGCGCCCAGAGCGCCGCCCGAGCCCTGCTGCTCCCGTACCCGCTGTCCCACGTGATCGCCGACGTGGAGGCGGGCGCCAGGCAGTGCCTGTCCGAGGGCGTGGTCCTGGCCGCGGAGGCGGGTGTGGCAGGCGGCCTGATCGGGACCACCCCCCTGGAGGTGGCCGCCTACCAGCAGGCCACCCTCCCCATCCGGGTGCAGCTGATGGTCGCCGCGGACCAGCTCCGCCCCGCGGCGGGCCACCCGTCCGACGGCGTCGACCGCGCCGTCCAGCTGGGCCTGCGCACCGGCCTGGGCGACGACCGCCTCTCCATCGGCGCCCTGAAGGTCTTCACCGACGGCGGCATGATCGCCAGGACCGCGGCCCTGACCGCCCCCTACGAGGGCACCACCAACACCGGCCAACTCCAGGACGACCCGGACCGGATGCGGTCCTGGATCCAGGACGGCCACCGCGCGGGCTGGCAACTGGCCGTCCACGCCATCGGCGACCGCGCGATCGACTTCGCCCTGGACGCCCTGGAATCCGCCCTGACCGACCACCCCAGGCCCGACCACCGCCACCGGATCGAGCACTGCGGCCTGGTCCGCCCGGACCAGCTGGGCAGGATCGCCGCACTGGGCGTGATCCCGGTGGTCCAACCCACCTTCCTCTGGGCCTACGGCGACGACTACGCCGAGATCACCGGCCCCCGAGCCCCGTGGATGTACCGAGGCCGCTCCTTCCTGGACCACGGCATCCCCCTGGCGGGCAGCTCGGACCGCCCGGTGGCCGACGGCAACCCGCTGCGGGCCGTCCAGTTCCTGGTGGAACGCCAATCCCGCACCGGCCTGCCGATCGGCCCGGACGAGGCCCTGACCGTCGAGCAGGCCCTGCGCGCGCACACCGCGGGCGCGGCCTACGCGTGCAGGCGCGATCACGACCTGGGCACGATCGAGGAGGGCAAACTGGCCGACTTCACCATCCTCGAAGACGACCCACGAGCGGTCGACCCCACCCGCATCGCGACCATCCCCCTGGCCGCCACGGTCGTGAACGGCGAATTCGCCCACAACCCAGCAGGCCTGGCCTGACCACGACGCCCGCCACCCCCTGCCCGGCGCCACGCCGGGCAGGACTCCCCCCTGCTCCTCGCCTGCTGCTCCTCGCCTGCTGTTCCCCGCCCCCTGCCTGCTCCCCGCCCTTGCCTGCCGCGTCGACCGACCGCCGGATGCTCACTTCGGCCCGTTGCGCCCGCCGACCGCCGGATGTTCACCTTCGTCCTGTTGTGCCCGCCGACCTCCGGGCGTTCCCCTTCTCCCGCTGCGTCGCCCGGCCTTCCAGCGCTCACCCCCTCACCCGCTCATCCCGCGCTCAGCCCCCCCAAGCCCTTCACCCCCCAGCCCCTCTCGCCCCCGCAGCCCCTTACCCCCTCACCCCCTCACGCGCTCATCCGCCAATGCACCACGTACCCCGCCGCCTCGGCCGCGATCAACGCGTCCAACTTCGCCAGGTTCGTCCGCCGCGACAACCGGAACGCCCGCCCCCGCCGAGCGTCCAGCACCAGCGCCCCCAACCCCGGCAACGCCTGCTGCACCACCCGCAGCCCCACGTTCGCCGCCTCCTGCGTCATCTCCTGCTCCTTGCAGTGCACCAGCACCGCCGACACCGACCCGTCCGGGAACCGCAGCCCCAGCTGTGGCCGCACCCGCAGCTCCAGGTCCCCCGACCGCCACACCGCCGAGGGCATCGCCACCCCGGTCGCCCGCGTCGACCGCAGCCACGGCAGGAACCCGTCCCTGATCTCCCCGAACGCCCGCAGCTGCCCGCTGCGCGTCGCCCCGTCGAGCGCGGCGTCCAGCTCCGCGGCGGGGTCGGTCGAGTTGGCCGCGCGCCGCATCGCCGCACGGACCGGGTTGTAGAACCCGCAGACCCACTGGTCGACCGCCAGGTAGATGCTGCGCTGCTCGGAAACGATGTTGATGCGGCCACGCTGACCGCTCATCGCGTACTCGGTGAAGGACAGGGCGGTGACGCTGACCGGCTCCACGGCTGGCTCCCCTCGCAGCTGGTCGAACTACTGTTCGATTCTACCGCCGACCACCGACAAAAACGGTGCCCCGATCGGGTCCTCATCAGGCTCGTGACATGCGACAACGGCCCGCACAGGCCAACTTGACCCATCCGGGTGAAGCCACACGCACGACCACCGTCCCGGCAGCGCGCACGACCTCGCGTCCGGTCACGCGATGGCCGCCCGAGCGTTCCCGCGCCGCGCCGCGGAGCGGGAACGCCGGCCCCGCCGCCATCGGCCGCAAGCGCCGACCCGCTTCACCCGACCGTCGAGTTTTCACTCTCCGGTGTGAAAAAACCCGCACCCGACCGTCCACATCGGACACGCTCCGCGACGACCGATCGCGGGTCACCGGTGGCGGCGAGCCGACGTCGGGGCCATGATCCAGCGGGTCCCCGCGCGGCGCCCGGACACCCGACCCCCGGAGCGCCGCAGGTCACCCGGAGCGGCACCGCCATGCGCTGTCAGCGAACACCGCGCCCCGTCGACCGGGGGCACGCCCACCTCTCCGATATCGTCGGGGTACGCAAGATCGGTCAACACCGTGGATGGGGTAACGAGGATCATGAACGCACGGAACAACCTCACGCTGCCGCGCATGGCGTCGACCGGCGGCATGACGCTCACCGACTCCGTCTTCGAGCAGCTTCTCCGGTCGCGGATCGTCTTCCTGGGCTCCGAGGTCAACGACGAGGTGGCCAACCGGCTCACCGCGCAGCTGCTGCTGCTGTCCGCCGAGGACCCGAAGTCGGACATCAAGTTCTACATCAACTCCCCCGGCGGCTCGGTCACCGCGGGCATGGCGATCTACGACACCATGCAGCTCATCGAGCCGGACGTGCAGACGTGGGGCATGGGCATGGTCGCGTCGATGGGGCAGTTCCTGCTGTCCTCGGGCACGCCCGGCAAGCGCTACCTGCTCCCGCACACCCGCGTGCTGATGCACCAGCCGTCCGCGGGCGTCGGCGGCACCGCCACCGACATCGCCATCCAGGCCGAGGCGTTCGCCTACACCAAGCGGCAGATGGCGGAGATCACCGCGCAGCAGACCGGTCAGACCTTCGAGCGGATCACCGCGGACGCCGACCGCGACCGCTGGTTCACCGCCGAGGAAGCCCTGGAGTACGGCTTCGTCGACCACATCCTCAACCGCGAGGAGCTCACCCGCTCGTCGGTCAGCTGACCCGGAGCCCACCTCACCGGCCGCTCGGCCGGCCGACCGCCTTGGGGACACCCAGATGAACCCGAACCACCTGCCGCAGGCCAGGTACGTGCTCCCGTCGTTCGTCGAGCGCACGAGCTACGGCGTCAAGGAGTCCAACCCGTACAACAAGCTGTTCGAGGAGCGCATCATCTTCCTCGGCGTGCAGGTGGACGACACCTCGGCGAACGACGTGATGGCCCAGCTGCTCGTGCTGGAGTCCGACGACCCGGACCGCGACATCTACATGTACATCAACTCGCCGGGTGGCTCGTTCACCTCGTTGATGGCGATCTACGACACCATGCAGTTCGTCCGCCCCGACATCCGCACGGTCTGCCTCGGCCAGGCGTCCTCGGCGGCGGCGGTCCTGCTGGCGGCGGGCACGCCGGGCAAGCGCACGGCCCTGCCGAACGCCCGCGTGATGATCCACCAGCCCGCGATGGGCGGCGTCCGCGGCCAGGTCTCCGACCTGGAGATCCAGGCGGCGGAGATCACCCGGATGCGCACCCAGATGGAAGAGGCGCTGAGCAGGCACACGGGCCGCAGCGTCGAGCAGGTCCACACCGACATCGACCGCGACCGAATCCTGACCGCCACCGAGGCGCAGGAGTACGGGATCATCGACGAGGTCATGCCGTACCGGAAGCTGTCGGCGAAGCGCTGACCCCTCCACCTCCAGGCTGAGCGCCCGGCAGGCTCCTCGGAGCCGGCCGGGCGCTGGCTTTTGCCGAGCCCACGCCGCACGCCGCTCCCGTCGTGCCGGGCGCGCTTGAACGGGTCGGATCTGTGCAGGCGAAAGACCTGGGTAGAGCATGGATGGCACCGGCCCTGACCACTCAAGTGATCATGCCCGGTGCCACCACCAGCGCCGAAGCGCCCCCGGCAGGATTCGAACCTGCGACCTCGGGATTAGGGCGAGGCGTCTGTGGTCGCCTGCCGGGGCTGTGTGAAACCTGCTCTCACCTGCGGTTATGGAGTGCTTGCGGTTGCTGGTGTCTAGGGTTCCCGGTGGTCATCCGCTGTCGTTTCACCTGGGTAAAGCATGGAGATGATCTTGCTTCATTTAATAGTCGACTAGCGAGCCCGTGGTCGGTCACCATTACTAAATTTGCGAGCAGGTAATAGGAACGGAAGTGCTGGAGTGTCACATGTCAATGGCGTTGCCGAAGAAGTTTGCAAAACAGAAGGTTTGATCTTTAAACCCGGAGTTTTCAAACGACGTTGCTTGTCGTCTGGGGTTAGTGCACGACACGTGCGTCTATCTGCATGATCCGACTCTCCAACCGGGCGTAGTGGACAGGCGATGCTGGTCGTTCGCCGTCGTTCTCTATGGGTAACCTATGGTGTTGATCTTGCTCTCAACCGCAGCTAGTATGACTCGGCTTGTGGTCGTTCAGCGGCTGTGACGGACCAGCGCTCATCGCATATCCATGTGCCGCCATGACCCGTTGGCAAGACGGCGAAGCCGTTGCGGCAGTCGATCGCCGTGCCCAGCTCGCCCAACCGCATGGCCGCGCGATCGTCTCGTGTATGGGCGCTGGGAGCTGTTCTGTGGCTACTGGCTGGCGCGCTGCCCTCCCAGCCGCTTACACCGAACTTCGCGCGCGGCCGACGGGCGGGTCGAAACGGGAGCCCATCGTCCCGCCATGCGGGGAGTCGATGCCAATGAAGCCCGCCCCGTCACGCGCCGCCACATGCAGCGCGCCTTGATCCTATAGTGCTGAATTCAGCAGTCCTTCCAGGTGGGGTGACGCGTGAGTTCTGCAGTCCAGGAGCGGGAGGGTGGACCAGTGTCAACTTTCTGGAGTTCGTACTGAAGCCGTGATGTGACGTATGTAACACTTGTCTGCTTTGGGTCGATATGTGTTTCACGGGATCTGTTGCCTAGTTGATCGGAGTTCTTGTGGCCAAGACTCAACCCAAGAGGGTTCTCGCGAACGACTTCAATCTTGGAGGGTCACAGGCTGAGGCGGATCCGCTGCTGCAACACGCCTTCTTTCGTTCTGTGCAGTACTCGGCTCTGGCGTCGCGGGATGATTCTAGATGTTTCATTATTGGACGCACGGGAAGTGGAAAATCTGCTCTCTTTCAACGGATTGAAGAAGAGAATGCGGATCATGTGATTCGCATTAATCCCGAAGACTTGTCCCTTCCTTATATTTCCGATCTCGGGGTAGTTAAATTCTTGGCTGAGATGGAAGTTCATCTCGACCCGTTCTTTATTGCCTTGTGGAAGCACGTGCTGCTAGTAGAGATCATCCGTCATAGATACAAGGTGAACTCTCCGGCAGCAAAACAGAACTTCTTTCAGAACTTGCGTGACAGGATCAGCAAAGATCGCAGTAAGGCGGCTGCGCTGGAGTACCTCAATGACTTCGATGGTAAATTTTGGTGTGAGACTGACGAGCGTGTTCGGGACATCACAACTAAGTTTGAGGAGCAGATAAAGCGGGAGGCTGGCGGAAAAATCTCTGTTCCCGCTGTCGGGGATGTAAACGCCACGGCCGGTGGCACTTCGATGCGTGGGGGTGAAACTAAGGCTCAGCAGGCTGAGCGTTTCCAGCGCATCGTCAACGAAACGCAGCTTCCTCGGTTGAATAAGATGATCGGGGTACTCAATGACGACATCTTGGACTCGCCCCAGCATTTTACCTACGTCGTTATTGACGACCTTGATCGAGATTGGGTCGACGAGAAGATCCTTAATTCGCTCATTAGATGCCTCTTTAGGGCTGTGCTTGATCTGATGCGCGTTCAAAATCTGAAAGTTCTCGTGGCATTGCGGACGAATATATTTGAGCAGCTTGATTTCGGTACACGAATGGGGGGGCAGGAGGAGAAATTTCGTTCCGTAAATATGACCATGCGCTGGACTCCCAAGGAGTTGGAAGCGCTGGTTGGGGTCAGGGTCGCGTCTGCGGCGAAAATGCGTGGACTCCAGGGGGTCACTTCAATCAAAGACCTGCTGCCTGCCACCAATAAGGCACGGGGTAGCGCTTTTGAATATATCTTGCGTCGAACTCTGCTGAGGCCGCGTGATGTAGTGGCCTACTTTAACGAGTGCTTCACCTTGTCTGCGGGCAACCATCGTCTAACGTGGCAGCATATTCATGATGCAGAGAATGCTTACTCCAGAGACCGTCTCCTGGCGCTCCGTGATGAATGGAAGCCGACCTTTCCAGAAATAGATAAAGCGTTTTATGTATTTGAGCGTTCGTCTACAAAGATGTCGCGTGAAGAGTATTTCATGAAACTCGATGATGTAGCTCTTCTTCCAGCTGACCAAGGGTTTATGGGCACGGTCTGGATGACCGAGCTCTCTGCTCCTATTTGGAACAGCTTTGGCGGTGAAGATTTGCTTGGAGCTGAATATCGACCATTGACGAAGCTATTCTATGATATTGGATTTATTGGATGCATTAAGAAGGCTGCCGGTCAACCGTTCTACTCTTACGAAGCTCCGGGATATTTGGATCGGTCAAGCGCCTTTGATGATGTGAGCCACTTTCTCGTTCATCCTGCTTTTCGTGCCGCGCTTGACATCAAGCCTGATAACAACTAAAGCCCTATCTATTGTTTCTAGTTGTGCGAACGACTGAACATTGAAGATAGATATTTAGGCTAAGTGGAATTGCTTGGCTGATCATTTTCTTGATCGATGAAAGCGACAGGTTTAGGCGGTCGGAGCATGTGCAGGGTGTGGCTGTTCAGGTGGCAAAGTTGACCAATGGTCTGATGGGTGGCGACGTGGAATTAATCTATTGCCAATGTTTTCGACTGTGCCTACGTTGGTAAGTCCTATGGGCTGGTCGACGCCGTCAAGGCGTTGAGTTGTCCATAGGCGCGACAGCCGAGCGCCCCGACCTGTAGGACGAGGTGACCCGTCTGCGCTCGTCCCCAGCCCCATGCAGCGGACCACTCCGGGGGCGACGAGAGAACATAGGGACTTCGCGGTCCCCTGCGGGGGACGGTTACCTTGTGCCGTCGTGGACGGCTCTCGGTGCCTTGCCGTCCGTGCCCGCGGGCCGCTAGGCCCGCTTGGGCACGGCGGACAACACAGTCCGAGGGCCGAACTCCACGATGGCTTCAGGCGCGAACGGCCCGGCCCCCGGAGGGGCCGCCTTGAACAAGTAAAGAAACTCTGAACACACTTGCCGCTGGCTGGATGAGCGGCCAAGGTGCTACGGGGTGACGCCGTAGTGGGCTGCCAAGGCGGCGAAAGCAGCGCCTCGACGTCGGGTTGCGCGGTCCAGCAGCAAACGCATCGTGGTGGCACCGAGCGGTTGAGCGGCGGCCCAGTCTGGAGCTAGGTCGCGGGCCTCGGTCAGGTAGCGCAGGGCGAGTTGGTCGCGGCGTAGTTGAGCGGCGGCGTGGGCCAGGTGCAGGCGGTGGCCGGACTCCCAGAAGGCGGGCACGGTGCCGCGTGCCTCGGGGACTTGGGTTGCCAGGTGCAGGGCCGTTTCCGGATCGCCCAAGCGCATTGCCAGGTCCACTATCTGGAAGGCCGCTACTCGGGGGCCGAAGATCGCGCTTTCGCTTGCGGTGTGCTGGCCTGCCCTCACCGCTGCTGATTGAGCCACGGCCAGGAGGTCTTCGGCCCGGCCATTGCTGCCTGAGCGCAGGGCGGCGCTGGCGGCGTTGAAGATGAGGTTGCCGAAGATCCCGGCTCGGTTCGGGTCGCGGTCCAGCATCCGCGGTTCGATCTGCTCAGCAGCCTTCGCGGCCACGTGTTCGGCGTCGGCGACTCGGCCTTGGCGGACCAGGGTCCACACCAGGTAGCGCAGGGAGATCGCGGTTTCCATCTCCACGGCGTCCGAGTGGCGAGCGGCGTTTAGGGCTCGTTCCGCCGATGTCCAGGCCAGGTCGTCCAGGTCCAGGCGGCCTGCCATACCGGCGCCCAAGCGGTATGACGTGGACAGCAGGCGGTGGGCTGCTGCCTTCTGGTCTCCCGTGCTGGCGTGGACCAGGCGGCGGGCGTCGGCCAGGAGGATGGGCAGGGTGTGCATCAGTTCGGCGTGGCGGCCGTCGACGTAGGCCCGCCAGGCTCGGTGGGCCGTGGTGGACAAGGTCGTCATGTCGGCGACCTCGTCCGTGTCGGTGAAGTCGTCCAAGCCTGGGATGTCCGCGCTCGCGGTGATCGCGTGGCGAAGCTCGGCTACCTGGTGGTGCTGAGTGGTGTGGTTGAGGACGGGCAGGCCCAACAGGGAGTCGGCGGACACGCCGAGCGCTTGGGCCAGCTTGACGATCGTGCTGGGGCGGGTGGTGCGGCGCTCCCCGCGTTCGATCCGGCCCACGGTGTCCACTCCAACCGACGCGGCTGCGGCCAGTTCCTCCTGGGAGAGGTTGCGGGCCTTGCGGAAGCGGGCCAGGTTCTCGGACAGGGGAGCGGTCACGGCGGCTGGGCTCCGTTCAGCTCGGGTCGGCTGTGGCGGTTGTCGAGATCGGGTGGCCGGACTCGCAGTAGACGAGGGTTCCGGTGGCGATCGCGTGCAGGGCCGCACCGATCCGGCCTGCTAGCACCGGGTCGACCAACGGGCGGGCCTCGTCCAGGGTGAACAGCCCGACCGAACGGATTTCGGGATCGGTCAGTTCCAGTTGTGCCACTTCATCATCGCTGATCGTGCCGCCGTCGAAAACAAACGCCAGTCCTTCGGGCATCGGTTCTTCGGTCGGCACGTAATCGATCACCAGTAGGGTGCCGAGGTTCAGGCTCAGGCCGATCTCCTCGTGCACCTCGCGCAGGGCGGTGCGCCACGGCGGCTCGCCTGCGTCCACCGCTCCACCTGGGATCTCCCAGGACTTCTTGTAGGTCGTCTCCGCCAGGAGCACCCGGCCGTCCGGGGTGTGAAGCAGCACGCCCGCACTGGCGCGCTTGCGGTTGAGCGATGCGGCGTACTCGGCGTACGGCAACAGGTCCACAGCCCGTGAGGCTACCCGCTCGGGCCTGCTGCCTTGTTCTCTGCCTGAGAGGCAGAGTTGGGCGAGTCAATGCGTTGGAATACCTCTTTTGACGCTGTTTTCTGGCCAACTTGCGCAACCGAAACTCATTACCTGCATCGGTTTCCGCATAGGTGAGGTCAGGTAGTGAACACGCTCTTCTTCACGGCTGGCTCTGGAGCTTGATATGGGCCACCGTCCGTTCAAGTGGATCCCGCACGACGGTGGCCGTCACGCCATATCGATCAACAGCCACCCCGGTGACGACACCCAAGCCCTCTGCGGGGTCGACGTTCCCAAGCCCGCTGGACCACTGCCCGTGCTCGCGCGCTGCTGGCCGACCTGCCAGAGCTGCGACACCGCCTGGCGTGAGCACGAGGGCATCCCGACCTACCCCCGGCCTGACTTCAGCATCCGAAGGACGTGACCCGCATGATCGGACAGGGCGACTACCACCGCTGGCTCAAGCAGGAAGCGCGCGAACAGGCCCCGCGACTGTTCGCCATCGCCTACGAGATCGGCGACCGGGAAGACGGCGAGATCGCCGCCTACGGCCTGGCCTTCGATGACCACGCCGAGACCGTCGACGTTGACGACGGCCACCACACCCGTTCCGAGGACGCCGCGCACGCCTTGGCGCTGTACGAGCGCTTCGCCGCACCCGACAACCTCAAGGCGCACCTGCTCTGGCTTGACCAAGAGCGAACAGAGCGAGCCGCGAGAACCGGCCCGGCCCCGACGAACGGCGACCGATGACCACGCCCCCTAACCTGACCTGGTGGTGCCAGTGAACGACGCTCAGCACGAGAACCCGCCACTCACCCTCGAATCCGCTGAAACCACGCTGCGCGCGGCGTGCGACCTGGTTGAGCTGGACGGCGCCGACGCCGTGCCGCTGCGCCTCGGGGAGAACGCCCTCTTTCACCTCCCCAGTAGCGGGGCGGTTGTGCGCGTCGCGCGCGACATGGCGCGGTGGGCGGACGCCGTCAAGGAGGTCACTGTTTCGTGCTGGCTGGCGAACAATGGCGTCCCCGTCACCCACCTATTCCCCGGTTTCACCCAACCGGTTGTTGCCGCTAATCGACCGGTGACCTTCTGGGCCTACCTGGACGGCCGCAACGGTGGCAAGAGCGACGTCGCCGCACTCGGTCGGCTGCTGCGCCGGGTGCACGCCCTGAACGCGCCCAAGGACTTCTCCCTGCCCGCTCAGCAGCCGATGGCCTGGGTGCTCGAACGAGTCGAGTCGGCACCGATCCCGGAGGCGGACAAGCGGTTCCTTCGTGACCGGTTCACCGAGCTGACCCAAGAAGTTCAAGGGCTCGCCTACCCCCCTGGCGGCCACCCCGGTCCACGGTGACGCCCACGTGCAAAACCTCATGATCGTGGACGACAACCCGGTGCTGATCGACTTCGAGCGGTTCGCCTGGGGACAGCCGGAATGGGACCTGGCGCTGACCGCCACCGAGCACCTGACCGCCGGGTGGTGGACGCCGCAGGAGTACGACGCCTTCGCCGACGCCTACGGGTACGACGTCACCGACTGGAGCGGCTTCCCGGTGCTCCAGGCCGCGCACGAGATCAAGATGACCACCTGGATCATGCAGAACGCCCAGCACAGCCCGGAGATCGCCAGGGAGTACGAGATCAGGATGGGAACCCTGCGGGACCGAGCGAACCTCGGCGGCTGGCGGCCGTTCTAGGCCACCCGTGAGAGCACCACGGCGGAGCCGAGGGGCAGCGTCGGGTACTGCTTGACGATCTCCTCGGCGAACCGCAGCACCAGCGGGTGACGCGGGCACACTGCGGTCAGGCGTTCGTGGAAGTCGGTCAGGTAGCGCACGTACCTGCTGGACTGCAGCGGCCCGGCCAGGTCCACGGCGTCCAGGGCCAGCGTCACGGCCTCGTCCAAGTCGCCGTTGGTGAGGGCGCCCGCCGCCGTGACCATGCCGATGAACGCCCGCGTTCTCGGCGGGGTTGCCTCGGGGGCGATCGCCCTGGCCGCGTACAGGCGGGTCTCCTCGGCCCTGCCGAGGTCGCGGAAGCAGTGGGCGGCTTCCCCGGCCAGCTCCTCGGCGTTGAAGTACCGCGCCCACTCCGGCTCGTCCTCCGGCTTGTGCTGCCCGAAGGACCGTTCCGCCTCGGCCAGCACGCGGGCGAACTCCTTGGCGTTGCCGCTGCCCGCGAGTCCCCTGGCCTCCATAGCGAGGAACATCGAGTTCACGGCGGGCGTGGCAACGCCTCGGGTCGCGGTCTGGGCCGCTCGTGCGAGCTGGATGGCGTCGTTGAACTTGCCCAGGTAGTTCGCCTGGTGGCTGAGGTTGGACAGCAGCCGCCCGCCCACCACCGCGTCACCGGCTTCGCGCGCCAGGCGCAAGCCCTGCGTGAAGTACCGCTGGGCCGCCGCGTGCCGACCGGCGTCGTAGGCGCTCCAGCCCAATAGCTGTGCGACCTCGGACTTGAAGTAGAACAGCAGCATCTTGCGCACGTGACCGCCGCCGAACCGGAAGTCCAGGTCCATGAGGTGCGCTGCGGTCGTCCGGATCGCCGCCGCTGCCGGGGCTCCGGTGTGGATCTCCTCTGCGGTGAGCTGGGCCCAACAGGTCCACGGCGGCTGAGGAGTCGGCGAGGTACTCCGCGGCCGTGGCCGTCGAGTCCGGTCCGACCGCCTTCAGTCCGGCACTGAATCCGATCTCCTCAAGCTCCCAGGCGGGGCCGACGCCTCGGGAGATCGCGGACTACCTCGGGCACGCCCAGATCAGCATGACCCAGGACGTGTACATGCAGCGCAAGACGGTCGGCGGGGCTGCCGCCGCCGCGCTGGAAGGTCGGCGGACCTCCGCTGAAACCACTGGATAAGTGCTGGATGACCACCATCTGTGATCACCCGGCACTCGTCTCACCAGCGCCTATGCGCCCCCGGCAGGATTCGAACCTGCGACCTCGGGATTAGAAGTCCCTCGCTCTCTCCACTGAGCTACGGAGGCTCGGGGTCGGTGCCGCAGCAGTGCGGTCGGCCCCACCGGACACATCGTCCGGGAAGCGCTCACCGTTTCCGTTCCGGGGGTGGAAGAGTGATCAAATTGCCCGGAAGTGGCGCAAATCACGTTAGACGGGCGGTGGAAGCGCGTTCGATCAGTGAAACGGGGAGTCTCACCGGGGCGCTCGGTCTCGCTCCGTCCAGCAGGCTCAGCGCTAGTTCACCCGCCTGGCGGCCCTTCTCCGCCAGGGGCTGACGCACCGTGGTCAGCGGGGGTTCGGCGTGCTCCGCCGCCGGGACGTCGTCGAAGCCGACCACCGACACGTCCTCCGGGACTCGCAGGCCCAGGTCGCGCGCCGCCGTCAGGGCGCCGAACGCCAGCTCGTCCGACGTGCACAGCAGCGCGGTCGGGCGGTCGGGGTGCGATAGCAGTTCCCTGGCGCCCGCCCTGCCCAGGGACCGGTCGCTCAGCGGGCACTCCCACACCTGCGCCTCGCCCAGCACCTCCAGGTAGCCGCGCACCCTCCGCCCGGCCACGCCGGGCGGCGTCGAGCGCAACCTCGCCCGGTCGGCAAGACCTGTCACCCCATCGGTGTGCAGCGCGAACGTCAGCACCGCCACCCGCTCGTGCCCCAGCGCGCGCACGTGCCCGGCCGCCACCCGCGCCCCACCCTCGTCGTCCACGCCGACCCGCGCGACCCCCGGCACCTCCGGCTGGTCCACGACCACCAGCGGCAGGCCGCGGGCCCGTGCCGCCGCCAGGCCCGGCGCGTCCTCCGGCAGCGAGTACGCCACCACGACGTCCGCCTGCGCCCGCGCCACGGTCTCCGCGCGCGGCCCCGCGCTCCCGGCCATCAGGACCAGCGAGTGGTCGTGGCCGTCGACCGTCGTGGCCAGGCCGTCGAGCACGATCGACAGCGCCGGGTCCGAGAACGCGGCCGTCAGGCTCTGGCCGAGCAGAAAGCCGACCGCCGCGCTGTGCCTGGTCGCCAAACTCCTGGCCACCGGGTCCGGGCCCGCGTAGCCCAGGCGCGCGGCCTCGGCGAGGATCCGCTCGCGCAGCGCCGCCGACAGCTGGTCCGGCCGGTTGTAGGCGTTCGACACCGTCGCGCGCGACACGCCCACCACACCGGCGACGGTGTCGAGGGTGGGCCTGCGGGGGCGTGCGGTGTCCATGCGCCCAAGACTAGCCGGCCCTTGCTCTTCTGAAGCGCTTCAGTCACCCTGGACCCCGTGCCGACCCAGCGCTTCGCGGTGTTCGCCGCCTTCGCCCTGAACGGGATCGTCTTCGGCTCGTGGGCCGCCAGGGTCCCCGCGCTCGCCGACCGCATCGGCGCCACCGAGGGCTCCCTCGGCCTCGCCCTGCTCGGCGGCAGCATCGGCCTCGCCGCCACCGCCCCGCTCGCCGCCCGCCTGTGCGTCGCCGTCGGCGCGCGCGCCGTCCTGCTCGCCAGCGCCCTGCTCGGCGCCCTGGTCCTGCCCGCGATCGACCTGGTCGGCTCACCGCTCCAGCTCGGCGCGGTCCTGCTCCTCGTCGGCGCGCTCAACGCCGCGCTGGACGTGTCCATGAACCTGTCCGCCGTCACGGTCATCCGCGCGTCCGGCCGCGCCCTCATGCCCCAGTTCCACGCGGGCTTCAGCGTCGGCGGCCTGATCGGCTCCCTCGGCGCCGCGGCGGCGGCCTCCGCGGACTGGACCCCGCTGCGGCACTTCCTCGTCGCCACCGCCGCGTGCCTGGTCCTGCTGGCCTGGATCGCCCGCGCGGTCCCCGGCGCCGCGCCCGAGCGCGGCCGTCCCGACGACACCGGCGGCTCCCCGCTGCGCCGCCCCGCGCTCTGGCTGCTCGCGGCCGTCGCGCTCTGCTCGGCCATCGCCGAGGGCGCCTCCGCCGACTGGTCCGCCCTGTTCCTGGTCACCGAGCGCGGCGTCGGGGACGGCGCCGCCGCGATCGCCTACGCCGCGTTCTCCACCGCGATGGCCGCCGCCCGCCTGCTCGGCGAACCCGTCCAGCGCCGCCTCGGCCCGCACCGGCTGCTCCAGCTCGGCGCGCTGGTCGCCGCGTCCGGGCTCGCGCTGGCCGTGCTCGTCCCGCTGCCCGCCGCGGGCTTCGGCGGGTTCGCGCTCGCGGGCCTCGGCCTGGCGTTCGCGTTCCCGGTGGTCATGGACCTGGCGGGCGAGGCGGGCAGGCGCGCGGACGGCGGTGGCGGCGAGCGCGAGATCGGCCTGGTGACGACGATCGCCTACACCGGCTTCCTGGCCGGTCCGCCGCTGGTCGGCGGGATCGCCCAGGCGTCCTCGCTGACCACCTCGCTGGGCCTGGTGGCCGCCGTGGTCGCGCTCACCGCGCCGCTGGCGGCGCTGGCCCGCCGCTCCCGCGACCGCGAGGTCACGCGGCGGGGAGCTTCCCCAGCCCGGTCTTGAGCAGCACGAGCATCGTCGCGGTCATCTCCTCGGCGTTCCCGGCGCTCTTGGTGTACCCGAGCAGCAGGCTCTTGTCGCCGCTCACCGCGAGCGTCGCGGTGCACACCATCACCCGGTCGTCCATCTCGCACGACACCCAGGCGGAGTTGCCCTCCACGACCTCCTCGTGGCCGGTGGGCTGCTTGGTCCGGGACTCCGAGTACGGCCGGTACGGCGCGACCACGACGCTGGAGCGGGTCGCCGAGCCGTCGTCGAACATGAACTGGCAGGAGCCGGGGAGCTCGCTGTCCCTCGGGGTGGGCGCGCCGTCGATCGCGCCGACCACCTTCAGGTCCTTCGCGGTGAGCAGCTCGCACGACTTGAGCCCGGCCACCGAGCGCGTCTTGGCGATCTTCGGCGTCGGGCTCGACGCGGCCGACGACCTGGTCGACTGGGTCGGGGAACCGGACGGGGCGCCGGGCGCCGCGACCGGGGCGCCGTTGACGGAGTAGCTGCACCCCGTGACGGTCAGCACAGCCGCCACGAGCGCGAGCCACGATCGGGAGCGTCTCACCCGGCCCAAGGTAGTCGAAGCCGTCCGGCGGTTGCCGGTGCCTTCACCGGTCCGCCTACGCTCGGTGCGTGTCCCCCACCGAGGTCCGCTCCAGCACCCGCCCCGCCCGCACCGGGCTGATCCCCCTGCTGGCCGTCGGCGTCGCGATCGCGGCGCTGCTGGCAGCCGGGCTCGTGGGCGGTCCGGCCGCGGGGCTCGTGGTGGTCAGGGTGGTCACCGAGAGCGCCGCGGTGCTGACGATCGGCTCGCTGCTGCTGGCCGCGTTCCTGGTGCCGCCGCAGGAGTCCGGCACGCTCGCCGCCGACGGTTACGCCGCGTTGCGAACCGCCGCGTGGACTTCACTCGTCTGGACGGCGGGTGCGGTGCTGTCGGTGCCCTACACGGTCGCGGACGCGCTCGGGCAGCCGCTGTCCGCGCTGCTCGACCCCTCGGTGCTGTTCGAGGTCGCGGACGTGGTGGAGCAGAGCCGGGCGTGGATGGTGACCGCCGTCATCGTCGTGCTGCTCGCCCTCGGCTGCCGCCTGGTGCTGTCCTGGGGCTGGACCACCGTGCTGTTCTTCGTGTCGGTGTTCGCCCTGGTCCCCGTCGCGGTGACCGGGCACTCCTCGGGCGGCGGCTCGCACGACGTCGCCACCAACAGCCTGCTGTACCACCTGGTCGCCGCCGCGCTGTGGGTCGGCGGGCTGATCGCGCTGCTCGCGCACGGCCGCAGGCGCGGGGCGCACCTGGGCCTGGCCGCGTCCCGGTTCTCCGCGATCGCGCTGGTCTGCTGGATCGTCATGGCGGTCTCCGGCGTGGTCAACGCCTACGTGCGGCTGCCGCTGGACCGGCTGTTCAGCTCCGAGTACGGGCTGCTCGTGCTGGGCAAGACCGCCGCGCTGCTCGCGCTGGGCGTGTTCGGCTACCTCCAGCGCGCCAAGGGCGTCAAGCAGGTCGTGGCCACCGGCTCCGGCCGGGCGCTGGTGCGGCTGGCGGGCGTCGAGGTGCTGCTGATGCTGGCCACGATCGGCCTCGCCGCCGCGCTCAGCCGCACGCCCCCGCCCACCGAGGGCCGCAGCCTGCCGAGCCCGGTGGAGCTGCGCATCGGCTACGACCTGGCGGGCGAGCCGACGCTCTACCGCATCCTGTTCGACTGGCGCTTCGACCTCGTCTACGGCACCGCGTTCCTCGCCGCCGCCGTCGTCTACCTGCTGGGCGCGCGCCGGTTGCGCAAGCGCGGCGACGCCTGGCCGGTGGGCCGCACGGTCGCGTGGGTGCTGGGCTGCCTGACCGTGGTGTTCGCGACCTCGTCGGGCCTCGGCCGCTACTCGCCCGCGATGTTCAGCGTCCACATGCAGGCGCACATGCTGCTGGCGATGCTCGCGCCGATCCTGCTGGTGCTGGGCGCACCGGTCACGATGGCGCTGCGCGCACTGCCGGTCGCGGGCCGGGGCAACCCGCCGGGCCCGCGCGAGTGGGTGCTGGCGCTGGTGCACTCGCCGGTGGCGAAGGCGCTGACCAACCCGTTCGTGGCGCTGGCGTTCTTCGTCGGGTCGTTCTACGGGCTGTACTTCTCCGGGCTGTACGACGTGGCGCTGGACCACCACTGGGCGCACCTGGCGATGAACGCGCACTTCCTGGTGGCCGGGTACGTCTTCTACTGGCCGGTGATCGGGGTCGACCCCGCGCCGAACAAGCTGCCACCGCTGGGGAAGCTGGGGCTGCTGTTCGCCTCGATCCCGTTCCACGCGTTCTTCGGCGTGGTGCTGATGAGCGCGCAGTACGTGATCGGCAGCGACTTCTACCGCAAGCTCTCGCTGCCGTGGGTGCCGTCGCTGCTGGAGGACCAGCGGCTCGGTGGCGGCATCGCGTGGGCGGCGGGGGAGCTCCCGCTGCTGGTGGTGATGGTCGCGCTGCTCGCGCAGTGGGCCCGCTCCGACAGCCGGGACGCCAAGCGCGCGGACCGGAAGGCGGACGCGGACGGCGGAGCCGACCTCGCGGCGTACAACGAGATGCTGCGCAGGATGGCGGGGAAGGGCGGGTCGGTGGCCGTGGCCGAGCCGAAGACCGGGACCGAGTCCGGGAACGCCGGACCCGGCGCCGCGAAGCCGGAGCCGGGCGCCGGGGGAGCGGGCGGACCGGGCGAGGGCTGACCCCCGCCCGGCCTCGGCTCAGCCCGCCATCGGCCGCTTGAACCCGCGCTCCGCCGCCCACCACCCGGCGGCGGCCAGCACGGCGGTCGCCACCAGCGCCGACAGCACGCCCTCGGCGGGCTGGGCCAGCGACAGCGACCGGGCCGCGTCCACCGCGTGGGTGAGCGGGTTGACCGAGGCGACCGCCTGCAACCAGCCGGGCAGGTTGCCCACCGGCACGTACGCGCTGGACGCGAACATCAGCGGGAACATCGCCAGGAAGCCCACGGTCTGCATCAGCTCGGTGTTGCGCAGCCAGGCGCCCACGGCCAGGAACACCCAGCCGAGGCCCCACCCGACGGCCAGCGCCAGCAGCAGCGCGGCGCCGACGCCCACGACCCCGCCGGACGGGGAGAAGCCGAACAGCACCGCCGCGAACAGCACCATCAGCAGCAGCTGCCCGGTGGTGCGCACCAGGTCGGACAGGCTGCGCGCGACCAGCACCGACCCCGGTCGGATCGGCAGCGAGCGGAACCGGGCCAGCACGCCGTTCTTCATGTCCGACACCAGCCCCACCCCGGCCTGGAGCGCGGACTGCATCGCGGTGTTGACCAGGATCGCGGGCAGCAGGTAGTCGATGTAGTCCACCCCGGCCGGGAAGCCGGGGGTCTGGGCGATGCTGCTGAAGATCTGGCTGAACAGCGCCAGCATCACCAGGGGTTGCAGGACGCTGAAGAGGATCATCCTCGGATCGCTGACCAGGGCGCGCAGCGAGCGCTGGGTCAGCACGAGCACCTGGGTGCCGAAGCCGGTGCCGCGCCAGCGGGTGCGGGCGGCGGCGGTGGGGGGCGCGGCGAGGGTCGTCATGGCGGGGCTCCTTGCGGGGGTGGGGACGGGCTCAGGCCGCGTGCCGGGACAGGGTGAGGTAGACGTCGTCGAGGGTCGGCTCGCCCAGCGCCAGCTCGTCGGCCTCCAGGCCGACCTCGTCCAGCGCGCGGACCACGACCGCCAGCTCGCGCGAGGAGCCCACCGGCGAGGTGAGCGCGTGCTTGGCCGGGTCGGGCACCGGCTGCAGGCCCGCCCGCTCCAGCGCGACGCGCGCCCGCGCCGCCTCGTCCGCGCTGCCCAGGGTGACCGTGACGCTGCGCTGGCCGACCTGCGCCTTCAGCTCGGCGCTGGTGCCGGAGGCCACGACCCGGCCCGAGGCCAGCACGGTGATCGAGTCGGCCAGCCGGTCGGCCTCGTCGAGGTACTGGGTGGTCAGCAGCACCGAGGTGCCGTCGGTGACCAGGTTCTCCACGATGCCCCACAGGTCGAGCCTGCTGGCCGGGTCGAGGCCGGTGGTCGGCTCGTCCAGGAAGATCACGTCGGGGTGGCCGACGAGGCTGGCGGCCAGGTCGAGCCGCCTGCGCATCCCGCCCGAGTAGGTGCGGGCCGCGCGCTTGGCGGCGTCGGTCAGCCCGAACAGCTCCAGCAGCTCGCCCGCGCGGGCCTTGGCCTCGCGGGGGCTCGCGCCGAGCAGCCGGGCGATGAGGACGAGGTTGTCGGCGCCGGACAGCTGCTCGTCCACGGCGGCGAACTGGCCGGTCAGGCCGATCAGGCCGCGCACCCGGTGCGCGTCGGAGACCACGTCCAGGCCCGCGACCCTGGCGGTGCCCGAGTCCGGGGGCAGCAGGGTGGTCAGGACGTTGACCAGGGTGGTCTTGCCCGCGCCGTTGTGGCCGAGCAGGCCGAGGACGCTGCCCCTCGGCACGGCGACGCTCACCCCGTCCAGCGCCTTCTGGTCGCCGAACGCCTTGACGACGTCCACCGCTTCGATCATGAGGTCGTGCATCGGGTCCCCCTCAGTGCGCCGTGCAGGAAGAGATCAACGAGCTGTTCGGGCGAGGCGTCGGCCCCGGTGGTGGGCGCGCCGGGGCGGGCCCGGTTGGCCATGACCAGGCCGAGCAGGAGCTTCGCGGCGAGCGCGGGCTCGACGGCGAGGCGGTCGGCGTCCGGCTCGAACACGGCGGCTGCCTTGTTGTGCAGCCGCTCGAAGTGCTCGCCGGGGTTCTTGGGCTTGCCGCCGCTCTTGTCGTGCGGGTCGAACCCGCTCTCGCGCAGGACGCCTGCCAGCGACCACATCCGCTCCAGGTAGCTGGAGAGGGCGTTGATCGTCCAGATCGCGCGGTCCCGGAGGTCCGGGAGGCTCGCGGTCCGGTCGAGCAGGTCGATCACCGGTTCGGGGGAGAGCGCCTCGTGGACGCAGGCGTGGATCAGCTCCTGCTTGTCCTTGAACGCCCGGAAGACCGTGCCCTCGGCGATGCCCGCCGCTCGGGCGATCTGGCTGGTGGTGACGTTGGCGCCGTGCAGTTCGAGCAGGGGGAGGGTCGCCTGGACGATGGCGTCCCTGCGCTCCTCCTGGCTCATCGCCGGTGCTCGCCTGCGCTTGGGGGTGGTCTCCTCGGGCATGGGGACAATGTATGAGTGAGCACTCACTCAAGTCAAGGAGTGAGTGCTCACTCATATGGGGCGCATAGCACGGGACGGGTGCGGAACCTGTTGGCTCCCGCCTCGTTGTCCACAGGCGGGCCGGTTGTCCACAGATCGCCTCCGGCCGCTTCCGGCGCAGCTCGACGGGGGTGAAGCTGGACGGGACGAGGTGTCCGGACGGCGTGGAGGTGCGGGGTGGCGGTCAACGAGACGAGGGTGACCCTGGTGGGCACGGTGGCCAGCGAGGTGGCGCTGACCACGGTCGGCACGGGGTTCAGCCGGGCGGTGTTCCGGATGGTCAGCGTGGAGCGGCGGTTCGACCGGGACCTGGGGCGGTTCGTGGACGGCGACCGGCTGTTCGTGTCGGTGACCTGCTGGCGGGGGCTCGCGGAGAACGTGCGGGCGAGCCTGGGGCGGGGTGACCCGGTGGTGGTGACGGGCAAGCTGAGGCTGCACGAGCTGCGCACCGAGGACGTGCGGCGCACCCACCTGTCGGTGGAGGCGTCGGTGGTGGGGCCGAACCTGCTGTGGTGCACGGCCGAGCCCCGGCGGGGCGGCGGTCCCGATCCGGGTTTCGATCCCGGTTCCGAACCGGTTTCCGGCGTGGCCGGGCGCGGTATTTCAGAGTCGGCGGGTGCAGCGCCTACGCTGCCCGACGTGCTCGCGCCGCGCACCGAGGAGCAGTCGGTCTCCGTCGCGGAGGAGGCCCTCCCGGTGCCCTTCTGAGCCGAACAGCCCAACCGCCGGGATATCGCGCCCCACCGGGGGTCCGAGCGGCGGACAATGTGAAGAAGTTTCCGCAGACGAGCAGCACTGAGGAGGGAGGTCGTGGACGGCGCCGGGTGATGCCCACGTCCAGGTGACAGACCTTGACATTCCGGTAGAACTGCGCAGCTCACGGCGTTCGCAGGTCACGGCTCCGGGTCCGCGGGACCTCGGTGCGCGGTGCCCCCGTACGGGTGACAGCTGTGCGTCCTGGCTCCGGAAGATCGGGTTGTGCGTTGCCGACGACCGAGGTTCTTGCCCGAACGGCTCCGCTCTACGATCGCGGCTATGGCCGAGTTCATCTACACCATGAAGAAGGTGCGCAAAGCGCACGGGGACAAGGTCATCCTCGATGACGTCACCATCATGTTCTACCCCGGTGCGAAGATCGGCCTGGTCGGCCCCAACGGCGCGGGCAAGTCGAGCGTGCTGAAGATCATGGCCGGTCTCGACAAGCCCGGCAACGGCGAGGCCTACCTGTCGCCCGGCTACACCGTCGGCATCCTCCAGCAGGAGCCGCCGCTCAACGAGGAGAAGACCGTCCTGGGCAACGTCCAGGAGGGCCTCGGCGAGATCAAGGTGAAGCTCGACCGCTTCAACGAGATCGCCGAGAAGATGGCCGTCGACTACTCCGACGAGCTGATGGAGGAGATGGGGCAGCTCCAGGAGGAGCTGGACCACGCCAACGCGTGGGACCTCGACTCCCAGCTGGAGCAGGCGATGGACGCCCTGCGCTGCCCGCCGCCGGACGCCGACGTCAAGCTGCTCTCCGGTGGTGAGCGCCGCCGCGTCGCGCTGTGCAAGCTCCTGCTGAGCAAGCCCGACCTGCTGCTGCTCGACGAGCCCACCAACCACCTGGACGCCGAGAGCGTGCTGTGGCTGGAGCAGCACCTCGCGCAGTACGCGGGCGCCGTCCTGGCGGTCACCCACGACCGGTACTTCCTGGACAACCTCTCGCAGTGGATCCTGGAGCTGGAGCGCGGCCGGGCCCACGTCTACGAGGGCAACTACTCCACGTACCTGGAGAAGAAGGCCGAGCGCCTGGCGGTCCAGGGCAAGAAGGACCAGAAGCTCCAGAAGCGCCTCAAGGACGAGCTGGAGTGGGTGCGCTCCGGCGCCAAGGCCCGCCAGGCCAAGTCCAAGGCCCGACTCGGCCGCTACGAGGAGATGGCGATCGAGGCGGAGAAGACGCGCAAGCTCGACTTCGAGGAGATCCAGATCCCGCCGGGCCCGCGCCTGGGCAACATCGTCGTCGAGACCGAGAAGCTCAAGAAGGGCTTCGGCGAGCGGGTGCTGATCGACAACCTGTCGTTCACCCTGCCCCGCAACGGCATCGTCGGCGTCATCGGCCCGAACGGCGTCGGCAAGTCGACCCTGTTCAAGACCATCGTCGGCCTGGAGCAGCCCGACGCGGGCACGGTCAAGGTCGGCGAGACGGTCAAGCTGTCCTACGTCGACCAGAACCGCTCGGGCCTGGACCCGAAGAAGACGGTCTGGGAGACGGTGTCGGGCGGCCTGGACTACATCCACGTCGGCAACGTCGAGATGCCCTCGCGCGCGTACGTC
Organism: Actinosynnema pretiosum; assembly: GCF_002354875.1. GTDB lineage: Bacteria > Actinomycetota > Actinomycetes > Mycobacteriales > Pseudonocardiaceae > Actinosynnema > Actinosynnema auranticum. The sequence goes on from NZ_CP023445.1 coordinate 1,227,893, forward strand.
AGCGCGTTCGGCTTCAAGGGGCCGGACCAGCAGAAGCCCACGGGCGTGCTGTCCGGCGGTGAGCGCAACCGGCTCAACCTGGCGCTGACCCTCAAGCTCGGCGGCAACCTGATCCTGCTCGACGAGCCGACGAACGACCTGGACGTCGAGACCCTGGGCTCGCTGGAGAACGCGCTGGAGCAGTTCCCCGGCTGCGCCGTGGTCATCTCGCACGACCGGTGGTTCCTGGACCGCGTCGCCACGCACATCCTCGCGTGGGAGGGCACCGACGAGAACCCCTCGCAGTGGTACTGGTTCGAGGGCAACTTCGAGGGCTACGAGAAGAACAAGGTCGAGCGCATGGGCGCGGAGGCGGCCAGGCCGCACCGCGTCACCTACCGCAAGCTCACGCGGGACTGATCGACGACGGAGCACGCTGGTCCGGTCGGCGCAAGCTCGTGCGGGACTGATCGCTGGTAGGGGAGACGTGGCGGCAAGGGGCGAGGCGGCGAAGGTCGACGTCGAGGTGAGCACCCTCGTGGTGCCCGCCTGGAGGTTGCGCCTGCGCGCGCCGGAGTTGGCGCTGGTGCTGGGTGAGCGCGCGGTCGCTCTCGCCACCGCACGCCGCGACGAGGTCGACCGGTTGCGCGCGGAGGCCATCGTGGTCTTCGCGGGCAACCGGATGGACCGCCAGGTCCGGGTGGCCGACCGGGCCATGGACGCCCTGACGGCGGCCGAGGCCGTCCAGGACCTGGAGACGGCGTGGCGGCTGCGCGTCGAGCTGGCGGGCGGCGCCCGCTCGGTCGGCGCGCCGCTGACCGGGTTCGCGGCGGTCCGGCCGGTGCTGGAGGCGGCGGGCGTCCCGGACGGCCTGCGCGCCTCGGCGCTGGTGCAGGCCACCGAGTGCCTGGTCTCCGTGGGGCGCGGTCCCGCGCTGGCCAGGGCACTGGAGGACGCCGACCGGCTCTACCTGTCCGACGAGTCGCTCGACCACGACGTCACGCTGCTCATGCGGGGCCTGCTGCGGGTCGCCGCGGCGGGCCAGCAGCGCCGCTGGGGCGACCTGGCGGCGGCGACCGCGTCCGCGCGGGAGGGGCTCGGCCTGCTCGACGGGCTGTCCGACCCCACCTCCGACAGCGGCCAGGTCCGGGCGGCGCTGGCGTTGGAGCTGGTGTGCGCGCTCATGGACGCCGGCGAGGCCGGTGAGGCGTCCGAGGTGGGCTCGCCGCTGCTGGAGCAGCCGGTGCGGGCGCCGTCGGCGTCCGCGCTCGGCTGGTTGCGGGTGGCGCTGGCGACCAGGCTGCACCTGCCCGCGGGGCGGGTCGACCAGGCGCGGGAGCTGCTGCGCGACGCCGCCGACAGCGCACAGCGGCACCAGTTGGACACCCTCCTCGCGGAGAGCACGCTGGCGCTGGCCCACGTGCACGAGGTGTCCGGCGACCTGTCCGAGGCGCTCGTCGACCTGCGCGCGGCCCACGCGGCGGAGCGCAGGCGGGCCCGCGCCGTGTACGCGGTGCGGGCGAGGCTGGCGGCCGAGTTCTCCGGCGTGCACCGCCAGCCGTCCGGCCTGCACGACCAACTGGCAGCGCTGCTCACCGAGGACGGCCGGGCGCCCGCGCAGCAGGCGGACAGCCAGCTCACCCCGGAGGCCAAGCAGCAGCTCCGCCAGTGGCGCCCCGGCCAGCCGGGTCGTCCCGAGGCGGTCAAGGGCAAGCGGGCGGGCGCGAGGCGCGCCGCCGAGGACATGACGGTGGACGGCCTGTCGGCGGCACGCGCCCACGCGGCCGACCGCTGGCGCCTGGTCTCCCCGTTCGGGGACACGGCGAAGCCCGAGTCGGAGACCGGTTTCGCGGCTGCGGCTGCCGCCCAGGCGGGTGGACGCAGGCGCGCGCCCGACCCCGCGGACCCGGAGGGCGCTGGCGGCACTGGCGGCCCGGAAGGCGCCGGCGGTGCCGGCGGCGCGGCGGGCTCGCGCAGGGGCCCCTCGGAGCCGAAGTCGGTGGCGGACATCATCAGCCACCTCCCCTTCCTCAACCGCGCCCGGCGCCCCGACGGCGCGGGAGGCGCGCTCCCGCCCGGAGCAGGGGCTTCACCGGGAACCGGAGCAGTGATCGGGACCGGAGCGGGTGGTGCGACCGCGTCCGGAGCGGGCACGGGTGGTGCGACCGCGTCCGGGACGGCTGCGGGTGGTGCGACCGGGGCCGGGATGGGCGCGGGGCGCGCGTCCGGTGCTGGGGCCGATTCGACCGCGCTCGGTGCCGGGGCGGGGAGCAGCGGCGCCGCCGATTCCGGGGCGGGGAGTTCGGACGAGGCCGGGGCGGGTCGTGCGGCCGTGTCCGGGTGGGACCCGGCGGGTGCGCGCGGGGGCGGTGGTGGGCACTCCGCTCAGCACTCGGCCGAGCACTACGTGACCCCGGTGCACGGGTCCGGGCAGTCGACGCCGGGGTACCACCCGGCTCAGCCGGGCGCGTCCCGGCACAGCGCGCCGGAGAGCGGGTCGGGGCGGTCGCAGGTCGAGTCAGCCGGTGGTGTCGAGCCGCAGGCCGCTCCCGCGTCGTACCTGGCCGCAGGATCTGACTCGGCCGCAGCGCCGCACTCGGCGACAGCGTCCTACCCGACCGCAGCGCAGCACTCGGCGGCAGCGTCGTCCCCGGCAGCAGCGCCTTACCCGGCGGCAGGGTCGAACTCGGCGGCAGGGTCGAACTCGGTCGCCGGGGTTGGGCAGGGCGAGGGCGCTCGGGTCGGGCGGTCCCGGCACGGGCAGGGCGAGGGCGAGGAGTCGACCGCCGCCCAGGTGGCCGCGCTCAAGGCCATGATGGCCCAGGCCGCCGCCACCAGGGACGGGACGGCCGACTCCGCTGCCGCGCACGCCGCCGCCCAGGCCGCGATCGCGGCCCGGATCGCCGCGCACTTCGCCGGTGAGGAGAACGGCGAGGCGTGGCAGGGGCCGGTTGAGCCTGCCGTGAGCGAGCCGGTTTCCGCGGGGGAGCCTGCCGCGGGGGAGCCTGTGACCGGTGGTTGGTCGTCCGAGGGCGAGCAGGCCGCGGGCGGGCGGTCGTCGGCGGGGGAGCCGGTCGTCGGTGGGCAGTCGTCCGGGGTCGAGCAGTTCGCGGACTCCTGGCGGTCCGCCGTGCAGGCCGGGTGGCCCAAGGCCGCGCCCGACGAGCAGGGCGGGCTCGAGGACGAGGCGGGTGGGCTCGAGGACCTCGACGACGACCTCGGGCTCCCCGACATCAGCCACCTCCCCGCGCCGGTGCTGAACCTGCCGTTCAGCTCGTCCGCTCCTGGGTCCGCGTTCGGCGGCGGCGGGGTTGTGGGGCGGGCTCGGGAGTCGCGGGGTGAGGTGGTGCCCGCTGCCGAGCAGACGGTGTTGATCCCCCCGATCCGGATCGAGCCCGACTCCCCGCAGGAGCAACCCGCTGCCTCGACCGGCACGTCCCCGGTCGACCCGGCGGACACCGCCTCCGGGAGCGCAGGCCCCGCGCGCCGGGCTTCCCGCGCCGGTTCCGCGCGGTCCGACTCGGCACAGTCCGACTCGACACAGTCCGACTCGACACAGTCCGACTCGGCGCGGTCGGACTCGGCGCGGTCCGGTTCCGCAGCGGGTGAAGGGGACTCCGCCGGGGAGCGGTCCGTGTCGGCGGCCGGGTTGATCGCCGCCTCCGGGGCCGTGCGCAGCGGGCGGCGCAGGGCCGCTCGGGAGGCGTCCGAGGACGGCGGGGACGGTGTGGCGCCCGAGGGGTCCGGGGTGCTGGAGAACTTGAAGGCCGCCGGGCTGCTCGGCGGGCGTCGGCGGGCCGGTGGGCGGAGGCGGGCTGCGGCTGACGACGGTGGTGACGACGGCGGTGACGACGGTCGAGCGCGAGCTGGGACGGAGGCTTCGGTGCCCCCTGCTGACGAGGTTCCCTGGCGGGTCGAGGTGCCCGCGCGCTTCCGCGAGGAAGCCGCTGACCAGGGCGCTGAACGATTCGCCGACAAGCACGACCGGGCCGTGGACATGTTCGACTCGCCGACCATGGTCCAGCCCGTCGTGGGCGTGGACGGGCTGCCGGTGGACGAACCGTCCGGGCTCGGTGTCGCGTTCGCCAAAGGACCGCTGATCCCGACGGCCCGCGTCCCCGAGGGGTACGGGCACGACCCCAAGCGGGACGAGTTCCCCGGCGACCCGCGACCCAGGTCCGCCAGCGATCCCAGGAAGCCGCTCGGCGCACCCGATCCCTTCCCCGTCAGCCGCACCACGGGGGAAGACCGGGGCGCGACCCCGGCTGAGCAGGGCTCGGGCGACCCAGCGACCGGTGGGCACGGCGTGCACGGCTCCGCGACCGGTTGGCACGGCGCGGGTGGCTCGGCCACCCGTGGACACAGCGCGGACGGCTCGGCCAGTGGACGTGGCGCGGACGGGTTCAGCGCGCACGGTTCTGCCACGGGCGGTTCTGCCACGGGCGGTTTTGGCGCGGACGGGTTCAGCTTGGCCGAGTGGGCGCTCGGCGGGGCCGGGTCCGGTGACGGCTCGGGTGACCGGGGGGCGGACAGCCGCACCTCGGTCGACTGGGGCGCCTCGGAGCAGGACGCCTCGGACCGGGGCGCCTCGGGCTGGGGTGCTGCGGATCGAGCTGCCCCGGATCGGGGCGCGGTCGGTCGGGACTGGCTGGCCGCCGGTTCGTCCGCTGAGCGCGGAGCCGGGAGCGACTACCTCGACGGGGTGGACGCTGGTGCCTCAGGTGGGGCCGCCGCGTTCTTCGGCGGGACGCACGCCGCCGCGAGCGAGGGGAGCGTCGAGTCCGGGAGCGCCGAGTCCGGGAGCGCGGGCAGCGCCTTCCGCGCGGAGGAGCGGTCGGGCAGGCACGGTGGCGGGGAGCGGGGCGGCGCCGGTGACGGCGGGCTGCACAACCCCGGTGACACCAGCGGCGGGCTGCCGCTGCAGGGGCGGGGTGGGCCTGAGGTCGAGCGGGGTGGTTCCGGGGTGGCCGGTGACCCCCACGGGCTCGGGGACTACTCGCTGAGCAGCGATTACGGGCTCGGGGACGAGAGCTGGTCGCGGCGGTGGGCCGACGCAGGTGGGACGGTGCCACCGGTTCCCGCGCCCGACCCGATCCCGCCCGTTCCGACGCCGGGGCCGTCTCCCGCGCCCGAGCCGATCCCGACGCCGGTTCCCGAGCCCGAGCCGCCGCTGGGCGGGGGCTCGGACAGCTCCGGGTGGTCCGGGGGCGGGTACGCCGAGTTCGACGACTGGCGTGCGCGCTTCGCCGCCGAGAACGGTGACGAGGTCTTCGGCGCAGGCAGCACCAGCAGCGCCGGCAGCACCAGCAGCGCCGGCAGCACCAGCAGCGCCGGCAGCACCAGCAGCGCCGGCTTCGGTGGCAGCGCCGACGTGAGCACCGGGTTCGGAGACCCCGCCGCCAGCGGGTTCGGCGACAGCGGCGCGGCTACCGGCAGCGGCTTCGGCGGCAGCGGGGATGACGTCGCCCGCGACAGCAGCGACGTCAGCGCGGACATCGGCGCCGGTGCCGGCACCGACGGCGACGCCACCACCGGCGCCGAGGGCGAGAAGAACCCCTTCGTCACCTCCGTCGTCGTCGGTGGGCGGACGATCGACCTGCCCGTCGTCGCCGAGCCCGGTCCCGAGCCCGAGCCCGCCCCCGGTTCGCCCAGCGCCAACCGGGCCTCCCGCAGGCCCAAGAGCGACCTCAGCCTCGCCGAGCTGCTCGCCGAGGCGCTCGTCGCCTACGAGGCCGGGCGGCGGGAGGACGAGGAGGAGCAGCGGGCCAGGGCCGAGGGCAACGAGAGCACCGGGATCATCACGCGGCTGGACGACCTGGGGCCGTCCGAAAGGTGAGACGAATTCTTTGAGGTTTTAATAAGGTTCCAGGTTTCCTGCCGGTGACCAGTGCGAGTCCGGTAAATGACTTCGCTGGTCCCGGTTTTCCGTGCTTTGCCCAGGGAACCCCGTGCTCTTGCCCCGGAAGCCGCTGATCGATCAGGTGAACGATCCAGCTCGTGAAAAACGCGGGTCCCGCCTGCGCAGTTCCGAGTGTCTGGTTAAGTGGTGCGCAGACCCGGCACACAGAGGTGCCGGATAGCGTGGAGTCGCCTGAACATGACCTCGACTGGATTCCCGACCCGTTCCGAGCGCGCCGCCCACGCCGCGGGTGGTGCCGCGCGTGCGGCCAGTCCTGAACACACCCGAGACGAATTGATCGGCAGAGCCGCCGAGAACGCGCCCGAGCTCGCCGAGCTGATCCGCCTCTACTACCGGCACGTGCCCGCCGAGGAAGTCAACGACGACGACCCGGCCGACCTGCTGGGCGCGGTGCGCTCCAACCACCGGCTCGCCGAGAGCCGCGTGGCGGGCCGCCCCACGGTGCGGGTGCTCAACCCCACCAGGGAGCGGGACGGCTGGCAGTGCCCCGCGACCGTCGTGCAGATCGTCACCGACGACATGCCCCACCTGGTGGACTCGGTCGCCTCCGAGCTCACCCGCAACGGCGTGCAGGTGCAGCGCGTGATCCACCCGATCGTCGTGGTGCGCCGCGACCAGGCCGACGGCTCCCTCGTGGAGGTGCTGCCCGCCGCCGACCCGGCCGACCCGCCGCAGGGCGCCGCCGCCGAGTCGTGGATGCACATCGAGGTCGACCTGCTCACCGACGCCGACCGGGCGCACGAGCTGGAAGCCGGGCTGCGCTCCGTGCTCAACGACGTCCGCGAGGTCGTCGAGGACACCGACCGCATGGTCACCACCGCCCGCGAGCTGGCCAAGTCCCTGCGCGGCGACGGCCTCCCGCTGCCCGAGCACGAGGTGCAGGACGGCGCGCGGCTGCTGGAGTGGCTGGCCGACGAGCACTTCACGTTCCTCGGCTACCGCCGCTACGAGGTCGTCCGCGACGGCGGCGAGCCGGTCCTGCGCCCCTCGGGCGAGGCCGGCCTCGGCGTGCTGCGCCAGGACAGCCCCGCCGCGCACGCCCTCACCGCCGGGCCCGACGCCGGAACGCCCACCCCGGAGCTGCTGGTCCTCACCCAGGCCAGCGCCCAGGCCAGCGTGCACCGCTCGGTCTACCCGTACTACGTGGGCGTGCGGACCTTCGACGCCGAGGGCCGCGTCGACGGCGAGCACCGCTTCCTCGGCGTGCTGTCCACGACCGCGCTGCACGAGGACGTCCTGGACATCCCCGTCATCGAGCGCCGCGTCCGCGACGTCATCCACAGCGCGGGCTTCCCGCTGCACTCGTACTCGGGCCAGCGGATGCTCGAGGTCATCCAGAACTACCCGCGCACCGAGCTGTTCTCGGTGAACGCCGAGACGCTGCACCTCACCGTCACGGGCGTCATCGCGCTCGCCGAGCGCCGCCGCCTCCGGCTGTTCCTGCGCCGCGACCCGTACGGCCGCTTCTACTCCTGCCTGGTCTACCTGCCGCGCGACCGCTACACCACCACCTCGCGGCTGGCCATGCAGGAGGTGCTGATCGACGAGCTGGGCGGCGTCAACCTGGAGTACAGCGCCCGCATCGGCGAGTCCGCGCTGGCCCGCGTGCACTTCACCGTGCACACCGACCCGGCCGCCGACCAGGGCGCCGCCCCGGACACCACCCACATCCAGCAGCGCCTCGCCGAGGCCGTGCGCTCCTGGGACGACCGCATGGTCGAGGCGGTGCTGGCCGAGACCGCCCGCTCGAACGAGCTGGGCGCCGAGTCGGCGGGCGAGCAGGGCCAGCGGATCGCGGGCGCGTTCCCCGAGGCCTACAAGGAGGACTTCACCGCCCCCGAGGGCCTCGGCGACTTCCGCCGCATCGAGGCGCTGGGCCAGGGCGACCTGGACATGGTGTTCTACGTGCCGCGCGACGCCGAGCCGGGCGAGCGGCGGTTCAAGCTGTTCCTCGCGGGCGCCCGCGTCACCCTGTCCGACGTGCTGCCGATGCTCCAGCGCATGGGCGTGGTCGTGGTCGACGAGCGGCCGTACGACCTGGTGCGCGACGACGGCGTCGAGTGCTGGATCTACGACTTCGGCCTGCGCCTGGACCCGGCCACCCTGGAGAAGCTCACCGACGAGGACCTCGACTCGGTGCGCGTCCGCTTCCAGGACGCGTTCGCGGCGGCGTGGCGCGGCGAGTCCGAGGTCGACGGCTTCAACACCCTGGTGCTGCGCGGCGGCCTGACCTGGCAGCAGGCGGCCATGCTGCGCGCGTACGCCAAGTACCTGCGCCAGGCCGGCGTGTCCTACAGCCAGGACTACATCGAGGACGCCGTCCTCGGGCACACCGAGGTCGCCACCGCGCTGGTCGAGCTGTTCGAGACCCGCTTCGACCCCGAGCTGGACGCCTCCTCCCGGACCGAGCGCACCGACCGCCTGTCCGCCCGGATCACCGAGCTGATCGACGACGTCACCAGCCTGGACGCCGACCGCATCCTGCGCAGCCTGCTCACCCTGGTGCTGGCGACCCTGCGGACCAACTACTTCGTCCGCGACGCCGACGGCGCGCCCCGCCCGTACCTGGCGGTCAAGCTCAACCCGAGGGCCATCCCGGAGCTGCCGCAGCCCCGCCCCCGGTTCGAGATCTTCGTGTACTCGCCGCGGATCGAGGGCGTGCACCTGAGGTTCGGGCCGGTCGCGCGCGGCGGGCTGCGCTGGTCCGACCGGCGCGAGGACTTCCGCACCGAGGTGCTGGGCCTGGTCAAGGCGCAGGCGGTGAAGAACGCGGTGATCGTCCCGGTCGGCGCGAAGGGCGGCTTCGTGGTGAAGCGCCCGCCCGTCCCCAGCGGTGATCCCGGCCTGGACCGCGAGGCGTTCCTGGCCGAGGGCATCGCCTGCTACCGCCAGTTCATCTCCGGCCTGCTCGACCTGACCGACAACCTCAAGGCGGGCGTCACCGTCCCCGCCCCGCAGGTGGTGCGGCACGACGGCGACGACAGCTACCTCGTCGTGGCCGCCGACAAGGGCACCGCGTCGTTCTCCGACATCGCCAACGAGGTGTCCCGCTCCTACGGCTTCTGGCTCGGCGACGCGTTCGCCTCCGGCGGCTCGGTCGGCTACGACCACAAGGCCATGGGCATCACCGCCAAGGGCGCCTGGGAGAGCGTGAAGCGGCACTTCCGGGAGATGGGCACCAACACCCAGACCGACGAGTTCACCGTCGTCGGCGTCGGCGACATGTCCGGCGACGTGTTCGGCAACGGGATGCTGCTGTCCGAGCACATCCGGCTGGTCGCCGCGTTCGACCACCGGCACGTCTTCCTGGACCCGAACCCGGTGGCCGCGACCTCGTTCGCCGAGCGCTCCCGGCTGTTCGCGCTGCCGCGCTCCTCGTGGGACGACTACGACCGGTCGCTGATCAGCGAGGGCGGCGGCGTGTTCCCGCGCACCGCCAAGTCGATCCCGGTCAGCGAGCAGGTCAGGGTCGCGCTGGGCCTTCCCGAGGGCACCGTGAAGCTGTCCCCGCAGGAGCTGATGCGGGCGGTGCTGGTCGCCCCGGTCGACCTGCTGTGGAACGGCGGCATCGGCACCTACGTGAAGTCCTCCACCGAGTCGCACGGCGACGTCGGCGACAAGGCCAACGACGCGATCCGGGTCAACGGCCGCGACCTGCGGGTCAAGGTCGTCGGCGAGGGCGGCAACCTGGGCCTGACCCAGCGCGGTCGCATCGAGTTCGCCCGCACCGGCGGCAAGGTCAACACCGACGCGCTGGACAACTCGGCGGGCGTCGACTGCTCCGACCACGAGGTCAACATCAAGATCCTGCTGGACGAGCTGGTCAGGCAGGGCGCGCTGGACGCCGGGCAGCGCAACGAGCTGCTGGGCGAGATGACCGACGAGGTCGGGCAGCTGGTGCTGGCCGACAACTACTCGCAGAACGCGGTGCTGGGCGTCAGCCGGGCGCACGCGGCCCCGATGCTGTCCGTGCACGCCCGCCTGGTCACCGACCTGGAGTCGCGCGGCGTGCTCGACCGGGGCCTGGAGGCGCTGCCGAGCCAGGCCGAGTTCAAGGCGCTGGAGAAGGCGGGCGAGGGTCTGACGTCGCCGGAGCTGGCGACGCTGCTCGCGCACGTGAAGCTGGCGCTGAAGGAGGAGGTGCTGGCCAGCGACCTGCCGACGATGGACTCGGCGGCGCGCAAGCTGCCCGACTACTTCCCCAGCCAGCTGCGGGCCCGCTTCGGCGACGCCATCCCGGACCACCCGCTCAGCCGGGAGATCATCACCACCGTCCTGGTCAACGAGGTCGTGGACGGCGGCGGCATCTCCTACGCGTTCCGGCTGGCCGAGGAGATGAGCGCGTCGACCACCGACGCGGTGCGCGCGTACACGGCGGTCACCTCGATCTACGACCTGCCGTCGCTGTGGCGCAGCATCCGCGAGCTGGACAACGCGGTGCCCAGCGAGGTCCTGGACGACATGCTGCTGGAGACCCGGCGGCTGCTGGACCGCGCGTCCCGCTGGCTGCTGACCAACCGGCCGCAGCCGCTGGCGATCAGCGCCGCGATCTCCCGGTTCCGGGGCGTGGTCGAGCGGATCACGCCGAGGATGGTGGACCTGGTCAAGGGCCGCGAGCAGGAGTCGGTGCTGGCCAACGTCGACCGGCTGGTCGGCCACGGCGTGCCGCAGGAGCTGGCGACGCGGGTCTCCACGCTGCTGTTCACCTACGGGCTGCTGGACGTCACCGAGATCGCCGAGCTGGCCGAGCACGAGGACCTGGGCGCGTCGGCGGGCGCCGAGCGCAGCCACGAGGAGACCGCCGAGCTGTACTTCGCGATGTCCGACCACCTGGACATCGACCGGATGCTCAGCTCGGTGTCCTCGCTGGAGCGGGAGAACCGCTGGCACGCGCTGGCCAGGCTCGCGCTGCGGGACGACTTCTACTCGTCGCTGCGGGCGATCACGGTGGACGTGCTGCGCACCTCCGACCCGGAGGACAGCGGCGAGCAGAAGATCGCCGCGTGGGAGCAGGCCAACGCGTCCCGGCTCGGCCGGGCGCGGGCGGCGCTGGAGGAGATCAACCGGGCGAACCGGCTCGACCTGGCGACGCTGTCGGTGGCGGCGCGGCAGGTGCGGAGCATGGTGCGCTGACGGGCGGTGGGATGACGGGGGGCGGTTGGCCTGCGCCAACCGCCCCCGCGCGGCCCGGCCGTGCGAGACCGGCTGTGAGGCACGGGGGCGGGGAGTCGTGCGACTCCCCGCCCCCGCGCTCCCCGCTCCCGGACTCCGGCTAGTTCCGCCAGGTGTCGTTCAGGGTCGCGGGCGCGGTCGCGGTGCGGTTCGCGCCGCTCTCCCACGTCACCGTCCCGTTCGCCTCCTTGCGGATGTACTTGTAGGCGAACTGCGTCCCGCCCGGCAGCGACACCGAGGCCTTCCACAGCGGGTACGAGGCCGAGGACAGCGCCACCGCCCGCGCCGGGTCCCAGCCGCCCAGCGAGGCGTGGTCGCCCACCACGAAGATGTTCTGCCCCATGACCGTGGTCGCGTTCACCGAGAACGCCGCCGCGCCCGTGCCGGGGTTCGACCCGTTGCCCATGGCGCCCACGTGCAGCGCGATCGCCTCACCGGCGTTCACCGTCGCGGTGAACTGCCCGGCGGAGTTGACCACGTGCGTGGCCGTGCAGCCGTCCCGCTGCACGTCGCAGTAGGTGCCCGCGGGCAGCGAGGTCTGGAACGTCCGCGACACCGCCGAGGACTCCCGGTTGACCACGGCGTAGCCCTTGTCGCCCCGGCCGAACGCGATGGCGTTGCGACCGTTGTCCCACCAGTTCGTCACGGCCGTGCCGGAGGTGGTGTTGCGGAAGCCGACCATGTTCGCGATCTGCGGCCACCGGTGCTGGCACTCCCAGCCGCTGCTGTAGCACTCGCCGGGCGCGGGCGGGCCCTGGTCCTTGTTCGAGAACTCGTAGCCCGAGTACACCTGCGGCGAGCCGTACGGCCAGGCCAGCATGAACACGTTCGCCAGGGTGTAGTTCGAGCCGTCCTTGTAGGACAGCGTCGACCCGTTGCGCTCGGTGTCCCAGTTGTCCACGAACGAGCGCGCCTGCCCGCTCGGCAGGTGCCCCCAGCCCTCGCCGAAGTTCTTCAGGTAGGCCAGGTTCTCGCTGGTGAACACGCGCTTCAGGTCGTAGGCGTAGCGGAACTCGTCGACGTCGCCCGAGCCGGTGTACTCGCCGGGCTGCACCGCCTCGCCCGCGCCGTAGATGACCTCGTGCACCCAGAACGCGTCGCGCTTGGTCAGCTTCGCCTTGATCGCGGACAGGTCGGCGGCGGGCATGTGCTTGGCCGCGTCGATCCGGAAGCCGTCCACGCCCATCGACAGCAGGGTGTTCAGGTACTCCGCGATCTCGCTGCGGACGTACTCGCTGCCGGTGTTCAGGTCCGACAGGCCGCTGAGCTCGCAGTTCTGGACGTTGTCCCGGTTGCGGTAGTCGTTGATGTCGGTGCGGCAGGTGTGGAAGTCCTGGTCGCCGTAGTGACCGGGGTAGGTGTACTTCGTGTACTGGGTGCCGCCGGTCCCGGTGCCCGAGCCCGCCGACATGTGGTTGATCACCGCGTCGGCGACGACCTTCACGCCCGCGTTGTGGCAGGTGGTGATCATGTTCCGGAACTGGGCCTCGCTGCCGAGCCGACCGGCGATCCGGTAGCTGACCGGCTGGTACGAGGTCCACCAGGTCCCGCCCTGGATGTGCTCGGTGGCGGGGGAGACCTCGACGTAGCCGTAGCCCTTGGGGCCGAGGGTGCTCGTGCACTCGGCGGCGACCCGGTCGAAGGTCCACTGGAACAGGGTCGCGGTCACGGTCTTGGCGCCGGGCGGGGTGGCGGTGGCCGTGGGCGGGGTCGAGGTCAGCTGGGTCGCCCCGGCGGCGACCACGCCGGCTATCAGCGCTCCGGCGGCGAACAGGGCGATCTTCCGTGCAGGGGGTGCCACGGTGGCTCCTCTGGTGCAGGGGTGTTGTGCAGGGATGTGTCCAGGTCTTACCAGTTGCGTAAATTGCTGAAAACCGCTGCAACCTCTTTCGCGCGCTGCGCCGAACGGGTGGCAGTTGGTCGGGACGGCCCCAGCGGTGGTTGCGAGCGCCCCAGCGCGCCGGTCGTAAAGTCACCCGTGTGACAGCGCGGCTGAGTGACATCGCGTCCCAGGCAGGCGTCAGCGAGGCCACGGTCAGCCGGGTGGTGAACGGCAAGGCGGGCGTGTCGCCCACGACCAGGCAAGCGGTCGTCGCCGCCATGGACGTGCTCGGCTACGAGCGCCCGCCGAGGCTGCGCCAGCGCACCCACGGGCTGGTGGGACTGATCATCCCGGAGCTGACCAACCCGATCTTCCCGGTGTTCGCCCAGGTCATCGAGCAGGTGCTGACCAGGGAGGGCTACACGCCAGTGCTGTGCACGCAGACGCCGGGCGGTTCGTCGGAGGACCAGCTGACGGAACTGCTGGTCGACCGGGGGGTGACCGGGATCGTGTTCGTGTCCGGTCTCCACGCGGACACAACAGCCGACCCCGACCGCTACGTCAAGCTCGCCGGTCGCGGTGTGCCGTTCGTCATGGTCAACGGGTTCACCGAGCACGTGTCCGCGCCGTTCGTCTCGGTGGACTACCGCGCCGCCGCCAGGCTGGCCGTCTCGCACCTGCTGGAGCTGGGCCACGAGCGGGTCGGGCTGGCCGTGGGACCGCCCCGGTACGTGCCGACGCAGCGGCTCGCCGAGGGCTTCGCGGCGGCCTTCCCGGCAGGCGCCGCGACCGGTCCGGTGGAGCACTCGCTGTTCACCGTCGAGGGCGGGCAGGCCGCCGCCGACGCCCTGCTCGACCGGGGCTGCACGGCGATCGTGTGCGGCAGCGACCTGATGGCGTTCGGCGCGATCCGGGCCGCGCGGGGCCGCGGCCTGCGGGTTCCCGGAGACGTGTCGGTGGTCGGCTTCGACGACTCGCCGCTGATCGGGTTCGCCGACCCGCCGCTGACCACGCTGCGCCAGCCGGTGGAGGCCATGGGCCAGGCCGCCGTGCACGCGCTGCTGGAGGAGGTCGCGGGCACGCCCGCGCCGCACGCCGAGTTCGTGTTCCAGCCCGAGCTGGTGGTGCGCGGCTCGACCGCCGCCCGCCGGAGGCGACCTGCGGGGGAGTGACCCGCGCGTCACCTCCGGGCGAAGTGAAAACCGTTCATGACGGCCCGCTTAACCTGGACGCGGCACGTCGATAGGGTTTCGGCAAGGCGACTAAGCGGGAGGCGCGTTCAACTTGGGTGTGTTCGTCACCGGCGTCCGTCCGAGGTGGTCCGACATGGACGCGTACGGGCACGTCAACCACGCCAACACGGTCACTCTGCTGGAGGAGGCCCGCGTCGACCTGCTGTTCACCGAGGCCGTCCGGCTGGGGGTCCCCGACCTCCGCGAGGGCGTCGTGGTGGCCAAGCTCGTCGTCGAGTACCTGCAACCGCTGCTGTTCAGCGGTGACGAGGTGGTCGTGGAGATGTCGGTCCGCGAGCTCAAGTCCGCGTCCTTCACCCTCGACTACGCGGTCAGGGGCAGCCGCAGGCCGGACAGCCCGGTCGTCGCCAGGGCCGAGACCCTGATGGTGCCCTACAACGTCGCGGCGGGCCGCCCCCGCCGACTGTCCGAAGCCGAGCGCGACTTCCTCGCCGGGTGGCGCGCCGGAACGCCCGGAGGTGCCGGTGCCTGAGCTCGTCTTCAGCGACCCCAGCGAGCGCGACGACCTGGGGGCGTTCGTCGCCCGCGCGGTCCGCCTCGACCAGCAGGTGGTCGTCCGATTGCGCAACCGGCCGTCGGGCGAGCGCGTCGACGCCTGGGTGGCCACCCCGTTCGACACCCTCGCCACCCGCACCGTCGCGGGCCGCGTCGACCCCGGCGACGTCACCGTCTCCGGCAGCGACCTGCTCACCGGGCTCGCGGTCCTGCGCGGCGACACCGTCGACGCCGGTCCCGCCAAGGACCTGATGTGGCGCTCGGCCCTGCCGCCCCTGGAGGGCTGGCAGCGCGTCGACCTGCTGCCCGGCGCCGTGGTGACCGAGCTGGCCGACCAGGGCGTCGCGCTGGCCAGGGAGAACACCGGCCCGCACGGCACCCCGCCCGCCTCGCTGCTGGACCAGACCGTGCTGACCGTCTCCGGCTCCGGCCTGGACGTGAAGGTGCCGCTGCGCTGCCTGTTCGCGCTGTCCGGCATGGGCTTCCTCGGCGGCGACGACGTCCGGGTCACCGCCACCGACTCGTGGCTGCGCATCGACGCCCGCTTCGGCGCGGTGGTCCGGCGCAGGCACTCCATGCTCCCGCTGCTGGTGTGAGGACGAGGGCCGGGTGGTGGGCGACCACCCGGCCCTCGAGGGCTCAAGTCCTCAGACCAGCCACACCGCGGTGTCCGGCGGCAGCTGGTCGCCGTCCATCGGCCCGCTGGAGAGCAGGACCTCGCCGGGCGGCAGCGGCACCGGCGCGCCCGAGGTGTTCAGGGCGCAGATCAGCCCCCCGCCCTTGCGGCGGAACGCGAAGCAGCCAGGGGGCGCCCCGTACCACTCCAGCTCGGTCCCCGACATCCCCTCGGTGGACTTCCGCAGCTCCAGCGCCTGCCGGTACAGCGACAGCATCGAGTCCGGGTCCTCCAGCTGGCGCTCGGCGGTCAGCCCGGCCCACTCGTCCGGCTGCGGCAGCCACGACCCCTGCCCGGAGGAGAACCCGAACGGCGGGGCCGAGCCCTCCCACGGCAGCGGGACGCGGCACCCGTCGCGGCCCCGGTCGGTGTGCCCGGAGCGCACCCACGTCGGGTCCTGGAGCGCCCAGTCCGGCAGCTCCACATTCGGCAGGCCCAGCTCCTCGCCGTTGTACAGGTAGACCACGCCCGGCAGCGCGAGCTGCACCAGCGCCATCGCCCGCGCCCGCTGCGCGCCCAGCGCGCCGCCCCCGTACCGGGTCACGTGCCGCACCACGTCGTGGTTGGACAGCGTCCAGGTCGGCGGGGTGCCGGTCGGCGCCACGGCGGCCAGCGAGTGCTCGATCGCCGCGCGCACCTGCTCGGCCTCGAACCCGGCCTGCGCCAGGCGGAAGTTGAACCCCAGGTGCAGCTCGTCCGGCCGCACGTAGCGGGCGAACCGGTCGTCGCCCTGCACCCAGATCTCGCCCACGGCCATCCGGCCGGGGTAGGAGTCGATCACCTTCCGGATCATCCGGTGGTGCTCGTGCACGCCGTCGTCGTCGAACCTCGGGTCGAGCGCGTTGTCGTGCAGCACGCCGGACGCCTGCTCGGCGCGCACGTCCATGTCCGGCAGGCCGTGCGGCTTGGCCATGCCGTGCGCGACGTCGATCCGGAACCCGTCGACGCCCCGGTCCAGCCAGAACCGCAGGGTCCGCGCCAGGTCGGCGGGCACCTCGGGGTTGTCCCAGTTCAGGTCCGGCTGCTCCGGCGCGAACAGGTGCAGGTACCACTGCCCGTCCGCGACCCGCGTCCACGCCGGGCCGCCGAAGATGCTGGTCCAGTTGTTCGGCGGCTGCGACCCGTCGAAGCCCCGCCCGTCCCGGAAGAGGTACCGGTCCCGCTCGGGGCTGCCCGGCGCGGCCCGCAGCGCGGCCTGGAACCACTCGTGCCGGTCGCTGCTGTGGTTCGGCACCAGGTCGACGGTGATCTTCATGTTGTGCTCGTGGGCCTCGGCGACCAGCCGGTCGAACGCGGCCAGGTCGCCGAACAGCGGGTCGACGTCGCGCGGGTCCGCGACGTCGTAGCCGTGGTCGGCCATCGGGGAGGTGTAGAACGGCGTGAGCCACAGGGCGTCGACGCCCAGCAGTTCGAGGTAGCCGAGCCGGGAGCGGATGCCGTCCAGATCACCGACCCCGTCGCCGTTCGAGTCGGCGAACGAGCGGACGTAGACCTGGTAGAAGACGGCGTCGTGCCACCAGGCTGACTCGTCGGCCTGCTCGGGGCTGAGGTCGGAGGAACGTCGCACGAGGGTTCATCCTGCCATTCGGTGTGGTCTGCCAAGACCCGGTCGGGGGAGTGCCTGCGGCGCGGTCGGGCCACCGCTCAGCCCCAGGTGTTGACCAGGCTGTTCGCGGCCATCTCCAGGTACCCCCACAGCTGCTCCCGCTGCTGCGGCGTGAGGTCGGCCTCGTCCACGCCCGCCTTCGCGCAGCGCAGCCAGGCGTCCCGCTCCCTCGGCCCGATCTCGAACGGCATGTGCCGCATCCGCAACCGGGGGTGGCCCCTGCGCTCGGAGTAGGTGTGCGGGCCGCCCCAGTACTGCATCAGGAAGAGCCGGAACCGCTCCTCGGCGGGCCCCAGGTCCTCCTCCGGGTACATCGGCCGCAGCACCTCGTCCTTGGCGACCTCCTCGTAGAAGCGGGCGACGATGCGGCGGAACGTCTCGTACCCGCCCACCGCTTCGTAGAAGTTCTCCGGCGTGGTCACGCGTCCATCCTGACTGACCGCCGCCCGCGACCGCGCACGGGGGCGGGCATCAGGACTTCTTGATCACGGGCGTCGGCGTGCCGTAGTTGCGGGTCGGGGCGGGCGTCACCGAGGGGGCCGTCGCGGCGGCCGGGCTCAGCGAGATGCCCTGGTCCTCCAGCGCGGGCATCAGCTTCGCCCGCAGCGCCCGCTGCACCGCCCACTGGCGGCCCGGCCGCACCTTCGTCGTCACCCGGATGGTCAGGCCCTCGGGGGTGACCTTCTCCACGCCGAGCACGTCCGGCTTCGCGATCACGTCGTTCGACAGCGGCTCGGACTCGGTCGCCTCGGCCGCCGCCTTGGCCAGGATCTCGGTGACGTCGGCCAGGTTCGCGCCGTACGCCAGCGGCAGGTCCACCACCGCCACGGCGAAGCCCTGCGAGGAGTTGCCCACCCGCAGGATCTCGCCGTTGCGCACGTACCAGACGGTGCCGTTGGTGTCCCGGATCGTGGTGATCCGCAGGCCGACGCTCTCCACCGTGCCGGTGGCCGGGCCGAGGTCGACCACGTCGCCCACGCCGTACTGGTCCTCCAGCATCATGAACATGCCGGACAGGAAGTCCTTCACCAGGTTCTGGGCGCCGAAGCCGATCGCGACGCCCAGGATGCCCGCGGAGGTCAGGATCGGCGCGACGTTCATGCCCAGCTCGGTGAGCACCTGGATGAACGCCACGCCGAACACGACCATCGTGACGACGGACTTGAGGACCGAGCCGATGGTGCGGGCGCGCTGCTCGCGGCGCTCGGACACCAGGGCGCTCAGCGCCTGCGGGGCCCGCTCGCGCAGCGGGCGCAGCAGCCGGGGCCTGCGGCCCTTCTCGGTCCCGCCCACGGTGAGCCGGTCGATCAGCCGCCGCAGCAGGAACCGGACGATCACGGCGATCAGCACCGTGAGCGCGATCCGGATCGCGCCCTCGGCGAGCTTCGGGCCGTTCTCCACCCACCAGTCCACGGCCAACGTCGACTTCACGTCGTCCACGACCTCCACCTGCGAATCCTCCCTAGTGCCTCACGTCTCGGCGCCCGCGGCCGCGCGGCTCACAGCTCCAGGCCCGTCGCCCACGCCAGGAACGACACCTGGTCCGCGGCCAGCGCGACCGACCTGCTCACCGACCGGCCCGCGTGGCCGACCTCGGTCTCCCTGCGGATCAGCACCGGGTGCTTGACCGGATCGCTCGCGGTGGCCGCCTGGAGGGCGGCGCACATCTTGCGGGCGTGGTTGGGGTCGACCCGGCTGTCCGACTCGAACACCGTGAACAGCACCGAAGGGTACTCAACGCCGGGTGCGACCCGGTGGTACGGAGAGTAGGACAGCAGCCACCCCAGCTCCTCCGGGACGGCGGCGCTGCCGTACTCCTCGGCCCACAGCCTGCCCAGCAGGAACCGCTCGTACCGGACCATGTCGAGCAGCGGGGCCGAGCAGACCACCGCCGCGTACAGCTCCGGCCGCTGGGTCAGCGCGGCGCCGACCAGCAGTCCGCCGTTGGACCCACCCATGATCGCCAGCTGCTGCGGGGTCGTCCACCCCTGTCCCACCAGGTGCTCGGCGGCGGCGTGGAAGTCGTCGAACACGTTCTGCTTGCGCTCGCGCCTGCCCGCGCGGTGCCACTCCTCGCCCTCCTCGTCGCCGCCGCGCAGCGACACGTGCGCCCACACCCCGCCCGCCTCGGCCCAGGCCAGCGCGGTCGAGGCGTAGCCGGGGCCCCGGCCGACGGCGAAGCCGCCGTAGCCGGTGACCAGGGCGGGCCTCGGCAGGTCGGGCTCGGCCGAGCCCGAGACCAGGAACATCCGCACGGTCGTGCCGTCCTGGGAGGTGAACTCGACCTGCCGGGTGGTCACGTCCGGCAACCGCACCGAACCGGGGTTGGGGGTGTCCAGGACGGTCTCGCCGGTGGAGATCGAGAAGCGGTGCACGGACACCGGCGTGGCGAAGTCGGTCCAGCCGAACCACAGCCGGTCGTCGTCCGGGTCGGTGAGCGCGTCGGTGGTGGACCAGCCGTGCACCGAGCCCGTGCCCGGCGTCGGGATCTCGCGCACGTGCGCCCCGGACGCGTCGTGCAAGTGCAGCTCGGACACCGCGTGCCGGGTGCGCAGCAGCACCAGCGAGCCCGCCAGCAGGCCCGCGCCCTCCAGCACCGAGTCCTGCTGCTCGGGCACCAGCTCGGTCCAGTCCTCGGGCGCGCCGGGGTCGGCCGGGTCGGTGACGCACAGCCGGAACCTCGGGGCGCCCAGGCTCGTGGTCAGGTACAGCCTGCCGTCGCGGGCCACCGACGCGCCGGTCCGCGCGCCCGCGTCGGCGGTGATCACCGGGCGCAGGCCGCCGCCGGACGGCGCGTCGGACGCGGCGCCGTCACCTCCAGCCAGGTCCGCGATCCACACCGAGTTGTGCTGCACCGTGCCCGCCGCGCCGCTGACCACCAGCCAGCGGCCGTCCGCCGACACCGACAGGCCGTAGTAGTAGGTGTGGTCCAGCTCGTCGCCGTGCACGTTCGCGTCGGTCGACGGGTCGGCGCCCACCCGGTGCCGCCACACCCTGCGGTGGAACAGCCGCTCGTCCTCCGGCACCAGCTCGGGGGCGAGCTGCCGCACGTAGAAGAACTCCTCGCCGCCGGGCAGCCAGCCCACGGGGGAGTAGCGGCAGCGGTCGATCGGGCCCTCGACCAGCTCGCCGGTGTCCACGTCCAGCACGTGCAGCAGCGAGTGCTCGTCGCCGCCCACCGACACCTGGTAGGCCAGCCGGGTCCCCTCGCGGGAGGGCGACCAGCTGTCCAGGGTCGTCGCGCCGGTCGGGTCCAGCGCCACCGGGTCGAGCAGCACCCGCTCGGAGCCGTCCGGCTCGCGCACGCGCAGCACGGCGTGGTCCTGGTCGGGGTCGCGGCGGGTGAAGAACGCGCGGCCCGCCCGCCACGTCGGCGCGCCGACCGACCCGGTGCGGCTCAGCTCGGTCAGCCGCGCGGCCAGCGCCTCGCGGCCGGGCAGCGCGCCCAGCCAGGACGCCGTCAGCCCGTCCTGCGCGGCGGACCAGCGCTCGGTCTCGGGGTCGGTCGGGTCCTCCAGCCAGCGGTACGGGTCGGCGACCCGGTGCCCGTGCAGGTCCTCGACGAGGTCCAGCCGGGTGGCCGGTGGGTACGCGGTCGTCGCGGGCAGCGTCGCGGCACTGTGCTCGGTCACCCCGCCGAGCGTAGCCCCGCCGTTGAAAACGATCGCCGTTAGGCGGCGGCGCGTCGGCGATTCGGCCTTGGGTGGACGACAGGTCGCATATCACAGGTGATTTTTGGGGGTGAAGTGTGGTCTGCTAGGCGCAGAACCGGTGGAGGTGGTCGCGTGCCAGACCGACAACCCACCCCGATCGGCGCCCTGGTGAACGCCGGGATCGCGCCGCCGGCCCCGTCCGGCCAAAAACAGCCAGGTGTGCACGCTGTGGTCGACGGGGAGGGGACGGGTTCGGCGGTCAAGCCGATCTTGTTCCCCTGGGGTAGACGCAAGGTGCTGCTGCTCAACACGACCTTCGAGCCCCTGACCGCGCTGCCGCTGCGCCGCGCCGTCGTGCTCGTGGTCTGCGGCAAGGCCGAGGTGGTGCACGGGGACCCGGACGGGACCGTGCTGCACTCCTCGACGGCCGAGGTGCTCGTGCCCTCGGTGATCAGGCTGAGCAACCACGTCCGGGTGCCCTACCGCGGGCGCGTGCCGCTGACCAGGGCGGGGCTGATGCACCGCGACCGGTACCGGTGCGCCTACTGCGGCGGTCGGGCCGAGACGATCGACCACGTCGTGCCGAGGAGCCGGGGCGGCCCCCACACGTGGACCAACTGCGTGGCGTGCTGCGCCAAGTGCAACCACCGCAAGGCCGACAAGCTGCTGTCGGAGCTGGGGTGGCGGTTGCGCGTGGTGCCCGCCGCGCCGAGGGGGCCGCACTGGCGGCTGCTGGCCGGGGTGACCGACGCCGATCCCCAGTGGCTCCCCTACCTGGGGGAGCCCGCGGCCTAGGGCCTGCCGGGGACCCCCGTCACGCGGCGAGCGCGGTGATGCGCACGCTGTCGTCCTGCCGCGCCGTGGTGCGGGCGCTGTCGTCCTCGCGCGCGGTGATCCGGACGCTGTCGTCGTGCGCGGTGATGCGCACGGAGTCGTCGGCGGTGATGCGGACCGAGTCGTCGGCCGCCGTGATGCGCACGCTGTCGTCGTGCCGTGCCGTGATGCGCACGGAGTCGTCCGCCGCCGTGATGCGGACCGAGTCGTCCTGCCCGGCGGTGATGCGGACGCTGCCGTCCTGCCGCGCGGTGATCCGCACGCTGTCGTCACGCCCCGTGATCCGCACGCTCCCGCTCGCCGTGATGCGCACACTCTCGTCCGCACTGGTGCGGAGACCGCCCCGAGCGCCCCCGAGGCCCCTGGTGGCGACCGCGGCGCGCGCGCTGTCCAGGCAGGTGATCCGGACGGAGTCGGCGGCCGTGATGCGGACGGAGTCGTCGACCGCGTCGCGGGCGGGTTCGGCGGACTCCGCCACCCGCCGAGTGGCGGTAACGGATTGCGTCCAGTGGGTGTCCGGCAAAAGGGTGACAACTACAGCCTGGGCGGACTCCGAGGTGTACATGCCGTGCCTTCCCTGGCTCAACGTGTGGGATTTGCCAACCTGGCGCAGAACCGCAAGGTCCGTACAGGTGAAAAGTTAGAAGGCTTGGCCGGGAAGGACAAGACGCCAAACCGGCACCCGTCCGCACCCGTCCGGCGGCAGGCCGTCCGGCCGTGCGGACTGCTGCTCCCGGCCGGGCGCGCTGGGCTGAACGGCTGACGGGGCTCGCGGGGGGCGGTGCGCGCGTTCACACTCGCGCCACCCCCGGTGGTGCCCGCTGACCAGCGAAGGGGCGCTCGCCCCCGATCGGACGGCGCGCGGCTGATCGGTTACGGTAGCGGCCGTGACCATCGTGGAGACCGTTCTCGTCTTCGCGCTGATCCCGCTGGCCATCTTCGGCGTGATCGCGCTACTGACGCTGAGGCGGAAGACGACCCGCGTCCAGCGCTACCGGCCGGGCCAGGAGTGGACCCACCCGCCGGTCTGGTGGAGCGCGAACGCGGGGCAGCGGGCGACCAGCGCCGGGACCGCTCCGGCGGCAGGCGGCACGGCAAGGGGAGGCGCTCGTGGGAGCTGGTGAGGTGGCCCGCCCCGTCGTCGACCCGGCGGACCTGAAGCCCGGTGAGGCGATCACCGGCAGCGGCCGGATCTCCGCCGCGCGGATGCACGAGTCCGAGGGCCCGAGCCTGCCGTTCACGCCGGTGCAGCTCGCCGCCATGGACGACGCCCTGACCCTGGCCAGCCGCACCACCGGCCTGGACTTCAGCGTCTACCTCGGCGAGCTGGGCGGCAAGGAGAGCCGGGTGAAGGCCGAGCAGCTGCACGCCGCGACCCCGAGGCCCGCGCACGCCGTGCTGGTCGCGGTGTCGCCCGGCGAGCGCGTGGTCGAGGTCGTCACCGGCGAGGAGGCGCACCGCAGGCTCGCCGACCGGGGCGCGAAGCTCGCGGTCATGAGCATGATCGCCTCCTTCAAGGAGGGCGACCTGTCCGGCGGCATCGTCGGCGGCCTGCGGATGCTGACCGACCAGGCGGGCCGGCCGCGCCCGTAGCGGGACCCCGAAGACCCGAGAGCCCCGGTGGACACCGTCCACCGGGGCTCTCGCGCGACCACACCCGTTCCGCGGAGCGGAGCGGTGACTGCGCAGGGGCGCTTCCCCCCCCCGCGCAGTCAGGCCTCCGCTTCCAGGAGTGTCACGACTCCAGGAGTGTCACGACCGGTCGAACTCCTGCGCCGCCAGCGCGCGCACGATCCCGGCGCGCCCCTCCGACACCAGGCGCCGCAGCGCGGGCGGGCGCTCCTGCGCCAGCCACTCGTCCGAGGCCGCCACCGTCTCCGGCGTGATCGACCACGACGGGTACAGCCCCACGACCACGGACTGCGCCCGCTCGCTGGACCGCCGCTCCCACACGTCCGCCACGTCCCGGAAGTACCGGGCCGCGTACGGCGCCAGCAGCTCCTTCTGCGCCGGGTGCTGGATGCCGAACACGATCGCCTCGCTCACCGCGTTCGGCAGCGCGTCGTCGTTCACCGCCCGGTCCCAGGCCTCGTCCTTCGCCTCCACCGTCGGCCGCATCGCGCGTGCCGACTGCGCCCGCCGGTGCCCGGTCGAGGTGGGGTCGCGCTCCTCCTCGGCCGCGATCTCCTCGGCCCCGGCCGCGCCGTGCGCCACCAGCGCCTGGAGCAGCCGCCACCGCAGGTCGGTGTCCACGTCGAGCCCGGCCAGCGGCGCGGAGCCGTCCAGCCAGCCCTTCAGCACCGCCAGGGCCTCCTCGCCCAGCACCGACCCGGTGAGCGCGTTGACGAACGCCAGCTGGTGGTCCGAGCCCGGCTCCGCGGTCCGCGCCAGGTCCAGGGTGGTGGCGGTGAACCGCGACCAGCCCTCCGCGCGCCACGACGCGTCCGCGTAGGACGACAGCGCGGTCTGCGCCTGGAGCAGCAGCCGCTGCACCACGCCCACCTCGGACTCCGAGCCCAGCCCGCCCAGCACCAGGTTCACGAAGTCGCGGGCCTTCAGCTCGGCCTCGCGGGTCATCTCCCACGCGGCCGACCAGCACAGGGTGCGCGGCAGCGGCTCGGCGATGTCGGAGATCCGGTCGACCAGCGTCGCCAGCGAGTCCGGGTCCAGCCGCATCGTGCAGTAGGTGAGGTCGTCGTCGTTGACCAGCACCAGCTTGCCCCGGTGCACGCCGACCAGCTCGGGCACGTCCGTGCTCTCGCCGGACACGTCCAGCTCGACCCGGTGCTTGCGCACCAGCTTGCCGCCCTCCTCGTCGTACACGCCGACGGCCAGCCGGTGCGTGCGCAGCTCGCCCGCGCCCGGCCGGGCCCCGCCCTGCACGACGGCGAACTCGGTGAACCGGCCCTCGGCGTCCACGGAGTACTTGGGGCGCAGCAGGTTCAGGCCGGTGGTCTCCAGCCACTGCGCGCTCCACCAGGACAGGTCGCGGCCGGAGGCCTCCTCCAGCGCGCCCAGCAGGTCGGCCAGCGTGGCGTTGCCCCACGAGTGCTTGGCGAAGTAGACCCGCAGGCCCGCCAGGAAGTTCTCCAGGCCCACGTACGCCACCAGCTGCTTGAGCACCGAGGCGCCCTTGGCGTAGGTGATGCCGTCGAAGTTGACCTCGACCGCCTGCACGTCCGGGATGTCCGCGGCCACCGGGTGCGTGGACGGGAGCTGGTCCTGCCGGTACGCCCAGGACTTCTCGATCTTCGCGAACGTGGTCCAGGCGTGCTTGTACTCGGTCGCGCCCGCCTGCGCCAGCACCGACGCCCAGGTGGCGAACGACTCGTTCAGCCACAGGTCGTCCCACCAGCGCATGGTGACCAGGTCGCCGAACCACATGTGCGCCATCTCGTGCAGCACGGTCTCGGCGCGGCGCTCGTACAGGTAGCGCGTCACCCGGCTGCGGAAGACGTAGTCCTCCAGGAAGGTGACGCAGCCCGCGTTCTCCATCGCGCCCGCGTTGAACTCGGGCACGAAGCACTGGTCGTACTTCCCGAACGGGTACTTCACGCCGAACGCCTCGTGGAAGAACCCGAAGCCCTGCTTGGTCTCGGTGAACAGCCGCTCGTGGTCCATGTGCGCGGCCAGCGAGGCGCGGCAGTAGATGCCGAGCGGGATCGTGGTCTCGCCGTCGGTGAACTCGTCGCGCCACTCGGCGTACGGTCCGGCGACCATCGCCACCAGGTAGGTGGACATGGGCTTCGTGGTCCCGAAGACGTGCCTCGCGGCCCCGCCCTCGCCCTCCGAGGTGGACTCGATCGCCGCGTTCGACACCACCTTCCAGTGCGCGGGCGCCTGCACGGTGATGTCGTAGACGGCCTTGAGGTCCGGCTGGTCGAAGCAGGTGAACATGCGCTTCGCGTCGGCCGTCTCGAACTGCGAGTACAGGTAGACCTCGCCGTCGACGGGGTCGACGAACCGGTGCAGGCCCTCGCCGGTGTTCATGTACCGGCAGTCGGCCTCGACCAGGAGCTCGTTGGTCTCGGCGAGGTCGGGCAGCGCGATGCCGTCCTCCTCGCGGTAGCCGGAGACGTCGAGCTCGACCCCGTTGAGCACCGCGCGGCGCACCGAGGCGGCCACGAGGTCGATGCGGGTGGAGGCGCCCGCCTCGCGGCTGCGGAAGGTCACCGCCGTGGTCGAGCGGAACGTCTCCGAACCCGGCTTGCCGCCTCCGTCGGTCAGGTCCAGCTCGATCCGGTAGGAGTCCACTTCCAGCAGTCCGGCGCGCTGCTGCGCCTCGTCGCGGGTGAGGTTGGGTGCCGCCACTGGTCACCTCGTCTGTCGTCGCGCGGAGCGCCGACCTCGTCGGTACGGGGAATGGTGTCGTGTTGGTGAACACGGCCTCCGCATCCAATCACGCGCGGGCGGATCAGGTGGACTCCATCGCCGGGAAGAGGACGGACGGCCGGGTGGTTGTCTGTTGACGGGGGACCGCAGTCGGGCACCCCGTCACGACCGCACCGGCAGTGAGGACAGCAGCATGTCGTCAGCAGGCAGCACCAAGGTCGACTTCTACTTCGACCCGCTCTGCCCGTTCGCGTGGATCACCTCCCGCTGGATCCTGGAGGTGGAGAAGCACCGGGACCTCGACCTCGAGTTCCACGTCATGAGCCTGTCCGTCCTCAACGAGGGCCGGGACCTCGACCCGCAGTACCGCGAGATGATGGACAAGGGCTGGGGCCCGGTCCGCGTCGCGATCGCGGCGGAGAAGGCCCACGGCAACGCGGTGCTGCGCGACCTGTACACCGCGCTGGGCACCCGCATCCACAACGAGGGCAACAAGGACTGGGACGAGGTCATCAAGCTCGCCCTGGAAGAGGTCGGGCTGCCCGCCGAGCTGGCCGCCGCCGCCACCTCCACCGAGCACGACGAGGAGCTCAGGGCCAGCCACCACCGGGGCATGGACCCGGTGGGCATGGACGTCGGCACGCCCACCATCCACATCGACGGGGTGGCGTTCTTCGGGCCCGTGCTCACGAAGATCCCGCGCGGCGAGGACGCGGTGAAGGTCTTCGACGGCGCCCGGCTGCTCGCGGGCTTCCCGGAGTTCTTCGAGCTCAAGCGCACCCGCACCGGGTCGCTCGACTTCTCCTGACGACGACCCGCCTCCGGGGGCTCGAGCCCGCGCCCCCGGAGGCGGGGACTCACCTTTCAGGGTGAAAAGTTAAGCGCTTTCCGGTCGCTGTCCGGGCACCCGCGCGGGTGAGTGCGCCCGCAGCACGCCGTCCACGAGCCGGGGCGCCACCGCGCTCGCCCCCACCCGCGCCGCCAGCTCCACGTCGGCCGCGCGCCCCGCCGCGATCAGCTCCCGGCCCGAGCCGCACCCGCGCAGCGCCACCGCCGCGTCGGTGCCCGCCCACGCCGTCGCGGCCAGCCGGGCCTCCACCGACAGCAGCCCGTCCGGCGGCGGCTCGCCCTCGCCCGCCAGCGCCTCCACCAGCCCGGCCACGACCGCGCCCGCGCCCAGCAGGTCCTCGGCGCACGGCCGCAGCGGCCCGCCCGACGCGGGAGCCCCCGAGGTCAGGTCCACGCCCCACCGCTCCCCGGCCGGGACCACCCCGATCGGCCTGCCGCCGGCCAGTTCCACCGCGGCGGCGGCCACCGCGCCCGCGTTGCGCAGGCACCCGGCCAGCACCACCGCCCCCGTCGCCCCGGCGAGCGCGCACAGCGTCGCCCCGTTGGGCGAGGCCAGCGCCACCTCCTCGCCCGGCGGGACCTCCAGCAGCGCCGAGGGCCGCAGCGCCCACCGCGACCCGGCGACCGAGTCCCGCTCGGCCCACCCCACCGGTCGCACGGAAGCCCCGCGCCCCACCGCGATGTCCACCGTGTTTCATCAACTACAGGGTGGCCTGCCGTCACAGGGAAAAGCGCCCTGTGACGGCACCGCCGTGCTGAACGACAGAACGTCGACGACCACGAGGACCGCGCACTCCCCGCCCAGCGCGGACACCCCCTCGCCGCCCCACTCCAGCCCGACCCGGCAACCCTGTTGTCCGAACACGGCGCGCAGGATGGCAGACTTCACCGACGTGCGCGTTTACCTTGGATCGGACCACGCGGGCTTCGAGCTGAAGACCCACCTCGTGCAGTACCTGACCGAGACGGGCCACGAGGTCGTCGACGTCGGCCCGGCGGAGTACGACGCCGAGGACGACTACCCCCCGTTCTGCATCGAGGCGGCCCGCCGCGTCGTGGCCGACGAGGGCAGCCTGGGCATCGTGATCGGCGGCTCCGGCAACGGCGAGCAGATCGCGGCCAACAAGGTCCC
Organism: Actinosynnema pretiosum; assembly: GCF_002354875.1. Classification (GTDB taxonomy): domain Bacteria; phylum Actinomycetota; class Actinomycetes; order Mycobacteriales; family Pseudonocardiaceae; genus Actinosynnema; species Actinosynnema auranticum. The sequence continues at coordinate 1,255,616 of NZ_CP023445.1, forward strand.
CGGCGCCCGCTGCGCCCTGGCCTACAACACCGAGACCGCCCAGCTCGCCCGCCAGCACAACAACGCCCAGCTGATCGGCGTCGGCGGCCGGATGCACACCACCGAGGAGGCCACGGCGATCGTCGAGGCGTTCCTCGCGACCCCGTTCTCCGGGCAGGAGCGGCACGCCCGGCGCATCGAGATCCTCGCCGAGTACGAGCGCACCGGTCAGGCCCCGGCCCTGCCCTGATGCCCACCGCACGCGACCTGCTGTTCCGCGACGCGGACGGCGAACCGCTCTCCGAGCCCGACGAGGTGCTGTACTCCGGCGACCCGCGCTACCTGGCGCGGGTCGCGGACCTCAGGGCGCTGCTCACCGACGAGTCCGCCGAGGGCTACCACCGGTTCCTGGCGGTCCTCGCGCTCACCGCCTGGGGCCACGCCCCGGTGTACCCGGTCGTGGCGGCGATCGCGCGGGCCGGTCGGGGCTCCCCCTGGTACGGCAAGTTCCGCGCGGGCACCGGCGGCGACTACTCGTTCCCGGAGCTGGCGGGCGCCCTCGCCGAGGGCAGGGGCCGCACCGACGACGAGCCCGCCAGGCTGACCGCGCTGCGCGAGCTGCTGGCCCGCGCCGACGAGGTCCGCTTCGACTGGCAGCTCGCCCACGCCGCCGACGAGCCGGAGCTGGCCGACGCGCTGGCGGGTGCCGTGCGGCGCTGCCTGGACCGCGCCGACGAGCCGGACTTCGACCGGCTGCTCCAGGCGGCCGACCTGTGCGCCGTGCTCGGCCGCCACGACCGCCCGCGCGCCGAGGCGCTGGCCCGCGAGCTCCTGGCGCGGGACCCGCGCACGACGATCCACACCCACCTGTGCCAGGTGGTCCCCTTCACGCCCGAGGCGCGTCAGGGGCGGGTCGATGCCTGAGGGCCACGTGCTGCACCGCATCGCGCGGTTGCACCAGCGCGTCTACGCGGGTCAGGCGCTCACCGTGACCAGCCCGCAGGGCCGCTTCGCCGCCGAGGCCGTGGACGGCCGGGTGCTGGTCAAGGCCGAGGCGCACGGCAAGCACCTGCTCCACGTGTACGGCCCGGACGCGATCGTGCACGTCCACCTCGGCCTGTACGGCAAGTTCGCCGAGCACGAGCCGCCGGTGACCGAGCCGGTGGGCCAGGTGCGGATGCGGATCGTGGGCGAGCGGAGGTGGACGGACCTGCGCGGCCCGGCCGCGTGCGAGGTGCTGACGCTGGACGGGGTCGCGGCGCTGCGCGCCCGCCTCGGCCCCGACCCGCTGCGCCGGGACGCGAAGCCCGCCGAGGCGCTGGCCCGCATCCGGCGCTCCAAGCAGCCGCTGGCGACTTTGCTGATGGACCAGAAGGTCGTGGCCGGGATCGGCAACATCTACCGCGCGGAGCTGCTGTTCCGGCACGGCCTGGACCCGATGAAGCAGGGCAGCGCCGTGGACGAGGAGCTGTGGGCGGCGATGTGGCCGGACCTGGTGGCGCTGATGCGCGACGGCGTGAAGGTGGGCCGGATCGACACCGTCCGCCCGGAGCACCTGCCCGAGGCGACCGGCCGCGCCCCGCGCGAGGACCGGCACGGCGGCGAGGTCTACGTCTACCGGCGCGCCGGGCAGCCCTGCCTGGTCTGCGGGACCCCGGTGGCGCACGCGGTCCTGGCCGCCCGCAACCTCTACTGGTGCCCCACCTGCCAGCAGGGGTGACACACCGAGGGCGGCTTCCCCGAAGGGAAACCGCCCTCGTGGCTGTCACGGCTCAGAAGTCGAAGCCGCCGCCGAAGTCGCCGCCGTCGAACCCGCCGAAGTCGCCACCACCGAAGTCGCCACCACCGAAGTCGTCGCCACCCGTGTCGCCGCCGCCGTCGCCGCCGTCAGCACCCTCGGCGCCGTCCGCGTACCCGTCGGCGTAGGCCTCGTTCAGCACGTCCGGCGACACCCCGGACATCCCGGAGAACATCGCGCTCATCAGCAGCATCGAGCCGACGCCCCAGGCGCCCGCGACCAGCGCCGGCTTCCACCAGGGCTCGCTGTACCAGCCCTGCGGCACCGGCCGCCCGGCCACCACACCACCGGGGTAGTAGTGCGGCGTGTGCTGCCCCGGCTGCGGCGAGGCCGCGTAGCTGTGGCCCTCCACGCTGACGTTCCGGTCCTCGGAGACCCGCCCCGCCTTGCCCTGACCGGTCAGGTCCGGCAGCTCGGGGCCGGGGTCGATGCCCATGGCGGTCCGCGCGGCCCGCACGTAGTACAGGCCCTCCATCGCGGTCTGCGTCACGAGCCTGCACTGCTCGACCGTCTTGGCCTGCTCCATCTGCGACCCGGCGGCGGTGAACCGCTCGGAGGCGTCGGCGAGGGCCTGCGTCGACGCGGTGTCGGTGCCGGTCAGCGACATCACCTGCCCGCCGAGCCGCTCGACCCAGCGCCGCGCGTCGGCCTGCGCGTCCTCGAGCTCGCGCTGCCGGGCCGCCGCGCGGTTGCGCGAGGACACGAAGATCGCGCCCGCCACGACCACGAGCAGCACGAGCACGACTGCGGTGCCCACGGTTCCCTCCAAGGGTTCTCGGCTGTCCGTCCTGCCCGGTGGAACGAACGCGGCCGTTCCCCAGTTCCCCGCACGGGCCGGGAAACCGCCCGTTCGGGTCGAATCCGGCTCAGAACACCTCCGCGCAGTGCGGCTCCTCCTCGCCCAGGAACGCGAGCGTCAGCCGGGAGAGCGCCCCCGGCGCCACCTCCCGCACCTCCTGCGCCGCGCCCAGCGCGCTGAGCCGCACCCCGCCCAGGAACGCCGCCCCCAGCGCGCGGGCGCTCGCCACCACCTCCGCGTCCGCCTCCGTCCGCGCCACCGACGCCACCCCGTCCCGCACCGCGAACCGCCACCGCCCGGCGTTCCACGGGCAGAACCCGTCCACGACCTCCAGCACGAGGTCCACGTCCACCGCGTACCGCCGCAGCGGCAGCGCCCGCTCCACGTCCACCAGCCGCACCCACAGCGAGTCCACGAGCCGCCGCGACGCCGCCCTCGGGTCGGCCAGCAGCCGGGTCACCGGCTCGCCGGAGCCCGCGTACTGCTCGACCGAGCCGACCATGTCCAGGTCCAGCAGGTACCGGTAGAGCGCCGCGTACGCCTCGTCCGTGCGCGCCACCAGCTCCCGCACGTGCGCCTCGTGCCGGGGACCGGAGTGCCCCCAGTCGTGCTTGACCCGGTACACCGCGTACCCGTCCGGGTGAACCGCGTACCGGTAGGCGCTGAGCCCGTCCCGATCGGACGGCTCGTCGGCGAAGTGGACCTGCCAGTTCGCCGCGCTCCTGGACAGCCACCCGGTCCGCCGGGGCGCCAGCTCCTGCCGCAGCTCCACCATGAACGGCATCGCCTCCGCGCGCGGGAGCTCCTTGACCCGCGCGTCGCCGACGCCCACGTGCGGCGCGAACGCGGCCCCGCGCGGGAGCGACAGCGCCTGGAAGTCGGCCGCGTGCCCGTACCCGAACCGCCCGTAGATCCCCGCCTCGGACGCCCACAGCGCCGCGATCGCCTCGCGCCCGCGCACCGCGTCCAGCTGGACCCGCATCAGCTCGGTGAGCACCCCGCGCCTGCGGTGGCCCGGCTTGACCGCCACGCCGGTCACCGCCGCCACCGGGTGCTGGCCCGCGCCGGGCAGCGTCAGCCGCCGGGAGCAGATGGTCGCCCCGCCGATCAGCTCGTCGCCGTCCAGCACGGCCGTGCTGCGGGGCGCCTCGAACAGCGGCAGCCACCGCTCGGGTTCGGTGGTGTCCTGGAGGAAGGCGGCGTCGGACAGCCGCTGGAAGTCGCCCAGCTCGGTGATCGAGAAGCTCCTGGTGGTGAACGCCATGCCGAGTTCATACGCCCGCACGGGGGAAAGCGCGAAGCGATTTCCCCCCGACCGGCGGCGCCTGCCCGCGCGCGGCGCGCCCGGTGTGCACACTGGCCCGATGACGCGCGCGAAGCTGCTGGTGCTGCTCAGGTGCCTGTCCACCACCGCGATCGGGTTCCTGCTCGTGGTGCTGGCCGTCCAGTTCGGACCCCGCCTGCTCGGCTAGCCGCGCTCACCCCGCGCCGGGGGTCGAGGTCGACACGATGATCTGCTCGGCCACGAACCGCGCCAGCGGCACCTCCGGCGCCAGGTGCTCGTCGTCGGCGAACGGGGTGAACCGGCCCTTGATGCCCTCGCGCCCGTGCACCAGGGCGTTGCGGGTCTTGAGGATGCGGCGGCTGAGCGCGCTGAGCACCAGCGCCGAGTCCCGCCCGCGCAGGTCCACCTTGTCGCCCTCGGCGAACCGGACCGTCCGCGTCGCGTAGTGCTCGACCAGCCCGCGGTCGTAGGTGGTGAGGTCCTGGACGAGCACGGCCAGGTCCACGTGCCGCTGGAGCACCAGCCGCAGCGCGACCTGCTCGTTGACCACGATCTCGTCGCCCTCCACCCGCGCGGCCCGCCCGACCTTGCGGATCAGCTCCCGCAGGTCCTTCTTGCGCCGGTAGGAGAACGCGGGCGCGGTGAGCGACTGCTGCACCTGGTTGATCAGGTCGTCCTGGTACGCGCTCTCGAAGAAGTGCTCGGCGACGTGGTAGTAGGACAGGAACTCCAGCACCGGGCTGTCCGCCGACACCCCCAGCTGGTAGTGGTGCACCAGGTCGCCGACGTACGCGCGGCGCGGCACGTCCACGTCGCCCGCGCGCGCCCTGCGCACCCGCGAGATCACCGAGGGCCGCACCACGTCGTCGAAGGAGCGCGCGGGCACCAGCGCCACGTCCAGGTTGTAGGCGAGGTGGAACAGCACGGCCTGCGCCGGGGACGTCCAGGACGCCGCGGCGCGCGGGCGCTCCGAGGTGATCCGCAGGGTGAGCAGGCTGGTGGCCTCGCGCAGCAGGTCGAACACCGTCCAGTCGCGCTCCTGCCGCTCCTCCACCAGCCGCTTGGGGTCGAAGGGGCCGAACACGATCCGGTCGGCGGGCACGCCGCGCTCCTTGAGCACGTCCCGCACCCGCAGCAGGTAGCCCACGCTGGGCGGGCCGACCTCGTAGCGCACGCCCTGCTGGTCGTCGGCCAGCACCAGACCCTCGCCCAGGAGCCTGCGCAGGTTCCCGCTGGGCCTGCTGAACTGCACCAGCACCTCGAACGACTTGTCGGAGGCGACGGCGGTCCCGTCCAGCGGCCGGTGCGCCTCCACCGAGGCCGCCACCGCGGCCAGCTCCGAGGTCGCGGTGGAGATCGAGTGGAAGTCCCCGATGCGGTACGTGTACGCCTCACCCGACCGCGTGACCTTCAACCGAAGGATCTGCGCGATGGCGTCGGCAAGGGAATCGACGTCGAGTTCCACGGCCCGCCTTCCGTCCGCTGTTGTCATCCATTCGTGGGTAATCCGAATGGGAGAAGCAATTCTGCCGGCACGTGGCGCGCTGTTCCGGGCCGGACAATGCTAACCGCTCGGGCATCGCCCTCCGGGCACCCGTGGAATGCCGTGTCGCCCGCGCGCGGCCCGCGACCAGCGCGGTTGCCCGCCCCCGTTCCGGCGCGCGCGGCGGGAAAAGCGGGCGGGCGCATTTCCGGTTCCGCATTCGAGGCGGTGAGCAGTGGAGCGCTCGCGTTCGAGGGGCGGGGGTTTCCCGAAAGCCGGCGGGCGTCGCGCGATCCGCCCGCGCGCCCGATCGGGCAGCTCGGGATTCCGGACGACGCCCACCCGGCCCGCGCGGCCGTTCGGGGACCGCGCCGTCCCGACCGGACGAGCGCCACTCCGCCCCCGCGACGCCCGCGACCCGCGCGGCACGACCGCGCGGGGTTCGGTCCAAGGGGTGGGGGAGGGCTGCGCGAACCGGCCCCGGAAACGCCGAAGACCGTCCGCTCGGGACGGTCTTCGAAGGCTCTACCAGCGACGATCTGGTGGAGCGGGTGACGGGAATCGAACCCGCATGACCAGCTTGGAAGGCTGGGGCTCTACCATTGAGCTACACCCGCGCAGCGCCCACCGGGTGGGTGCTGAAAACAGCTTAGCGCGTCGCGCTAAGCTCCTGGTGACCGGGGCGTGGCGCAGTTTGGTAGCGCACCCGCTTTGGGAGCGGGGGGTCGCAGGTTCAAATCCTGTCGCCCCGACGGTCTCGGCCCCCTCTGCGCAGCACGAGGGGGCCGCTCCGCATCACGGCCCTGCACGTCGACAGCCCTACGCGGGTGTCGCGGCCACCTGCTCGCTCACCACCTGCGCCGCCGCCGAGACCAGCGCGGTCACCGACGGGTTCGCCGAGTTGTCCTGGCGCCACGCGAACTGGGTGAACACCCGGAACGGCGGGGTCCAGCCGATGCGGCTGAGCCTGCCGTCCGCCAGCTCCGCGGCGACCGTGACCTCCGGCACCAGCGAGATGCCCAGCCCCGAGGCGACCGCCCGCTTGGCCGCGTCGACCGAGTCCAGCGCCAGCACCGGCGACCGCGACTCGGCCTCGTGCAGCCCCAGCGCCCGCTCGAACTGCTCGTGGTAGCTCGCCCCGTTCTCGGCCCTGACCAGGGTGCTGCCCCGCAGGTCCGCCTCGGTCACGGCGCCCGTCCTCGCCAGCGCGTGGCCGGGGCCCGCGACCATCACCAGCGGTTCGGGGCACAGCACCGTGGTCTCCAGCCCGTCCCGCTGCTCGACCGGGCCGATGAAGAACGCGCAGTCCAACCTGCCCTCGCGCACGGCGGCCAGGTTCGACCGGGTTGTTCGCGAGTGCAGCGAGATCTGGACGCTCGGGTAGCGCCAGCACATGTATTCGATCAGGGGTAAGAGCCGGTAGTCGGTGAGGCTCTGGGCGCTGCCGATCACGAGGTGCCCGTGCGGCTCCCCGTTCATGGTGATCGCCTTGCGGGCCTTGTCGGTGAGCGTGATGATGTTGCGCGCGAACGGCAGCAGCTCGACCCCGGCGGAGGTCATCTGGATGCCGCGCGGCAACCTGCGGAACAGGGCGACGCCGAGGGTCTCCTCCAGCGCCTTGATCCTGGTGGTGATCGTGGGCTGAGAGCAGTTCAGCGTGGCGGCGGCCTTCGTGAAGCTGCCGGTCTGCACCACTGTGGTGAACGCCAGAAGTTGACGGGTCTCCATGGAACTCCCCAACGGTCCGTGGTGGATCACGGCGAGAGGCGGTTCGCCGTGGGTTCCGCGCGTGGCGGTGGTCGGCCGGTCCCGGCTGGTGGCCGGGGGTCGGGTCAACATCGCCTCGCGGCCGGGCCCTGGGGTTCCGGGTGGCGCGCAAGCCCGTCGTGCGGCTGCCCGAGCGGCGGACGGGCGGACGCCCGCGTGTTCGGGGGAATCGGCGGAATGGTCTTCATCGGGGTCATCGGCACCTTTTCTGGTAGGTGGTAAAGAGCGCGATGACATGTCTCGCTCGTTCCGTTCCCGGTCGCCCGCCGCGTTCACGTGCACGACGACGGGGCGTCCGGATGACTTAATCGTCTTTCCTGGCCGCCTTCTTGCGGCCTGCGGCGCAACGGTACCGGAATCCCACACTAATGGACTACGGCGAGTGGAGTCATCTCCGGGCGTGAAAGTTTTCTGCGCACCGGTGCTCCGAATGGCCTCACTTCACCTGTAAAGGCTAGCGTTCCGCCGCGTTCGTCGCTGTGGGTAAGAGTGCGCTGCGGCGCCAGTGTTACCCCACTTGAGCCCGCCGCTGTCCGGTTACGCTCGGTTTCACGCTCCCGGTGCACCGCGACGTCCTGCGAACGGCCTAGCCGGTGCTGGGCCGGGTGTCCCTCCGGGGCCGCCGGTACGCGGATGTTCCCCGCAACGGCGGAATGGGTGACCGGGAGGGCGGTAAAGGCTGCCCAAACCGGCGCGCCGCCGCGGTCGCGCCCGTTGTCCGCGCAGTGCCCGCCCGGTTCGTCCGCTTCCGGGGCGGCGCGGAAAACCCGCCCCGGACTCGATTCGACCGCGCCCGGCCCGCCGAAAACTATTTCGTGCGCGCGCCGTGTCGGAAAACCGCGCGCCGCCGGGCGGCCGACCTCTCGCACCGCGCGCGCCGCGCCGGGCGCGCGCACCCGCACGTGAACCACCCGGTCGCGGGGTGCCACCCCGGCCGGGGGCGGCCTCGCCTAGACTCAGGCGAATCCCGTCAGCCGCCCGAACCTGGGCGCTGCGGGGTGTTCCGCACGTCCCGTTACGAGGAGACCACGTTGAAGAGCACCGTCGAGCACCTGAGCCCGACGCGGGTCCGGATCAACGTCGAGGTGCCGTTCGACGAGCTCAAGTCGGACTTCGACCGCGCGTACCGCAAGCTGGCCAAGCAGGTCCGCATCCCCGGCTTCCGCCCCGGCAAGGTCCCCGCCCGCGTCCTGGAGAGCCGCATCGGCCGCGCTCCCGTCCTGGACGAGGTCGTGCAGGAGGCCATCCCGGCGAAGTACCTGGAGGCCGTGAACTCCGGCGAGCTGCGCACCCTGGGCCGTCCCGACTTCGAGGTGACCAAGATCGAGGACGGTGACACCATCGAGTTCACCGCCGAGGTCGACGTCCGCCCCGAGATCACCGTGCCCGCGTTCGGCGAGCTGTCGGTGAGCGTCGGCGAGCAGGAGGTCACCGACGAGGACGTGGCCACCCAGCTCGACGAGCTGCGCGCCCGCTTCGGCACCCTCACCGGTGTGAAGCGCCCCGCCCAGCAGGGTGACTTCGTCGTGGTCGACCTGTCCGCCACCGTCGACGGTGAAGAGGTCGAGGAGGCCAAGACCTCCGGCCTGTCCTACGAGATCGGCTCCGGCCAGCTCGTCGAGGGCATCGACGAGGCCCTGGTCGGCGCCTCCGAGGGCGAGACCAAGAACTTCACCACCAAGCTGGTCGCCGGCGACCACGCGGGCCGCGACGCCGACGTCGTCGTGGTCCTCAACAGCGTGAAGGAGCGCCAGCTCCCCGAGCTGGACGACGAGTTCGCGCAGCTGGCCAGCGAGTTCGACACGCTCGACGAGCTCAAGGACGACCTGCGCACCCGCCTCGGCCGGGTGAAGAAGATGCAGCAGGGCGTCGAGGCCCGCGACAAGGTCCTGGAGGCGCTGCTCGCCGGCGTCGAGGTCCCGCTGCCCGAGGCCGTCGTGCAGAGCGAGATCGAGGTCCGCGAGCACGACGCGGTGCACTCCTTCGACCACGACCAGGAGCGCTTCGACGCCTGGCTGGCCGAGCAGGGCCAGACCAAGGAGGAGTTCGACGCGGAGGTCCGCACCGCGTCCGAGCAGGCGGTCAAGACCCAGCTCGTGCTGGACGCCATCGCCGACGCCGAGCAGCTCACCGTCTCCGACGCCGAGCTGACCGAGCGGATCATCTACCAGGCCCAGCGCTTCGGCGTCAGCCCCGACGAGTACGTCAAGCGGGCGCAGCAGTCGGGCCAGCTCGGCGCGATCTTCGCGGACGTGCGGCGCGGCAAGGCGCTGGCCACCGTGGTGCGCCAGGCGACCGTGACCGACGAGTCCGGCGAGAAGCTCGACCTGGACGAGCTGTTCGGCGAGGCCAAGCCCGCCGAGGGCGACTCCACCGAGGAGTGAAGCCCTGAGCGAACGCGGGCGGTGTCGGGAAGGCGACGCCGCCCGCCTTCGTTAAGGTCGGGGTGAAGGGGTTCGCACGGCGCAGCGGGCGCACCGCAGGCCTGAACCAGGCGGGCGGGCCCCACTGAAGACCGGCGAGCACAGGACCAGGAGATTCCAGTGAGCCAGTTCCACGCGCCGCAGTCCCGGTACGTGCTTCCCTCGTTCGTCGAGCGCACGAGCTACGGCGTCAAGGAGTCCAACCCGTACAACAAGCTGTTCGAGGAGCGCATCATCTTCCTCGGCGTGCAGGTGGACGACGCGTCGGCGAACGACGTGATGGCCCAGCTGCTCGTGCTGGAGTCCGAGGACCCCGACCGGGACATCCTGATGTACATCAACTCGCCGGGTGGCTCGTTCACCTCGCTGATGGCCATCTACGACACCATGCAGTTCGTCCGCCCGGACATCCAGACCTACTGCCTCGGCCAGGCCTCCTCCGCGGCGGCCGTGCTGCTGGCGGCGGGCACCCCCGGCAAGCGCCACGCGCTGCCGAACGCGCGGGTGCTGATCCACCAGCCCGCCACCGAGGGCGTGTACGGCCAGGTGTCCGACCTGGAGATCCAGTCGAACGAGATCCAGCGCGTGCGCAGGCTGCTGGAGTCCACCCTGGCGCACCACACCAACCGCTCCCCGGAGCAGGTGCGCGCCGACATCGAGCGCGACAAGATCCTGACGGCCGAGGAGGCCAAGGAGTACGGGATCGTCGACACCGTTCTGCCTTACCGGAAGCTCTCGGCCAGGTCCTGACGGCCTGCCCCCGACACGCCGTGCCCGACGGGTTGCCGCCGGGTTCGCCGGGTCGGGGGCACGCTGGTGCTCCCACCCACGCGGGTGGGCCAGGTACCTTCGAGGGGAACACGGCGGTCTCCCGCTCTCCGCGCGGGGACCCGCCTCATCAGCAGTCAGGCGCGCCGACCCCCGGTGCGCCGGAGGGGACAGAGGTCAGCGGTCATGGCGCGTATCGGTGACGGCGGCGACCTGCTGAAGTGCTCTTTCTGCGGCAAGAGCCAGAAGCAGGTGAAAAAACTCATCGCCGGCCCCGGCGTCTACATCTGCGATGAGTGCATCGACCTCTGCAACGAGATCATCGAGGAAGAACTCGCGGAGGCGGGCGACGTCAAGCTCGACGAGCTGCCCAAGCCCGCCGAGATCCACGACTTCCTCGACCAGTACGTGATCGGCCAGAGCGAGGCCAAGCGGACGCTCTCGGTGGCGGTCTACAACCACTACAAGCGCATCCAGGCGGGTGACCGGGGGCGTGAGGGGCGGGACGACGGGGTCGAGCTGGCCAAGTCGAACATCCTCATGCTCGGCCCCACCGGCTGCGGCAAGACCTACCTCGCGCAGACGCTCGCGAAGATGCTGAACGTCCCGTTCGCCATCGCCGACGCGACCGCGCTGACCGAGGCGGGCTACGTCGGCGAGGACGTCGAGAACATCCTGCTCAAGCTCATCCAGGCGGCGGACTACGACGTCAAGCGGGCCGAGACCGGGATCATCTACATCGACGAGGTCGACAAGATCGCCCGCAAGAGCGAGAACCCGTCGATCACCCGCGACGTCTCCGGCGAGGGCGTGCAGCAGGCCCTGCTGAAGATCCTGGAGGGGACCACCGCGTCGGTGCCCCCGCAGGGCGGTCGCAAGCACCCGCACCAGGAGTTCATCCAGATCGACACGACGAACGTGCTGTTCATCGTGGCGGGCGCCTTCGCGGGTCTTGAGAAGATCATCCAGGACCGGATCGGCAAGCGCGGTCTCGGCTTCGGCGCCGAGGTCCGCACCAAGGCCGAGGTCGACGCGGCGGACTACTTCGCCGAGTCGATGCCGGAGGACCTGATCAAGTTCGGGCTCATCCCGGAGTTCATCGGCCGGTTGCCGATGGTCGCCAGCGTGACGAACCTGGACCAGCCGTCCCTGGTGCGCATCCTCACCGAGCCGAAGAACGCCCTGGTCAAGCAGTACCAGAAGCTGTTCGAGATGGACGGCGTGGAGCTGGAGTTCACCAAGTCCGCGCTGGAGGCGGTCGCCGACCAGGCGATCCTGCGCGGCACGGGGGCTCGCGGCCTGCGGGCGATCATGGAGGAGGTGCTGCTGCCGGTGATGTACGACATCCCGAGCCGCACCGACGTCGCCAAGGTCGTCATCACCGAGCAGACGGTGAAGGAGAACGTGAACCCGACCATCGTGTCCCGGCAGCCCAGCCGCCGGGAGCGCCGCGAGAAGTCGGCCTGACCGGTGTCCCCGCCCCACGTCCTGCTGCTGCACGGCCTCGGAGGTTCCGGGCCCGAGCACTGGCAGACGTGGCTGGCGGGGGAACTGGCGGCGCACGGCGCCCAGGTCGACGTCCCGTCGTTCACCGATCCCGACGCGCCCGAGCTGGAGGTGTGGCTGGGTGAGCTCCGCGCTCACCTGGCCGCGGCTCCCACCGGCGTGGAGCGCGTCGTCGCCGCGCACTCCCTGGCGTGCCTGCTGTGGCTGCACCACGCCGCCACCCTGACCGATCCGGCGCTGCGCGTGGACCGCGTGCTGCTGGTCGGCCCGCCCAGCCCGCGCTACGCGGGCGAGGTCGCGATCCCCGCCGAGTTCCTGGACTGCCCGCTGGAGCCGGACGCCCCGCGCGCCGCCTCGGCCGACACCAGGCTCGTGGTCGGCGAGGGCGACCCGTTCTGCAGCCTGGAGCAGGCCAAGGAGCTGGCGGGCGCGCTGAGGCTCGACCTGGACGTCGTCGTGGGCGGCGCGCACCTGAACGCGGAGGCGGGCTACGGCCCGTGGGGCGCGGCGCTGAAGTGGGTCCGCAGCAACCGCACCCCCCTCACGCCGCGCTGACCACCCCGGCGGGCCGCCCGCTCACGTCGTGCTGAGCTGCTTGCCCAGGAAGCGGACCACGTCCGGGGTGATGGTCCTGTAGAACTCGTCGTTGTGCCCACCGGGCGTCACCGAGCCGACCTCGGGCCGTACCGCCTGGATGAACTTCCTGGTCCCCTCGATGAACGGGTCCCGGTCGCCGACCCACACCCCGACGGGCAGGTTCTTCAGCTTGTCCGGGTGCCGCAGCGGGTCCAGCGACTCCCACTGGCCGGCGTCCTGGAACGCCTTGCGCTTGGCCATCTCCGCCCAGGAGGTCAGCAGCCCCGGCGAGATCGCCGCGACCGCCTTGATCCGCTCCTTGCGCTCCAGCTTGCGGCGCGCGTACAGCAGGGCCCCGAACCCGCCCATCGACACGCCCGCGCAGGCGACCGGCCGGGAGAACCCGCGGTCGGCCAGCCACCGGGGCACCTCCTCCAGCAGCATCCCCATCGGGTCGTCGCCCGCCACGTTCTCGTGCCAGTAGTTGTTGTCCCCGTCCACCGAGACGAACCCGAACGGGGGAACCGCGCCCTTGGCCACGGCCGACACCAGCACGTCGGGCAGGTTGCCCACGAGCGCGTCCTGCGCCTTGCCGTACAGGCCGTGCAGCAGCAGCACCATGGGCAGCTTCAGCGTCTCCACGCCGGGCGGGGCGACCGTCAGGAACGTGATCTCCTTGCCTCGCTGGGCGGAGAACAACCGCTCCGACTGCACGAGCAACCGCCGGACCGCCGGCGTGAAGCCGTTCGAGCCGCCCTTGGGGGTGCTCATCGCGCCCCCCGCCACGGCCTGGTCCGCCCTGGGCGGCAGGGGCTCCTCGCCACCCAGCGCGGCGGACACCCCCGCGGCGCCCGCCCCCAGCGCCCCGAGAGCGCCGAGCGCGCCCAGAACCGCGCGCCTGCTGACCATGCACCCTCCCACACCGGCCCCCGCGCGCTTCACCGCTCGCGAGGGCGACCGTCTTCTCCCACCGGACGCGGGGCCGGAGTCGAGCTCCAGCCACCGGTGACGGGACGGCGTCGGCGCGTCACCCGCAGTGCTGGAACTCGTCGCACAGCGGAGCGGCCACCGCCCGTCTGGCGGTGGCCGTCCGTGGTGGACGAGTCAAGCGGTCACCCGCTCGTGTCCGGTGTACACGTTCATCGAGTCTCCGCGCAGGAATCCGACGAGGGTCACGCCCTGCTCCTCGGCCAGGTCCGCCGCGAGCGACGAGGGGGCCGACACCGCTGCCAGCACCGGAACGCCCGCCATCGCGGCTTTCTGCACCAGCTCGAACGAAGCCCGCCCGGAGACCATGAGAACCGTACCGGTCAGGGGAATCCGGTCGTTCAGCACCGCCCACCCGAGGACCTTGTCGACCGCGTTGTGCCTGCCGACGTCCTCCCGCACGACCAGCGCCCGACCGTCTGCGGTGAACAGCCCCGCCGCGTGCAGTCCCCCGGTCGAGGCGAACACCTTCTGGCGTTCCCGCAGCTCGTCGGGAAGCGCGGTGAGCACGTCCACGTCTACCGTGGTCGAGTCCCCAGCGGGGGAGAAGCGGGTCTTGAGCTTGACCGCGTCCAGCGCGGCCTTGCCGCAGACCCCGCACGAGGAGGTGGTGTAGAAGTTGCGCTCGACCCCGACCTCCGGCGGCGGCACGCCCTCCGCGAGCGCCAGGTCCAGGACGTTGTAGGTGTTCTCCCCGTCCGGGCCGGTGCCCTCGCAGAAGCGCGCGACGGCGACGTCGGAGAGGTGGCCGATGACGCCCTCGCTGAGCAGGAAGCCGTGCGCGAGCTCCACGTCCTTGCCCGGCGTGCGCATGGTGACGGCGAGCGCCCTGCCGTTCACCCTCAGCTCCAGCGGCTCCTCGGCCGCCAGGGAATCGACCTTCCGACGTTCTGCCCGGCGCGAATAGGTCACCACTGGGCGACGAACTGTGACACGGCCCACCTGGAACTCCTTTCGCAGGCTAAGTTTCCCGTGGTTCGACACACAAGGTTACGGAGGTGATGAACAGTGGGGTTCCTCGACCGTTCGCGGACGGTGGCTTCGCCTGATTGGAACAGGTGGTTGGTGCCACCGGCCGCACTGTCAGTGCACCTGTCCATCGGGCAGGCGTACGCGTGGAGCGTATTCAAACCCCCGCTGGAGAAGGCGCTGGACCTCAACGGCACGCAGAGCGCGCTGCCGTTCCAGCTGGCCATCGTGATGCTCGGCCTGTCGGCCGCGTTCGGCGGCACGTTCGTCGAGCGCAACGGCCCGCGCTGGGCGATGTTCGTCTCCGCGTCCTGCTTCTCGACCGGCTTCCTGGTCGCGGCGCTGGGCGCGTGGACCGAGCAGTACTGGCTGGTTGTCCTGGGCTACGGCTTCATCGGCGGCATCGGCCTCGGCATCGGCTACATCTCGCCGGTCTCGACGCTCATGAAGTGGTTCCCTGACCGCCCCGGCATGGCCACCGGCATCGCGATCATGGGCTTCGGCGGCGGAGCGTTGATCGCCTCGCCGTGGTCCGCCCAGATGCTGAGCTCGTTCGGCAGCACCCCGCACGGGATCGCCACGGCGTTCCTGGTGCACGGCGTGGTCTACGCGGTGTTCATGACCCTCGGCGTCCTGCTGATCAGGGTGCCGCAGAGCCTGCCCGCGGCGGCCACCTCGGGCGTGTCCGCCGGTTCCGGCCAGGCAGGCGCGTCCGCCCCGGCGGTCAACGTCTCGGCCCGCAACGCCCTGCGCACCCCGCAGTTCTGGTGCCTGTGGATCGTGCTGTGCTTCAACGTGACGGCGGGCATCGGCATCCTGGAGAAGGCCTCGCCGATGATCCGGGACTTCTTCGCCGACACCGCGACCCCGGTCGCGGCCAGCGCCGCCGCGGGCTTCGTGGCGCTGCTGTCGCTGATGAACATGGCGGGCCGGATCGTGTGGTCCTCGGTGTCCGACATCGTGGGCCGCAAGAACATCTACCGGCTCTACCTGGGCGCGGGCGCGCTCGTCTACCTCGTGCTGGCGCTGTTCGGCGGCTCGTCCAAGCTGCTGTTCGTGCTCTGCGCGATGCTGATCCTGTCCTTCTACGGCGCGGGCTTCGCCACGATCCCGGCCTACCTGAAGGACCTGTTCGGCACCTACCAGGTCGGCGCGATCCACGGCCGCCTGCTGACCGCGTGGTCCACGGCGGGCGTGCTCGGGCCGCTGATCATCAACGCGATCGCGGACAGCCAGAAGGCCGCGGGCAAGGTCGGCCCCGACCTGTACTCGACCTCGCTGTTCATCATGATCGGGTTGCTCGTCGTCGGGTTCGTCGCCAACGAGCTGGTCAAGCCGGTCGCGGCCAAGTACCACGAGCCGGTTCTCCAGGAGGTCAAGTCATGAGCGGGACGACGGGAGAGCGGACCGACGCCGGGCAGACCGGGAACAAGCGGACCGCGCTGGTGGTCGTGTCCTGGCTGTGGGTCGGCGTGCCGCTGGCCTACGGGCTGTTCGAGCTCATCCGCAAGGTGACCGCGCTGTTCACTGGATAGGGGGACCGGCGGTGGACGGGTTATACGACGCGGTAGTCGTCGGCGGAGGCCACAACGGCCTCGTCGCCGCCGCTTACCTGGCCGGGGCCGGTCGTTCGGTCCTGGTGCTGGAGAAGCTGCCGCAGGTCGGAGGGGCCGCGGTCGGCGAGCAGGCGTTCACGGGCGTGCCTGCCCGCTTGTCGCGGTACTCCTACCTGGTCAGCCTCCTGCCCGATCGGATCACCACCGATCTGGGCCTGAGGCTGGAACTGCGCTCGCGCGCGGTGTCGTCCTACACGCCGGTGACCGGCGGGGCCGGACTCCTGGTCGAACAGGGGCCCGGCCCCGCCACGGCTTCCTCGTTCCGGGCCCTCAGCGGCTCCGAGGGCGACTGGGAGGCCTGGCGGGCGTGGTACGGCGAGGTCGCCGCGCTGGCGTCCGCGCTGGCGCCCACGCTGCTGGAGCCGCTGCCCTCGCGGGAGCGCGTCGAGCGCCTCGCGGGCGGGCTGTGGGGCCCGCTGTTCGAGCGGCCGATCGGCGAGGCGCTGCGGGAGCGGTTCGCGCACGACGTGGTGCGCGGGGTCGTGGCCACCGACGCCCTGATCGGCACGCACGCGTCGCTGGACGCGGACCTGGCGGCCAACCGGTGCTTCCTCTACCACGTGGTCGGCAACGGCACGGGGGAGTGGCGGGTGCCGGTCGGCGGCATGGGGGCGGTGACCGCCGAGCTGCTGCGGGTCGCCCGCGCCGCCGGGGCCGAGGTGGTGACCGGGGCCGAGGTGACCTCGGTGCGCGCCGACGGGCGGGTCGCGGAGGTCGGGTTCACCGACCGGGACGGGGTCGAGCGGACCGCCGGAGCCCGGTTCGCGCTGGTGAACGCGGCCCCGGCCGAGCTGGCGCGGTTGCGCGGGCTGCCGGTCGGACCGGTCGCTGACGGGTGCCAGCTCAAGGTGAACATGCTGCTGGAGCGGCTGCCGAGGTTCCGGTCCGGGGTGGACCCGAGGGCGGCGTTCGCGGGCACGCTGCACCTGGACGAGTCCTACAGCGCCCTGGAGGGCGCCTACCGGGACAGCGCGGCCGGGCTGGTGCCCGAGGTGCTGCCCGCCGAGATGTACTGCCACACGCTGACCGACCCGTCGATCCTCGATCCGGGCCTGGCCGGGCGCGGGTGGCACACGCTGACCCTGTTCGGCCTGCACACCCCGGCGCGGCTGTTCGACGGCGACAACGCCGGACTGCGCGAGCACCTGGTCGGCCGGTACCTGACCGCGCTCGACGAGCACCTGGTCGAGCCGATCGAGAGCTGCCTGGCCGTGGACGCCGACGGCCGCCCGTGCCTGGAGGCCCGCACGCCGCTCGACCTGGAGGCCGAGATCGGCCTGCCGCGCGGGCACATCTTCCACGGGGACCTGGACTGGCCGTTCGCCGAGCGCCCCGAGCAGGTCGGGACCTGGGGCGTGGAGACCGACGTCGACAACCTGCTGGTGTGCGGGGCGGGCGCCCGGCGCGGCGGCGGGGTCAGCGGGATCGGCGGGCACAACGCGGCCATGGCCGTGCTGGCCCGCCTGAACGGGACCGCCTGAACGGGACCGCCTAGCTCCGCCGCTCGATCAGCCGCGTCACCAGCCCGCGCGCCGAGGTCTCGTTGGCCCCCGAGGTCACCGAGACCTCCAGCCCGCCCTGCCTGGCCACCACGCTGGTCTGCACGACCTCGCCCGAGCCCCTCGTGGCCGCGTACGCCTGCTCGTGGAAGTCCGGCAGGTCCACCACCCGCAGCCCGTCGTCCTCGGCCGCCTTCCGGCCGCCGGCGAACGCCTCGGCGTCCACCCCGGACCGGAACCTGACCTCGGTCTCCACACCGCCCCGCGCGTACTCGCAGGTCAGCGTCTGGCCGTCGACGAACTCGCGGGGGTTGCCGAGCACCAGCCCCAGCGCGGGGCCGACCACGTCGGCGGGGGCGAACCGCGCGCAGTTCGCCCCGTTGGCCGCGCCGGTCGACGTGGGCCCCGCCGCCGTCGTGCCACCCGGCACGGGCTCCTGCCCACCCGTGCAGCCCGCGACCACGAGCGCCAGGGCCCACGCCGCCGACGCGCGCCTCACGCGATCTTCTCCAGCCGCAGCACGACCGACTTGGAGGTGGGCGTGCCGGAGATGTCCGCCGTGGACTCCAGCGGGATCAGCGGGTTCGCCTCGGGGAAGTACGCCGCGGCGCACCCCTTCGCCGTCGGGTACGACACGATCCGGAACTTCTCGGCCTTGCGCTCCACGGTCCCGCTCGGGTCCTCCGGCCACTCGCTGACCAGGTCGACCACCTCGCCGTCCCGGAAGCCCAGCGAGACGAGGTCGTCCGGGTTGACGAACACCACGCGCCTGCCGTCCTTGACGCCGCGGTAGCGGTCGTCCAGGCCGTAGATCGTGGTGTTGTACTGGTCGTGGCTGCGCATCGTCTGGAGCATCAGCCTGCCCTCGGGCACCGGCAGCACGGTCAGCTCGTTGGCCGCGAACTGCGCCTTGCCGCTCCGGGTGCCGGTGAACTCGCGGGCGTCGCGCGGCGCGTGCGGCAGCACGAACCCGTCGGGCTGGCGCACCCGCCGGTTGTAGTCCTGGCAGCCGGGCACGACGTTCGCGATGTGCTCGCGGATGACGTCGTAGTCCTTCTCCATCTCCTCCCAGCGCACCGGGTGCTCCGGGCCGAGCAGCGCGCGGCCGAGCCTGCACACGATCGAGATCTCGGACAGCAGCTGGTCGCTGGCCGGGGTCAGCCTGCCGCGCGAGCGGTGCACCACGGACATCGAGTCCTCGACGGTGACGAACTGCTCGCCGGTGTGCTGCACGTCCTCCTCGGTGCGGCCCAGCGCGGGCAGGATCAGCGCGACCTGGCCGTGCACGGCGTGCGACCGGTTGAGCTTGGTGGAGACCTGCACGGTCAGCGCGCACTGCCGCAGCGCCGCCTCGGTGACGCGGGTGTCCGGGGTGGCCGACACGAAGTTGCCGCCCATCGCGATGAACACCTTGGCCTCGCCCGCGCGCATCGCCTTGATGCCCTCGACGGTGTCGTGGCCGTGCTTGCGCGGCACCTCGATGCCGAACTCCTCCTCCAGCGCGACCATGAACTTCTCCGGCATCTTCTCCCAGATGCCCATGGTCCGGTCGCCCTGGACGTTGGAGTGGCCGCGCACGGGGCACAGGCCCGCGCCCGGCTTGCCGATCATGCCGCGCGCCATGATCACGTTGCTCAGCTCGCGGATGGTCGCGACCGAGTGCTTGTGCTGGGTCAGGCCCATCGCCCAGCACATGATCGTCGCGTTGGACTCGGCGACCATGCGGGCGAACTTCTCGATCTCGGCGCGGGTCAGGCCGGTCGCGCCCAGGATCACGTCCCAGTCGATCTCGCGGACGCTCTCGGCGTAGGCCTCGAACCCGTCGGTGCTGTTCTCGATGAAGTCCTTGTCGATCGCGTCCCACGCCAGCAGCAGGTGCCCGACCGCCTGGAACAGCGCCTGGTCGCCACCGAGCTTGATCTGCAGGAACTCGTCGGTGAGGGCGGTGCCCGAGCCGATCAGGCCGCTCAGGTTCTGCGGGTTCTTGAAGCGCAGCAGGCCCGCCTCGGGCAGCGGGTTGACCGTGACGATCTTCGCCCCGGCCTTCTTCGCGTCCTCCAGGGCGGAGAGCATCCGCGGGTGGTTGGTGCCGGGGTTCTGGCCCACCACGACGATCAGCTCGGCCTTGGTGAAGTCGTTGATGCTCACCGAGCCCTTGCCGATGCCCGTGGTCTCGGACAGCGCGGCGCCGGAGGACTCGTGGCACATGTTGGAGCAGTCCGGCAGGTTGTTCGTGCCGAACGAGCGGACCAGCAGCTGGTAGGCGAACGCGGCCTCGTTGCTGGTGCGGCCCGAGGTGTAGAACAGCGCCTGGTCGGGGTCGTCGAGCGCGTTGAGGTGCTCGGCGACCAGCTCGAAGGCGGCCGTCCAGGAGATGGGCTCGTAGTGGGTGGCGCCCTGGCGCAGCACCATGGGCTCGGTGAGCCTGCCCTGCTGGCCCAGCCAGTAGTCGGTCTTCTGGGCGAGCTCGGCGACCGGGTGGGCGGCGAAGAACTCGCGCCCGGCGCGGCGGCGGGTCGCCTCCTCGGCGACGGCCTTGGCGCCGTTCTCGCAGAACTCGGCCAGCTTGCGGTGCCCCTGCGGCTCCGGCCAGGCGCACCCTGGGCAGTCGAACCCCTCGCGCTGGTTGAGCAGCCGGAGTGTGGTGACGGTGCGCGTGACGCCCATCTGCTCCACGCCCCGGCGCAGCGACACCGCCACACCGGGAATGCCAGCGGCCCACTGCTTGGGGCCGGTGACTTCCAGCTGGGACTCGTCGACGTCGTGCAGCGGTGGCCTGGTGGTCATGGGCCCATTGTCACTTCCGACCAGGACCATTGTCACTCGCGGGGCCGGGATTGGTTTCCTGCTCGGGGCAGCCCGACAGCGCCTCGGTCACCCGGTCGAGGTCGAAGTGCCGGAGCGTGACCGGTCGGGGATTCCGGGTAACGGACTCGGCCGAACGGCCTCGGACCGAGTGCGCCGGCGCGAGGTGGTCGCGGCCGTGCGCCTCGCACTGCACCGAGTAGGCGTAACCCGTGCGGGTCTCCCGCCACAACTGCTCGTGGTCGGCGTCCTCCCCCACGAGGAGGTGCTCGGCCTTGTGCCTGACCAGCGAGACCACCTCCACGGGCGAGCGCACCCCGTCCGGGCGCACCTCGGCGCGCGTCGAGCCGGTCGCCCTCGGCGCGACCGGCGGCAGCGCCTGGTCGCCCGCGAGCTTGGTGAGCACCGCGTCTGCGTGCACGCCCAGCTCGACCGCCGTGCGCGCGTGCTCCCGGCAGGTCGTGGAGAACAGCGCCAGCGCGGGCTCGGCGTCGTGGCCGAGGAGCGCCCGCCGGTCCAACCGGGAGGCCACCGGCAGGGCGCGCACCCGGTCGCAGGTGTTGGTGACCTCGTCCGCGGTGAGCCCGGCCAGCGTTCGGCCTCGGGCGGCACGATGCCCGCCGCGCCCCCGGCCCAGTCCTCGGCCGGGGTCCCCCGGAAGGGGGGGTCGGGGTCGTCCCGGTAGTCGGCGGGCACCCCCTCGCCGAGGACCCCGGCGGCTCCCACCAGCCGTCGGCGGGCCCGAGCGCGTGCCGGGCCGACGGCACGCCCGCGGACGCGACCAGCGCGAGCGCCACCAGCGCGGACAACACCCGGTGGTGGCGCCCCGGACCCCGGCGCGCGGGCGCCCGCCGTCCCCCGACCGCGTCCGGGGTCGGGCCCGAGGGGGCGGTCGTGGCCGCGGTGGTCGCTAGACGCACTGCCTCCCCTCGTCCAAGCTGACCGACATGCCCTGGTCGAAGTAGCGCTCGTGCGGCGGTGCCGAGGTCGCGGGCGCTTCGAACCCGGTGTCGCGCTCGGAGTAGTAGGGGGCGATGAAGCCCTCCCTCGCCTTGCCGCAGGCCATGGAGTACGTGTAGCCCTCCATCCGCCTGGGCCACGTGCCCTGGCTGCCCTGGGCGTAGTCCGGCCCGGAGACCGTCGTGTAGTCCGCCTTCATCCTGGTCACGACCACGACGTCCATCGGGTTCACCACGCGGTCGTCGTCCTCGAACGCGAAGGCGTAGGCGACCAGGTAGTCGGTGCCGACCGTGAGCAGGCCGTCCTCGTCGAGCCGCGCGGCCATCGAGCCGGTCACCTTCGGCTCGACCGGGAGCAGCGCGAACTCGCGCGCCGCCCTGGTCGCGTGGCTGACCGCGTTCGGCGTGGTCAGGTCGGCGCGCACGTCCTGGCGCACGTCCGGCGCGAACAGCGCCAGCAGCGGCTCCACGTCGTGGTCGACCAGCACCTTCCGGTCGAGCCTGGCGGTGATCAGGACCTGGCGCGTGCGCTCGTAGGCCGCCGCCACCTCCTCGGCGCTGTAGGGGCCCACTGGCGCGGCCTGCGGGGCGGTGACGCCCGCCGCGCCGTCGGCCCAGGTCGTGGCGGGCGTGCCCGCGAACGGGGCGGCCGGATCGACCCGGCGCCAGTCGTCCACGGTCGTGACCGGCGTGGCGGATGTGGTCGTGGCCCCGGCCGACCCGGCGGCCGTCGTGGTCCCGGCCTGCGGCGTCCCGGCCTGCGGCGTGGTCTCCCGCATCCACAGCGCCGCCCCGGCGGCGACCACCAGCGCCAGCGCCGCGCACCCGGCCTTCGCGCCCCGCGAGCGCAACCGCGCCCGCCTGCGCTCCCGCCGGGAGCGGGCGAGCGCCTGGCGCACCCACGGCTCGTCGGTGTTGAGGTCGGGATGGTCTTCGAAGCCCTGCACGTTCCCCCCGGTTCCGGATAGCTCGTTCACTCGATCGGCGTAGCCTGAGGCGGTGTTACGGGGGTCGCAGCCGGTGACGACAGCTCCTGGCTGGGTGAATTCCCCAGTGACGGTCAGGGGAGGGGGCGGCGCTGGCTGCACCCGCCTCCACCTGCGTGGACGCCTACCCGCAGCGCTGCGTCACCCTCGGTGGCGATCACCGCGCGTCGGCGGGCCGGGTGACGCTTCCGGGTGCGCCTGACCGGAAAGCGTGCATCCGGGTCCGGGGCGCCGGGTATCTGGTTCGAGCCCGCGGTGTCGTTCTTCGTAGACTTCCGGGCGTGACTGAGAAGCCCTCCGCACCCCAGCGTCCCGAACTCCCGCCGGCGTGGAACCCCGCCGAGGTAGAGGCGGGGCTCTACGAGCGGTGGGTCGAGCGCGGGTACTTCACCGCCGACGCGGACAGCGACAAGCCGCCCTTCACCATCGTCCTGCCGCCGCCCAACGTCAACGGCAGCCTGCACATGGGCCACGCCCTCAACCACAGCGTCATGGACGCCCTGTCCCGGCGCCGCCGGATGCAGGGCTACGAGGTGCTGTGGCTGCCCGGCACCGACCACGCGGGCATCGCCACCCAGACCGCCGTGGAGCGCGCGCTCGCGAGCGAGGGCGTGTCCCGGCACGACCTGGGCCGCGAGAAGTTCGTGGAGCGGGTCTGGGAGTGGCGCGAGGAGGTCGGCGGTCGCATCCTCGGCCAGATGCGCCGCCTCGGCGACGGCGTCGACTGGTCCCGCGTCCGGTTCACCATGGACGAGGGCCTGTCCCGCTCGGTGCAGACCATCTTCAAGAAGCTGTTCGACGACGGCCTCATCTACCGCGCCGAGCGCATCATCAACTGGTGCCCGCGCTGCCAGACGGCGCTGTCGGACATCGAGGTCGACCACTCCGACGACGACGGCGAGCTGGTGTCCATCCGCTACGGCGAGGGCGACCGCTCGATCGTCGTGGCGACCACGCGCGCCGAGACGATGCTCGGCGACACCGCCGTGGCCGTGCACCCCGAGGACGAGCGCTACCGGCACCTGGTCGGCACCGAGGTCGAGGTGCCGCTGACCGGCAGGTTCGTGCCCGTCGTCGCCGACGAGCACGTGGACCCGGAGTTCGGCACCGGCGCGGTCAAGGTCACCCCCGCGCACGACCCCAACGACTTCGAGATCGGCCAGCGGCACGACCTGCCCGCCATCACCGTCATGGACGGCCGGGGCAACATCACCGCGAAGGGCCCGTTCGAGGGGCTGGACCGGTTCGAGGCGCGCCCTGCGGTCGTGGCCGCGCTGCGCGAGCAGGGCCGGATCGTCGCCGAGAAGCGCCCGTACCAGCACAGCGTGGGCCACTGCTCGCGCTGCGACACGGTCATCGAGCCGCGCCTGTCCATGCAGTGGTGGGTCAAGGTCGAGCCGCTGGCCAGGGCCGCCGCCGAGGCCGTGCGCGACGGCCGCACCACCATCCACCCGCCGGAGCTGGCCAAGCGCTACTTCGACTGGGTGGAGAACCTCAACGACTGGTGCATCTCGCGCCAGCTGTGGTGGGGCCACCGCATCCCGGTCTGGTACGGCCCGAACGACAAGATCGTGTGCGTCGGCCCCGACGAGGAGCCGCCGTCGGGCGAGGGCTGGACGCAGGACGAGGACGTGCTCGACACGTGGTTCTCCTCGGGCCTGTGGCCGTTCTCCACGCTCGGCTGGCCCGCGCAGACCGCCGACCTGGCGAAGTTCTACCCGACCAGCGTGCTGTCCACCGGCTACGACATCCTGTTCTTCTGGGTCGTCCGGATGATGATGTTCGGCCTGTACGCGATGGACGGCAAGCAGCCGTTCGACCACGTGTTCCTGCACGGGCTCATCCGCGACGCGCACGGCAAGAAGATGTCCAAGTCGCGCGGCAACGGCATCGACCCGCTGGACTGGATGGACTCCTACGGCGCCGACGCCACCCGGTTCACCCTGCTGCGCGGGGCGAACCCCGGCTCCGACCTCGCGCTCGCCGAGGAGTGGGCGGCCGGGTCCCGCAACTTCACCACGAAGCTGTGGAACGCCACCCGGTTCGCGCTGGGCAACGGCGCGAACGTGGAGCGCCCGCTGCCCGACCGGTCCGAGCTGACCGACGTCGACCGCTGGGTGCTCGACCTGCTCGACGGCCTGATCACCGAGGTGGACGCCCAGTTCGAGGCGTTCCAGTTCTCCCGGATCAGCGACGCGCTCTACAAGTTCACCTGGGACGAGTTCTGCGACTGGTACCTGGAGCTGGCCAAGGTCCAGATCGCCGAGGGCGGCGAGCGGGCCGAGTCCACCCGCCTGGTGCTCGGGCACGTCCTGGACAAGCTGCTGCGGCTGCTGCACCCGCTGACCCCGTTCGTCACCGAGGTGCTGTGGACCACGCTCACCGGCGGCGAGTCGCTGGTGGTCGCCGAGTGGCCGAAGGCGAGCGGCGCGCAGGTCGACGCGGGCGCGGCGCGGCGGGTGGAGGGCGTGAAGAAGCTCGTCACCGAGATCCGCCGGTTCCGCTCCGACCAGGGCCTCAAGCCCGGCCAGAAGGTCGGCGGCGCGGTGCTCGGCGCGGACGAGGTCGACCTGGCCGGTCTGGTCGAGTCGGTGCGCTCGCTCACCAGGATGACCGCGCCGGGCGAGGGCTTCACCGCCTCGGTGTCGCTGGACGTCGGCCTGCCCGGCGGCACGGTGAAGGTGGAGCTGGACCTGTCCGGCGCCGTCGACGTGGTCGCCGAGCGCAAGCGGCTGTCCAAGGACCTCGCGGCGGCGCAGAAGGAGCAGGCCCAGTGCCAGGGCAAGCTCGGCAACGCCGCGTTCACCGCGAAGGCGCCCGCCGACGTGGTCGCCAAGATCCAGGGCCGGTTGGAGGCCGCGAGCGCCGAGATCGAGCGCATCAACGCCCGCCTGGCCACACTGCCGGAGGCGTGATGTCGTTCGAACCGGGGGCGCTCGGCATCCTCAGCGTGGTCGAGGCGGAGCTGGACAAGCGCTGGCCCGAGACCAAGATCGAGCCGAGCCTCGACCGGATCAGGGCGCTGGTCGACGTGCTGGGCGAGCCGCAGAAGGCCTACCCGGTGATCCACGTCGGCGGCACCAACGGCAAGACGTCGACCGCGCGCATGGTCGAGGCGCTGCTCACGCGCGTCGGCCTGCGCACCGGCCGCTACACCAGCCCGCACCTCCAGCTGGCCACCGAGCGGATCAGCGTCGACGGGGCGCCGATCAGCCCGGAGCAGTACGTCGAGGCGTACCGGGACGTGAAGCCGTACGTGTCCATCGTGGACTCGCGCGGCGACGTGCCGATGAGCAAGTTCGAGGTGCTCACCGGCATGGCGTTCGCGGCGTTCGCGGAGACGCCGGTCGACGTGGCCGTGGTCGAGGTCGGCCTCGGCGGCTCCTGGGACGCCACGAACGTGGCCGACGGGCGGGTCGCCGTGATCACCCCGATCGGGATCGACCACGTCGAGTTCCTCGGCGACGACCTGGCGGGCATCGCGGAGGAGAAGGCCGGGATCATCAAGCCCGGTTCCACCGTCGTGCTCGCGCAGCAGCGGCCGGAGGCCGAGCAGGCGCTGCTGCGCCGGGTCGCCGAGGTCGACGCGACGGTGGCGCGGCAGGGCTCGGAGTTCCTGGTGCTGCGGCGCGACGTCGCGGTCGGCGGCCAGATGCTCACGCTGCAGGGCCTGGGCGGTGTGTACGACGAGGTGTTCCTGCCGCTGCACGGCGCGCACCAGGCGGCCAACGCGTCGCTGGCGCTCGCCGCCGTCGAGGCGTTCTTCGGCGCGGGGCCGCAGCGGCAGCTCGACGTGGAGGCGGTGCGCGAGGCGTTCGCGGGCGTCGAGTCGCCGGGCAGGCTGGAGCGGCTGCGCGCCGCGCCCGCCGTGCTGGTCGACGCCGCGCACAACCCGCACGGCGCCGAGGCGCTGGCGAAGGCGCTCGACGAGGAGTTCGGCTTCCGCAGGCTCATCGCGGTCGTCGGCGTCATGTCCGACAAGGACGCCGTCGGCATCCTGACCGCGCTGGAGCCGAGGGTGGCCGAGGTCGTGCTGACCCAGAACTCCTCGCCGAGGGCCATGGACGCCGATCACCTGGCGGGCGTGGCGCTGCCGATCTTCGGCGAGGACCGCATCGTCGTGCAGCCGAACCTGGCCGACGCGATCGAGGACGCGGTCCGCATGGCGGAGGACACCGAGGACGGCCTGGTGTCCGGCGGAGGCGTCATCGTGACCGGCTCCGTGGTGACGGCGGGCCAGGCCCGCGCCCTGTTCGGGAAGGAACCGGCATGACGACCCCGGCGGCCCCGGCGCCAGCCCCCAAGAAGGACCCGATGAAGTCCTTCCGGGGCATCATGGCGGGAACCCTGATCCTGGAGGCCATCGTCACCGCGCTGGCCCTGCCGGTGGTGGCGAACCTCGGCGGCGGCGTCAGCACCGGCACCGGCTACCTGGTGCTGGCCCTGATCCTGGCGTTCGTGGGCACCTGCGCGCTGCTCAAGCACCCGTGGGTCGTCTGGCTGATCATCGCGCTGCACGTGGTGATGGTCGCCGGCATCGTCCTGATGACGGCCCTGGGCGCGGTCGGCATCATGTTCAGCCTGGTCTGGGCCTACCTGCTGTGGCTGCGCCACGACGTCACCAAGCGCATGGCCGAGGGCCGCCTGCCCAGCCAGCAGCAGGCCGCCCAGGCCCAGGCCGAGCAGGCGGCAGCCTGGAAGTCCGGCGAACAGCCGAAGCCTTAGCCGTAGCCGAAAGCCCTCACGATCGCCGCGCACCGGACTTCGGTGCGCGGCGATCGGCGTCTTCGGGGCGGTGATCGGTGCTCCGTGACCGTGCTCGGCAACCTGTGTTCTCCGGGTGCTCGGCAACCGGTGTTCTCCGGGCGCTCGGCAGCCTGCGTTTCCGGGTGTCCGGCAACCCGCGTTCCCGGGCGTGCGGGAACCCGGTGGAATCCCTCACCTGGCTTGCGCCCCGCGGAGAGGGCTCTCTAGTGTTCCGCTACGGCTCTTCACGGAGTCGCGGGGAACCACCGCTTGGACCGGGTCGACCGGCCCCTTCCGCCTCGGTGGACGCAGCGGCCTCGGGCTCCGTGGGGAGCCCTCGTCCTTCGGACGACGGCCACCAGGGCTGCCCGGTGATGAGCGAGTCCTGTCCCAGGACGGTGAAACCGCGGCCGAGCATCCGCCCGAGCGGGTCCCGGTGCACCTGGTGCAAGCACTCCACCAGGTACTCGTCGCTGTGGTTCCCGTACTTGTCCGGGGTAATCGCCGCGTTGAACATCCCGAGGTAGAGGTCCGCGGCTTGAAGGCCGTCCCGATCGGCCGCTCCCCTGACGGTGATCTTCGACGTCGCGAGCCGCCACGAAAAGCCGTCGTGGGGGGAGAGCGCGCCGATGTGCTTTAGCGTCGTGGGGTGGTCGTGCCCTCGGGTGTGGGAGATTTCCGCTATTACCCGCCGGTGTCCGCCGGGCCACGTCCGGGCGGCCACCGCGATTCGCTCGAACAGCAGTTGGGTGGTCCTGGTGTAGGTCAGCGCGGCGTCGCCGTGCACGTCCGACGCGGGGGCGAGCGCCCGCTTGTCGACCAGGACGTAGATCAGTTGGACGCCGGGCACCTCGGACAGGCTCTTGGCCGCGTGGCGACGCCGGTCGTGGTTGCGCGCGCGCAGGTGGTCCGCCCAGTGCAGGGCGTGGCCTTCCGGGATGCCGAAACCGGTTCGCAGTTCCCGGACGGTCCGGCGGAGTTCGTGGTCCAGTTCGTCCGGGACCAGCACGGCGCACAGGCCGAACAACCGGGAAGCCGAGGGGCCGAACCCGCGATCGCCGGTCTCGTCGACATACGCCCGGAGTGCCGGTGTGGTCGGGTTGACTTGGTGCATTGAACCGTTGCTCCCGCACTTCTTCTCCGGGGCATAGCCCTTAGTGCGGGAGACTATAGAGCGCTCTGCGTCGCTACGTCACCTTGGTAGGTGACCATCTAAAGAGGGCACAATGGGGTGCATAGCCACCCTTATGGAGCAAAACTTGCGCTAAAGGGTGAAATTTAGCTGGTTATTCTCTCGGTTCAGGAATCACCGGTGAACCCCACCCTGCGCCCTTCGGGGGAGTGGGAGCGCTCTCGCCACGTTATCCATCGGAGCGGGGTCACTGTCCGCTTCGTGGGCGCGAGACCGCGCGACCCGACGCGCACGTTCCCGACGCCTCGCCTGTTCGGCGCGTTCACCCCGTTGTCGCCTGCGCCCACTGCGCACGAGGGGCACGAGCGAAGGCGTGGTGAACTGGCGGACGCCTCTGAAGGCGAGCGCGGTCGGGGTCGCCGGGGGACTGGCGCCCGGTGTGGCCCTGACGCGCGGTGGGTGGCCCGAGCTGACGCGCGGGGTGCACTCCGGCGACGTGTCGTGGGACGGCGGACCGGTGTGGGCTCGGGCCGATCGGGCCTCGCGGATGGTGGCCGAGCTGTCGGCCGACCCGGACTTCCGGCGGGCGCGCGTGGTGCGCGGTCCGCTGCTGACGCCGGACACCGGCGGCACCGGCAAGGTCCGGTTGCGCGGGTGGCCGCCCGACGGCCGCGTGTGGCGCAACACGACCACTCCGGCGGGGCCGAGGTCGCCAGCACCCTGGACGGGTGCCGGGGCCGGTTCGCGCGCACCGTGCTCGACCCCGAGGTCCGCGAGTTCACCGCCTCGATGCACTCGTTCGTGCAGTGGGACGACCACGGGGTCGTCAACAACCGGTACCCCGGCGAGATCCTGGACCTGCCGCAGTGCACCGAGAAGCGCGTTGACGTGCTCGCCGCGTGGGCGTTCCGGGCGTTCCACGAAGGAGACGCCAACACCTCCCCGCGCGACAAGGCCGGGCGCGTGCTGGGGACCGCGCAGGCCCGCTGGGTGGTGGACGCGCTCGACCGCGGCACCGCCACCTGGAAGATCATCGTCGCCGGGTGCGCAACACCGCGTGACTGCGGGACACGACCGGCAAGTCGCTGTGGTCCACGCCCCTGCAACCGCAACGCCGCTGCCCCGAAGCGAACCACCCCAAGCAGACGACCCGAAGCGAACCACCCCAAGCAGGTGGTCCGAAGCAGACGACCCCAAGCGGGTGACGTCCCCCGCCCCCGGCCCGGAGCCCTCCGGCCCGGAGCCCCCCCCGACCCAGTGCCCCCACCGGGCCGGGGCGCGCGCGGCACCCCGAACCTCCTGCAAGTCTTTTCCACCGCTCGGCCCTTGTCGCCCCCACCGCACCGTGATGCGCTGCCCCTGTCCCGGTGGAGCCGCCGGGCGCAGCCGCAAGAACTTGCGACAAGGAGGTCGCGGTGCGTCGGTCCGTCGCCGCGCTCATCGCGCTGGTCCTCGTCCAGCCCGCAGCCGTCACCCACCAGGCCCAGGCGCAAGCGGCCCCGGAAGCCGGAGCTCGCTTGGCCGTCGGCAAGACCACCGACCTCCCACCGGGCGCCCGCGCCGGCGACCAGGCCCTCGCCAAGGACGCCCTCCGCGACGCCCCCACCGGCGAGCGCTTCTACTTCGCCCTCCCCGACCGCTTCGCCAACGGCGACCCGTCGAACGACCGCGCCCACACCGGCGGCGACCGCGCGCAGCACGGCTTCGACCCCACCGACAAGGGCTTCTACCACGGCGGCGACCTCAAGGGCCTCCAGCAGCAGCTCGGCTACCTCGACGACCTCGGCGCCACCGCCCTCTGGCTCACCCCGGTCTTCCGCAACCGCTGGGTCCAGGGCGCGGGCCCCGACGCGTCCGCCGGCTACCACGGCTACTGGACCACCGACTACACCTCGCTCGACCCGCACTTCGGCACCACCGACGACATGCGCCGCCTCATCCGCGACGCGCACCGCCGGGGCATCAAGGTCTTCTTCGACATCGTCGCCAACCACACCGCCGACGTCATCGACTACGCCGAGGGCGCCCACGACTACGTCAGCTCCAAGGCCGTCCCCTACCTGGACCGCGAGGGCAACCCGGTCGACGTCGAGAAGCTCGCGGGCAGCCCCGACTTCCCCGACCTCGACCCGGCCACCTCGTTCCCGCACACCCCGGTCCCCGACCCGGCCCACCCGAAGAAACCGGACTGGCTCAACGACCCCGCGCTCTACCACAACCGCGGCGACTCGACGTTCAGCGGCGAGTCCAGCCTGCAGGGCGACTTCTCCGGCCTCGACGACCTGATGACCGAGCACCCCCGCGTGGTCGCGGGCATGAAGCAGGTCTTCACCCACTGGATCGACACCCTCGACATCGACGGCTACCGGGTCGACACCGTCAAGCACGTCAACACGGAGTTCTGGCAGGCGCTCGCCCCGTACGTGCGCTCCTACGCCGCGCAGCGCGGCAAGCCGGACTTCTTCGTCTTCGGCGAGGTCTTCGACTCCGACCCGGCCACCACCTCGCGCTTCACCACCGATGCGGGGCTCCAGTCGGTGCTGGACTTCCCGTTCCAGTCCGCCGCGCTCGACTTCCTGTCCGGGCGCGGCGCGACCCGCCTCGGCGACGTCCTGCTCGCCGACGACCGCTACACCGACGCCGACTCCAACGCCTCGTCGCTGCCCACGTTCCTGGGCAACCACGACCTCGGCCGCGTCGCCCACCTGCTGCGCCAGAACCGCCCCGACGACACCGACCTGCTCGACCGCCTCAAGCTGGGCAACACCCTGCTCCAGCTGTGGCGCGGCAACCCGGTCGTCTACTACGGCGACGAGCAGGGCTTCGCGGGCACCGGTGGCGACAAGGACGCCCGCCAGGACCTGTTCGCCAGCGCCACCCCGTCCTACGCCGCCGAGCGGCTGATCGGCGCCACGCGGACCGGCGCCGACGACAACCACGTCCCCGACCACCCGCTGTACCGCCAGCTCGCCGACCTGGCCCGCTTCACCGACTCCGACCCGGTCTGGCGCGGCGGCAACCAGGTGCTGCGCCGCGCCGAGGGCGACGTGATCGCGTTCAGCCGCTTCGACCGCCGCGCCCAGGTCGAGCACCTCGTCGTCGCCAACGCCGGGACCGCGCCGCGGACCCTGGACGTGCCGGTCGGCTCGACGGCGCTGCGCCAGGTGTTCCCCGAGCCCGGCCCCACCGCCACCCGAGGCGCGGACGGCGCGGTCCGGGTCACCGTGCCGCCGCTGTCCGCGCTGGTGCTGCGCGCCACCGGCAAGGCCGTCGCCACCAAGCCCGCGCCGACCCTGGTCATCCCGGCCGAGGGCGCCGCCCTGGACGAGCGGGTCGAGCTGCGCGCGGACGGGATCACCTCGCCCTACGCGCAGGCCACGTTCGCCGCCCGCGTCGACGGGAGCCCGGAGTGGACGGTGCTCGGCACCGACGACGCCGCCCCGTACCGGGTGTTCGCCGACCTCGCCGCGCTGCCGGGGGCCGCCGCGGGCAAGGGCGTCGAGGTGCGCGTGGTCGCCAAGGACGCGGCCGGGCGGATCGGCGCGGACGGCGTGCGGTTCGCCCTCGTGCCCGCGCCGCCGGTCCCGCAGCCGCCCACCGGGAGCCCGGACTGGCTGGTCGTGCACTACGCCCGCCAGGACGGCGACTACACCGGCTGGGGCCTGCACGCCTGGGGCGACGTCGAGTCCGAGCCGACCTGGCAGGAGCCGCTGCCGTTCGCCGGTGAGACCCCGTACGGCCGGTTCGCCTGGGTCAGGCTCAAGCCCGGCGCCCGGCAGGTCGGGATCGTCGTGCACCGGGGCGACGAGAAGGACACCTCGGCCGACCGGTTCGTCGACCCGTCCACGTCCCCGCAGGTGTGGCTCGCGCAGGGCGACCCGGCGGTTCACCCGAACGAGGCCGCCGCCACCGGACGGGTGCTCGTGCACCACCTCGGCGACACCGCAGGCCGCGCGGTGCGCGCGGGTGGCGCCGAGGTCCCGTTCACCAACGGCGTCGCCGCCCTCCCCGCCACCGGCCCGGTCGACTTCACCGTGCTGCGCGACGGGACCGCCGAGGCCACCGGCCGCACCGACGGCCAGGCGTGGGTGCGCGACGACCGGGTGTTCCCGTCCCTCGCGGCGGCCGAGAACCGCGCCGTCATCCACTACCACCGCCCGGACGGCGACTACGCGGAGTGGACCCTCTACCACTGGACCGGGTCGGCCGAGCCCAGTCCGGGGTGGAACCAGTCCCGACCGCCGGACGGGGACGACGGGTTCGGCGTCCACTGGTCGGTGCCGCTGGCGCAGGGCGCGCCCGGCCTGTCCCACATCATCCACCGCGGCGACGCCAAGGACCCCGGAGCCGACCAGTTCCTCGACGTCACCGGCACCGGCCACGAGGTGTGGTTCGCCTCCGGGTCGGCGAAGCCGGACGGCTCGGCGTCCTACGTGCTGCCGCCCTCCGGAGGTGACGCCGTGGAAGACGACCTGACCAGGTCGAAGGCCGCCTGGGTGCGGAAGGACCTGGTGGTCTGGGACGTGCCCGTGATCGCCTCGGACGGCTACCGGATCGAGTACGGCGGCAAGGTCCTGCGCCTGGAGCCCAGCGCCGAGGCCGTGCCGGGGGACTTCCCGCACCTGCGCGGCAAACCGGTGTTCCGGGTCCGCGACGTCCACCGGGTGGACGCGGCGCTGCGCGGCGGCGCGCTGTCCGCCGTGCACGTCGACGCGGCCGGGACGCTGCGGCACCGCACCGGCGTCCAGCTCGCGGGCGTCCTGGACGACCGGTTCGCGCCCGCCGCGACCGCGCTCCCCTACGGCCCGGCGTTCGACGGCGACCGTGTCACCACCCGCCTGTGGGCCCCGACCGCCTCACGGGTGCGGCTGCGCCTGTTCGACGCCCCCGAGGGCGACCCCGCCGAGGTGCTCGACCTCGCCCGCGACGACGCCTCCGGCTCCTGGTCCGGCTCCGGGGACTGGAAGAACCGCTTCTACCAGTACGAGATCACCGCCGCGGGCCGCACGGTCGTGGTCACCGACCCGTACTCGGTCGCGCTCGCGGTCGGCTCCACGCACTCCCAGTTCGCCGACCTCGCCGACCCGGCCACCGCCCCCGAGGGCTGGTCCGCCGAGGTCGCGCGCGGCCTCGGCGCCAACCCCGTCGAGCACGGCATCACCGAGCTGCACGTGCGCGACTTCTCCATCGGCGACGACACCGTCCCCGAGGCGGACCGGGGCACCTACCGCGCGTTCACCCACCGCGACTCCACCGGCATGGGGCACCTGCGGCAGCTCGCCGAGGCCGGGCTGGACACCGTGCACCTGCTGCCCACCTTCGACATCGCCACCATCCCCGAGCGCCGCGCCGACCAGCGCGCGCCCGACTGCGACCTGCCGTCCCTGCCGCCGGACTCGCCGCGCCAGCAGGAGTGCGTCGCCGCGACCGCCGCCGACGACGGCTTCAACTGGGGCTACGACCCGCTGCACTACAACACCCCCGAGGGCTCGTACGCCACCGACGCCGCGCAGACCGGGGCCGCCCGCTCCCGCGAGTACCGCGAGATGGTGCGGTCCTTGCACGCCAACGGGAACAAGGTCGTGCTGGACGTGGTCTACAACCACACCGCCGCGTCCGGCGACGGGCCGGGCTCGGTGCTGGACAAGGTCGTGCCCGGCTACCACCACCGGTTCGCCGACGACGGCTCGATCGCGAACTCCACCTGCTGCGCCAACACCGCGCCGGAGAACGCCATGACGGGCAAGCTCGTCGTGGACTCGGTGGTGTGGTGGGCCAGGACGTACAAGGTCGACGGCTTCCGGTTCGACCTCATGGGCCACCACCCGAAGGCGAACCTGCTGGCCGTGCGCGCCGCGCTGGACGCGCTCACCCCCGAGCGCGACGGCGTGGACGGCCGCTCGATCCGGCTCTACGGCGAGGGCTGGGACTTCGGCGAGGTCGCCGGGAACGCCCGGTTCGAGCAGGCCACCCAGGCGAACCTCGCGGGCACCGGCATCGGCACGTTCAGCGACCGGCTGCGCGACGCGGTGCGCGGCGGCGGCCCGTTCGACGAGGACCCGCGCGTGCAGGGCCTGGGCACCGGGCTCGCGGGCGACCTCAACGGCTCGCCCGCCAACGGGGACGTGGCCGCGCGGCTGGCGAACTACAGCGACCTGGTGAAGCTGGGCATGGCGGGCAACGCGGCCGGGTTCCGCTTCCGGTCCACCTCCGGCGGCGAGGTCAGCGGCCGGGACGTGCCGTACAACGGCTCGCCCGCGGGCTACGCGGGCGTCCCGGCGGACGTGATCAGCTACGTGGACGCGCACGACAACGAGACCCTGTTCGACGCCCAGGTGTTCAAGCTGCCGCCGTCCACGCCGATGGCCGACCGGGTCCGGATGCACCGCGTCGCCCTCGCGCCCGTCCTGCTCGGCCAGGGGCAGCCGCTGCTGCACGCGGGCAGCGAGTTCCTGCGCTCGAAGTCGCTCGACCGCAACAGCTACGACTCGGGCGACTGGTTCAACCGGTACGACCCGTCGTTGCGGGACAACGGGTTCGGCCGGGGCCTGCCGCCCGCGCCGGACAACGCCGACAAGTGGCCCTACTCCGCGCCGCTGCTGGCCGACCCGGCGCTCAAGCCCGCGCAGGCCGACCTGCGATCCGCGCTGGGGCACACCCTGGAGCTGCTGCGGCTGCGCGGGTCCTCGCCGCTGTTCACCCTGGGCGACGCGGCGCAGGTGCAGGCGAAGCTGTCGTTCCTGGCCGCCGAACCGGGCGTGGTCGTGGCGCACCTGGACGACACCGCCGGTCCCGACCGCGACCCGGCGCGCGACGGGCTGCTCGTGGTGGTCAACCCGTTCCCGGTGGAGAAGGAGGTCACCGCGCCCGTCGGCGGGTGGCGGCAGCACCCGCTGTGCACCGACCGCGCGGTGGTCGACGGCACGGCGGTGCGGGTGCCGCCGAGGTCGGTGGTGGTGCTGGAGCGCTAGCCCGCAGGCGTGGCCACGACGCCGGTCGGGCTCAGTGCTCGGCCAGCTCGACCCTGGAGCGGATCTCGTCGGTGCGCAGGATGCGGAACCCGTGGTGCTCGTCCAGCACCTTCACGAACCCGTGCCCGGTCTCCATGACGTACCCGCGCAGCTCGCCGTCCACCAGCTCCATCTCCTCCAGGGGCACCCACGGCGTCGCCACGAACGCGGCCACCGCCAGCGCCACGCCCACCAGCACGACCCCGGTCCGCCGCATCAGGAAGGTCACCGCCTCCTGCACCAGCCCCCGCATCCGCGCCCGCTCCACCAGCAGCACCAGCGCCGACAGCGCCACCGCGGCCACCGGCACCCACCACCGGTGGTAGGTGATCACGTGCGCGACCATCAGCGCGGGCAGCAGGGGCAGCGCCAGCGCGGCGACCTTGTCGCGGCGGCGGTGGGCCCAGGCGTACAGGACGAGCAGCGGCGACACCAGGATCAGCAGCGCGCTGCTGATCCGCGAGTCGGCCATGAACGTGCCGACGAACAGGCCGGGCGCGTCCTCCAGGTCCAGGGTGTGCAGCAGGGCGAACGCCACGTGCCAGTCGTAGTGGGACACCGCCAGCAGCCTCAGCAGCACGAACATCACCGCCGCGCCGGTCAGCGCGGTCGCCGCGTGCCCACCGCCGTGCCCGCCCCCGTGACCGCCGCCCCGCTCGTCCGTCCCGGTGTCCCCGCGCCCCGCGCCCTCAGCCGTCACGGCCGGTGACTATGCCACGGCGGTCCGCCGGATACGCTGTCGCCCACCACCCCCACCGAGCAAGGAGAACCACCGCCGTGAGCGAGCGCACCCTGGTCCTGGTCAAGCCCGACGGCGTCGAGCGCGGCCTGGTCGGCGAGGTGATCTCCCGCATCGAGCGCAAGGGCCTGAAGCTGGCCGCGCTCGAACTGCGCAACGCCGACCGCGCGACCGCCGAGCAGCACTACGCCGAGCACGAGGGCAAGGGCTTCTACGAGGGCCTGCTGGACTTCATCACCGGCGGCCCGCTGGTGGCGCTGGTGATCGAGGGCCCGCGCGCGATCGCGGCGTTCCGCCAGCTCGCCGGTGGCACCGACCCGGTCGAGAAGGCCACGCCGGGCACCATCCGGGGCGACTTCGGCCTGGAGGTCCAGTTCAACCTCGTGCACGGCTCCGACTCGGTCGAGTCCGCCGAGCGCGAGATCAAGATCTGGTTCCCCGCGCTCTGAGCCGCCGCTGACCGGCGCGCCCGCCAGCACCACGGCCCGTCCCGCAGTCCTGCGGGACGGGCCGTCGCGCGTTCCGCACCGGTGTGAAAAAGCGTTGCCCCGACCCCGTGCCAGGTGGTTACAGTCGGCGACCGTGACCACACCCCTCGTAGAGGCCAGCGGGCTGACCAAGCGCTTCGGGGAGTTCGAGGCGGTCCGGGGCATCGACGTCCGGGTCGAGCGCGGCGAGGCCTTCGGGTTCCTCGGGCCCAACGGCGCGGGCAAGTCCTCGACCATGCGGATGATCTCCTGCACCTCCCCGCGCTCCGGCGGCGACCTGCGCGTGCTCGGCATGGACCCGGACCGGGACGGCCCGCGCATCCGGGCCCGCATCGGGGTGGTGCCGCAGCAGGACACCCTCGACAACGAGCTGACCGTGCGGCAGAACCTGGAGGTGTACGGCCGCTACTTCGGGCTCTCCCGCGCCGCCGTGCGCGCCAAGGCGGGGGAGCTGCTGGAGTTCGCCCAGCTCACCGAGCGCGCGAACAGCGAGGTCGAACCGCTGTCCGGCGGCATGAAGCGGCGGCTCACCATCGCGCGCTCGCTGGTCAACGAGCCCGAGGTGCTGCTGCTCGACGAGCCCACCACCGGCCTGGACCCGCAGGCCCGCCACCTGCTGTGGGACCGGTTGTTCCGGCTCAAGGCCGAGGGCGTCACGCTGATCATCACCACGCACTACATGGACGAGGCCGAGCAGCTGTGCGACCGGCTCGTGGTGATGGACGGCGGGCGCGTCGCCGCCGAGGGCTCGCCGTCCGAGCTGATCTCCCGCTACTCCACCCGCGAGGTCCTGGAGCTGCGCTTCCCGCCGGGGAACCAGTCCGCCGACCGGCTGGAGGACCTGGCCGAGCGGGTCGAGGTGCTCCCCGACCGCGTGCTGCTGTACACCCGCGACGGCGAGGCCGCGCTCGCCGCCGCCCAGGAGCGCGGGGTGCGCCCGGTGTCGAGCCTGGTGCGCCGCTCCAGCCTGGAGGACGTGTTCCTGCGGCTCACCGGCCGGACGCTGGTCGACTGATGGCCGCCGACACCAACAGCGCCGACACCAACAGCGCCGACACCACGCGCGCCGACGCCGACGCCGCGCCCACCGCCCGGACCGCCACCGGACGCCCGTCGGGCAACGCCCGCGCGGTGCTGATCTACGTGGAGAGCCGCTGGGTCTGGTACCGCCGCAACTGGCGCGCCACCGCCGTCTCCGCGTTCGTGCTCCCGGTGCTGTTCCTGCTGTCCATGGGCTTCGGCCTCGGCAGCCAGATCGCCCCCGACCAGCTGCCCGGCGGGCTGACCTACCCGCAGTTCCTGGCGCCCGCGCTGCTGGTCGTGATGGGCCTGCAGGCCGTCGTGAACGAGTCGACCTACCAGGTCATCGACGTGTTCAAGTGGAGCAAGCGGCACCACGCGGTCGTCGCCTCCCCGATCACCCCGGCCCAGGTCTTCCTGGGCACCATGCTGTGGAACGCCCTGCTCGTGCTGATGGCGGGCGCCTTCTTCCTGGTCTCCGCGACCCTGTTCGAGGCGCTCACCACCCCGGCCGCCGCGCTGGCCGTCCCGGTCTCGGTGCTCACCAGCACCGCCTACAGCGCCCCGATCACCGCGTTCAGCGCCACCAGGGACAAGGCCGACTCGTTCAGCACCGTGTTCCGCCTGATCGTCATGCCGATGACCCTGTTCACCGGCGCGTTCTTCCCCGTCGAGCAGCTTCCCGACTGGCTGCTCCCGCTGGTCTGGATCGCCCCCACCTGGCACGGCGTCGAGCTGGCGCGGGGGGCCGCGTTCGGCGGGCTCGGCGCGCTCGCCGCGCTCGGCCACGTCGCCTTCCTGGTCGCCGTGCTGGCGGTCGGGACCCTGATCGGAACCCGTGTCTACCGGCGGAGGCTCGTCCCGTGACCACCCGTGAGGCGAGGCCCGCGCTCGGCCTGCGGATCGTCCCGCCCGGCCTGTACGCGGGCCGCTCGCTCGTCCTGCTGGAGCGCTCCTACCTGGTGTACCGCCGGGCCTGGGTGCCCCTGCTCACCGGCCTGGTCGAGCCGCTGCTGTTCCTGTTCTCCCTCGGCTTCGGCATCGGCAGGCTGGTCGCCGACGTCGAGGGCGTGCCGTACGCGCAGTACGTCGCCCCCGCGCTGCTGGCGACCGCGGCCATGAACGGGGCCGTCTACGACGCGGTGTTCGGCGTGTTCGTGAAGTTCAAGTACGCCAAGACCTACGACGCGGTGCTGGCCACCCCGGCCGGTCCGATGGACATCGCGCTCGGCGAGGTGGCCTGGTCGCTGCTGCGCGGCGGCCTCTACTCGGCCGGGTTCACCGTCGTCATGCTCGGCCTGGACCTGGCGGGCTCGGCGTGGGCGCTGCTGATGCTGCCCGCCTCGCTGCTGGTCGCCGCCGCGTTCGCGGCCGTGGGCATGGCCGTCACGACGTTCCTGCGAGGCTGGCAGGACTTCGACCTGGTCCAGCTGGTGATCATGCCGCTGTTCCTGTTCTCGGCGACCTTCTACCCGGTCTCGGTCTACCCGGAGGCGGTCCGCGGACTCGTCCAGCTCACCCCGCTGTACCAGGCGACCACCCTGATGAGGGACCTGAACAGCGGAAACCTGCACTGGGGGTTGCTCTGGCCGGTCCTGTACTTCCTCGTCCTCGGCGCGATCGGGGTGGTGGTGGCCGCGCGCAGGCTCGGCAAGCTGCTGCTGCGCTAGGTCCGCGCAAGGGCTCGGTTACCCTGGTCGGTTGTGAGCGTCGACTCTGTTTTCCCCTTGCTGGAGCCCCTGCTCCCCAGGGTCTCCAAGCCGGTGCAGTACGTCGGCGGGGAGCTGAACGCCACCACCAAGGACTGGGACTCCGCCGCGGTGCGGTGGGCCCTGATGTACCCGGACGCCTACGAGGTCGGGCTGCCCAACCAGGGCGTCATGATCCTCTACGAGGTGCTCAACGAGCAGCCGGACGTCCTGGCCGAGCGCACCTACGCGGTCTGGCCGGACCTGGAAGCGCTCATGCGCGAGCACCGCGTCCCCCAGTTCACCGTGGACTCCCACCGGCCGGTCGGCGCGTTCGACCTGCTCGGCGTCAGCTTCTCGACCGAGCTGGGCTACACGAACCTGCTGACCGCGCTCGACCTGGCGGGCGTGCCCGTGCACGCCGCCGACCGCACCGAGGACCACCCGATCGTGGTGGCCGGTGGGCACGCCGCGTTCAACCCCGAGCCGATCTCCCGCTTCGTCGACGCCGCCGTGCTCGGCGACGGCGAGGAGGCGGTCCTGGAGATCACCGACATCGTCCGCGCCTGGAAGGCCGAGGGCCGCCCCGGCGGGCGGGACGAGATCCTGACCAGGCTGGCCGAGACCGGCGGCGTGTACGTGCCCCGGTTCTACGACGTGGAGTACCTGCCGGACGGCCGCATCCAGCGCGTCGTGCCCAACCGCGAGCGGGTCCCCTACCGGGTGTTCAAGCGCACCACGATGGACCTGGACGCCTGGCCGTACCCGAAGCAGCCGCTGGTGCCGCTCGCCGAGAGCGTGCACGAGCGGATGAGCGTGGAGATCTTCCGGGGCTGCACGCGCGGCTGCCGCTTCTGCCAGGCGGGCATGATCACCCGCCCGGTGCGCGAGCGCTCGATCGAGGGCATCGGCGCGATGGTGCAGCGCGGCCTGGAGGCGACCGGCTTCGAGGAGGTCGGCCTGCTCTCGCTCTCCAGCGCGGACCACTCCGAGATCGCCGAGGTCACCAAGGGCCTGGCCGACCGGTACGAGGGCACCAACACCAGCCTGTCGCTGCCCAGCACGCGGGTGGACGCCTTCAACATCGACCTGGCCAACGAGCTCTCCCGCAACGGCCGCCGCTCGGGCCTGACCTTCGCCCCCGAGGGCGGCAGCGAGCGCATCCGCCGCGTCATCAACAAGATGGTGTCGGAGGAGGACCTGATCCGGACGGTCAGCGCGGCGTTCGCGGCGGGCTGGCGGCAGGTGAAGCTGTACTTCATGTGCGGCCTGCCGACCGAGACCGACGACGACGTGCTGCAGATCGCCGAGATGGCCAAGAACGTCATCCGCGCCGGTCGGGAGGCCAGCGGGCGCAAGGACGTGCGCTGCACCATCTCCATCGGCGGGTTCGTGCCCAAGCCGCACACCCCGTTCCAGTGGGCCGGGCAGTGCGACCCGGAGACCGTGGACCGCAGGCTGCGCAAGCTGCGCGAGGCGGTCAACTCGGACCGGAACCTGGGCCGCAACATCGGGATGCGCTACCACGACGGGCAGCCGTCGCTGATCGAGGGGCTGCTCTCGCGCGGCGACCGGCGGATCGGCGCGGTCATCGAGCGGGTGTGGCGCGAGGGCGGCCGGTTCGACGGCTGGTCCGAGCACTTCTCCTACGAGCGCTGGGTGCAGGCGGCCAAGGCCGAGCTGGAGCCGCTGGGCGTGGACCTGGAGTGGTTCACCACCCGCGAGCGCGAGGAGCTGGAGGTCCTGCCCTGGGACCACCTGGACTCCGGGCTGGACAAGGAGTGGCTCTGGGCGGACTGGCAGGACGCCCTGGACGAGCGCGAGCAGGACGACTGCCGGTGGACGCCGTGCTTCGACTGCGGCGTGTGCCCGGCGATGGGCACCGACATCGAGGTGGGGCCGACCGGTCGGACGCTGCTGCCGATCTCCCCGGTGGGCACCGGCTCGCCGGTGCGCAACCCCGCCCTGACCCACCAGCACTGACCACCGGCGCCGATCCGGTCGGCGCCACGCCACCACCGCTGCCGCCGAGGGCGCGGACCCACCGAAGGGTCCGCGCCCTCGGCGCGTCCGCGGCCCCCTCGGCGACCCCGGTATTGGTCGGCAATACGCATCGGCGAACCGGGGGCGGACGCCGGAAGAGCGGTTCACGTCGCACGTGTGATCTGCATCACCGGTACTTCGCGGAACGCGCGGTGATGCACGAGTCGCACTTCCCCTACAAGCGGCCACGACGTGGACAGGGGGCGTGGTTATTGGATCGAGACGTACTCGTGTAGTACGTTCACGTGGTCTCCGCAACTTCGCAGGCGTGTTACCCCGCAACGCTCGGCACGCCTTCCGCCGCACGAACTCTCAGGAGGTTCGCACTCCATGAATTCACCGGGCGGAACGCGGGTGGAGCCCCGGTCGGGCGCCGCCGCGCGGAGCAGGGCCGAGGAGTTGGTGACGACCCTCTACGCGCAGTTCGAGGGGGTCCTGCTGGCCCACGTGCTCAAGCTGACCGGCAACGACCGGCAGTGGGCGGAGGACGTCGTCCAGGAGACCCTGATCCGGGCGTGGCGGAACGCGGAAAAGCTGGTCAGCGACCCGAGGATGCTGCGGGGCTGGCTGCTGACGGTGTCCCGCCGGATCGTGATCGACGACTGGCGCGGGCGTCG
Organism: Actinosynnema pretiosum; assembly: GCF_002354875.1. Taxonomy (GTDB): domain Bacteria; phylum Actinomycetota; class Actinomycetes; order Mycobacteriales; family Pseudonocardiaceae; genus Actinosynnema; species Actinosynnema auranticum. The sequence goes on from NZ_CP023445.1 coordinate 1,297,304, forward strand.
CGCCAGACCCGTGGAGGTGGAGCTGACCGGCGACGACGTCGCCCTGGAGCCCGACCGGACCGAGCAGGGGCTGTCCCGCATGGTGCTCGCCGATCTCATCGGGAAGCTCGGTGCCGAGCACCGGGAAGCGATCTGCGAGACCTACGTGCGCGGCCGGACGGTCCGCGAGGCGGCGCTCGTGCTGGGCATTCCCGAAGGGACCGTGAAGTCCCGCGTCTACCACGCCATGAAGATCCTGCGCCGATCAATGGAGGAGTCGCGCTGAGCTGCTCCGGGTAATTCGCGCGCGACTCACCGGCATTTCCGCTCGCCGCCGGAGGCGCTCCCCGAAATTCATCGGAGCCCGCTGGAGAGCCCGCTCGGCGGAAATGCTTCCGCGGTTTTGGCGGTCCGGGCCGCGCTTCGCGGCCCGCCCGTTCGCAGGCCATTCTGGGGGGAGGCGCCCCCGGAAGTCTCTACGGAGGGCACCGAAGGAAATCCCGCCCGCGTCCCGGCGCGGCTCTCGGTGCCCGCCCGCGGCGGGCCCTGCCCGGAACCCGGTTCCGGGCAGCGCCCGCGCCGGTTCCCGGCAGGCAGCGCCGGTCCCGCGCACGGCCTGCGCCGGTTCTGCGTCAGCCCTGCGCCGTGCCTGCGCCAGCCCTGCGCTGGGCTTTGGTCGTTTCCTGCGTCGGCTCTGCGCTGGGCTCGGGTCGTTCCCGCGCCGGCTCCGCGCTGGACCTGCACCGTTCCCGCGCCGGGCCTGTGGCGATCTCCGGGGTGGACACATGCCATACGGTGGTGCTCCGCCCGCTCCCCGCCGCCGCGACGCCGCAGAACGGAGTCCACAGGTGAGCGCATCGAGCCCCGCGCGGCAGGTGGACCCGAGAACGCGGGGCGCGCACCGCCCGCCGCTGGTCGGCAGGGCGGGAGAGCTGCGCGCCTTCCGGGCGCTGCTGCGCGCCGCGTCGGCCGGGCGCACCGTCGGGGTGCTGGTGGACGGCGAGTTCGGCTCCGGCAAGTCCGCGCTGCTGGCCGAGGTCGCCGCGCAGGCCCGCGACCTGGGCTTCACCGCCGCGTCGGCGGTCGCCACCCGGCTGGAGAGCGAGCTGCGCGGCGCCGTCGTCGGGCAGCTCGCCGAGGACCTGCTGGACAACCCCGGCGACGTGGCGCCCTCGCTGGAGGCGTTCCTGCAGCTGGTGCGCGCCTCGGTCGAGCGCGCCCCGCTGCTGCTCGTGGTCGACGACGCGCACGCCGCCGACGCCTGGTCCCTGCGCTGCCTCGCCTACCTGCTGCGCAGGCTCCGCGACCGCCCCCTGCTGGTCGTGCTGTCCTCGGCCACGGGCCAACCGCCCGCCGCCGACCTGCTGCTGTCCGAGCTGCTGCCCGAGGACCACCACCTGCTGCGCCTGCCCCGCCTGGCCCCCGACGCGGTCGCCGACCTGCTGGCGGGCGCGCTGCCCGCACCCCTCCCCGAGGGCCTGGCCGCGGCGGTCCACGAGGCCACGGCGGGCAACCCCAGACTGCTGGAGTCCCTGGTCGCGGTCCTGCGCACCCGAGCGGCCCTCGGACCGAAGGCCCGGACCGCCCGCACCGCGGGCCCCGCAGGTCCCGTGGCCCCGGCGCCCGGCCGTTCCGGCGCGGACAGCTCCGGTCGCCCCGGTCCGGGGGACACCGCCGGGGGTGACCCCGTCTCCGGGTCTGCGGCCCGCGGTCGTTCCAGCGCAGGCAGCGCCTCCCAGGGCGGTGCCACCCAGGGCGGTGCCGCGTCCGGCGACGCCGTCCGGAGCCCCGCCGATCCCGGATCAGGCCAGGGAGCCCCGGTTTCCGGCGTCACGTCGCCGGAGCACCACGCCTCCCGGCGCCACCAGCGGCGAGGGGGCCCGGCTTCCGGCGGCCCCGGCGCCCCGTCACCGGGCCGCGCGGGGTTCACCCCCGCCGAGTTCGACCCGGCCGGGTTCGATCCCGGCCCGTCCGCCGCCTTCGACGTCGCCGCGCTCGTCCCGGCCGGGTTCGGCTCCGCCGCGTTTGGCTCCGGTCCCACCGCCCTGGACCCGACCGCCCTGGACCCGACCGCCCTGGACCCGACCGCCCTCGACCCCGCCGGGGTCCCCGCGCTCGCCGCGCCCGAGCTGGGGGAGCTGCTGCGCCTGCGCCTGCGGGTCCGCCCCGGCGCGGCCGAGGTGGTGCGGGCGACCGCCGTCCTCGGCGAGGACGCCACCGTCGACCGGGTCGCCGAGCTGGCCGGTGTCGAGCACCGCGAGGTGCTCGCCCTGGTCGACGCCCTGGTCCGGCTGCGCCTGCTCCGCGACGGCACCCCGCTCGCCTTCAACCACCCCTACCTGCGGGCCTGCGTGCTCGCCGACCTGCCGGTCGCCACCCGCGCCGCCGACCACGCCCGCGCCGCCTCGGCGCTGGCCGAGGCCGGGGAACCCGCCAGGAGGGTCGCCGCGCACCTGCGCCAGGCCCACGACGTGCCGCTGCCCTGGGGCGTCCCGGTGCTGCGCGAGGCCGCCCGCTCGGCGCTGCGCGCGGGCGACCCGGTCGAGGCCCGCGCCTGCCTGGAGCGCGCGCTGCGGGAGCGCGCCGCGCCCGCCGAGCGCCTGGGCGCCCGCCTGGAGCTGGTGCACGCGGTGTTCCTCGCCGACCCTGCGGAAGGCGCGTCGCTGCTGCGCGAGAGCCTCGTCCTCGCCGACGACACCGGCCTCGCCGCCGACCAAGCCGCCCAGCTGCTGCTGCGGCTGTGCCGCCCGGTCGACGCCCGGTTCGCCCTCGCCCTCGGACCGCAGCTGGTCGCCAGGCTCGGTCCCGCCGACCACGACCGCTCGTGGCGGCTGCGCGCCCTGTGCTTCCTCGCGGGCGCGGGCAACAACCCCGGCCTCGCGCTGCGCGCGGGCGCCCTGCTGCGCGAGCTGGAGGCCGAGCCGCCCACGTCGCCCGAGCTGCGGCAGACCCGCTCCGCCCTGCTCGCGCTCGGCCACGCCCTGCGCGGCGACTCGGCGGCGCGGGCCGCCGGTCACGCCGAGCTGGCGCTGACCGGACCGGACACCGAGGTGCTCACCCGGCCGTTCGCGTTCGCCGTCGCCACCTGCTTCCTGGCCGACTCGCCCCGGCTGTCCGAGGGGCTGCGGCACGCGCTCGGCTCCCGCGCCGAACCCCGCGACCACCACCTCGACCGGGGCGCGGCGCTCGCGCTCGCCCAGGGCCTGCACCACCTGGCCACCGGCGACCTCGTGCGCGCCACCACCTTCCTGAAGTGGCAGCTGCGGCTGTTCGCCGAGCAGAGCGCCCCGCCGCGCGACCGGCCGGGCGACCGGCCCGCCGACGCGGGGGAGTGGGCAGGCCCGGTCGAGGACTGCCCGATGGCGGTGCTCTGCGCGGCCAGGCTCACCGAGGCGCTGGTCGACCTCGGCCGGTTCGACGAGGCGCGCGAGCTGCTGGCCAAGCACGGCCTCACCGACCGGCTGCCCGAGGTGTTCGGCCACAACACCACCCTGTGGGCGCGCGGCAGGCTCAAGCTCGCGGGCGGTGACGCCGAGGGCGCGCTGACCGACGCGCGCGAGTGCGGCAGGAGGCTGGCCGCCGCCCAGCTCGGGTCGGCGCCGCTGCTGCCGTGGCGACCGCTGGCGGTGCGCGCCCTGCTCGCGCTGGGCCGCCGCGACCAGGCGGCGCGGCTCGCCGGGGAGGAGCTGGCGGTCGCCCGCCGCTGGGGCACCCCGAGGGCGCTCGGCGCCGCGCTGCTCGCGGTGGGCCTGACCAGCGAGGACGATGCCGGGACCCGCGCGCTCGCCCAGGCCGTCCAGCACCTGCGGGGCACCACCGCCCGGCTCGCGCTGGCCGAGGCGCTGTGCGAGCTGGGCGCGCGGCTGCGCAGGCGCGGCAGGCCGGAGCGGGCCATCCCGCACCTGCGGCGGGCCGTGGAGCTGAGCGCGGACTGCGAGGCCAAACCGCTCATCGCGCGCGCGGGCGAGGAGCTGCGAGCCTGCGAGCCGCCCGCCGCCCAGGGCACCGAGCACGGCCTGACCAGGCAGGAGGTCCGGGTCGCGGGCATGGCCGCGCAAGGCCTGACGAACCGGCAGATCGCCGAGGCGCTCTTCCTCACCCGGCGCACCGTCGAGCTGCACCTGTCCGGGGCCTACCGCAAGCTCGGCATCGCGGGCCGCGCCGACCTGCCCGCCGCCCTCACCCCACAGGTTCCCCCGGCAGGGTGACCCCGGCTGAGGGGCCCCACCCCCGCGCGACCGGCTCCACGTCCACCAGCCGCAGCGCCAGCGCCGGGCACGCCGCCACCGCCCGCCCGGCCCGCCCCAGCAGGCCGGGGGGCAGCGGGCCCCGCGGCAGCACCGGGTAGCCCCACTCGTCCAGGTCGACCGCCTCCGGCAGCAGTTCGGCGCACAGCCCGTGCCCGTCGCAGGCCACCGGGTCCACCACCAGCCGCAGCCCGTCCCGCCCCGCCGCCCGGTTCACCGCGCGCCCCCGCACCCGCCCGCGAGGTGCGCGCGCACCTCGTCCGCGAACACCTCCAGCGCGCTCGCCGCCAGCCGCACCGCCCCGTCCGGGTGCGCGCACGCCCCCCGACCCGCGAGCAGCGGCAACCGTCCCGGCGCCGCCCCGTCCGGCGCGCCCGACCCGCTCAGCCCGCCGGACCCGCTCAGCGCGGCGAAGTCCTCCGCGATCGACGGCAGCCCGAAGCGGCAGGGCCCGCACCGGCCGGTGCTCTCCCCGGCCAGCCAGGCCAGCACCCGCGCGGTCTCCCGGACCCCGCACGCGGACGCGCCCAGCGCCGCCACCACGGCCGTCCCGGTCACCGGCGTCGCCCCCGGCCGCACCCACCGCCCGCCACACCCGCCGACCAGCAGCGCCGACAGCTCCTCGGTCCCGCCGCCCGCCAGCTCCACGAGCTGCTCGGCGGTCGCCCCGATCGGCGCCTCGCGCACCCCCGGCTCCCGCACGTCACCGGCCACCGTCACCAGCCGCGTCGCCCGCTCCCGGTACCCGTCGCCACCCCACCGGGCCACCAGCGCCACGTCCGCCAGCGTCTCCGCGTTGTGCACCAGCACCCCGCGCCCCGCCGGTCGCGGCGGCGCCACCACCGGCAGCGCCCGGCCCGTGAGCAGGAAGTTCGCCAGCGCCGACTCCTCGCTCGCCACGTACCCGCCGGGCACGAGCACCAGCCGCACCGGCACCGGGTCCCCGGTCCGCTCGGCCAGCGCCCGCAGCAACCCGTCCGGCGCGTCGTGCGCCGCCACCACCGCGTCCGGCGCGCCGACCGCCGCCGCCGTCACCACCAGCCCGTCCAGCACCAGGTGCGGGGCCCGCTCCAGCAGGGCCCGGTCCTTGCCGCTGAGCGGGTCGCCCTCGCACCCGTTCGCCACCACCACGCGGGCCCCGACCACCGAGGCCGCCTTCAGGTGCGCGGGGAACCCGCCGCCGCCCCGGCCGACCAGCCCCGCCGCCGCCAGCCCCGCCACGAACGCCTCCCGGTCCGGCGGGAACCGCAGCGGCCCGTGCGCCTCCAGGTGCCCCGCCAGCCCCAGCGCCCGCTCGGGGAGCTTGCGGGCCGCGCCCACCGCGGTCACACCGCGGCCTTCCTCGGCGCGGCCACCCGCCACGCCACCGAGATCCCCACCGCCGCCAGGCACAGCACGTCCAGCAGCACCACCGGCAGCACCCCGCTGTCCACGTCCGCCAGCAGCAGCCCGTGCGCCAGCGCCACCGGCCACAGCGCGTACCCGGCCCAGTGCACCGCCCGCCACACCCGGTGCGGCAGCCGCGTGCGCAGCGCGCTGGTCAGCAGCACCGCCACCAGCAGGTCCAGCGCCACCGCGCCCAGCCCGACCGCCACCGGCCGGTGGCCGGAGGCGAACGGCGCCGCGACCGCCGGGACGTCCACGTGCCCGCCAGCCACCGCCGCGCCCACGTGCACCGCCAGGAACGCCACCGCCAGCAGCGACACCCTGCGGTGCAGGTCGCTCACCGCGAACCGGGGCCAGCGCGCCGACGCGACCCGCCGCACCCCCAGCACGCCCAGGACCACCACCGCCGTCAGCAGCACCAGCGACACCAGGCCGGTGGCCCGGCCCGCGAACCACAGCGCCTCCTCGCTCACGCCGCGCTCCTCCCCTCGGCGGGCCAGCCACCGACCTCCACGACCCGCCCGTCCTCGCCGACCAGCCGGGCGTGCAGCCCCCGCTCGGCCAGCCACGCGGGCGCGTCCTCCCCCAGCAGCACCGCGGCGGTGCTCGCCGTGTTCCCCGTCACGCAGTCCACCGCCACCACGCTGGCCGTCCGCCAGCACGGCGCGGGCACGTCCCCGGTGCGCGGGTCGACGATGTGGTGCACCACGCGGCCCGCGCGCTTCCAGCGCCGCCGCACCGTGCCCGACGTGGCCAGCCCACCCGACCGGATCGTCACGATCTGCGACGCGAGCCCCACGTGGTCGTCACCCACGCCTATGTGCCAGCCACCTTCGGGTGGAGTTCCGGCGGTGGCCAGGTCCCCGCCCAGCGACACCAGCACCCCGCAGCCCAGCGCCGCCGACACCGCGCGCGCCGCCCGGTCCGCGCACAGCGCCTTCGCCGTCGCCCCCAGGTCCAGCAGCACCCCGCGCGGCACGACCAGCCGCGATCCGGCCGCGTCGAGGCCCACCCGCCACCAGCCCGGCGCGGGCACCGGCTCCACCGGGCGCGGGTCGATCCGCCTGACCTGCGCGAAGTCCCGGTCGTAGCCCAGCGCGCACAGCGCCGTGCCCACGGTCGGGTCGACCAGCCCGCCGGTCAGCTCCGCCGCCCGCAGCGCCGTGCCGACCGCCTCCGCCAGCAGCGGCGACACCTCGACCGTGCGCCCGGCCGCCCGGTGCACCGCGCTGATCTCCGAGTCCGCCCTGAACCGGCTGCACGCCTCGTCCACCGCCCGCACCTCGGCCCTGACCAGGGCCTCCGCCTCGGCCAGCGGCCCGTCGCCGAGCACGACGACGGCCGTGGTGCCGAGCGCGGGGAACACGGCGGTCCTCACGACGCCCCCGTGCCGGTGTGCGCGCGGCCCCGGCCGGGCTCGGGCGCCGCGCCACCCCAGTCGAGCCCGCGCCGACCGGTCGCGCCGGTGTCCGCAGCGCCGTGTCCCGCAGCGCCATGACCAGCAGAGCCGTGTCCCGCAGAGCTGTATCCCGCAGTGCCGTACTCCGCAGTGCCGTACTCCGCAGTGCCGTACTCCGCAGGGCCGCTACCCGCCGAGCCCGTTCCCGCCGGTCCGGAGCCGATCGCGCCGGGTCCGCCCGCGGTCGCGGAGCCGGTGGTCGCAGAGCCTGCGGTCGCGCCCGAGGGCAGCACCGCGGCGAGCGCGGCGGCCAGCGCGGTCGCGCCGACGCCCGCGGCCCAGGTGACACCGGCCACCCGGCGCCGGGCCGCGTTCCGGCGGGCGCCGCGCGCCGCGCGGTCCTGAGGGTCGTCCATGGCGCAGAGAGTGCGCCGAAAAGCTATGAACGCGCTGTGAGCGGGCCCGGAAGAACCCTGGCCAGGCCATAGTTCACCCGATGGTGGCGGCCTTGCCCGTCCCGCTCCCGGTCCCCGCGCCACCGGCCTCGGTCCGCTCGCCCGAACCCCCGGCCCGCACCGGCCCCGACTCGCCCGAGCCCGCCTGCCCCGAGCCGCCCTGGCCCGCACCGGCCTGCCCCGAGCCGCCCTGGCCCGACCCCGAGCCCGCCTGCCCCGAACCCGCCTGCCCCGACCCGGTCTGCCCAGGGGCGCCGCCCGCGGGCCCGCCGACCCCGGTCAGCGGCGACCTCACCGCCGCCTCGGCGTCCACCAACCCGTGCCCGTAGAACCCGTTGTACTCGGAGTACCCGGTGCAGTAGCCGTCCTGCGCGCCCGTGCCGTTCAGGTCGTAGTCCGCCGGGCACGGCAGCGTCTCCGCCTGCTCGCCCAGCATCTTCGTCAGCTCGGCGGGCGAGGCCTCCGGGTGCCCCGACGCCAGCAGCGCCGCCACCCCGGACACGTGCGGCACCGCCATCGACGTGCCGCACGAGTAGTCGTAGCCCGACGGCACCGTCGACAGCACGCACCCCGGCACGCCGTCGTCCGCGGGCTGCTTGCGGTCCCCGCCCGGCCCGGTCAGGTCCACCGCGCCCAGCCCGTACGAGCTGTACCCGGCCTTCACCTTCGACGAGCCCACCGACGACACCGCCACCACGTTGCGCAGCTGCGCGGGCAGCACCAGGCACGAGCTGTCCACGGGCCTCGGCCTGGCCGCCGCGTTCGTCGGGCTCAGCGCGTCCCGACCGGGCCTGGTCAGGTCGGCGCCCTCGTTGCCCGCCGCCGCCACGCTCAGCACGCCCCGGTCCGCCGCGTAGTCCACCGCGCGCCGCACCGCCTCGTGCACCACGGACTGGCCGCCCTGGTCCCGGCAGGTGAACACCCACGGGTCGATGTAGTAGCTGTTGTTCGTGACGGCCATGCCCCGCGTCGCGGCCCACATGAACCCGCACACCGCGTACTCCGGGTAGATGAACCCTTCGTCGTCCACGACCTTCACCGACGCGATCCGCACGCCCGGCGCGACGCCCGTGGTGCCCCGCCCGTCGTCGGCCGCCGCGATGGTGCCCGCCACGTGCGTGCCGTGCGGCGAGGTCGTCGGCGACCAGGACGCCCGCGCCGGGTCGGCCACGCCGCTCGTGCAGCCCGCCGACAGCTCCGGGTCCAGCGCCCCGACCAGGTCGGGGTGGTCCGGGTCCACGCCCGAGTCGAGCACGCCGACCACCACGTCGCGGCTGCCGGTGCTCACCGCGTGCGCGGCGGCGGCGTTGACCAGCTCCATGTCCCACTGCTGCGCCGTCAGGTCGCCCGTCTCCGGCACGGCGGACTTGAGCTGCGCGGTCTCGTCCGGCTTGCGCTTGGTCCGGCTCACCGCCTCAGCCTGCGCGCTGTACGCCCGGTCATCGCCCATCCGGGTCCCGAAGCCGGGATCGGTCGAGGTCGCGACGGCCACCGCGATCTGCGGGTGGTACGCCTCGACCCGCCCGCACGCGGCGCCCACCTCGGCCGAGGCCAGCGGCTCGCTCGTGCCCCGGTCGAAGACCACCAGGTAGCGCAGCTCGCGCCCCGTCTGGACGCACCCCGGCGCGGCCGGACCGGCCTGACCCGCGCCGTCGGCGGGGTGCGCCGACGCGGAGGCGGACGGGGCCGCGGCGAGACCGGTCGCGAGCAGCGCGGCGCTGACCGCTGCGGCTCGGGCGCGGCGGAGCAGGGGCACCGGGGACCTCCAGACTGGGCTCGGGAGCGGGGTGGGGCGGATAACAAGTTGACCGGGGGTTGACCTCTGGTGCCGGACGGTATCCAGACGGGACGACGCAGACAAGCGCAACGGGCTCCGCGGGCGGCGCTGTACCGTCCGGTGGAGTACGCAGCGTGGACCGCCTGGGCGCGTACCCCGGCGGAGATCACATGGGGAGCAGCACTGAGCCGCCAGCAACAACCCAACCCGTCCGCCGCCGCGGTGCAGAAGCTGCGCGTGCGCTACGCCAAGCGCGGCAGGCTCCGGTTCACGTCGCACCGCGACGTGGCCCGCACCTTCGAGCGCGCGCTGCGCCGAGCGGGCGTGCCCATGGCCTACTCCCAGGGCTTCAGCCCTCACCCGAAGGTGTCGTGGGTGGGCGCCGCGCCGACCGGGGTGGCCAGCGAGGCCGAGTACGTGGAGGTGTCCGTCGTCGACGCGGTCGACCCCGAGGCGCTGCGCGCCGAGCTCGACCGGGCCATGCCGCCGGGGCTCGACGTGCTCGAGGTGGTGCAGGCCGGAGGGGGGTCGCTGACCGAGCGCATCGAGGCGAGCGCCTGGCGCGTGGAGCTGCCCGGCGTGGACCCCGAACGGTTGTCCGAAGCGGTGTCCGCCCTGCTCGCGGCCGAGTCGGTCGAGGTCGAGCGGCTCACCAAGAACGGCAAGAGGATGATCGACGTGCGCCCCGCCGTGGTCACCGCGTCGGTCGCCGGGCCCGCTTCGGGCGAAGCCCCTTCGAGCGACGCGGAACACGATGCAGGGGGTTTGTCACTTCCGTGTGGGATACTTGTCATGGTCGTGCGGCAGCTAACCCCTACCGTGCGACCCGACGACGTGCTGAGCGCGCTCGGAGTCGTCGCCGACCTCGTTCCGCCGGTCCCCGCGAAGGCGACCCGGATGGCGCAGGGGCGGCTCGACGACGAAGGCGGCCTGGTCGACCCGCTCGCCCTGGACAGGGTGGCGGTGGAGGAGGGCTGACCCGGCGCCGTGAGCGGCGCTGACGGCGTCGTCGACCGGGACAGGACCTGCTGTGCCGCGTGCCGACAGTGGTGCGCGCGCAGCGCGAGGCAAGGATTCCCGCCGCCAGCCGCGGCGGAGAGCGGACAAGAGAGGCCCCTGCGCGGCCGCGTCACTTCCAACCATGACGCGCCCGGGGGCGGAGGAGTTGCATGTCGAACACGGACAAGCCCGCCGGCCCCGCCGGCGGGGGTAGCGCCACACCCGGACACCCGGCGCTCGCCGACCTGCCCGCCAAGCTGCGGGTGCACGCCCTGGCGAAGCTGCTCGGCACGACCAGCAAGGACGTGCTGGCCGCGCTCGCCGATCTCGGCGAGACGGTGCGCAGCGCCCAGTCGAGCGTCACCAGGGACCTCGCGATCAAGGTCGGCGAGAGCCTGCTGAACTGGGACGACATCGTCACCGGCGACGTCGACGAGCTGACCGTCACCGAGGTGGAGGCGGCTGTGCCCGCCCGCGAGGTGGCGGCGCTCACACCGCTGTTCGCCCCGCCGTCGGCGATGTTCCTGCCGCCGACGCCGGTCGCGACCACCGCGGTGCCCGTCACCAGGGCGGAGCCCGAGGACGAGGACGACGAGGCCGACGACCAGCACGCCGACGCGTCCGACGACGCCGACGGCGATGGCGACGGCCGCCGCCGCCGCCGCCGCGGCCGTCGCGGTCGCGGTCGCGGCAAGGGCGTCGAGGACAACCAGGACGAGTCCGCCGAGGAGGTCGACCAGGCCCCGGCCGCCGAGGCCGAGCCCGAGGCCGACGAGCCCGCCGCCGACGCGTCCGACGACGAGGAGGAGGGCGGCGGCAGCCGTCGCCGCCGTCGCCGCCGCCGTCGCAAGTCCGGCGCCGACGACGAGTCCGCGCCGAACGAGGACGACCCGCCGAACACGGTCGTGCACGTCCGCGAGACCCGCGACGCGCGCGACGACCGGGCGGACTCCGAGGCCGCGCAGAACGAGGTGCGCAGCGTCCGGGGCTCCACCCGCCTGGAGGCCAAGCGCCAGCGCCGCAGGGACGGCCGCGAGGCCGGTCGCCGCCGCGCGCCCGTGCTCTCCGAGGCCGAGTTCCTGGCCCGCCGCGAGGCCGTCGAGCGCACCATGGTCGTGCGCGAGCGCGGCGACCGCACCCAGATCGGCGTGCTGGAGGACGGCGTCCTCGTCGAGCACTTCGTGACGTCCGCGGGCTCCGGCTCGCTGGTCGGCAACGTCTACCTCGGCCGGGTGCAGAACGTGCTGCCCAGCATGGAGGCGGCGTTCATCGACATCGGCCGCGGTCGCAACGCGGTGCTCTACGCGGGCGAGGTCGACTGGGACGCGGCAGGCCTTGAGGGCAAGGCCCGCAAGATCGAGCAGGCCCTGTCCAGCGGCGACAGCGTCCTGGTGCAGGTCACCAAGGACCCGGTCGGCCACAAGGGCGCCCGCCTGACCACCCAGATCAGCCTGCCCGGCCGCTTCCTGGTGTACGTGCCCGGCGGCGGCGCGACCGGCATCAGCCGCAAGCTGCCGGACAACGAGCGCAAGCGCCTCAAGGACATCCTCAAGCGCGTCGTCCCCGACGACGCGGGCGTGATCATCCGCACCGCGTCGGAGGGCGTCGCCGAGGAGGAGCTGGCGCGCGACGTCACCCGCCTGCAGGCGCAGTGGCAGATCATCAAGGACAAGGCCGCCACGCCCAAGGCCCAGGCCCCGCAGCTGCTCTACGAGGAGCCGGACCTGCTGGTCAAGGTCGTGCGCGACCTGTTCACCGAGGACTTCTCGGGCCTGGTCGTCCAGGGCTCCGAGGCCTGGGACACGATCGACGGCTACGTGCGGCACGTCGCGCCGGACCTGCAGGACCGGCTGCACCGGCACGTCGGCAACTCCGACGCGTTCGGCGAGTACCGGATCGACGAGCAGCTGATGAAGGCGCTGGACCGCAAGGTCTGGCTGCCCTCCGGCGGCTACCTCGTGATCGACCGCACCGAGGCCATGACGGTCATCGACGTCAACACCGGGAAGTTCACCGGATCCGGTGGCAACCTGGAGGAGACGGTCACCAGGAACAACCTGGAGGCGGCCGAGGAGATCGTCCGGCAGCTCAGGCTGCGCGACGTCGGCGGCATCATCGTCATCGACTTCATCGACATGGTGCTGGAGTCCAACCGGGACCTGGTGCTGCGCAGGCTCACCGAGTGCCTCGGCCGGGACCGGACCAGGCACCAGGTCGCCGAGGTGACCTCGCTGGGGCTCGTGCAGATGACCCGCAAGCGGGTCGGCACCGGGCTGCTTGAGGCGTTCAGCAGCACGTGCGAGCACTGCCGGGGTCGCGGGCTGGTCGTCACGACCGACCCGACCGCGCACTCGCACGGCGGCGGCTCCCACGGCGGCGGCTCGAACGGCGGCTCCACCGGGGGCAACCAGCAGTCGTCCGGCGGTGGTCGGAAGTCGCGGCGCAACAAGGGCGGCGACTCGGGCGAGCAGCAGGCCGAGGCGCAGGCCGCCCCGGTCGAGCAGGTCCCCGCGACCGAGCCCGAGGCGCCCGTCGAGCACCCGGACGCCCAGGACCACGACCTGGAGCCCGAGGTGCAGGAGCGCCGTCCGGGTGGCCGCAGGGCCGCCAGGCAGGCCGCCCGCGAGGCCGCGAAGGAAGCGGCCAAGCAGGAGGCCGCCGAGCGCGCCGCCGCGAAGCGCGAGGCCGAGGAGCAGGCCCCGGCCGCCGAGGTCGCGGCCGAGCCGTCGGTCCCGGCCGCCGCTGAGCCCGAGGCCCCGGCCGTCGTGGCGGAGGCCGTGGCGCCCGAGGTGTTCGCCGAGGCCCCGGCCGAGCCCGCGGCGGAGGACGCCGAGGCGCCCGCCAAGCGGGGTGGCCGCCAGCGGCGCCGCGCGGTGCGGCGCGAGGCGGGCGCGGCGGTGACCAGGGAGGCCGCACCGGCCCCCGTGGTCGTGGTGGCCCCGCAGCCCGAGCCGGTCGCGGTGGAGCCCTCCGCCAACGGCCACGTGCCCGAGGTGAAGGCGGAGTCCCTGGTGACCACCACGACCCGCCGCAGGGTCTCCCGGCGCGCGGCGACCCGCCCGGCGGGCCCGCCGAAGGAGAGCTGAGCAGGAAACGCCCGAACGCCGCCGGTCCCGCCCCGCAGAGGGGTGGGACCGGCGGCGTTCGCGTTGTCACGGGTCAGGGGGCGCGTGGTGGCTGCGGTGCGCGCGCCGCGCTCCCCGTGCGCCCTGAGGGCGGTGTGCTGAGCTCCCGGTGCGGCGGCGCGCTCCCGGCGGCCTGCGACCGTCGTGTCGCGCGCCAGGCGGGCCTGCGATCGTCGTGTCGCGTTCCGGGCGCCCCCGCGGCCCTCGCGCCGCGCTCCCGGCGTCCGGTGGCCGCTCCGGCGCGCCCCCGCTGACCTGCGCGGACCGTGCTCGCGCACCCCGGTTTGACCCTGCGGTCCACCGCCACGTAACCTATCGCATGGCTTGCCATCCGGCGGGCCCAGTCGTGCGAAGCCCGATCCACCGCAACACCGTGGAGCTGTGGCGCGCGCGATCCCGTCACCGTCGAGTAGCAGGAGACTTCCGTCCCGATGTACGCGATCGTCAAGACCGGCGGCAAGCAGTACAAGGTGGCTGTCGGCGACGTCGTCGAGGTCGAGAAGCTCGATGGCACTCCGGGTACCGAAATCACCTTCGCGGCGCTGCTCGTCGTGGATGGCTCTGACGTCACCGCGGACGCGGAGGCCCTGGGGAAGATCTCGGTGACCGGCGAGGTCGTCGAGCAGACCAAGGGCCCCAAGATCCGCATCCACAAGTTCAAGAACAAGACCGGCTACCACAAGCGCCAGGGTCACCGCCAGAAGCTGACCCGCGTCAAGGTCACCGGCATCACCGGTAAGTGAGGATCTGACTAGCCATGGCACACAAGAAGGGTGCATCCAGCTCCCGCAACGGCCGTGACTCCAACCCCCAGTACCTGGGTGTGAAGAGGTTCGGCGGTCAGGTCGTCAAGGCCGGTGAGATCCTCATCCGCCAGCGCGGCACCAAGTTCCACCCCGGCGTGAACGTCGGCCGCGGCAAGGACGACACCCTGTTCGCCCTGTCCGCCGGTGCGGTGGAGTTCGGCTCGAAGCGTGGCCGCAAGACCGTGAACATCGTTCCGGTCGAGGCCGCTGCCTGATTCTCGTACCACCTGGGCGCCGTGTGTCCGCTGAAACGCGGACCACGGCGCCCAGTGGCGTCTCCGGGGGCGATCGCCCCTCCTGAACCACAAGAGCAAGGAAGTGATCTCGGTGTCCCGCTTCGTCGACCGGGTGGTCATCCACGCGGCTGCCGGTGACGGCGGCCACGGCTGCGCCTCGGTGCACCGGGAGAAGTTCAAGCCCCTCGGCGGCCCCGACGGCGGCAACGGCGGCAAGGGCGGCGACGTCGTCCTGGTCGTCGACTCGCAGGTGCACACCCTGCTGGACTTCCACTTCCGCCCCCACGCCAGCGCAGGCAGCGGCAAGGCGGGCGCGGGCGCGAACCGGGACGGCGCGAACGGCGCCGACCTGGAGCTGCGCGTCCCGGACGGCACGGTCGTGATGACCGAGGACGGCGAGGTCGTCGCCGACCTGGTCGGCGAGGGCACCCGCCTGATCGCCGCCAGGGGCGGTCGCGGCGGCCTCGGCAACGCCTCGCTCGCGTCCAAGGCCCGCAAGGCGCCCGGCTTCGCGCTGCTCGGTGAGCCCGGCGAGTCCCGCGACTTGGTGCTGGAGCTGAAGTCCGTCGCGGACGTCGGCCTGCTCGGGTTCCCGTCGGCGGGCAAGTCGTCGCTGATCTCGGTGCTGTCCGCGGCCAAGCCGAAGATCGCCGACTACCCGTTCACCACGCTCGTGCCGAACCTGGGCGTGATCACCGCGGGCGCGACCGTGTTCACCATGGCCGACGTGCCCGGCCTGATCCCCGGCGCGTCCGAGGGCAAGGGCCTCGGCCTGGACTTCCTGCGGCACATCGAGCGCTGCGCCGTGCTGGTGCACGTCGTGGACTGCGCGACGTACGAGGACAACCGGGACCCGCTGTCCGACATCGACGCGCTGGAGACCGAGCTGGCCCAGTACACGCCGTCGCTGTCCAAGGACCTGGCGGAGCGCCCGCGCGTCGTGGTGCTCAACAAGATCGACGTCCCGGAGGCGCGGGACCTGGCCGAGATCGTCCGCGCGGACGTCGAGGCGCGCGGCCTTCCGGTGTTCGAGATCTCCACCGCCACCCGCGAGGGGCTGCGCGAGCTGACGTTCGCGCTGGCCCGCGTGGTCGAGGAGTACCGGGCCTCGCGCCCGGTGCAGGAGTCCACCCGGATCGTGCTGCGGCCCACCGCCGTCGACGACCAGGGCTTCACCGTGGTGGAGGACCCGGAGGAGGAAGGCGGCTTCATCGTGCGCGGCGAGAGGCCGCTGCGGTGGATCAAGCAGACCGACTTCAGCAACGACGAGGCCGTCGGCTACCTGGGCGACCGGCTCGCGCGGCTCGGCGTCGAGGACGTGCTCATCAAGATGGGCGCGGTGCCCGGCGCGCAGGTCACCATCGGCGACCTGGTGTTCGACTGGGAGCCGTCCACGCCCGCGGGCATCGCCGCCGCCACCCTCACCGGGCGCGGCACGGACGCCCGGCTGGAGCCGAGCAACCGCGTCGGCGCGGGCGAGCGGCTCGCGGCGAAGAAGGCCCGCAGGTTGCCGGGCTCGTACGGCGACTGGGTGGAAGCGGCCGAAGAGGACGTGTGAGCGTGACCGGGTCGGTGGTGCTGTCCCAGGCCAGGCAGGCGGTCGCCGCCGCGGGCCGGGTCGTGGTGAAGGTCGGGTCGTCGTCGCTGACCACCGCCGAGGGCGGGTTGGACCGGTCCCGGCTCGACGCGCTGGTCGACGCGGTCGCCGCGCGGCGGGCCGCCGGTGGTCAGGTGGTGCTGGTGTCGTCCGGCGCCATCGCGGCGGGCCTGGCCCCGCTGGGCATCACCCGGCGGCCGAGGGACCTGGCGACGCAGCAGGCCGCCGCGAGCGTCGGGCAGCTGGCGCTGGCGCACGCGTACGCGAACTCGTTCGGCCGGTACGACCTGACCGTCGGGCAGGTGCTGCTCACCGCCGAGGACGTGGTGCGGCGCGCGCACTACCGCAACGCGCAGCGCACCTTCTCCCGGCTGCTGGCGCTGGGCGCGGTGCCCGTGGTGAACGAGAACGACACCGTGGCCACCGCCGAGATCAAGTTCGGCGACAACGACCGCCTGGCCGCGCTGGTGGCGCACCTGGTCGGGGCGGACGCGCTGTTCCTGCTGTCCGACGTGGACTCGCTCTACGACGGCGACCCGAGGCTGCCCGGCGCCCAGCGGGTGCCCGAGGTGACCGGGCCGTCCGACGTGGACGGGGTGCGCGCGGGCTCGGTCGGCGCGTCGGGGCTGGGCACCGGCGGCATGGCCTCCAAGCTGGCCGCGGCGCGGCTGGCGGCGTCGGCGGGCATCCCGGTGCTGCTGGCGGGCGCCGCGGACGCGACGCGGGCGCTGAGCGCGGCGGACGTGGGCACGGCGTTCACGGCGACCGGCACGAGGCTGTCGGCGCGCCGCTTCTGGCTGGGCCACGCCTCGGCGGCGACCGGCAGGCTGGTCCTGGACGCGGGCGCGGTCGCGGCCGTGGTCACCCGCCGCCGCTCGCTGCTCGCGGCGGGCGTCACGGCGGTGGAGGGCGCGTTCGAGGCCGGTGACGTGGTGGAGCTGGTCGACCCGGACGGCGAGGTCGTGGCCAGGGGAGTGGTGGCGTTCGACGCGGCCGAGCTGCCCGCCCTGATCGGCCACTCCAGCGGCGAGCTGCCGCCGGAGCAGCGCCGCGAGGTCGTGCACGCGGACGACCTGGTGCCGCTGACGGCTTGATCGCCGCCTCGGCTCCGGGCCCGGTTCCGGGTGCCTGTCGCGGTGTTGCCGCGCTCGCGGTCAGCGCAGCACGGCCCCCTTGGTCTCCGGCAGCGTGAGCACGACCAGGAACGCGATCGTCGCTCCCGCCGCCACGTACCAGAAGAACTGCGCCCCGCTCAGCACGTTGATCACCAGCGGGGCGGTGCCGCCGAACAGGGCGACGGTCAGGTTGTACCAGGCGCCGATGCCCAGCCCGCGCAGCTCGGTGGGGAACAGCTCGCTCATCACGGCGGGCGCGATGGACGTCATCGCCGTGTACAGCCCCAGTCCCGCGCAGAACACCACGAGCAGCCCGCCGAGCCCCGGCCCGATGAGCGTGGACAACGGCACCACGCCGACCGCCGTCAGCGCCGTCCACACCAGCATCTGCGGCCTGCGCCCGATCCGGTCGGACAGCGCCCCCATCGGGTACTGGAGCGCCACGAACAGCAACGTCCCGATCGACAGCGCCAGGAACACGTCGCCCGCGTCGGCGCCCCTGGTCTTGACCGCGAACGGGGTGAGCGCGCTGAAGAACGTGTAGTAGCAGAGCGTCGAGGCCATGCTGAACCCGACGAGCCTGCCCACGGCGGCCGGGTGGTCCCGGAGCGTCGTCAGCAGCGGCCTGCGCAGCTCGACGGCCTTGGCGCGGCCCCGCGCGAAGTGCTCGGTCTCCTCCAGGTCGCGCCGCAGCCACAGCGCCGCCAGCCCGAGCACCGCGCCCACCAGGAACGGCACCCGCCACCCGAACGAGGCGAGCTGCGCGGTGGTGAGCGCCCTGGCCAGCCCGAACCCGAGCAGCGACGCGAGCAGCAGCGCGCACCCGGTGGAGACGTAGAAGAACGACGAGTACCGCCCGCGCCGGTCGGCGGGCGCGATCTCGGCGAGGTAGGCGGACGCGTTGGACACCTCGCCGCCCAGCGACAGCCCCTGGGCGACGCGGGCGAGCAGCAGCAGCGCGGGGGAGAGCCACCCGACCTGCTCGTACGTGGGCAGCGCCGCGATGGCGAGCGAGCCGCCCGCCATGAGCACGATGGTCAGCAGCATCGCGGTCCGCCGCCCGCGCAGGTCCGCGAACCGCCCGAGCAGGTAGCCGCCGAGGGGGCGGAAGAAGAACGCGAGCGCGTAGGTGGCGAACGTGTTGATCAGCGCGAGCCGCTCGTCCGACGCCGGGAACACCTGGGTGGCGAAGTAGATGCTGAACGTGGCGTAGATGGTCCAGTCGAACCACTCGATCGCGTTGCCCGCACTGGCCGCGACCAGCTTGCGCACCGGTAACCGGTGCCGCACACCACCACCCGTGCCACCAGACTCACCCATCCCCGGACCTTGGCACACCTGCTCGCAGACCGGAAAGCCCGAGGTGCGGACCTCCGCCAAGACGGGTGACCAACCCTCTCAGCCCGCCTGCCCGCCCCGGTTCCGCCGCCACTCCCGAGCCGACAACCGGAACACCAGGCTGTCGATCAACTCCCCCTTGAACCACTCGGCCTGCTCGACCCGCTCCACCAACCGGAACCCCAACCGCGCCACCAACTTCGCCGAGGCGACGTTCCGCGAATCGCACTCGGCCCCGACCTCCTCCACCCCGCGGACGGTGAACAGGTCCTCCAGCACCCGCGCGACAGCCTCGGTCGCGTACCCCTTGCCCTGGTGCGCCCGAGCGAACGTGTACCCGATGTCGGCGTTGCGCAGGTCCTCGTGCAGGTGCACCCCGATGTCCCCGACCAACTCCCCGTCGAGCACCACGGCGTACTGGAACCACCCCGGTGCTCCGGGATCGGCCTCACCCATCTCGTCGGCGAGCAGCAGGGCGCGGGACAACGGCACGGGCGGCTCCCAGGACTGGTACCGAGCCACCTCGGGATCGGAGCGGTAGGCGGACAACGCCCCAGCGTCCTCAGCGCTGAACCGCCGCAACACCAACCGCTCAGTCCGCAACACGAAGGCCCACCCGCCCCCACCCGCTGCCGCAACCCCTCCAGTCACCCCTCCACCACTACCGCCGCCAGCCCCACCCCGCCACGCGCTCCCGAACACACCACCCGGACACGTCACCCACCGAGACGCACCCCACCCGAAGTTCGGGCTGGCGACGACCCAGGTGAAGGCACAACACTGTTTCGAGCGGTGAACCCGCAGGCCAAAAAGGGCCTTCCCCGCGCACGCGGGGGTGTTCCGGCGGGCGTGGCGGCGATCAACCAGCCCGCCGGGCCTTCCCCGCGCACGCGGGGGTGTTCCGCGGGTCCCCCTCCGGCGGTCCGTCCCCGCAGGTTCCTTCCCGCGCACGCGGGGTGCTCCCGCATCGCCCTGGATCTCGGCTGCTTGCGCGGCGTCCTCCCCACACGCGTGGGCACACCGCACCCCAGCCCGCCTCAACTCACCCCCGCCCCCCGTCACCACCCCGCCCTCACGCCGTCACCGCCAGCGCGAACGGCAGCACCTCCGGCGCCCCCGCCCCGCGCAGCAGCCTCGCCGCCACCGTCATCGTCCAGCCCGTGTCGACCTGGTCGTCCACCAGCAGCACCGGCCCGTCCACCCCGCTCAGATCCGGCACCCGCGACGCCGACACCAGCCCCGCCAGCCGCTGCGCGCTGTTCGCCCGCCGCACCGCCGCCCCCAGCCACACCGTCCCCAGCTGCGGCAGCCTGCCCACCTCCGAGATCCGCCGCGCGAAGCTGCCCACCAGCTCCGGCCGCGTCCGCGACCCCACCGACACGACCCCCACCGGCCGCCGCTCCCAGCCCCACGCCGACAGCACCTGCACGCACGCCGCGAACACCTCGTCCGGCAGCTCCCGGTCGGCCTCGGCGAACAGCGAGCGCAGCCGGTTGCCCCACCCGATGTCCGTCAGCCGCCCCAGCGCCCGCCCGGTCGCCGCCTGCTCCCCGGCCGGGATGCGCCCCGACAGCGACACCCCCGCCGCCGCCATCCCGGTCGGCCACATCTTGCGCGGCGCGACGTCCACGCCCGGCCGCAGCAGCCGCTCCCGCGCCGCCGTCGCCGCGCCCTCCGACACCGCCGCCGACACCCGCTGCCCCGTGCAGTTGTCGCACCGCCCGCACGGCGCCGCGTGCGGGTCGTCGAGCTGCCGCAGCAGGAACTCCATCCGGCAGCCCTCGGTGTCCAGGTAGTCGAGCACCGCCCGCTGCTCGGCCTGCCGCGCCCGCTCGATCCGCCCGTACCGCTCCTCGTCGTACTCCCACGGCCGTCCCGTCGCGACCCACCCGCCGCGCACCCGCCGCACCGCGCCGTCCACGTCGAGCACCTTCAGCACCACCTCCAACCGGGTGCGGGACAGCTCCACCACCGGTTCCAGCGCGGCCGTCGACCGGGGCTCGTCGGTCAGCGCCGCCAGCACCTGCCGCACCACCCGCTCCGGCGGGAACGCCAGCGACGCGAAGTACGCCCAGATGTCCCGGTCCTCCGGCCCCGGCAGCAGCAGCGCCTCCGCCCGCTCCACACCACGCCCGGCGCGGCCGATCTGCTGGTAGTACGCGATCGGCGACGGCGGCGCGCCCAGGTGCACCACGAACCCCAGGTCCGGCTTGTCGAACCCCATGCCCAGCGCGGAGGTCGCCACCAGCGCCTTCACCCGGTTGGCCAGCAGGTCCTCCTCGGCCCGCTGCCGCTCCGCCGGGTCCGTCCGCCCCGAGTAGGCCACCACCTCGTACCCGCGCTCGCGCAGGAACGCCGCCACGTCGTCCGCCGCCGCGACCGTCAGCGCGTACACGATCCCCGACCCCGGCAGCTCCGCCAGCCGCTCGGCCAACCACGCCAGCCGCGCCTCGGCCGTGGGCAGCCGCATCGCCGCCAGCCGCAGGCTCTCCCGGTCCAGCGGCCCGCGCAGCACCAGCGCGTCCGAGCCCGCGCCGAGCCCCAGCTGCTCGGTCACGTCCCGCACCACCCGGTCGTTGGCCGTGGCCGTGGTCGCCAGCACCGGCACCCCGGCGGGCAGCTCGGTCAGCAGCGTGCGCAGCCGCCGGTAGTCGGGCCGGAAGTCGTGCCCCCAGTCGGAGATGCAGTGCGCCTCGTCCACCACCAGCAGCCCGGCCGACGCGGTCAGCGAGGGCAGCACGGTGTCCCGGAAGTCCGGGTTGTTCAGCCGCTCCGGCGACACCAGCAGCACGTCGACCTCGCCCGCCGCCACCCGCTCCTGGACGTCCTGCCACTCGTCGGTGTTCGCCGAGTTGATCGTCGCCGCGTGCACGCCCGCCCGCGCCGCCGCGTCGACCTGGTTGCGCATCAGCGCCAGCAGCGGGGACACGATCACCGTCGGCCCCTCGCCCAGCGAGCGCAGCAGCGCGGTGGCGATGAAGTAGACCGCCGACTTGCCCCACCCCGTGCGCTGGACGACCAGCGCGCGTCTGCGCAGGGCCACCAGCGCGTGGATCGCCGTCCACTGGTCCTCGCGCAGCACGGCGCCCGGACCGGCCAGTGCCCTGAGCCTCTCCTCCGCCAGTGCGCGGAGCGCGTTGTCGTCCATGGCGTGAACCCTCCCAGACGCCCCCGACAGGAATCCGGCCCCCGGTAACCTGCGCGACAACCACGATCAGGTGAAAGTAACCTGGGTCTCGTGACTGATGACCTGCGGGAACAGGTGCACGAGGCGGCCCGGCGGGCCCGTGTCGCCGCGGACGAGCTGGTGCTGGCCACCCGCGAGCGCAAGGACGCCGCGCTGCTGGAGATGGCCTCCGCGCTGCGCGCCCGCGCCGACGAGGTGCTGGAGGCCAACGCCAAGGACGTCGAGGCGGGCCGGGCCGGGGGCACCCCGGAGAACATCCTCGACCGCCTCACCCTCACCGAGGCCAGGATCGAGGGCGTCGCGGCCGGTCTGGAGACCGTCGCGGGCCTGGCCGACCCGGTCGGCGAGGTGCTGCGCGGCTCGAACCTGCCGAACGGCCTGGAGCTGCGGCAGGTCCGCGTCCCGATGGGCGTCGTCGGCATGATCTACGAGGCGCGCCCGAACGTCACCGTCGACGCCGCGGGCCTGGCGCTCAAGTCCGGCAACGCGGCGCTGCTGCGCGGCTCCTCCTCCGCCGAGCACTCCAACACCGCGCTGGTCGCGGTCCTGCGCGACGCGCTGGAGTCCACCGGCCTGCCCGCCGACGCCGTGCAGCTGCTGCCGTCCCACGACCGCGCCTCGGTCACCCACCTGATCACCGCGCGCGGCCTGGTCGACCTGGTGATCCCGCGCGGCGGGGCAGGCCTGATCAACGCGGTCGTGCAGCAGGCGACCGTGCCCGCGATCGAGACCGGCGTCGGCAACTGCCACGTGTACGTGGACGCCGCCGCCGACCTGGACTCGGCCGAGCGGATCGTGCTCAACTCCAAGACCCGCCGCACCAGCGTGTGCAACGCGGCCGAGTCGCTGCTGGTGCACGCGGACGTGGCCGCCGAGTTCGTCCCGAGGATCACCGCCGCGCTCCAGGCCGCGGGCGTGACCGTGCACGGCGGCGAGGGCTTCGCGGGCGAGGGCGTCGTGCCCGCCGCCGACGAGGACTGGGACACCGAGTACCTGTCGATGGACATCGCGGCCCGCGTCGTCGGCTCGCTGGACGAGGCCGTCGCGCACATCGCCGCGCACGGCTCCGGCCACACCGAGGCCATCGTGACCGACGACGTGCGCGCGGCCAGGCTGTTCACCAAGCGGGTCGACGCGGCGGCGGTCATGGTCAACGCCTCCACCGCGTTCACCGACGGCGGCGAGTTCGGCATGGGCGCGGAGATCGGCATCTCCACGCAGAAGCTGCACGCCAGGGGCCCGATGGGCCTGGCCGAGCTGACCTCCTCGAAGTGGCTGGTCTGGGGCGAGGGGCACGTCCGGCCCTCGTCCTGAGCGGGCGCGGCCCCGGCGGCGGAGAGCCGTCGGGGCCCGCCGAATGTGGTTGACCCTCGGTAATCGGATGCCTACTGTCGGGCGACAGCAATCGCTCGCTTCCGGGGGTGCCTGGTGGAGGTCCGCAACTACCCGTTCAACGAGGCCGTCGAGTTACGACCCGACCCGACCGCGCTCGAGCTGCAGGAGCGGGAACCGGTCTCCCAGGTCCGGCTGCCCTACGGCGGCGACGCCTGGCTCGTCACCCGGCACGCCGACGTCAAGACCGTCCTGGGCGACCCGAGGTTCAGCCGCGCGGCGACCCTGGAGCTGGGCGCGGACCTGCCGAGGACGTTCCCGCTGCACCGCGCCGACGCCAACATCCTCACCATGGACCCGCCGGACCACACCCGGTTGCGCAAGCTCGTCGCCAAGGGGTTCACCGCCCGCCGCACCGAGCTGCTGCGCGCCAGGGCCCAGGAGATCGTGGACGACCTGCTGGACGCGATGGAGGAGCAGGGCCCGCCCGCCGACGTCGTCGAGGCGCTCGCGCTCCCGCTGCCCATCACGATCATCTGCGAGATGCTCGGCGTCCCGGTGGCCGACCGCGACCGGTTCCGCGCCTGGTCCGACGCCGCGATGTCGATCACCGCGTTCACCCCGGAGGAGGTCCTCGCCGCGGCTCAGTCGCTGCGCGAGTACATCGCCGGGCTGGTCGAGGACAAGCGCGCCAACCCCGGTGACGACGTGCTCACCGACCTGGTGACCGCCCACGACGGCGGCGGCTCGCTCACCGCGACCGAGGTGGTCACCTTCGGCGTCACGCTGCTGGCCGCCGGGCACGAGACCACGGCCAACCAGATCGCCAACTTCACCCACACCCTCCTGGCCAACCCCGACAAGATGGCCGAGCTGCGCGCCGACCCCGCGCTCGTGCCCAGGGCCGTGGAGGAGCTGCTGCGGTTCACCCCGCTGGGCGGCTCGGCCGGGTTCCCGCGCATCGCCACCGAGGACGTCGAGCTGAGCGGCGTGACCGTGCCCAAGGGCGCGGCGGTGTTCGTGGACATCCCGAGCGGCAACCGCGACCCCGAGGTGTTCGAGCGGCCCCACGAGCTCGACTTCCACCGCTCCGCCAACCCGCACGTCGCGTTCGGCCACGGCGTGCACCACTGCGTCGGGGCCCAGCTCGCCAGGGTCGAGCTCCAGGTCGCCGTGGGGACGCTGCTGGCGCGGTTCCCCGGTCTGGAACCGGCGGGCGAGGCGGTGTTCAAGCGGGGCAGGCTGGTGCGCGGCCCGCAGAGCCTGCCGGTGCGGTGGTAGCCGTGGCCGGGTGGAGCGTCGAGGTCGACCGGGACACCTGCATCGGGTCGGGGATGTGCGCGGCCATCGCCGCGGACCACTTCCGGCTGGACGACGGCAGGGCGACGCCGCTGGCGTCCCCGGTCGAGCCCTCGGAGGAGGTCGTGGACGCCGCCGAGTCCTGCCCCGTCGAGGCGATCCTGGTGCGCGACGCGGGTGGCGAGGTCGTCGCACCGCAGGACTGACCGTGGGGAACGTCACCCGATCAAGTGACGCACGTACCGGGCCGGACGGCTGACCGGAACTACGCTGACCACTCATGTCCAAGCGTCGCATAGGCGTCATGGGTGGCACCTTCGACCCGGTGCACCACGGTCACCTCGTCGCGGCCAGCGAGGTCCAGGCGCGGTTCGACCTGGACGAGGTCGTCTTCGTGCCCACCGGCAGGCCGTGGCAGAAGTCCGCCAGGGAGGTCAGCGCCGCCGAGGACCGCTACCTCATGACGGTCATCGCCACGGCGTCGAACCCGCGCTTCTCGGTCAGCCGCGTCGACATCGACCGCGCGGGCCCCACCTACACGGTCGACACCCTGTCCGACCTGAAGGCCGCGCACCCCGACGACGACCTGTTCTTCATCACCGGCGCGGACGCCCTGGAGCAGATCCTGTCCTGGCACCACGCCGACGAGGCCTTCAGCCTCGCCCACTTCATCGGCGTCACCCGGCCGGGCTACACCCTGGACGACAAGCACCTGCCGCCCGGCGCGGTCAGCCTCGTCGAGGTCCCCGCCATGGCCATCTCCTCCACCGCCGTGCGCGACCGCACCGCCGACGGGCTGCCCGTCTGGTACCTCGTGCCGGACGGGGTCGTGCAGTACATCTCCAAGCGCGGCCTCTACTCGCTGCCCGGCTGAACCCCACCCCCGGCGTGACCTGCGCCCGGTCCGGCGTTACTCGGTGCCGGAGCGGGTCGGGACGCAGGTACCCTCATTGACTCGTGCGGGCGCACCAGTTCCCGCCGAGGTGATGAGGAGAAACGTGGCAGCCACCGACGAGGCACGACGGTTGGCGCTGGTCGCCGCGAACGCGGCGTCCGACAAGAAGGCGCACGACGTGATCCTCCTCGACGTGTCCGAGCAGTTGGTCATCACCGACTGCTTCGTGATCGCCTCCGCTCCCAACGAGCGGCAGGTCGGCGCGATCGTGGACGGCGTCGAGGAGAAGCTCCGCGAGGCGGGGCGCAAGCCGGTCCGCAGGGAGGGCGCTCGCGAGGGCCGCTGGGTCCTGCTGGACTTCGTGGACGTCGTGGTGCACGTCCAGCACTCGGAGGAGCGCAGCTTCTACGGCCTGGAGCGGCTGTGGAAGGACTGCCCCCGGATCGAGTTCGACGCGGGCCCCTCGTCCCCGGACGAGGACGCCACCGGCGAGGACACCACCGCGAGCAGCACCGGGGAGGCTGCCGCCGACGAGGTCGACCGGGCATGACGCTCTCCCGGCTCGTGCTGTGGCGGCACGGTGAGACCGACTACAACGCGACCGGCCGGATGCAGGGCCACCTGGACTCGGAGCTGACCGAGACCGGGTGGAACCAGGCCCGGTTCGCGGTCCCGGTCCTCACCGCGTTCGCACCCGAGCTGGTGGTGGCCTCGGACCTGCGCAGGGCCCGCGACACCGCGACCGTGTTCACCGAGGCCACCGGCGTCCCCCTGCGCGTCGACGCCCGGCTGCGCGAGACGCGGCTGGGCAAGTGGCAGGGGCTGACCGTCGACGAGATCGAGGCCGAGTGGCCGGGCGCGCTCGGCGCGTGGCGCTTCGACGGCACGATCTCCCCGCCCGACGGCGAGGCGCGCGTCGAGGTGGCCGAGCGGGCCGCCGAGGTGGTCGCCGAGGTCGACGCGGAGACCGACGGCACGGCGCTGCTGTGCGCCCACGGCGGGCTGATCAGCTCGCTCACCGGCAGGCTGCTGGAGCTGCCGGTGGACCGCTGGGGGCTGCTCGGCGGCATCAGCAACTGCCACTGGACGGTGTTCACCCGCCGTCCCGGTGGTGACCCGAGGTGGCGGCTGACCTCGTACAACGCCGGAACCACCAGGTGAGACTGCTCGTCATCGGCGACTCGCTCACCTTCCACGGACCGGCCGGGCCGCTGCCCGCCGACGACCCCGGGCTGTGGCCGAACGTGGCCGCCGCCGCGCTGGGCGGCCGGGCCGAGCTGGTCGCCGGGTTCGGGTGGACCGCCCGCGACGCCTGGTGGGCGCTCACCGGCGACCCGAGGGTGTGGGCGCTGCTGCCGCGCACCGACGTGCTCGTGCTGGCCGTGGGGCACATGGACACGCTGCCCTCGCCCCTGCCGACCTACCTGCGGCAGGGGCTGCGCTACCTGCGTCCGGACGGGCTGCGGCGGCGCGCCCGCGCGCTCTACCGGGCCGCCCAGCCGGTGCTGTCCCGCGCGACCGGCGGGCGTCCGGTCGCGCTGCCGCCCGCGCTGACCGGGCGGTACCTGTCGGACTCGCTGCGCGCGGTCCGGCAGTTCCGGCCGGGGCTGCCCGCCGTGGGGATGGTGCCCTCGGTGCACCGGTCCCCGCTGTACGCGAACGTGCACACCGGGCGCGCGGCGGGGGAGCGGGCGGTGCGGGAGTGGGCCGAGGCGGACGGTGTGCCGCTGCTGGACGTCCCCGCGCTGGTCCGGGCGCACCTGCGGGACGGGCTGGGCAACCCGGACGGGATGCACTGGGGCTGGGAGTCGCACCGGGCGGTCGGGACCGCGATGGCGGCCCTGGTCGAGGCCGCATCCGTGCGGCGGGGGTCGCCGGGCGGCCCGTAGTCTCGGCAGTCGTGGCCATTGCGATCGTCACCGATTCCACCTCCTACCTGCCGGACGGCTTCGCGGCCTCGCGCGGGGTCCGGGTAGTCCCGCTGCACGTGTCGGTGAACGGCAGGAGCAGGCTCGACGGGGTCGACTTCGGGCCTCGGGAGCTGACCGCCGCGCTCGGGGAGCGCCGCAGGGTCACCACGTCGCGCGCCACGCCCCAGGAGCTGGCCGAGGTGTACCGGGAGCTGCTGGACGGCGGGGCGGACGGGGTGCTGTCGGTGCACCTGTCGCGGGCGCTGTCCGGGACCTGGGAGGCCGCCCGGCTGGCCGCCGCGCAGGTCGACCCGGTGAAGGTGCGGGTCGTCGACTCGCGGGCCACCGCGATGGGGCTCGGGTTCGCCGCGCTGGCCGCCGCCGCTGCCGGGCCCGACCTCGACCTGGCCGAGCGGGCCGCGACCTCGGCGGCCGAGCGGGTCAGGGTGTTCTTCTGCGTCGAGACCCTGGAGCACCTGCGCCGGGGCGGGCGGATCGGGACCACGGCCGCGCTGGTGGGGACGGCGCTGGCGGTGAAGCCGCTGCTGCACGTCGAGGACGGCAGGCTCGTGCCGCTGGAGAAGGTGCGCACCGCCGGGCGGGCCGCCGCGCGGCTGGTCGACCTGGCCGCCGCCGCCGCGGGGAGCGGGCCGGTGGCGCTGGCGGTGCACCACCTGGCCGCGCCGGAGCGGGCCGTGGAGCTGGCGGCGCTGCTGGACGAGCGGGTGCCGGGGGCGTCCGGGTGCCTGATCTCCGAGGTCGGGGCCGTGATCGGGGCGCACACCGGGCCCGGTGTGCTGGGGATCGTGGTGCTGCCGGGCGGGTTCGCCTAGCACGTTCTCCGCGGGACGCGCGGGAGTTCTCCACAGGTCCCGAGTTGTCCACAGATCCCGAGTTCGTCGCTGGTTCCGCTTGCCCGCCCGGACCTAGCGTCGGTTCCGTGTTCGACAACCACGTGAAGGACGAGGACTCCTCCGACCGGCTCCGCACCCTGATGGGGAACCCACCGGGCAAGCACCGGTCCGAGGACGCGCCGACGGTCGTGTTCGCCACCTCGGAGGGTGGCGCCGACCCGCCGGGGCTGCTGCTCCGGCTGCGCGGGCTGCTGCCCTCCGCCGCGCACCACCGGCGGCGGGTCGCGCTGCTGGGCGTGGCCGGGGTCGGCGCCGTGCTGGCGGCTGCGCTCGCCGCGGGTGAGCGCGATGCGGTGGTGGAGCAGGTGCCGGTGCTGCCGGTCGCCGAGGCCACGTCGAGCAGCGCCGCGCCGCCGGTGCTGGTGGTCGACGTGGCCGGGGAGGTGCACGCGCCCGGCCTGGTCACCGTCGAGGACGGCGCGCGGGTCGCCGACGTGCTCAGCCGGGCGGGCGGGGTGAAACCGGGGGCGTCGCTGACCGGGCTGAACCTGGCCCGCAAGGTCACCGACGGCGAGCAGATCGCCGTGGGGGTGCCCCCTGCGGTCGGCGGCGCCGGACCACCCGCGCCGGTCAACATCAACACCGCGACGGTGGAGCAGCTGGACGCCCTGCCGGGGGTCGGTCCGGTGACCGCGCAGCGCATCGTCGACCACCGGGCGCGGCGGGGGCGGTTCACCTCGGTGCAGCAGCTTGGGGAGGTGGAGGGGATCGGCGGGAGCAAGCTCGCCAAGCTCGCCGACCTGATCCGCGTCTGACCGGCTCCCACTAGGCCCCGCCCACTCGGCGCGCCACTCCACCGTCCACACCGGACCCGGACCCGGACCCACCACGCCCGCCCGGCTCGCTCCCGCACGGGCAGCTCCCGCCTGCCCTTCTCACCGCCCGAACCTGCCCCGAGCAGGTCCGCTCCCCACGGCTCGCCCTTCCCGCTGCCCGCTCCGCTCAGCCGGTTTCCGCTCCCGCACGCCCGCCTCCCGGCCGCCGCGCCCGTCCAGCCACTTCCTCGTCCACCCGGCGTTCCACCCCCTCCTGTCCTCTCGCCGCTCACTCATTCCCCTTCCTTTCCTTATCTCTTCCTTCCTCCCGGAGGTAGTCGTGGCAGTCCCGTGGAAGGCGCTCGCCGACCCGAGAGCCCATCTCGTCCCCGCCGCGCTCGCGGTGTGGCTGGCCGCGCTGTGCGGTCTGCGGTGGACGTGGTGGGTGGTGATCGCCGTCGCGGTGGTCGCGACCGCCCTCGCGCTCGTCCTGCTCCGCCGGTGCCGACCGGCCGCGCTCGCGCTGCTCGTCACGAGCCCGATCGCCGCCTGCTGGTTGAGCCCGCCCCTGCACGCCGCCGAGCACCACCCGCTGCGGGCCGCCGCGACGCGGGCCGAGGTGGTCGAGCTGCGGCTGGAGGTGGTGGACCGCCCGCGCGGGCTGCGCTCCACCGGGTTCGCGGCCAAGCAGGGCGGCGTCGACTCGGTGCTCCTGCGCGCGGAGCTGGACGACGGCGGTCAGGTCCTGCTCCTGGCGCCCGCGAAGCGGTGGCGGGAGCTGCTGCCCGGCCAGCTGGTGACCGCGCGGGGCGCGCTCGCACCGGCCCGCGAGGGCGAGCTGACCGTGGCGCTGCTGCGCGTGCGCGGCCCGCCCTCGGAGGTCGGGCCCGCCCCGGTCTGGCAGCGCGCCGCCGAGTCCCTGCGGGCCGGGCTGCGCGAGGCGAGCGCCGTGCTCGACCCGGAACCGGCGGGTCTGCTGCCCGCGCTGGTCGTCGGTGACACGGAGGGCGTGCTGCCGAGGGTGGACCACGAGTTCCACACCTCGGGCCTGTCCCACCTGCTCGCCGTGAGCGGGGCGAACCTGGCGATCCTGTGCGGGGCCGTGCTGCTCGTGCTGCGGGTGGTGGGCGCGGGGCCGAGGACGTGCGCGGCGGGCGCGATGGCGGCGCTGGTCGGGTTCGTGGTGCTGGCGGGCGCCGAGCCGAGCGTGCTGCGGGCGGCGGTCATGGGCGCGATCGCGCTGCTCGCGCTCGTGCTGGGGCGGGAGCGGTCGGCGCTGCCCGCGCTGGCGGCCTCCGTGGTGCTCCTCGTCCTGCACGACCCCGCGCTCGCGGTGGCGCCGGGGTTCGGGCTGTCCGTGGCGGCGACCGCCGCGCTGGTGCTCCTCGCACCCCGCTGGGCCGAGGCCATGCGGGGCCGGGGCGTGCCGCGCGGGCTCGCCGAGGCGCTGGCGGCGCCGGTGGCCGCCCACCTGGCGACCGCGCCGCTCGTGGCCGGGCTGTCCGGTGAGGTGAGCCTGGTGGCGGTGCTGGCGAACCTGGTCGTCGCG
The DNA here is from genome assembly GCF_002354875.1 of Actinosynnema pretiosum. Taxonomy (GTDB): domain Bacteria; phylum Actinomycetota; class Actinomycetes; order Mycobacteriales; family Pseudonocardiaceae; genus Actinosynnema; species Actinosynnema auranticum. Next base: position 1,327,604 of record NZ_CP023445.1, read on the forward strand.
CCGGTCGTGGCGCCCGCGACCGTGCTCGGCGTGGCGGCGGCGGTGCTCGCCCAGGTGCACGACGGGGCGGCGCGGTTGGCCGTGCGCCTGGCTGGCCCGGAGGTGTCCTGGCTGGTCGCCGTGGCCAGGTGGGCGAGCGGGGTGCCCGGAGCCTCGGTGCGCTGGCCGGGCGGTTGGACCGGTGGCGCGCTGCTGGCCGTCGCGCTGGTGGTCGGGTGGGCGCTGCTGCGGCTCAGGCGGCTGCGGGCGCTGCTGGTCGCGCTCGTGCTCGGCGTCGGACTGGTCCTGGTGCCGCTGGACGTGGTCGCGCCGAGGTGGCCGCCGCCCGGCTGGTCGGTGGTGGCCTGCGACGTCGGCCAGGGCGACGCCGTGCTGCTGGCGACGGCGGAGCGGGGCCGCGCGGTGCTGGTCGACACCGGGCCCGACCCGGTGCCGGTGCTCGGCTGCCTGCGGCGGCTGGGGGTGCGGCGCATCCCGCTGGTGGTGCTCAGCCACCTGCACGCCGACCACATCGGCGGGCTGGCCGAGGTGCTCGCCGAGCGGGAGGTGGGCGCGGTGGCGGTCGGTCCGGCGCGGGTGCCGGACTGGGCGTGGGCCGAGGTCGTCGCGCGGACGCGATCCGCCGGGGTGGCCGTGCTGGAGCTGACCACCGGTCAGCGCCTGGACTGGCCGGGGCTGCGGCTGGAGGTGCTGGGTCCGCCCGCGGGCCCGGTGGAGGACGCGAACACGGCGGTCAACAACGCCTCGCTGGTGCTGCGGGCCACCACCGCGGCCGGACGGGTGCTGCTGACCGGTGACGTCGAGCTGGCCGCGCAGGCGGAGCTGCTCGACGGGGGCGTCGACCTGCGGGCCGACGTGCTGAAGGTGCCGCACCACGGCGCGCGGGCCACCTCGCCCGCGTTCCTGGACGCGGTGCGGCCGAGCGTGGCGCTGGTCAGCGTCGGGGCGGGCAACCGCTACGGCCACCCCAGCGGCGTGCTGCTCGACGCGCTGGCCCGGCGGGGCGCGCTGGTCCTGCGCACCGACCGGGACGGCGACACCGCCGTGCTCGGTGGCGGGCCGGGAACCAGGGTCGCCCGCCGGGGCGACCCGCTGCCCCCGTGAGGCGGGGGGGAGAGACCGAACGACGACAGCACCCGGCCGACGTGGGCCGGGACGAGGGAGAAGAGGACGAGATGGGCACCACCAGCGAGACCTGGATCCGGCTGCACGGCGACTGGATGCCGAACGACCACGACGGCGCGCTCGGCTGGGCGCTGTGGCAGCCCGGCTACAACGCCGACCCGTGGCCGACCGAGGAGCTGCGGCCGTCGTTCGCCTACTACGTGTGCCAGAAGCTCGACGGCGGGCGCAGGGGCGTGGTGGCGAAGGCGACCGTGCAGGCCTTTCTGGGCACGACCGAAGTCGACTCGCCAGAGGACGCCTACCGCCTCGTGGCGGACGAGCTGTTCGACGAGGGCCTGAGCTTCCCGCCGGAGACCTGGCACGCCCACCCGTACAACCAGCTCAAGGAGCGGGTGCCGTGGCCGCAACGCCTGACCGCGTGGCGGGTCTCCACCGAACCGGTGGGGCCGCACGTGCTGTCGGGCCTGGAGAAGTTCCCCAGGACCGGCTGGCTGCGCACCGCGGAGGAGCTCCGGTGACCGAGTGCCGGGGAGTCGCGCCCCGCGTCCCGCGCCCCAGGGACGGCGACCACCCGACACCACCGTGCACGGGCCTGCCCTGCACGGCGGGAGCCTGCACGGCCGGGACGCCCCGCGCCGACCCGCTCAACGCGTGGCCACCGATCAACCGCCCCGGTGGTGACGCGATGAGCACCACCACGGGGAACGCGACCGCTCAGTGCTGCTGCGGAAAGGAGTGCTGGATGTTCTGACGCGCTGACCAGAGCCGCCCCGGCAGTTCGGCAGTCGGTGCGGTCCCTGAGGGCCAGCTCCAGTGGTCCGGCCCCCGTGGTCCGGCCTCCTACGGTTCGGTTCCCGTGGTCCGGCCCCTGAGGTCCGGTAGCGGGTGCTGCTCGGCGGATTCCAGCCGTCGGGTGGGGTGGTCTCGCCTGCGGCGAGGCGGTGCCAACCCACCTGGGGCTGCTGGTGCTGGAGGGCTGAGGGGGAGGGGTGGTCTCGGTCCTGAGGACGGTTGGTGTCAGTCCTTGAGGGCGTTGATGACCGCGTCGGCGCTCGCTGCGACGGTGGCGCGCGGGCCCACGCGGTCGCCGAGGGCATCGAGGGTCTTCAGGCCGTCGCCGGTGATCAGCAGGACGGTCTCGGCGTCGGGGTCGAGCTTGCCCGACTCGATGAGCTTCTTCGCGGTCGCGACGGTCACGCCGCCCGCCGTCTCGGCGAAGACGCCCTCGGTGCGGGCCAGCAGGCGGATGCCCTCGACGACCTCCTCGTCGGTGACGTCCTCGATGGCGCCGCCGGTGCGGCGGACGCTGTCCAGCGCGTACGGGCCGTCGGCCGGGGCGCCGATCGCCAGGGAGCGGGCGATGGTGTCCGGGCGGACCGGGACGACCGTGTCGTGGCCCGCCTTGAAGGCGGTCGCGACGGGGGAGCAGCCGGTGGCCTGCGCGCCGAAGACGCGGTACGGGGTCTCGTCGACCAGGCCGAGGGAGCCGAACTCGCGGAACGCCTTGTCGACCTTGGTGAGCTGCGAGCCGGAGGCGATGGGGATGACGATCTGCTCGGGCAGGCGCCAGCCGAGCTGCTCGGCGACCTCGTAGCCGAGGGTCTTGGAGCCCTCGGCGTAGTACGGGCGCACGTTGACGTTGACGAACGCCCAGTCCTCGTTCTCGGCGGCGAGCTCCTGGGCGACCCGGTTGACGTCGTCGTAGGTGCCGTCGATGGTGATCAGCGAGCCGTCGTACACGGCGGACATGAGGATCTTGGCCCGCTCCAGGGAGGAGGGGACGAGCACGACCGACTGCCAGCCCGCGCGGGCTGCGGCCGCGGCGACGGCGTTGGCGAGGTTGCCGGTGGACGGGCAGGCCAGGACGCGGAAGCCCAGTTCGCGGGCGGCGGCCAGCGCGACGCCGACGACGCGGTCCTTGAACGAGTGGGTGGGGTTGCCGGTGTCGTCCTTGACCCACAGCTTGCGCACGCCCAGCGCCTTGGCCAGGTTGTCCGCCTGGATGAGGCGGGTGCCGCCGGGCTCGGTGTTCGGGTGGGCGGAGACGTTCGGCGGGACGGGGAGGAGGCCCTTGTAGCGCCAGATGGAGCGGGGGCCCGCTTCGATGTCCTCGCGCCGCACGCGGCCGAAGTCGTAGGCCACTTCCAGGGGGCCGAAGCACTCCTGGCAGGCGTACTCGGGGGCGAGCGGGGTCTCGTGGCCGCACTCCCGACAGGACAGCGCCCGAGCGGGGCCGAGGTCGAAGGAGGTGCTGGTCGAGGGTGCGCTGCTGACAGCGGTCATCGCGAGGTTCTCCTCATCTTTCCCGCTTTCGCGGGTCGGAATTGGCACCGTGATCACCCAGTCGATGACTGGTGACAGGTTGCCGGGGCTTCTTCGGGCCGATCCCTCTGCCCCTCTGGATGAGCGGTATTCGGTTGTGCTTCGAACGTACGGCACGCTCCCGGCCCGTGGCCAGTGACGTCCACCATGCGGACCCGGCGGGGCGGCCGGGGGCCCGGTGGCGGCGTGGGAGGATCGGGTGGTGAGCCATGGCGTGCAGTTGGTGATCGGTGACGAGGAACTGCTGGTCGAGCGGGCTGTGCGCGCCGCGCTGGCAGCCGCGCGCGAAGCCGACCCGCAGGCCGATCTGACCCGCGTCCGGGTGAGCGACCTCACGCCTCCCGAGCTCGCGGAGCTGGTCAGCCCGTCGCTGTTCGCCGAGGGGCGGGTCATCGCGCTGGAGGCGGCGCAGGAGGCGAGCAAGGAGATCGCGGACGCGGTCATCTCCTACGTGAAGGCGCCCGCGGACGGCGTGACGCTGGTGGTCGTGCACACCGGTGGCGGGCGCAGCAAGGCGGCGAAGGAGCTGCCCGCCGCGCTGCGCAAGGCCGGGGCCGAGGTGACCGAGTGCCCGAAGATCACCAGGGCGCCGGAGCGCGAGGCGTTCGTGCGCAACGAGATCCGCGCGGCGGGCGGCAAGGCCGATCCGGCGGCGATCGGGGCGCTGATCGAGGCCGTGGGCTCCGACCTGCGCGAACTGGCGGCGGCGGCGTCCCAGATGGTCGCCGACACCGACGGCAAGGTCGACGAGGAGGCGGTCCGCCGCTACCACCGGGGACGGGCCGAGGTGACCGGGTTCGCGGTCGCGGACAAGGCCGTCGTCGGCGACCGGGCGGGGGCGCTGGAGGCGCTGCGGTGGGCGCTGCAGCTCGGCGTGCCGCACGTGCTGGTGGCCGACGCGCTGGCGGACGCCGTGCGCACGGTGGCGCGCGTGTCCGCGGTGGGCCGCGGCGACCCGTTCAAGCTGGCGGGCGAGCTGGGGATGCCGCCGTGGAAGATCAAGAAGGCGCAGGGGCAGGTGCGCGGCTGGGACGGCGACGGCCTGGCGCGCGCGATGACGGTGGTGGCCGACCTGAACGCCGAGGTGAAGGGCATGGCGGCGGACGCGGGCTACGCCCTGGAACGGGCGGTGCTCAACATCGTCCGGGCCCACGGCGGCGCGCGCCGCTGACCCGAGAACCCGTCACCGCCGCGGTCAGGCGGGTGGCGCTGGCACGGGCTGCCTGCCGCTGGTGTGGGTGGGCCTGCGCCGGTACGGGCCGCCCACCGCTGACGTGGGCGGGCCGGTGTCGGCGTGGGCTGCCCACCGCTGACGTGGGTGGGCCTGCGCCGGTACGGGCTGCCCGCTGCTGGTGTGGGCGGGCAGGCGTCGGCTTGGGCTGCCTGCCGCTGGTGTGCGCGGGCCGGTGTCTGCACGGGGCGGCTACTCGCCGCTGACGCGGGCAGCCCGTTGATGCAGATGAATCGCGGCTGGCATGAGCCGCCCACCGGCCTGCGCGAGCCGCCGCCGCACTGCGGTGTCCGCTAACGCGACGGGCGCCGCACCCCGGTGGAGTGCGGCGCCCATTCAGCCGCTGCGGTCGCAGCCCGCCGGATCTGGGGTGATCAGATCTGGTTGGCGCGCTTCGCCATGGCCGACTTCTTGTTCGCGGCCTGGTTGGCGTGGATCACGCCCTTGGACACGGCCTTGTCCAGCTTGCGGGACGCGTCCTGCACCAGGGCGAGGGCCTTGTCCTTGTCACCGGCCTCGGCGGCCTCGCGGAACTTGCGGATCGCGGTCTTCAGCGACGACTTGACGGCCTTGTTGCGCAGGCGCGCCTTCTCGTTCGTCTTGATCCGCTTGAGCTGGGACTTGATGTTCGCCATGCGAAAGCCACCTTTTCCTGAGTCCTGGGTGCGCACCGCGCTGGTAGCTCAGCTCCACCGGCCGCGACCGGCCACCCCTCGCGGGGCGCTCGACCTGGCTGGCGGGTTTCCTCCACGGCGGAATGCCGCGCGGTACGCGGCGACAACGGTAGCAAACGGTCACCGGGCGCAGCCAATCCGGGGCCGAGGGCGGTGACCTGCGCCGGTAAGGAGTCAACTGCACCACACCACTGAGGTAGCCGTACACCTGTCCGGTTACCGTGCGCCCGTGACGACCCCGCTCGACTGGTCCGGTTTCGGCCACGTGTCCCTCGCCGGGCTGCTGTTCCTCTGCCTCGCCGCCGCGCTCGCGGGCGCGGTCGACGCCGTTGTCGGCGGTGGCGGGCTGATCCAGCTGCCCGCGATGCTGCTCATCGGGCCCGGTGGCCAACCGATCTACTCGCTCGCGACCAGCAAGGTCGCCGCCGTCGTCGGCACCGCCGCGGCCGTGCGCACCTACACCGTGCAGACCACCGTGGACTGGGCCGCCGCCCTGCCGATGGCGTTCGCGGCGTTCGTCGGCGCGGTCGGGGGCGCGGCGTTCGCGGGCAGCCTCGAACCGGGCGTGCTCAACGCCGTGGTGCTCGTCGCGCTGCTCGGCGTCGGCCTCTACACCTGGCGTAAGCCCGAGCTGGGCGTCGCCGACCGGCCCCGGTTCAGCCGTCCCGCGCAGCTCACCGCGATGGGCGCAGGCGGCGCGGTGATCGGCTTCTACGACGGGCTCGCCGGGCCCGGCACCGGGGCGTTCCTGGTGTTCCTGCTGGTCGGGCTGATCGGGTTCGCGTTCGTGCCCGCCTCGGCCACCGCCAAGATCGTCAACGTGGCCACGAACCTCGGCGCGCTGCTCTACTTCATCCCGGCGGGCAAGGTCCTGTGGGGGCTGGGCGCGGTCATGGCCGTGTGCAACGCGGGCGGCGCGGTCGTCGGGGCCAGGCTCGCCGTGCGGCGCGGGTCCGGGTTCGTGCGCCGGGTGTTCCTGACCGTCGTGGTCGCGCTGGTGGTCAGCCTCGGGGTGAAGGCGGTGGCTGGATGATCCGGAACGTCGCGCCGGACGGGTCGCCCAGCGTGGTGAACCGCCCGAACGGGACCTCCACCACCGGGTGCACCACCACGCCGCCCAGCTCGCGGGCGCGCGTCGCGGCCACGTCGGCGTCGGGCACGGTGAAGTAGGCCATCCAGTGCGCCGGTATCCCCTCGGGGACCGCGTCGTCCATGCTGAACACCCCCGCCACCACGTGGCCGTCCAGCGACAACCGCCGGTAGCCGGACCCCGGAGCCGGGTCCGGCTCCAGCCCGAGCACCGCCCGGTAGAACTCGACCGCGCCCGCCGCGTCCCTAGTGGCCAGCTCGTTCCACCACACCGCGCCCGGCTCGCGCACCACGTGCGCCCCGATGTGCGTGCCCGCCTCCCACAGCCCGAACGCCGCGCCGGTCGGGTCGACCGCCAGGGCGCCCCGGCCGTCCGCGCCCGCGTCGAACGCGGGGCCGAGCTGCGTGCCGCCGTGCGCGACGAGCAGGGCGAGCGTGTCGTCGAGGTCGTCGGTGGCGAAGTACGTCGTCCACACCACGGGCAGCAGCGAGTCGCCCGGCACCCCGGTGAACCCGGCGACCGGCTTGCCCCGCACCAGCGCCCGCGTCCGCCCGGCCTCGGCCTGCTCGAAGTCCCAGCCGAACAACCCGCCGTAGAACTCGGCGGCGCCCGCCCGGTCGCCGGTCATCATGTCGACCCACGCGGGGGCGCCCTGCGGGTGCGGTTCGGTCAGCTCGGTCATGGGGCCTCCTCGGCGGCAGCGCAACGACGGTGGCACCTGACCGCACCGGTCGCCACTCGGGGAGCGGCGGCGGGTGGACTGGCGCGCGGGGGAGGGGTGTGGTGGGGGAGCGGCGGCGAGAGCGTCGGTGACGGGGTAGCGGTGACCAGAGGGCTGGCGGCTAGCGGCTGGTGACCGACCGCCGGTGGCGGTTGGCGGACTGCCGGTAGTGGGTGGCGGACTGCCGGTGGCGGTTGGCTGACTGCCGGTGGAGGGTGGCCGACCGCCGGTGGCGGGTGGCGGACTGCCGGTGGTGGCGGGTGCGCAGGGGCGCAGTGGCCTACCGCCGGTGGTGGGTGGCCGATCGCCGATGGCGGGTGATGGTGGCGGATGTGCGAGGGCGAGCTGTCCGGGGCGGCTGAGCCCGTCCGCGCGAGCGGGCTTCGAAGCCCGTGCGTGGAAAAGCGCCTGCCCCGGCGGCCACCTCTCGTGAGGTGTGCCGCCGGGGCAGGCGCCCCCCTGCTTCCCCCGATCCCCCCAGCCCCCGACCGGGAGTCACTCGTTCCGGGGAGGCGGCTCCGGGGGTGTCGTCGGATCGGGTTCCTGCGGTCCTGGTTCGTCGTCCTTCCGCGCCGCCTTGCGCGGGCGGCCCCTGCGGGCCGGGGCCCCGGCTCCGCCGGGCAGCCTGCCCGCCTCGGCCAGGGCCCGGCGGAGCAGGAACTCGATTTGCGCGTTCGTGCTGCGCAGGTCGTCGTTCGCCCACCTGGTCAGCGCGTCGTGCACCGCCGGGTCCAGGCGCAGCAGGACGCTCTTGCGCTCGGCCACGTCAGTGGTACAGCGACCCCGTGTTGACCACGGGCTGCGTCGCCTTGTCACCGCACAGGACCACCAGCAGGTTCGACACCATCGCCGCCTTCCGCTCCTCGTCCAGCTCCACCACGTCCTCCTCGGCCAGTCGGTCCAGCGCCAGCTGCACCATGCCCACGGCGCCCTCCACGATCCGCGACCTGGCCGCGACCACCGCGCCCGCCTGCTGCCGCTGGAGCATCGCCTGGGCGATCTCCGGCGCGTACGCCAGGTGCGTCAGCCGCGACTCGATGACCTTGACCCCGGCCGCCTGGACCCGCGCGGCGATCTCCACCGACAGGGTCTCGGTGATCTCGTCCGCGTTCTCCCGCAGCGACAGCCCGGCCTCGTCGTGGTTGTCGTACGGGTAGCTGGTCGCGATGTGCCTGACGGCGGTCTCGGTCTGCGTGGCCACGAACTGCACGAAGTCGTCCACCTCGAACATCGCCCGCGCGGTGTCGTCGACCTGCCACACCACGACCGCGGCGATCTCGATCGGGTTGCCGTCCGCGTCGTTGACCTTCAGCGTGGTCGTCTCGTGGTTGCGGATCCTGGTGGAGACCTTCGCCTTCGTGGTGAACGGGTTCGTCCAGCGCAGGCCGTCGGCGCGCACCGTGCCGGTGTAGCGGCCCAGGAACTGCACCACGCGCGCCTCGCCGGGCGCGACCGTGAACAGCCCGCCCAGGACCACCAGCGCGACCGCCGAGACCAGGGCCCCCACCACGATCAGCGGGATGTTGACCGCCTGCACGATCCCCAGGGCGACGAGCCCCGCGCCGCCGAGCACGGCCAGGAAGCCCACCACGGCCACGATCGCGCCGCCCACCCCCGTCAGCTCGTGCTCGCGCACCGCCGGAGCCGGCATCCGCGCCTGCACCTCGCTCGTCGTCACGCTCATCGCGCCACCCCTCTCCCCCTCGCCGCACCTTGGCGGCTCTAGCAAAGTGATATCACTTTTATAGCACCCGAGGTGGGGGTGCGCGCAACTCCGGGTTCGCGGGCGACCGGCGGGGCGGCCGGTGCGGGAGCGGGGAAACCGGTGCGCCGGGCGGTGCGTCCCACTCCCGTGGAACCGATCCTGCGCAGGCCGATCGGGCGCGACACCGCCCCGCTCGTCGAGCTCTACGTCCGCGCCCGCCGCAGCTACTACGAGGGGCACCTGCCCGAGGCCGAGCTGGCCGAGTGGGCCGAGGAGTTGCGCGCCAAGGGGCTCGACTACGACCGGCGCGACCGGCTGTGGACCTGCGCCGAGGTGGCTGGCGTCCCGGCGGGCTTCGCGCTGGTCAGCTTCGACGGGGAGCTGCTCCAGCTCCAGGTCGACCCGCCGCACTGGGGCACGGGAGTCGGCCGCGCGCTGCACGACGCCGCGCTCGACGACCTGCGCGGCGCGGACAACACCACCGCGTGGCTGCACGTGTTCGCCCCCAACACCCGCGCCCGCGCCTTCTACACCCGCCTCGGCTGGCGCGACGTCGGACCGGCCGAGCACGACCACCGGCGGATGGAGCTCGACCTCGGGTGAGCGGCGGGCCCGCGCCGCCGGTGGACGGCAGGCGGACGTGCCGGGCGGTGAGCGACCGGCCGGGCGACCGCCGGGCCGTCCCGCAAGCGCCCCGCGGGCCGTCCCCGCCGCTGGGCCGATCGGCTGGTTCCCGACCCGTGTCCACACCGGACGGTCGGGGACGCCCGCCCGCTCGACCGCCGGGGACACCCCCGTTCCCCCGCCCGAGGCACCCCGACCGCCGTCCCGCCGCACCCCCTCGCCCGACCGCCGCCCGCCGCCGGACTCCACGCGGACCACCCGGCCCGCCACCGCCCGCCACCACCGGAAACCGCTTTCCGCAGCACCTGACATCACCTCGTGTTTCCCCGGTGTTTCAGTCCTGCTGCCACCTGCTTCGGGGTGATGTCAACCGGGTAAGCCCACGTCAATGATGTGGACCATGGACGAGAGCCGACCCCGCACCTCGCAGCTGCGTCGCACGGGGCCACGCGCCGAGGCCAGGCTCGGCGAGCTGTTCGAGGGCTACCTCGACCCCCGGCGCCCCCACGCGGGCGCGTACGACGAGATGTTCGGCGCCGACGCCTCCGTCCGCCCCGCCTACCGCGCGCTCCACGACTCGATCGCCCCCTCGCGGGCGCCCGAGCTGAACGCCCGCGCCGAGGCCCTCGACCGCGCCTTCGTCGACCAGGGCATCACGTTCTCCCTGTCCGGCCAGGAGCGCCCGTTCCCGCTCGACCTCATCCCCCGCGTCATCACGGCGGGGGAGTGGAGCAAGCTCGAACGCGGCATCGTGCAGCGGGTCCGCGCGCTGGAGATGTTCCTCGCCGACATCTACGGCGACGCGCAGATCGTCCGCGACGGCGTGATCCCGCGCCGCCTCATCACCTCCTGCGAGCACTTCCACCGCGAGGCCGCCCTGGTCAACCCGCCCAACGGCGTGCGCGTGCACGTCTCCGGCGTCGACCTGGTCCGCGACGAGGCGGGCGTGTTCCGGGTGCTGGAGGACAACCTGCGCTCCCCGTCCGGGGTCTCCTACGTGATGGAGAACCGCCGCACCATGGCGCGCGTCTTCCCCGACCTGTTCGCCCAGCACCGGGTCCGCTCGGTCGGCGACTACGCCGTGCACCTGCTGCGCGCCCTGCGCAACGCCGCCGCCCCCAACGCCGCCGACCCGACCGTGGTCGTGCTCACCCCCGGCATCGCGAACTCGGCCTACTTCGAGCACTCCCTGCTGGCCCGCCAGATGGGCGTGGAGCTGGTCGAGGGCCGCGACCTGTTCTGCCGCGACAACTTCGTCTACCTGCGCACCACCGAGGGCGAGCGGCAGGTCGACGTGATCTACCGGCGCATCGACGACACGTTCCTGGACCCGGTGCACTTCCGCCCCGACTCGGTCCTCGGCGTCGCCGGGCTGCTCAACGCCGCCCGCGCGGGCAACGTCGTCATCGCCAACGCGGTCGGCAACGGCGTCGCCGACGACAAGCTCGTCTACACCTACCTGCCGGAGATCCTGGAGTACTACCTGGGTGAGAAGCCGCTGCTGCCCAACGTGGACACCTACCGCTGCTGGCTGCCCGACGAGCGCGGCCACGTGCTCGACTCGCTGGACGAGCTGGTCGTGAAACCCGTCGAGGGCTCCGGCGGTTACGGCATCGTGTTCGGCCCGCAGGCCACCACGCGGGAGCTGAACGCGCTGCGCCGCACCATCCGCGCCAACCCGCGCGGCTGGATCGCGCAGCCGGTGGTGCAGCTGTCGACCGTGCCCACCAAGATCGGCGACCGGCTCGCGCCCCGGCACGTGGACCTGCGGCCGTTCGCGGTCAACGACGGGAACTTCGTGTTCGTGCTGCCCGGCGGCCTCACCCGCGTCGCGCTGCCGGAGGGCAGCCTGATCGTGAACTCCTCGCAGGGCGGCGGCTCCAAGGACACCTGGGTGCTGGCCGCGCGCTCGTCCACCGTGGAGCGCGAGCTGGCCGAGCCGGGGCTGGTGCGGCAGGGCGGCGGCGACTCGCCCGCGGCCGAGCGCGGGCCCGAGCTGACCACCGCCCAGCAGCAGCAACAGCAGCAGCAGTCCACGAAGGAGGCCTGATGCTCGCCCGCAACGCCGAGTCGCTGTACTGGATCGGCCGCTACGTGGAGCGCGCCGACGACACCGCCCGCATCCTCGACGTCTCGGTGCACCAGCTGTTGGAGGACGCCACCATCGACCCGGACAGCACCAGCCGCAGGCTGCTCGCCGTCCTCGGCATCGCCCCACCGGCCGGGCTGAGCCTGGACGTGTGGTCGCTGACCGAGCTGGTCGCCTACTCCGAGGACAACGCCGGGTCCATCGTCGCCTCCGTCAACAGCGCCCGCGAGAACACCAGGGGCGCGCGCGAGGTCGTCTCCACCGAGATGTGGGAGTGCCTCAACGCCATGTACAACGCCGTGGAGGAGCGGCAGGCGTACGCGCGGGCCATGGGGCCGCACGCGTTCTTCGCGTTCGTGGAGGAGCGGGCCGCGATGTTCGCCGGGCTCGCCGACTCCACGATGAGCCGCGACGACGGCTGGCGGTTCCTGGTGCTGGGGCGGTCGGTCGAGCGGGTGGACATGATCGTGCGGCTGCTGCTGTCCCGCGTCGGCGACCGCGCGTCCTCGCCGGGCTGGGTGACCGTGCTGCGCTCGGCCGGGGCCCACGACACCTACCTGCGCACCTACCGGGGCGCGCTGGACGCCGGGCGCGTCGTGCAGTTCCTGCTGCTGGACCGGCTGTTCCCGCGCTCGGTGTTCCACGCGCTGCGGCAGGCCGAGGTGTGCCTCGAGCAGCTCGACCACCAGCCGACCGTGCGCGTCGGGGCGCGCGCCGAGGCGCTGCGGCTGCTCGGGCGGGCCCGCAGCGACCTGGAGTTCCTGCGCCCGCACGACCTGCTGGACGACCTGCCGCGCAGGCTCGCCGCCCTCCAGACCACCGTGCGCGAGGTCGGCGAAGCGGTGTCCCTGCAGTACTTCCACACCGCGCCCTGGGTGGCCTGGACGAACGCCGAGGTGCACTAGATGAGCTGGCGCGTGCGCGTGGTCCACACCACCGGGTACCGGTACGACCTGCCGGTGACCCAGTCCTACAACGAGGCCCGGATGACCCCGCGCGCCGACCGGCGGCAGAACGTGGTGGTGTCCAGGGTGGAGACCACGCCCGCCACCCGCGCCTACCGGTACACCGACTACTGGGGCACCGAGGTGACCTCGTTCGACCTGCACGCGCCGCACGTGGAGCTGAAGGTCGTGGCGTCGTCGGTGGTGGAGACCGGGGGCGAGGAGGAGCCGGTCCGGAGCGCGACGTGGGCGGACCTGCGGGCGGACTCGCTGCTGGACCGGTACACGGAGTTCCTGGGTCCGACGCGGTACGCGCCGGTCGACCGGGAGCTGGCGGCGGTGGCGCGCTCGCTGCGCAAGGGGCGGCAGCCCGCGGACGCGGTGCTCGCGGCGAGCGCGTGGGCCCACGAGCGGCTGCGCTACCAGCCGGGGACGACCGGGGTGCACAGCTCGGCGATCGACGCGCTGCGGGCGGGGGAGGGCGTGTGCCAGGACTTCGCGCACCTGACCCTGGTCCTGCTGCGCGCGATGGGCGTGCCCGCGCGGTACGTGTCGGGCTACCTGCACACCAAGCCTGACGGGGCGGTGCGCGAGACGGTGCACGGCGAGAGCCACGCGTGGGTGGAGGCGTGGACCGGCGGCTGGTGGGGCCACGACCCGACGAACGCGATCCCGGTGGGCCCCAGGCACGTGTGGGTGGCGCACGGCCGTGACTACGCGGACGTGCCACCGCTGAAGGGCATCTACTCGGGCGGGGCGTCGTCGGGTTTGGCGGTGACGGTGGAGATCACGCGGTTGGCGTGAGGGAATTGTTCGGGAATAAAAGGAGCCCCAGGCGCTTGCGAGCAGAGGCGGCACTGGGGCGTTCGAAGGGGACGATACCATTCGCCGGTGTCTTCTGTCGAGGTCGACGAGTCCGTCGTGTGGGGTCTTCTCTCCGAGGCGCGAATGGCTCCTTACTTCGCGAACGCCGGAAATGATCAAGGAAAGGCGCTTGAGCTCTACGAGTGGAGTGCCCGGATCTCGTCCGCCGCTTTCGAGGTCGTCGGCCACGTCGAGGTCCTGCTCCGCAACGCCCTCGACCGCTGCCTGCGTGAGCACTACCGCGAGGACGTGCGGGGAATACCCTGGTTCCTGCTGCCCACGCCCGGTGGGGAGAACGTCGAGACCGCGGTGACGGCTGTTCGCGAGCGGCTTCGGAGGGCTGGTCAGGAGTCCCGCCACCAGATCGTCGCCGGGGTGAACTTCGGCTTCTGGTCGGGCCTGCTGGGCACCAAGTACGAGGACCTGTGGCGGCAGAGCCTGCGGCGCGCGTTCCCGAACTCGTCCGGAAAGCGCAAGGACGTCGCGGTCGCGGTGGAAAGGGTCAGGAAATTTCGGAATCGGATCGCCCACCACGATTCGCTGATGAACGTAGACGTCCCGTTCGAGATCCGAAATGTTCTCGCGCTCGCGTCGTGCATCGACGTGAACGCGGGCAGGTGGCTGGACCGGTGCGGTGGCGTGATGGACGTGTACCGGAAGAAGCCCGTGGTGCTCGCTGACACGGTCGTGGTCCCGGCCAAGCAGGCATGGCCCTTCTACGCGGGGTGCGCCGCGTACGTCTGCGATGCAGGACGGTTCTTCAGGCCGATCGAGAGGCTGGCTTTCTACGCCGACCGGGAGATCAAGGCCGAGGTGCCCGCAGTGCTCCACCGCCGTGACGACGTCGAGTGGACCGAGCGGGAAGCCGCCAGGCTGCGCGCCTCCGGTGACCGTGACGACCGGAAGATCGCCACCGTGATCGAGAAGTCGCTCGAGGACCGGCCGGGTGGGCGCTGCCAGGTCTTCCTGCTGACGACTTCGGGGCACCCGGACCACCGCGAGCTGAGCGCCCCGCTGCCGCACGACGGCGCGGGGCGGGGCTCGGCGTTCGTGCAGCGGCAGCGGTACGTCTCGCTCCACGCGCTGGAGACCGCCACGACGACCGCCGACCTCTAGGCCGGCCCCCCGAACGTCGAAGGGCGGCCCCGAACCGGGGCCGCCCTTCGCTCGAGTCCGGGGACCTACTTCTTCCCCTTCTCCTTCGCGTCGTCCGTGGAGAGCGCGGCCACGAAGGCCTCCTGGGGGACCTCGACCCGCCCGACCATCTTCATGCGCTTCTTGCCCTCCTTCTGCTTCTCCAGCAGCTTGCGCTTGCGGGTGATGTCACCGCCGTAGCACTTCGCCAGCACGTCCTTGCGGATCGCCCTGATCGTCTCGCGCGCGATCACCCGGGACCCCACCGCCGCCTGGATCGGCACCTCGAACTGCTGCCTCGGGATCAGCTCGCGCAGCTTCGTGGCCATCCGCGTGCCGTACCCGTACGCGTGGTCCTTGTGGACGATCGCGCTGAACGCGTCCACCGCCTCGCCCTGCAGCAGGATGTCGACCTTGACCAGCTCGGACTCCTGCTCGCCCGACTCCTCGTAGTCCAGCGACGCGTACCCGCGCGTGCGGGACTTCAGCGCGTCGAAGAAGTCGAAGATGATCTCGCCGAGCGGCAGCGTGTAGCGCAGCTCCACGCGGTCCTCGGACAGGTAGTCCATGCCGCCCAGCTGGCCGCGCTTGGCCTGGCACAGCTCCATGATCGCGCCGATGTAGTCGCTCGGCGCGATGATCGTGCAGCGGGTGACCGGCTCGTACACCTCGGCGCGCTTGCCGTCCGGCCAGTCCGACGGGTTCGTCACCACGTGCTCGGCGCCGTCCTCCATCACGACCCGGTACACCACGTTCGGCGCGGTCGAGATCAGGTCGAGGTCGAACTCGCGCTCCAGGCGGTCGCGGGTGATCTCCAGGTGCAGCAGGCCCAGGAAGCCGCAGCGGAAGCCGAAGCCCAGCGCCGCCGACGTCTCCGGCTCGAAGGTGAGCGCCGCGTCGTTGAGCTGGAGCTTCTCCAGCGCCTCGCGCAGCACCGGGTAGTCCGAGCCGTCCACCGGGTACAGGCCCGAGTACACCATCGGCCTCGGCTCGCGGTAGCCCGCCAGCGGCTCGGTGGCGCCCTTCTTGTCCCAGGTCACGGTGTCGCCGACCTTGGACTGGCGCACGTCCTTCACACCGGTGATCAGGTAGCCGACCTCGCCGACGCCGAGGCCCCTGCTGGGCTTGGGCTCGGGCGAGATGATCCCGACCTCCAGCAGCTCGTGCGTGGCGCCGGTGGACATCATCTTGATCCGCTCGCGCGGGGTGATCTTGCCGTCGACGACCCGGATGTAGGTCACCACGCCCCGGTACGTGTCGTACACCGAGTCGAAGATCATCGCCCTGGCGGGGGCCTCGGCGTCGCCGACGGGGGCGGGCACCTTGCGCACGACCTCGTCCAGCAGGTCGCCGACGCCCAGGCCCGTCTTGGCCGAGACGCGCAGCACCTCGTCCGGCTCGCACCCGACGATGTGGGCGATCTCCTTGGCGTACTTGTCCGGGTCCGCCGCGGGCAGGTCGATCTTGTTCAGCACCGGGATGATGGTGAGGTCGTTCTCCATCGCCAGGTACAGGTTGGCCAGCGTCTGGGCCTCGATGCCCTGCGCGGCGTCCACGAGCAGGACCGCGCCCTCGCACGCCTCCAGCGCGCGGGACACCTCGTAGGTGAAGTCGACGTGACCCGGCGTGTCGATCATGTGCAGGACGTGGTCGGTCCCGTTCACGGCCCACGGCAGGCGCACGTTCTGCGCCTTGATCGTGATGCCGCGCTCGCGCTCGATGTCCATGCGGTCGAGGTACTGCGCGCGCATCGCCCGCTCCTCGACCACGCCGGTGAGCTGCAGCATCCGGTCGGCCAGGGTGGACTTGCCGTGGTCGATGTGCGCGATGATGCAGAAGTTCCGGATGAGCTCCGGAGGCGTGAACGTCTGGTCGGCGAACGTGCTCACTCAGGTTCCTCGCACAAGGAAAAGGACAGGGGGAATCACCCCATTCTCGCACGCCCCGGCCTGGGTGGACCGGGTGCGTGCGGGGGCGGGCGCTTAGGCTCCCGTGGATGTACGCGAACGGAGAGGACCCGAAGCCCGAGCGGGGCGCGGTCCGCGAGGTCTACCGACCCGATCGAGCGGCGAGGCTGGAGTACTCCCCGGAGCTGGACGGCCTCGCCGATCCGGGGGAGATCGTGTGGGCCTGGGTGCCCTACGAGGAGGACGCGAGCCGGGGCAAGGACCGGCCGCTGCTGGTGGTGGGCCGCAACGCGCGCGGCGGGCTGCTGGCGATGATGCTGACCAGCAGGGCGCCGGACCACCCGGCCGAGTTCGACGACCACGTGGAGCTGGGGTCGGGCCGCTGGGACCGCGACGGGCGGCAGTCCTACCTGCGGCTGGACCGGGTGTTCGAGCTGGCCGAGGACGACATCCGCCGGGAGGGCTCGATCCTGGAGCCCGAGCGGTTCTCGCTGGTCGTGGACGCGGTGCGGGAGCGGCACGGCTGGCGCTGACGCCCGCTCGACCTGTCACGCGTTCGACCTGCGGAAAGTCCCCGGAAAGTCCCCGGAAACCCCCAGGAAGTCCCCCGACGAGTCCCCGGAAAAGACGGAAGGGCTCAGGACCACTGTGTCCTGAGCCCTCGTTCTTATCTGACCGGTCAGCGGTAGTGGCGGACCAGGCCGTGCAGCGCCTGCAGGCGGAGCATCGCCTCGAGCTCGCGGGCCTCGTTCGAGGAGTTGCGGGCGAGGACGGCTTCCAGGTCGAGGCGGGCGCTCGGGGTGTCGTAGGCGGCCAGCTCGGTGGCCAGCGCCCTCTCCCGCTTGCGCAGCTCCCGCCGGGTGGCGAAGTAGGTCCGGACGGTCTTGATGGCGTTCATGACACCTTTCGGGTCGGTCTTTCTGTATCGGTTCACCTACTATGATGCCGCACTTCAGGGCATAGATCGAGTGATCTACGCGTGAGTTGCGACGCACTGCCGGGACCCCCGTCAACGGAGCGTGTCCAGCAGGTGTACCGCGCGTGCGTACTTGGCGGCCAGGCGCTCCCTGGTGGCCTCGTCGAGCCTCGCCGTCCGCTCCGGCGAGGTGTTGTCGGCGATGTCCGCGCGCTTGACGACGACGGCCACCGGGTCGGCGACCACCCGCGCCAGGTACGCCTCCTGCGACTCGTCCGGCAGGTGGGTCAGCGCCACGACGGTGGCCACCACCTCGGGCGGGCACCCGGCGGCCAGCAGGTCCTCGGCGGTGACGGGCGTGTCCTCCAGCACGTCGTGCAGCGCCGCCGCCATCCGCGCGTGGTCGCCCTCCACCCGGCCCATCACCCGCAGCGGGTGGCCGAGGTACGGCTGACCCGACTTGTCCACCTGCCCCTCGTGGGCGTTCCGAGCGATCTCCACCGCGTTCTGCACCGTGAAAGCCATGCCCGTGATGGTCACACGTCGTCACGATCCTTGACATCCCACATTGGTCTAGTCCACTTTGGCGGTGCCCGGTCGACCGGCCGGGCGCCCGCTGACCCCACCAACCCCTGCTGAGGTGGCCTGTGGCTGGAAAGACCGCGAGGGCGCTGGGCGCCCTGACCGCGGCGGCGCTGACGATCACCGGGGCGATCCTGCTCGCCCAGGGGAGCGCGTCCGCCGCGAACCTCGTCTCCAACGCCGGGTTCGACACCGGCTCCACCAGCGGCTGGACCTGCTCCGGCAAGTCCTCCGCCGTGACCTCGCCCAAGCGCAGCGGCTCGCACGCGCTGTCCGCGACCCCCGAGGGCTCGGACAACGCCCGCTGCTCCCAGACCGTCCAGGTGCGCCCGAACACCGCCTACTCCCTGTCGGCGTGGGTCCAGGGCAGCTACGTCTACCTGGGCGTGAGCGGCACCGGCGGCGACGACAAGAACACCTGGACGCCCGGCTCCACCGGGTTCTCCGAGCTCAAGCTCGGCTTCACCACCGGCCCGAGCGCCACGACCGCGACGGTCTACCTGCACGGCTGGTACGGCCAGCCGACCTACTACGCCGACGACGTCGTCCTGGACGGCCCCGGCGGCACCCAGCCCACCACCACGACCCCGCCGGTCACCACGACCAAGCCGACCACCACCACGAAGCCGACCACGACCACCACCAAGCCCACCACCACGACGCCGCCGACCACCACGACGTCCAACAACCCCGGCCAGCCCGACCCGGCGCTGCCCAAGCACCTGCTCACCGGGTACTGGCACAACTTCGACAACGGCTCGAAGGCGCTCAGGCTCGCCGACGTGCCGCGCGCCTACGACGTCGTGGCGGTCTCGTTCGCGGACGCCGTCCCGACCAGGCCCGGCGCCGTCTCGTTCACGCTCGACCCCGGCCTCGCGGGCAAGCTCGGCGGCTACACCGACGCCCAGTTCAAGGCGGACGTGAAGACCCTCCAGTCGCGCGGCCAGAAGGTCATCATCTCGGTCGGCGGCGAGCGCGGCACCATCTCCGTCGGCGACTCGACCGCGTCGGCGAACTTCGCGAGCAGCGTCAAGGACCTGGTGGCCTCCTACGGGTTCGACGGCGTGGACGTCGACCTGGAGAACGGCGTCAACGCCACCCACATGGCCCCGGCGCTGCGCGCGATCCACGCGGCGGGCGGCAAGATCATCACGATGGCCCCGCAGACCATCGACATGCAGTCCACCGGGACCGAGTACTTCAAGCTGGCGCTCGCGGTGAAGGACATCCTCACCGTCGTCAACATGCAGTTCTACAACTCCGGCGCGATGCTCGGCTGCGACCAGAAGGTCTACTCCCAGGGCACCGTGGACTTCCTGGTGTCGCTGGCCTGCGTGCAGCTGGAGAACGGGCTGCGGCCCGACCAGGTCGGCCTCGGCCTGCCGTCCTCCGGCTCGGCCGCGGGCGGCGGCTACCAGTCGCCCGCCAACGTCAACGCCGCGCTGGACTGCCTGGCCAGGGGCACGAGCTGCGGGAGCTTCAAGCCCGCGAAGACCTGGCCCGGCATCCGGGGCGCCATGACGTGGTCGATCAACTGGGACGCCACCGCGAACTGGCAGTTCTCGAACACCGTGGCCCCGCACCTCAAGACCCTGCCGTAACGGGGGGCCACCCCGCGGGGAGGGGCGGTGGACCCCGCCCCTCCCCGCGGGCGAGCGCGCCGAACCGGACTAGCCTCCGACCATGCTGCTGGAATCGCTCCCGGTCCCGGTGATCGCCGCCCCGATGGCGGGCGGCCCGTCCACCCCCGAGCTCGTCGCCGCGGTGGGCGGCGCGGGCGGGCTCGGCTTCCTCCCGGCGGGCTACCTGACGCCCGACGCGCTGGCCGACCGCATCGCCCGCACCACCGCGCTGTCCCCCGCGCCGTTCGGCGTCAACCTGTTCGTGCCCGGCCCGGACGGCGGCGTCGAGGAGGCGCGGGCCTACCGGCGGCTGCTGGTCGAGGAGTCCGGCCTGGAGCCGGGCGAGCCGCGCTGGGACGACGACTCCTACCCGGCCAAGCTGGAGCTGCTCCTGGCGCTGCGCGTCCCGGTGGTCTCGTTCACGTTCGGCCTGCCGTCCGCCTCCGACGTCGACCGGCTGCGCGCGGCGGGGACCACCACCGTCGCCACCGTCACCACCCCCGCCGAGGCCGAGCAGGCCGCGCGGGTCGGCGTCGACGCGCTGTGCGTGCAGGGGATCGACGCGGGCGGCCACCGGGGCACCTTCGCCGACGACGGCCGCAGCCCCGGCGGCGGCGAGCTGATCGGCCTGCTCACGGCGTTGCGCCTGGTCGGCGCGCGCGTCTCGCTCCCGCTGATCGCGGCGGGCGGCATCGCGCACGGCGCGGACGTGGCCGCCGTCCTCGCCGCCGGGGCGGTCGCCGCGCAGCTGGGCACCGCGTTCCTGGCCTGCCCCGAGGCGGGCACCGCGCCCGCGCACCGGAAGGCCCTCGCCGAAGGCACCCGCCGCACCGCGCTGACCAGGGCGTTCAGCGGCAGGCCCGCGCGCGGGCTGGTCAACCGGTTCCTCACCGAGCACACCCCGCACGCCCCGGCCGCCTACCCGAGGGTGCACCACCTGACCAAGCCGATCCGCGCGTCCGGCGACCCCGAGCTGATGTCGATGTGGGCCGGGCAGGCGTACCCCCTGGCCCGTTCGGTCCCGGCCGCCCAGCTGGTCGCCGACCTGAACGCGCAGGCCGTCGAGGCGCTCGCGCGGGCCAACGCGCGGATTCGCCCGCTCTAGCGACGCCCGCGCGGTGACAATGTGCCCGTGACGACCGCGCGCGAGTTAGCCGACGACCTGTTCACCCTGGTCCTGACCTCGGACCCGCTGATGGCGACCCTCATCGGGGTGCCGGGGTGGGACGACCGGCTGCCCGACCCGAGCGCCGAGGCCGAGGCCGGGGCCGCGCGCCGGGCGGCCGAGCTGGCCACCCGCGCCGCCGAGGGCGACGACGACCCGATCACCAGGGCCGTCGTCGCCCAGCAGGCCGCGGGCACGGTCGCCAAGCTCGGGGCGCGCCTGGTCGAGCACACCCACGCCGAGGGCTTCAACGCCCCCGTGCCGCTGCTGCTCACCTCGCTGTCCATGGTCAGACCCGCGTCGGGCCAGGGCGAGCTGGACTACCTGGCCCGCCTGCGCGCCGTCCCCGGCTACCTGGAGGCGCTGGCCACCCGCCAGCTCGACTCCGACCGCCGCCCGCTCGCCCACCTCGTCGACGCCGCCGTCACCCGGCTCGACCGCCACCTCGCCGACCCCTCCGGCCCGCTGCGCGTCCCGCCGCTGTCCGCCGGGCCCGCCGCCGAGCGCGAGCGCCTGATCACCGAGCTGGTCGACCCCGCCCTCGCCCGGTACCGGGACGTGCTGCGCGAGCGCGTGGCCCCGCGCGGCCGGAGCGCCGACGAGCCCGGCCTGTGCTGGCTGGCCGACGGCGAGCGGCACTACGCCGGGCTCGTCGCCGCCTACACCACCACCGAGCGCACCGCCCGCGAGCTGCACGAGGTCGGCCTCGGGCTGGTGGCCGAGCTGGACCGCGAGTACGAGGAGATCGGCGCGCGCGTCTTCGGGCCGCTGCCGGGGGCCGACGCGCGCGAGCGGGCCGCCGGGGTCAGGGCCAGGCTGCTCGCCGACCCGGAGCTGCGCTGGACCGACGGCGCGCAGATGGTCGAGCTGGCCCGGCGGGTCCTCGCGCGCGCCGAGCTGGCGGCGGGGGACTGGTTCGGGTCCGTGCCCGCCAAGCGCTGCGCGGTCGCCACCGTGCCCGACGACGAGGCCCCCAACGCGCCGCTGGCCTACTACGTCGACCCGGCCGTGGACGGCAGCAGGCCGGGCACGTACTTCGTCAACACCCACCGGGCGGCCGAGCGGAACCGGGTCAGCGCCGAGGCGGTCGCGTTCCACGAGGGGGTGCCGGGGCACCACTTCCAGATCTCCCTGGCCCAGGAGCTGACCGACCTGCCGCCGCTGCGCCGGTTCGCCGCGTTCGAGGCCTACCTGGAGGGGTGGGGGCTGTACGCGGAGCGGCTGGCCGACGAGATGGGGCTCTACAGCGGCGACCTGGCCCGGTTGGGGATGCTCAGCGCGGACTCGCTGCGCGCCGCCAGGCTCGTGGTCGACACCGGGATGCACGCGCTCGGGTGGACGCGGGAGCGGGCCGTCGAGTACCTGCGGGCGAGCACGGCCGCGCCGGAGGCGGACGTCCAGGCCGAGGTGGACCGGTACATCGAGGCGCCCGCGCAGGCGCTGTCGTACATGGTGGGGCGGCTGGAGATCCAGCGCCTGCGCGGGGTGGCGAGCGACCGGCTCGGGGCCGCGTTCGACATCAGGGCGTTCCACGACCTGGTGCTGCGCGGCGGCCCGCTGCCGCTGGGCGTGCTGGCCGACGTGGTCGACCGGTGGTGCGGGTCAGCCTGAGCCCGGCTCGTTCCGGTCGGCGCTCCGGCCGCCCTGGTCGGCGAGCACCGAGTGCCGCTTGCCGTAGGCGTAGTAGACGACCAGGCCGATGGCGAACCACACCGCGAACCGCAGCCACGTCTCCGGGGCCAGGAAGGTGATCAGCCACAGCGAGAACACCACGCCGACCACCGGCACCACCGGCATCCCCGGCGTGCGGAACGTGCGCGGCAGGTCCGGCCTGCGGTAGCGCAGCACGATCACCGCGACGCACACCACCACGAACGCCAGCAGGATGCCGATGTTGGTCAGCTCGGCGGCCTCGGCGATCGGCAGGAACCCGGCGATCACGGCGGACGCCGCGCCCAGCACCCAGGTGGTGCGGGTGGGGACGTGCTTGGTCGGGTGGGTCTTGGCGAACCAGCGGGGGAGCAGCCCGTCGCGGCTCATCGAGTAGCCGACGCGGGCCGCGCCCATGAGGAACGTGAACAGCACCGTGGTGATGCCCAGGACCGCGCCGACGGAGATGACGATGCCCAGCGCGGGCAGGCCGACGTCGGCGAAGGCGGTGGCGAAGGCGCTCTCGGTGTCCACCTGCGAGTACGGGACCATGCCGGTCAGCACCAGGCAGGCCAGCGCGTACAGCACCATCGAGATGGCCAGGGAGTACAGGATCGCCTTGGGCATGTGCTTGCGCGAGTCGGTGGACTCCTCGGCGGCCGTGCTCATCGCGTCGTAGCCGAAGACGGCGAAGAACACCGTGGCCGCGCCGGTCAGCGCGCCGGAGATCCCGAACGGGAAGAACGGGTTGTAGTTGGCGGTGTCGATGTGGAACGCGCCCACCACCACGACCAGCAGGACCACCGCGACCTTGAGGTAGACGAGGGTGGTCTCGAAGCGGGCGGCGTTCTTCATGCCCTGGTTGAGCACGAACGCGATCAGCAGGCACAGCAGGGCGGCGAACAGGTTCACCTTGTAGCTGCCGGGGGCGGCGTCGCCGGACTCGGTGCCGGGCGCGCCGAGCATCCACTCCGGCAGGTGCAGCCCGAGGAGGCTCAGGAGCTCGTTGAAGTAGCCGGAGATGCCGATCGCGACCACCGCCACGATCGCGGTGTACTCCAGCAGCAGGTCCCAGCCGATGAACCAGCCGACGATCTCCCCGAGCACGGCGTAGCCGTAGGTGTAGGCCGAGCCGGCCTGCGGGATGAGGCCGGCGAACTCGGCGTAGGAGAACGCGGCGGCGGCGCTGGCGATGCCCGCGACGAGGAACGAGATGAGCACGGCGGGTCCCGCGGTCTTGTTGGCGACCGCGCCCGCGAGCGAGAAGATCCCGGCGCCGATGATGCCGCCGACGCCGATGGCGGTGAGCTGCCAGAGACCGAGCGTCCTGGTGAGCCCGCCGCCCTGGTGCGGGCTGTCGCCCTCCAGGACGGGCTTGCGCCGGAAGACGCCCCGCCCCTGTCCGAACCCGCTGTGCGCAGACATCCGCCCGCTCCCTCGTGTTGATCGACCGTGCAGTGGCGGCCGAAGCTACGCGGATCTCGCGGCGGTGAGGACACGCTGGGGCAACGCGGGCCCGCCCGGTCCCGGCCCGGTTCGGGGAGCCGCAGGGAGCGGTGGGGGGTTTGTGGCGAGGTGGGCGGATCAGGGGGGTGCGGGGTCGCGCGGGCGGCGCCCGCCGACCGCTGGCAGTGGCCGCCCGCGCCGTGGCAGAGTGCCCGCATGGCAGCAGAGCAGCTGGTCCGCTACGAGGTTCGGCGCGGGGTCGCGACGGTCGTGCTCGACTCGCCGCGCAACCGCAACGCCCTCTCCGCCCGGCTGCGCCGCGAGCTGCTCGCGCACCTGGTGACCGCGCTGGCCGACGACGCCGTGCGGGTCGTCGTCCTCACCCACACCGGGCCGGTGTTCTGCTCGGGCATGGACCTCAAGGAGGCGCAGGGCGCCGCGTCCGCCGACCAGGGCGTGAACGAGTTCCCCGAGATCCTCAAGACCCTCTGGGCCAGCCCCAAGCCGGTCGTCGCGCGGCTCGCCGGACCGGCGCGCGCGGGCGGGGTCGGGCTGGTCGCCGCCTGCGACGTCGCGGTCGCCGTCGACTCGGCCACGTTCGCGTTCAGCGAGGTGCGCATCGGCGTCGTGCCCGCGATCATCTCCGTCACCGTGCTGCCCCGGCTGTCCAGCCGCGCGGCGCACGAGCTGTTCCTCACCGGCGAGGTGTTCGACGCCGGGCGGGCCGCCCGGATCGGGCTGGTCAACTCGGTCGTCGCCGAAGGCGGGCTGGACGCCGAGGTCGCGCGGTTCACCGACATGCTCGTCCTCGGCGCGCCCGGCGCCCTCGCCGCCACCAAGGCGATGCTCCAGCGCGGGACCGACGTGGACGCGGCGTTCGCGGACATGCTGCGGCTCTCCGCCGCGCACTTCGGCGGCCCGGAGGGGCAGGAGGGCATCGCGGCCCGGCTGGAGAAGCGCAAGCCGGACTGGGTGCCGGAGTAGGCCCGGCCGCCCCCGGCGACCGGGCCCGCCGGTCAGCCCAGGGTGAAGACGGTCTTGCCCGCCGTCTCGCCGTCCAGCATCGCGCGGAAGCCCGCCTCGGCGTCGGCCATCGGCAGGCGGGAGCCGATGTGCGGGCGCAGCCCGTTGCGCTCGCAGAACGCCAGCAGGTCCACCAGCTCGTCCCGCGTGCCCATGGTCGAGCCGACCACCCGCAGCTGGAGGAAGAACAGCCGCTGCAGCTCCACCGCCGACGGGTCGCCGGTGGTCGCGCCGGACACCACGACCACGCCACCGGGCTTGAGCGACTTCATCGAGTGCGACCAGGTCGCCCTGCCGACCGTCTCGAACACCGCGTCCACCCGTTCGGGCAAGCGCGCGCCGCTCTCGAAGGTCGCGTGCGCGCCCAGCGACTCGGCCAGCGCGCGCTTGGCCTCGGTCCGCCCGGTGACCCACACCCGGTACCCGGCGGCGCGCCCCAGCTGCACCAGCGCCGTCGACACCCCGCCGGAGGCGCCCTGCACGAGCATCGTCTGCCCCGGCCGCAGCCCGGACTTCACGAACAGCATCCGGTACGCGGTCAGCCACGCCGTGCCCATGCAGGCGGCCTCGGCGAAGTCCAGGCCGGACGGCTTCGGGATCGCGTTGCGCCGGGGCACCACGACCCAGTCGGCGAACGCGCCCTGGTGCTTCTCGGTCAGCAGCGAGCGGCCGGGGTCCAGGGTCTCGTCGCCGACGTGGTCCGGGCTGCCGATCAGCGAGTGCAGCACCACCTCGGCGCCGTCCTCCAGCACGCCCGCGCCGTCGCAGCCCAGGATCATCGGGAACCGGTCCGCCTTGATCCCGACCCCGCGCAGGGTCCACAGGTCGTGCATGTTCAGGGTGGCCGCGCGCACGGCCACCCGCACCCACCCGTCGGGCGCCTCGGGTTCCGGTCGTTCCCCCACCCGCAGCGCGGCGAGGGGCTGGTCGGGGCTGGGCTCGGCTGCGTAGACGGAGAACATGCCAGCGAACCTACTCAGGCGATCACCCCTCCGGGGGACGGGTCACGCGCTACCCTCGACGGCGATATGGAATCGATCGCGCGCTGGTGGGACGGGGTGGAGCTGTGGCTCGCCCAGCTGCCGTTCTTCCTCCAGTTCCCCCTCGTGATGGCCGTCCTGCTCCCCGCCGCGCTGGGTGTGGCGAGGTTCATCGACCGGGTGGTCGACGAGGCCTCGGCGCGGCTCAGCGGCGACCCGGAGGCCGAGCCCCCGGTGGGCGCGCTGCCCACCGACGTGCGGGAACCCCGCCTCCGCGAGGGCAGGACGCGTTCGTAGGCTGGACGGGTGACTCCCGGTAGGCGCCTCACCGTCGCGCTCGTCGGCCTGATCGCCCTGGTGGTGGTCGGCTACTTCGCGAAGGACCGCGGCAACGACTCGACCCCCGCACCCCCGTCCTCCAGCGCGGGCTCCACGTCGGTGCCCGGCGCGTCGGCGTCCGGCTTCAGCGTGCAGCCGCTGTCGGAGCTGCCCGCGCAGGCCGCCGAGACCTGGAAGCTGATCACCAGCGACGGCCCGTTCCCGTACCCGCGCAACGACGGCGTGGTGTTCCGCAACCGCGAGAAGCTGCTGCCGCAGCACAAGGGCGAGTACTACCGCGAGTACACGGTCCCCACTCCGGGTAGTCGTGACCGGGGGGCGCGCAGGCTGGTGACCGGTCAGGAGGACGAGGTGTACTACACCGCTGACCACTACGAGTCGTTCGTCGTCGTGGACGTGGCCAGGTGACGGCGCGCGCGGTCCGCGAGGCGCAGGAGCGCGGCGCGCACCCGCACGTGCTCGCGGGCGCCGAGATCACCGGCAAGCGCGCGGCGCTGGACGCGATCGCGGCGGCGCTGTCTTTCCCGGACTGGTTCGGGCGCAACCTGGACGCGCTGTACGACTGCCTGGTGGACCTGTCGTGGCTGCCGGAGGGCGAGCACGTGCTGATCTGGCCGCAGCGCGAGGTCTTCGACCGCAAGGACCCGGTGGGCTCGGCGGCGGTGGACTCGGTCCTGCGGGACGCGGCGGAGCAGGGGGCCGAGGGACGCGTGCTGACCGTGGTGTACCCGGCGCCGCTGTAGCGGGACGGGCTGCCGCCACGGCGCGTGGCGTCAGCCCTGGTGAGCGGGTGACGGGGACACTGGTGGCATGAACGAGCAGCCGACCCTCACCGCAGCCGTCCACCGGGAGGAGGACTGGCACGTGGCCCAGTGCCTTGAGGTGGACGTGGCCAGCCAGGGGCGGACCGCAGCCGAAGCGCTGGCGAACCTCGCCGAGGCGGTGGAGCTGTACCTCGAAGAACGTTCCCGCTCCGGCCCGAGCGGGGACGGCGAACGGGGCGGAGCTAAGTGAAGGAAAAACGGTAACTTCGGGTCTTGAGCCGCAGGTCAGGAAGTGTCTTCCCCGCGCGGGCGGGGGTGTTCCGCCGGACTCATGGAGCGCGGCGGCGAGGAAGCCGTCTTCCCCGCGCGAGCGGGGGTGCTCCGAACCCGCAGGGGGTGGAGGAGACCCAGCGCGCGTCTTTCCCGCGCGGGCGGGGACTATCTAATCGCTGGATAACCAGTGTTATCCAGCGTCCTCCGCCACCCCTCACGCGATCGCCGTCACCCTCCCCGCCGCCCGCACCCGAGCCCCCGCGTACCGGTGCAGCACCAGCTCCGCCACCTCCGGGTCCGCGCCCAGCGGGGCCGCGACCACCGCGTCCGCGCCCACCAACCCCGTCACCCGGTCCGGCAGCAGGCCCGGCGCCAGGAACCACGACGCCACCGCCACGCGCCTCGCGCCCGCCGCGCGCAGCCTGGCCGCCGCCACGGCCGCGTCCGGCGCGGCGCTCGCCGCGAACGCCGGTTCCACGCCCGCCCAGCCCGCGCCCGCCGCCCAGCGGCGCGCCGTCGCGCGCACCACGGCGTTCGCCCGCGCGTGCGAGGACCCCGCCGCCGCGAGCACCACGCCCCACGACGGGTCCCCGAAGCCGACCCCGGCCTCGGCCAGCCGCCTCAGCGCCGCCGACTCCAGCCTCGGGTCCGGGCCCAGCACGTCCGCGATCGCCACGTCCAGCCCGAGCACCGCCGCCTCCGCCACGGCGCTCGGCACGTCCACCCGCGCGTGGTACGCCCGCCCCAGCAGCAGCGGCACCACCACCGCCTCCCGGTGGCCGTCCGCGCGGACCGCCCGCAGCACGTCCGGCAGCCTCGGTGCGGACAGCTCCAGGAACGACGCCCGCACGTCCAGCTCCGGCCGCAGCGCCCGCACCACGCCGAGCAGCTCGTTCACCACCGCCGCCGACCTCGGGTCCCGGCTCCCGTGCGCCACCGCCACGAGCGCGCTCACGCCAGCGCCCCCGTCAGCCCGCGCGCCCGCAGCACCGCCCGCTCCAGCGGCCGGAACAGCAGCAGCTCGATCCCCACGCCGACCAGCAGGATCAGGAAGATCGCCGCGATCACCATCGAGATGTCGTTCAGCGACGCCCCGTTGTGCAGGTACTGCCCCAGCCCCTCGCCCAGCTGCGGCGAGGTGGCGATGATCTCGGCCGCCATCAGCGACCGCCACGAGAACGCCCACCCCTGCTTCAACCCGGCCAGGTAACCGGGCAGCGCGGCGGGCAGCAGGATGTGCCGCGCGGACGCCAGCCGTCCCGCCCCCAGCGCCTGCCCGACCCTCGGCAGCAGCGGCGGCACCTGGTCGATGCCCGCCACCAGGCCGTTCGCGATCGACGGCACCGAGCCCATCAGCACCACGAAGTAGATCGTCGCCGGGGTCGCCCCGAACCACAGGATGCCCGCGGGCACCCACGCCACCGACGGCAGGCTCTGCAACCCCGACAGCAGCGACCCGATCGCCGCCCGCACCAGCCGCACCTTCGCGATCAGCAGCCCCAGCGGCGTCGCGATCACCACCGCCGCCAGGAACCCCAGCACCGCCCGGTGCACCGACGTCCACAGCACCTCGGCGGCCCGCCCGGTGCGCACCGCCTCCGCCACCGCGCCCCACACCGACAGCGGCGACGGCAGCCGGTACTCCGGCCACAGCGCCGCCGCCCACAGCGCCTGCCACACCACGAGCAGCAGCGCGAACGCCACCAGCGGCGGCAGGGCGGTGCGCGCCACCCTGCGCCACACCGACGGCGGGCGCTCCCCGATCGGGGTGTCCAGCGCGTCCAGACCGGCCCCGACCGCCGCCAGGTCAGCGGTCGACCGCGCCCCGCCCGGCGAACCGGACCCGGAGGACCCAGGCCCGGAAGACCCGGAAGGCCCGGACCCGGAGGCCCCCGACGGCTCTTCGACCTCAGGCTGCCGCGTGACCACTGATCACCTCCCGCAGCCGCCCCGTGACGTCCTCGATCAGCTCGGCCGGGTCCCGCCCCTCGACGGCCCACTCCCGCACGATCCGCCCCGGCCGCGAGGACAGCAGCACCACCCGCTGCCCCAGCCGCACCGCCTCGCGCACGTCGTGCGTCACGAACAGCACCGCCGTGCCGGTCTCCCGCCACACGCGGGCCAGCTCGGACTGGAGCACGTCCCGCGTGATGGCGTCCAGCGCCGCGAACGGCTCGTCCATCAGCAGCAGCCCCGGCGCACCGCCGTCGGCGCTGCCCTGGGTGGACGCCAGCGCCCTGGCCAGCGCCACCCGCTGCCGCATCCCGCCGGACAGCTCGTGCGGGCGCTTGCGCCCGACCCCGGACAGCCGCACCAGCTCCAGCAGCTCCCCGGCCCGCGCCCGCCGCTCCCCGCGCCGCACCCCGGCCAGCCGCAGCGGCAGCTCCACGTTCCGCTCCGCCGTCAGCCACGGCATCAGCGCGGCCTCCTGGAACATCACCGCGGGCCGGGACGTGGTCAGCCCGATCCGGCCGGACGTGGGCGCGTCCAGCCCGGCCACCAGGTTCAGCAGCGTGGACTTGCCGCAGCCCGACGCGCCCAGCAGGCAGACGAACTCACCGGGCGCCACCTGCAGGTCGACCCCGTCGAGGGCGACCACGGCGTGCTGCCCGGTCCCGAACTCCTTGCGCACCCCGGTCAGGGTGACGGCCGCGTCGACGCCGGATCGCGGCGCCGTGGTGCCGAGCGTGGCGGTCATGGTGTGCCTGCCTTCCTCGTGGGGCCCTCGCTACTTCCGGTCCAGGCCCGCGGCGTCCACGGCGGGCTCACCGGCGGCCTTCAGCACCTCGTTGAGGGGCCCGAAGTCGGCCAGCCCCGCCACGTCCGCGGCCTCCTTGGCCACGCCCGCCGTCACCGCGTCCTCCGCGAGCTGCGGGAACGCCGAGGCCTGCGGGTCCAGGGTCAGCTCGATGCCCTCGAACGCCCGGTTCAGCACCGGCTCGCCCAGCGCCTTGCCGGTCAGCTTCTTCAGCGCCTCGTTCACGGTGGTCTTGGCGCCCGCCGCGTCGTCCCGCGCGTACTTCGTCGCGGCGAGGTGCCCGCGCAGCAGCGCCTGCACGGTCTGCGGGTGCTCCTGCAGGAACTCCGTGCGCACGATCAGCACCGTGGTCGGGAACTTCCCGCCCTCCCACAGGGTCTTCTCGTCCAGCAGCACCTTCGCGCCCGCGTCGACCACCAGCCGCGAGGACCACGGCTCCGGCGCCCACGCGCCCTGCACCCCGCCGGAGCGGAACAGGTCCAGGCTCTGCGAGTTCTCGGTGTTGGTCACGTTGACCTGGTCGGGGCCCGCGCCGATGGCCAGCCCCTGGTCGGACAGCCACTTCTTCAGCGCCACGTCCTGGGTGTTCGCCAGCTGCGGGGTGGTGATGACCTTGCCCTTGAGGTCCTGCGGGGAGGTGATCTCCGGCTTGACCACGAGCTGCGCGCCGCCCGAGGTGGCCCCGGCGATCAGCTTCACCGCCTCCCCGCCGGACTTGGCGTAGGCGTTGATCGCCGGGCCGGACCCGATGAACGTCGCGTCCAGCGACTCGCCCAGCAGCGCGTTCACCGCCTCGGGCCCGGCGTTGAAGGTCTGCGTGGTCAGCTTGGTCGAGCCCAGCTCCCGCTCGAACAGCCCCCGCTCCACGCCGATCAGCGCGGACGCGTGGGTGACGTTCGGGAAGTAGCCCAGCCGCAGCTCGGCGGCGGCCCCCTGGTCGGCGGCGGGCGCGCTCTCCTCGGCGCGCTCGGCGCGGGAGCAGCCGGTCGCGACGGCCAGGGCCGCGAGCAGGACTGCGGTGGTCTTCACGGCGCGGCGGTGTGCTCTCAAGGGAGGGGAACCTTTCGGGGAGAGGGGGAGGGAGGTCGTCAGGGGCCGGGGGAGACCAGGGCGCGGCCATCGGCGAGCGCGACGCCCCCGGCCTGGGCGCCCGGCGCGTCCGGTTCGGGCAGCGGCGCGCCCACCAGGCCCGCCGCGAGGGTGCCGCCGTCACCGGCGTCGATCACCAGGAACGCCCCGGTGCGCCGGTCGCGGGTGTAGTCGTCCACCGGGACCGGCTCGGCGGTGCGCACCCGCACCTGGCCGATGTCGTTGAGCCGCAGGGCGTCCGGCGCGCCCGTGCTGGCCAGCGCCTGCTCGTCGAACCGGGACAGCAGCTCGGTCACGATCGCCTGGACGGTGCGCGTGCCGTGCTTGACCAGCACCCGCGCGCCCGGTGCGAGGGGCTTCTCGGCCAGCCAGCACAGCGTGGCGGTGAACTCGTCCACCACCTCCGGCGCGTCACCGGCCGCGATCAGGTCGCCTCGGGAGACGTCCAGGTCGTGCGCCAGCAGCAGCGTCACCGAGCGGCCCGCCGCCGCCTCGGCCAGCGGGCCGTCGGCGGTGTCGATGCCGGTCACCGTCGTGCGCGACCCGCCGGGCAGCACGGTCACCTCGTCGCCGACCCGGACCGTGCCCGCCGCGACCTGCCCCGCGTACCCCCGGTAGTCCGGGTGCTCGGCGGTGCGCGGCCGGATCACGTACTGCACCGGGAACCGGAACGGCGCGTCGTGCGGGTCCGGCTCCACCGGCACCGACTCCAGGTGCTCCAGCAGCGTCGGCCCCGAGTACCAGGGCGTGCTCGCCGACCGGTCCACCACGTTGTCGCCCACCAGCGCGGAGACCGGGATCGACACCACCGAGTCCTCGGCGAAGCCCAGCGCGGAGGCGTGCGCGGCGAACTCCTTGGCGATGCGGGAGAACACGACCTCGTCGTAGCCGACCAGGTCCACCTTGTTCACCGCCAGCACCAGCCGGGGCACGCCCAGCAGCGCCAGCACCGCCGCGTGCCGCCGGGTCTGCTCCACCACGCCCCGCCGCGCGTCCACCAGCAGCACCGCGAGCTGCGCCGTCGACGCGCCGGTCACGGTGTTGCGGGTGTACTGCACGTGGCCGGGGGTGTCGGCCAGCACGAACGTGCGGCGCGGCGTCGCGAAGTACCGGTAGGCCACGTCGATCGTGATGCCCTGCTCGCGCTCCGAGCGCAGCCCGTCCACCAGCAGCGACAGGTCCGGCGTCGCCAGCCCCCGGTCCGCGCTGGCCCGCTGCACCGCGTCCAGGGTGTCCGCCAGCACCGACTTCGTGTCGTACAGCAGCCGCCCGACCAGGGTGGACTTGCCGTCGTCCACGCTGCCCGCCGTGGCCAGCCTCAGCAGGTCGCTCATCTAGAAGTACCCCTCCCGCTTGCGGTCCTCCATGGCGGCCTCGCTCATCCGGTCGTCGGCGCGCGTGGCGCCCCGCTCGGTGAGCCTGCTGGCGGCGACCTCCGCGATCACCGCGTCGATGTCGGCGGCCTCGGACTCCACCGCCCCGGTGCACGAGCCGTCGCCGACCGTCCGGTAGCGCACCGTCTTCTCCACCAGCTCCTCGCCCGCGCGCGGCCCGCCCCACGGGCCCTGCGCCAGCCACATGCCGTCGCGCAGGTACACCTCGCGGCGGTGCGCGTAGTAGATGGGCGGCAGCTCGATGCGCTCGCGGGCGATGTAGTGCCACACGTCCAGCTCGGTCCAGTTCGACAGCGGGAACACCCGCACGTGCTCACCGGCCCGGTGCCTGCCGTTGTAGAGGTTCCACAGCTCCGGCCGCTGCCTGCGCGGCTCCCACTGGCCGAAGGCGTTGCGCAGGCTGAAGATGCGCTCCTTGGCGCGGGCCCGCTCCTCGTCGCGCCTGCCGCCGCCGAACACCGCGTCGAACCGGTTCGCGGTGATCGCGTCCAGCAGCGGCACGGTCTGCAGCGGGTTGCGGGTGCCGTCCGGGCGCTCGGCGAGCCTGCCGTCGTCCAGGTAGTCCTGCACCCGCGCCACCTCCAGGCGCAGGCCGTGCCGGGCCACGACCTCGTCGCGGAACGCGATCACCTCGTCGAAGTTGTGCCCGGTGTCCACGTGCAGCAGCGGGAACGGCACCGGGGCGGGCCAGAAGGCCTTGACCGCCAGGTGCAGCAGCAGCGTCGAGTCCTTGCCGCCGGAGAACAGGATCACCGGGCGGTCGAACTCGCCCGCGACCTCGCGGAAGATGTGCACCGCCTCGGACTCGAGGCGGTCGAGCGCGTCCAGGGCCAGAGTCATCCGTGCAACCCGCATTCCGTCTTGGCGGTGCCCGCCCAGCGGCCACTGCGCGGGTCGGCGCCCGGCAGCGGCTTGGCGGTGCACGGCGCGCAGCCGATGGAGGGGTAACCCGCCTGCACCAGGGGGTTCTCCAGGATCTTGTGCTCGGCGAGGTAGCCGTTGAACTCGTCGTCGGACCACGGCGCGATCGGGTTGACCTTCACCAGCCCGTTGCGCTCGTCCCACTGCACGATCGGGGTGTCCGCCCTGGTCGGGGCGTCGACGCGGCGCACGCCGGTCACCCACGCGTCGTACCCGGCCAGGGTGCGGCGCAGCGGCACGACCTTGCGCAGGTGGCAGCAGCGGCTCGGGTCGGTGCGGTTGAGCGGCCCGAACTCGGCCTCCTGGTCGGCGGCGGACTGCTCGGCGGCGGCGTTGACGATCCGCAGCTCCGGGTAGACCAGGTCGACCGCGTCGCGGGTGCCGATGGTCTCGGCGAAGTGGTAGCCGGTCTCCAGGAACAGCACGTCCACGTCCGGCTTGACCTTCGCGGCGAGGTCCACCAGCACCGCGTCCTGCATGTTCGACGCGACGATCCAGCTGTCGCCGAACGTGCGGGCGGTCCAGGCCAGGGCCTCCTCGGCGGTCGCGTCGGCCAGCTCGGCCTGGGCGGCCTCGGCCACGACCCGCAGGTCTTCCTCGATCCCGCTCACCCGCGCACCTCCTGGGGCAGGTTCAACCCGATGAACTTGACCGTGAACACCCGGCGGCAGGCCGAGCACAGCCACGCGTGCGCGGGCTCCTCCTGGGGGCGGAGGTCCTCGTCGCCGCAGTAGGGGCAGTGGAAGGGCGTCGCGCGCTCGCTCACCGCAGCAGCCCCTCGTCCGCGCGGGCCACCCACTGGGCGAACCGCTCGTCGCCGTCCCGCCCGGCCAGGTAGTGCCGCACCACCCGCTCCACGTACTCGGGCAGCTCGGCCGCGGTGACCTTGTGGCCGCGCAGCTTGCGCCCGAACCCGGCGTCCAGCCCGAGCCCGCCGCCCAGGTGCACCTGGAAGCCCTCGACCTGGCGGCCGTCGGCGTCGGTGACGATCTGGCCCTTGAGGCCGATGTCGGCGGTCTGGATGCGCGCGCACGAGTTCGGGCAGCCGTTGAGGTGCACCGAGATCGGCGCCGCGACCCCGGCCACCACGTCCGCGAGCCGCGCCTCCAGCGCGGTGACCAGCTCGGCCGCGCGCGCCTTGGTCTCGACGATCGCGAGCTTGCAGAACTCCAGCCCGGTGCACGCCATCACCCCGCGCCGCCACGGCGAGGGCTCGGTGGGCAGCCCGAGCGCCGCCAGGTCCGCGCGCAGGCCGTCCACCTCGGCCTCGGGCACGTCCAGCACGACGAGCTTCTGCTGCGGGGTGAGCCGCACCCGGTTCGACCCGGCCCGCTCCACCGCCTTGGCGACCTCCACCAGGGTCGACCCGGACACCCGGCCCGCGATCGGCGCCGCGCCGACCGCGAACAGGCCGTCCTTCTGCCGGTGCACGCCCACGTGGTCGCGGGCGATCTCGGGCACCTCGGGAGCGGGGCCGTCGAGGAGCTTCCGGTGCAGGTACTCGTCCTCCAGGACCTGGCGGAACTTCTCCGCGCCCCAGTCGGCGACCAGGAACTTCAGCCGCGCCCGGTTGCGGAGCCTGCGGTAGCCGTAGTCGCGGAAGACGCTGATCACGCCCTCCCACACGTCCGGCACCTCGTCCAGCGGCACCCACGCGCCCAGCCGCTTCGCGATCATCGGGTTGGTCGACAGGCCGCCGCCCACCCACAGGTCGAAGCCGGGGCCGTGCTCCGGGTGCACGACGCCGACGAACGCCACGTCGTGCACCTCGTGCGCCACGTCCGGCAGGCCCGAGATGGCGGTCTTGAACTTGCGCGGCAGGTTCGAGAAGCGCGGGTCGCCGATGTAGCGGCGCAGGATCTCGTCGATGGCCGGGCCGCCGTCGAGCACCTCGTCCTCGGCGATGCCCGCGAGCGGGGAGCCCAGGACGACGCGCGGGCTGTCGCCGCAGGCCTCCATCGTGGTCAGACCGGCGGCCTCCAGGCGCTCCCAGAGCGTGGGGACGTCCTCGATGCGGATCCAGTGGTACTGGACGTTCTGCCGGTCGGTGATGTCGGCGGTGTCGCGGGCGTAGGTCTGGGAGAGCTCCCCGATCAGCGCGAGCTGAGCGGTGGTCAGCCTGCCGCCGTCCACCCGGACGCGGAGCATGAAGTGCTCGTCGTCCAGCTCCTCCGGCGCGAGCGTCGCCGTCCGGCCGCCGTCGATCCCCGGCTTGCGCTGGGTGTACAGCCCGTACCAGCGGAAACGGCCCCGCAGGTCGGCGGGGTCGATCGAGGCGAAACCGCCCGGCGCGTAGATCGACTCGATCCGGGCGCGCACGTTGAGCGGGTTGTCGTCCTTCTTGCTCCGCTCGTTCGGGTTGAGCGGCTCGCGGTAACCGAGCGCCCACTGGCCCTCGCCCCGCCGCTGCCGGGCGCGCGGGGACGCCGGCGTCGAGGGCGGTGTCGTGGGCGTTGTCGTCGGGGGCGACGTCGTCGGGGGAACCATCCGCTGGCCTCCGGAGGTGGAGTGGCGGCGCGGTGGTGCGCGTGGCGAGCCCGGTGGTGCGGTGGTGGAGGCCCCGTCAGCGCACCCCGGCGCCTACGGGAACAAAAAGGCGCGGGGTTATGCCGAACGGGGGCACATCGCGCTGGAGACGCGGCGGAAGTCGACGTGGCGGCGGACCACCAGGCGAATCCCGTTCGTCGTCATGCGGCTGAGAGTGCCACGGGTCCATGTTGTGGTCCATGGGCATCCGCATGGTGGGACATCTCACGGAGGGGGGTTGCGCTGGGGGGTGGAAGGGGTGTGGGGCGGTTGGTGGGGGTGGGGTGTCGCGGCTGGTCGGGGGAGGGCTGCCGCTGGTCGGGTGGGGGTGGTCGGGAGGTGGGGGAGAATGGGGCCATGCCTTCCGCACTGCCTGCCGGCGACCCCGCACCCTCGGACGGGGCGCTGCCCGCGACCGCGCTGGAGGGGCTCGGCACTCGGCCGTTCGGGGTGTACGTGCACGTGCCGTTCTGCGCCACGCGGTGCGGGTACTGCGACTTCAACACGTACACGGCGGGGGAGCTGGGGACGTCCGCGTCGCCGGAGTCGTGGTTGGAGGGGCTGCGGCGGGAGCTGGACCTGGCGGCTCGGGTGCTGGGGGAGCCGCCCGCGGCGGAGACGGTGTTCGTGGGGGGTGGGACGCCGTCGTTGCTCGGGGCGGACGGGCTGGCGGCGGTGCTGGAGGCGGTGCGGTCGTCGGTGGGGCTCGCGCCGGGGGCCGAGGTGACGACGGAGTCGAACCCGGAGTCGACGTCGCCTGGGTTCTTCGCGGCGATCCGGGAGGCCGGGTACACGCGGGTGTCGCTGGGGATGCAGTCGGCGGCTCGGCACGTGCTGCGGATCCTGGACCGGAAGCACACGCCGGGGCGGGCGGCTGCGGCGGCCCGTGAGGCCAGGGAGGGCGGGTTCGAGCACGTCAACCTGGATTTGATCTACGGGACCCCTGGGGAGCGGGACGAGGACCTGCGGGAGTCGCTGGCGGTCGTGCGGGATGCCGGGGTGGATCACCTGTCGGCTTACGCGCTGATCGTGGAGGAGGGGACGGCGTTGGCGCGGCGGGTGCGGCGGGGGGAGTTGCCCGCGCCTGACGACGACGTGCTGGCGGAGCGGTACGAGATGGTGGACGCGGCGGCTCGGGAGATGGGGATGAGCTGGTACGAGGTGTCCAACTGGGCCGCGTCGGAGGAGGGGCGGTGCAGGCACAACGTCCTGTACTGGCAGGGGGCGGACTGGTGGGGGGCCGGGCCGGGGGCGCACAGCCACGTGGGTGGGGTGCGGTGGTGGAACGTGAAGCACCCGGCGAAGTACGCGGCGGTGCTGGCGGGTGGGGGGTCGCCTGCCGCGGGGCGTGAGGTGCTGGCGGAGGACGATCGCAGGGTCGAGCGGGTGCTGTTGGAGCTGCGACTGTCCGAAGGGCTGCCGGTGGAGGTCCTGGACCGGGACGGGCGGCGGGAGGCTGCTCGGGTGGCGGCTGAGGGGTTGTTGGAGCCCATGGCGCTTGCGCGGGGGCGGTGCGTGTTGACGGACCGGGGGCGGTTGTTGGCTGACGCGGTGGTCCGGCGGTTGACCTGAGGGCGGGTTTTCAACCCAAGGGCAAGGGCGAAGGGCGAAGGGCAAGAGCTGAAAAGCACGCCTCGCCGGCGGGGCAGACCTCCAAAAAAGAGGGGGACGGGCTCTGCCGGCCGGTGGCCGTTGGTGCTCGGTGCCGGTTTACCACTGCGGTGGTCCGGGTCCCTCTTCTCCGTTTGGCCTCCTTTCAGGCAAGCACAGGCGTCAAGACGCCGTTTGACCAGGCGGTCTGCCGCATGGTGCGGCGGCGTCTTGACACCTGCGCTCGGGCTTCGCCAGGCCAAACGGAGAAGAGGGACGCGGGATGGGGTGGCTGCGGGCTCGCTTCGCTCGCCCCGCAGCCCGCGAGGCGGTTGGTGTGGGGGCTGCTGTGGTTGGCGTGGGGGCTGTTGCGGCTGGGAGTGCGGTCGGGTGCGGATCGCTGGGGTGGGGTGGGGTTCGTAACCTGTGAATGACTTTCCGAACTCGCCGGGGACCGGGGGGCGTCGTCTCCGTAAAATCGGGGCGAGGACATCAGGGGGCTGTGCCCCCTACCAGCGGAGGTGGCACGCGGTGAACGCTGATCAGCGGCGCTTCGAGGTGTTGCGCGCCATCGTCGCCGACTACGTCTCCAACCACGAGCCCGTCGGGTCCAAGGCGTTGGTCGAGCGGCACAACCTGGGGGTGTCCAGTGCGACCGTGCGCAACGACATGGCCTCGTTGGAGGAGGACGGGTACATCACCCAGCCGCACACCAGCGCCGGGCGGGTGCCGACCGACAAGGGGTATCGGCTGTTCGTCGACCGGTTGAGCGAGGTCAAGCCGTTGTCGACGGCCGAGCGGCGGGCCATCCACTCGTTCCTCGAAGGGGCCTGCGACCTGGACGACGTGCTGCGGCGCAGTGTTCGGCTGCTCGCGCAGCTCACGCGGCAGGTCGCGGTCGTGCAGTACCCGACGCTCAGCCGGGCCTCGGTGCGGCACCTCGAGGTGCTCGCCATCACCCCGGCGCGGTTGATGCTGATCCTGATCACCGACACCGGTCGGGTGGACCAGCGGTCGGTGGACCTCGGGGACGTGATCACCGAGGACAACGTCGCCCGCATCCGGGCGATGCTCAACGGCTCGCTGGTCGGCAAGCGGCTCGCGGACGCCTCCGCCGAGGTCGCCCAGCTGCCCGAGACGGTGCCGAGCGACCTGCGGGACATCGCCACCAGGGTCAGCACCGTGCTGATCGAGTCCCTGGTCGAGCACCCCGAGGAGCGCCTGGTGCTGGGTGGCACGGCGAACCTCACCCGGAACGTGGCAGACTTCCCCGGTTCACTGCGCCAGGTGCTGGAGGCGCTGGAGGAGCAGGTGGTGGTGCTCAAGCTGCTGGCGGCCTCGCACGACCCCGGCACCGTGCTGGTGCACATCGGGGAGGAGAACGAGGCGGCGGAGATGCGCAGCACCTCGGTCGTGTCCATCGGCTACGGCAGCGCTGACAAGCTGCTCGGCGGCATGGGCGTGGTCGGACCAACCCGGATGGACTACCCGTCCACTATGGCGGCCGTCAGGGCCGTCGCCCACTACGTGGGGGACATCCTCACCGTCCGGTGAGGGAACACCCCGCGCCCGCAGGACGTTTCGCAAGCGACGCAGGCTAGCGCGCGCGTGTTCCAGCGCGCCCGCAGGAGGACAGCACGGTGGCGAGGGACTACTACGGCACGCTCGGGGTCTCCAAGAACGCGACACCCGAGGAGATCAAGCGCGCCTACCGCAAGCTCGCGCGCCAGCTTCACCCGGACGTGAACCCCAACGAGGAAGCGCGCTTCAAGGAGGTGACCGCCGCCTACGAGGTCCTGTCGGACCCGCGCAAGCGGCAGGTCGTCGACCTGGGCGGCGACCCGCTGGAGCCGGGTGGCGGCGGGCGAGGCGCGGGTGGCGGCGACCCGTTCGCCGGCTTCGGGCTGGGCGACATCATGGACGCGTTCTTCGGCGCGGGCGCGGGAGGCGGCGGTCGCGGACCGCGCAGCCGCGTCCAGCCCGGATCGGACGCGCTGATCCGGCTCTCCATGACGCTGGAGGAGTGCGCGGCGGGCGCGAACCGCGAGCTGACGGTGGACACCGCGATCCTGTGCGACCGCTGCGTGGGCAGCGGCTGCGCGGAGGGCGCGTCCCCGGTGCGCTGCGACACCTGCGGTGGGCGCGGCGAGGTGCAGTCGGTGCAGCGCTCGTTCCTCGGCCAGGTCGTCACGGCCCGGCCGTGCCCGGTCTGCCGGGGCTTCGGCGAGGTCATCCCCGACCCGTGCCAGCAGTGCGCGGGCGACGGCCGGGTCCGCTCCCGCCGCACCATCTCGGTGCAGATCCCGGCCGGTGTGGCCGAGGGGATGCGGGTGCGGCTGGCCGGTCAGGGCGAGGTCGGCTCCGGCGGAGGCCCCGCCGGTGACCTGTACGTCGAGGTCGAGGAGATCGCCCACGACGTGTTCGAGCGCGACGGGGCCGACCTGCACTGCTCGGTGCGCATCCCGATGACGACGGCCGCGCTCGGCGCGGTGCTGCCGCTGTCCACCCTCGACGGCGAGGAGGAGCTGGAGATCGAACCCGGCACCCAGCCCGCCACCGAGCTGGTGCTCACCGGCCGCGGGATGCCGAGGCTGCGCTCCAACGGGCGCGTCGACGGGCGCGGCGACCTGCACGTCCACCTGGACGTCGTGGTGCCGACCAAGCTCGACGCCCGCCAGAGCGAGCTGCTGCGCGAGCTGGCCTCGGTGCGCGGCGAGGAGGAGCCCTCGCTGTCCGGTGGCGGCAAGGGCGGCGGGCTGTTCTCGCGGCTGCGCTCCGGCCGCGGCCACCGGTGACCCTCCCCGTCTTCCTGGTCGAGAGCCTGCCCACCGGGTCCGTCGCCGTCCTGGACGGCCCGGAGGGCAGGCACGCCGCCACCGTGCGCAGGCTGCGCGCGGGGGAGGAGCTGGTGCTGTCGGACGGCAGCGGCGACCAGGTGCGCTGCGAGATCACCGAGGCGCTCAAGGACTCGCTGCGGCTGCGCGTGGTCGAGCGCTGGACCGTGCCCGAACCGGGGGTGCGGGTCGTGCTGGTGCAGGCGCTGGTCAAGGGCGAGCGCGGCGAGCTGGCCGTGGAGCTGGCGACCGAGGCGGGCGTGGACGCCGTGCTGCCGTGGAAGGCGGCGCGGTGCGTGGCCAAGTGGGAGGACGGGCCGCGCGGGGCCAAGGCGCTCGGCCGCTGGCGGGCCACCGCCCGCGAGGCGGCCAAGCAGGCGCGCCGGGCGCGGGTCCCCGAAGTGGGGGAGCCGGTGACCACGAAGCAGCTCGCGGCGCTCGCGCCGCGGGCCGCGGCGGTGCTGGTGCTGCACGAGTCCGCCGAAGTCGGGATCGGCTCGGTGGCGCTGCCACCCTCGGGTGAAGTCCTGCTGGTCGTCGGCCCGGAGGGCGGCA
Source organism: Actinosynnema pretiosum (assembly GCF_002354875.1). Lineage (GTDB taxonomy): Bacteria > Actinomycetota > Actinomycetes > Mycobacteriales > Pseudonocardiaceae > Actinosynnema > Actinosynnema auranticum. The sequence continues at coordinate 1,368,461 of NZ_CP023445.1, forward strand.
TCGCGGAGCAGGAGCTGTCCGCGCTGGTGGAGGCGGGTGCGCACGTGGTCAGGCTGGGGCCCTCGGTGCTCAGGGCGTCCACGGCGGGGGCCGTCGCGCTGGGCGCTCTGGGCGTTTTGACCGATCGCTGGGCGTAGTGGGGCTTGCTCTTTTCTGGCGAACGCGGGTGACAGCGGTTACCCTCGTGTCCTGAGGCACCGCACCGGCTACCCATCGGTAGCGGACTCGGTTGAGCGCGCCGGACACCTCCCCCCTCGGTCCGGCGGTTGCCGCGTCGCGGTGGGGCGACCCCCAGGTCCCACCGCGACGCAGGCTCTCACCTCCTAGAGCAGCCGCAGGTCGATCGCGTTCGCCATGGCCTCGGTGCCCGCGTCACCGGGGTGCAGGCCGTCGCCGCTGTCGTAGGCCGGGGCGAGCACGGCGTCGTCGCCCGGCGCGGCGGTGGCCGCCGCGAAGTCGACCACCGCGTCGAACTCGCCGGAGGTCCTGATCCAGGTGTTCACGGCCCGCCAGGTCGCCTCGCGCTCCGGGGTCCAGATGAACGAGGTCTTGAACGGCAGGATCGTGCCGCCCACGATCCGCACCCCGCGCGCGTGCGCCTGGGCGATCAGGTTCCGGAAGCCCGCGATCAGCTCGTCGGCGGTGGCGCTGAAGCCGATGTCGTTGACGCCCTCCAGCACGATCACCGTCCGCACGCCGGTCTGGCCGAGCGCGTCGCGCGCGAAGCGGGTCGTGCCCGCGACGCCGTAGTAGGGCTCGCCCTCGCGGTCGGCGACCAGCCGGTTGCCGCCCAGGCCCGCGTTGACCACGGACGGGGCGTGCCTGCGCTCCGCGAGGCGGCGGGCCAGGAAGTCGGGCCAGCGGCGGTTGGTGTTGCCGGTGGTCGCGGAGGTGTCGGTGATCGAGTCGCCGAACGCCACGACCGTGCCCGCGGGCCGCTCCCGCGCGACGTCGACGCCGCTCACGCCCAGCCAGCACGGGGTGTCGGCGAAGCCGGTCCCGGTGCGGTCGTCGGTCTTGTCGCCGGTGGCCAGGAAGTTGCCCTGGGCGGTGAACGGGTGGTTGGTCAGGGGGCCGGTGGGGCCGGGGAAGTGGACGCTGACCAGCAGCGTCGACAGGGCTGCGACGTCGAGGCGGACCGGGTCGCTGAGCAGGTCCCGGCCTGCGGGCACCCGCGCCTCGCGCGACCCGCCGAACGTCACCGGCCTGGTCGTGCCGGGGACGGGCTTCGCGCCCGCGCCCTGGCGGGCGACGGAGGTGCGGTCGACCCGCAGCGGGGTCGTGCCGAAGGCGTTGCTGAGCCTGATCCGCACCAGGTCGCCGCCCGCGCTGGTGAACACCACGTTCCGCACGGTCTGATCGGTCAGTCCCGCGCCCGCCGGGCAGTCGCTCCACGGGATCGCGCTGCCGACCACCGGGCTCGCCGCCCAGCCGCCGACCCAGCGCGCCCGGTCGGGCTCCGCCTGCCCGGTCCCGGTCGCCACCCCGGCCGCCAGCACCGCGGCCAGCACCGCTCCGAGCACCGCTCTCGGCCCCATCGCCGCTCCTCACCAGCTCGCATCGCCCACCTGACGACGCTGGCCGCCGGGCGCGGGCCGGTCAACCCGCTGCCCGGAGCAAGGGGGGCGGCCACCGGACCAACCGGCGCGGGCTCAGAGCAGCCGCAGGTCGACCGCGTCCGCCATGGCCTCGGTGCCCGCGTCGGTCGGGTGCAGGCCGTCGCCCCGGTCGTAGGCGGGGTTGAGCAGGGCGTCGTCGCCCGGCGCGGCCATGGCGCTCGCGAAGTCGACCACCGCGTCGAACTCGCCCGAGGTCCTGATCCAGGCGTTCACCCTCCGCCAGGTCGCCTCGCGCTCCGGGGTCCAGGCGAACGAGGTCCGGAACGGCATGATCGTGCCGCCGACCACCCGCACGTCCCGCCGGTGGGCCTGCGCGATCAGGTCGCGGTAGCCGTCGATCAGCTCGTCGGCGGTGGCGTCGAAGCTGAGGTCGTTGACCCCGGACAGGACCACGACGGTGCGCACGCCGGTCTGGCCGAGCGCGTCGCGGGCGAAGCGGGTCGTGCCCGCGACGCCGTAGTGCGGCTCGCCCTTGCGGTCGGCGACCAGCCGGTTGCCGCCCAGGCCCGCGTTGACCACCGAGGGCGTCCGGCCGTCCCGCGCCGCGAGGCGGCGGGCCAGGAAGTCCGGCCAGCGCCGGTTCGCGTTGTCGGTGCTCGCCGCCGTGTCGGTGATCGAGTCGCCGAACACCACGACCGCGCCCGCCGACCGCTGCCCCCGCTCGGCCACGTCGACGCCGCTCACGCCCAGCCAGCACGGGGTGTCGGCGAAGCCGGTCCCGGTGCGGTCGTCGGTCCGGTCGCCCTCGGCGAGGTAGTTGCCCTGGGCGGTGAACGGGTGGTTGGTCAGGGGGCCGGTGGGGCCGGGGAAGTGCACGCTGACCAGCAGCGTCGACAGGGCGGCCACGTCCAGCAGCACCGGGTCGCTGAGCAGCTCCCCGCCCGCCGGGACGAGCGCCTCGCGCGACCCGCCGAAGGTGACCGGCCTGGTCGTGCCGGGAACGGGCGCCGCCCCGCCGCCCCGGTGGGCCACCGTGGTCCGGTCGACCCGCAGCGGGGTCGCGCCGAAGGCGTTGCCGAGCCTGATCCGCACCAGGTCGCCGCCCGCGCTGGTGAACACCACGTTCCGCGCGGTCCGGTCGGTCAGGCCGGCGCCGCCCGACGGGCAGTCGTTGTGGGGGTTCGGTCCGCCCATGACCGGGCTCGCCGCCCACGCCGCCGTCCAGCTCGACCGCTCCACCCGTTCCAGGTCCGCGTGGGCGCTCCCGGAGACCACCCCCGCCACCAGCGCCGCGACCACCCCCGCGCAGGCCGCGGCCCGCGCCGATCTCGACCCCATCACCGCTCCTCGAACGCCCGCACAGCCAACCGCTCGACGTTGGCCGACGCGGCGACCAAGATCAATCCGCTGGGCAGAGCAAGATCGACAGCGTTCGGCCCAAACGATCAAGGGAGCTGGTCGGGCCTGCGCCCCCGCGCCCTCCGGCGCGGTGCGGTTCACTGGTCGCGTGCAGCGCATCGAGTACGGCCCCGACCCCGACCAGTTCGGCGAGCTGACCGGCTCCGGCCCGGTCGTCGTGGTGATCCACGGCGGGTTCTGGCACCAGCGCTACACGCTCTCCCTCGGCCGTCCCCTGGCCGCCGACCTCGCCGCGCACGGCGTCACCGCGTGGAACGTCGAGTACCGCCGGGTCGGCGGCGCGGGCGGGTGGCCGCAAACCGGTGACGACGTCCTGGCCGCCATCGACGCGCTCGACCCGGCGCTCGGCCCCGTGGTCACCCTCGGCCACTCGGCGGGCGGCCACCTCGCCGTGTGGGCCGCCGCCCGGCACCCCAGGGTCGTCGGCGCGGTCGCGCAGGCGGGCGTCCTGGACCTGCTCCAGCACCCGCGGATCACCCGCCGCGCCGCCGAACTGCTCGGCGCGACCCCCGACCAGGCCCCCGAGCGCTACGCCGACGCCTCGCCCGCCGCCGCGCCCCCGGTCGGCAAGCCCGTCGTGCTCGTGCACGGCGACCGCGACGAGGACGTGCCGCTCGCCCAGAGCGAGGCGTTCGCGCAGGCCACCGGCGCGCGGCTGATCACCGTCCCCGGCGCCGGGCACCTGGACCTGATCACCGTCGGCACCCCCGCCTGGGAGGCCTGCCGCACCGCCGCGCTGGGCCTGGTCCACTAGCCTCCGGGCATGGACGACTGCCTGTTCTGCAAGATCGCCGACGGCGCCATCCCCGCCACCGTCGTGCACCAGACCGACACCGTCATCGCGTTCCGCGACATCGCGCCGCAGGCCCCCGTGCACGTCGTGCTCGTCGCCAAGCGGCACGACACCGACGCCGTCGCCCTGGCCAAGGCCGCCCCCGGCGCGCTCGACGAGCTGTTCCTGGCCGCGGGGCAGGTCGCGGAGGCCGAGGGCGTCGGCGAGTCCGGCTACCGGCTGCTGTTCAACACCGGTGCGGACGCGGGGCAGACCGTCTTCCACGCCCACCTGCACCTGCTCGGCGGCAAGCCGCTCGGCGCGCTGGCCTGACCGCCCGCGGCCTCACCCCAGCGCCTGCATGATCGGCGCGAACAGCCGCTCCCGGCGGCCCGGCGGCCGGGTGGCGCCCAGCACCATCGGCGCCACCCGGTAGCCCTCGCGCATCCCGTTCTCCAGCAGCCACGCGCGCAGCCCTGGATCGGCGGTGTCCACCCGCGCGTCCCGCCCGGACACCAGGTCCGCGACCAGCGCCCGCGCCCCGGCCGCGTCCTCGGCCACCACCGGGCCCACCACCAGCGGGCTCGGGTCCGCCCAGCAGGCCGCGAACCCGGACGCCGACACCACCACCCGCTCGGCGAACCCCCGGTAGGCCGCCCACAGCGCCGACCGGTCCGCGCCGAACACCTCGGCGTCCAGCGCCACCAGCGCGGCCGGGTCGACCAGCGGCGACGTGGCGCCCGACGGCGGCCCGGTGAACACCCCGAAGTGCGTGACCAGCTCCGGCCCGGCCACCACGAACCCGAGCCTCTCGTACAGCGGCAGGCCCTGCTCCGTGGCGTGCAGCGACACCACCGGCGCGTCCGCGCGCTCCAGCGCGGCCTCCACCAGCCTGCGGCCCAGCCCCCGGCCCTGCCTGCCCTCGGCGACCAGCACCATGCTCAGCGCCGCGTGCGCGTCGCCGTAGCGGGTCAGCACGGTCGTGCCGACCAGCGCGGAGCCGTCGAACAGCCCGAGCCCGGTGCCGGTGGCCAGCAGGAACCGCCACTTGCGCTCCTCGTGGGACCACCCTCGGCCGGTGGCCAGGGCGAGGCAGGCGGGGACGTCGTCGGGGGTCAGAAAGCGCAGCTCTTCCACGGTCCCCAGTAGACCCCTGGCCCGTCGCGGCCCGTTACTCCGGTGCACCCGAGCGCTCCGGGCGGCTAGCATCGGGGGTGACCCGATCCGACGGATTCGACGCGAAAGCGCAGGAAGCAGGCCCGAGGCCACGTGGCCGACACCGCTGACAGCACGCCGCAGGCGCAAGCTCGCTCCAAGTTCTCCGTGCCGGACGGCGCGGTGCTCGCACTCCTCGGATCACGCGACGAGAACCTCCGCGCCGCGGAGGAGCTGCTCGACGCGGACGTCCACGTCCGGGGCAACGAGATCACCCTGACCGGGGAGCCCGCGGACGTGGCGTTCGCCGAGCGGGTGTTCACCGAACTCGTCACCCTCGCCAGCCGCGGCCAGCAGCTCGGCTCCGACGCCGTGCGCCGCACGGTCGCGATGCTGTCGGCGGGCACCAGCGAGTCCCCGGCCGAGGTGCTGAGCCTGGACATCATCTCCCGGCGCGGTCGCACCATCCGCCCGAAGACGCTCAACCAGAAGCACTACGTCGACGCCATCGACAAGAACACGATCGTGTTCGGCCTCGGCCCGGCGGGCACCGGCAAGACCTACCTGGCGATGGCGAAGGCCGTGCAGGCCCTCCAGGCCAAGCAGGTCACCCGGATCATCCTGACCAGGCCGGCCGTCGAGGCGGGCGAGCGGCTGGGCTACCTGCCGGGCACCCTGTACGACAAGATCGACCCGTACCTGCGCCCGCTGTACGACGCGCTGCACGACATGGTCGAACCGGACTCCATCCCGCGCCTGATGCAGGCGGGCACGATCGAGGTCGCGCCGCTGGCCTACATGCGCGGCCGGGCCCAGCCGGTGAGCACGAAGGTGCTCACCCCCGAGGGCTTCCGCCCCATCGGCGAGCTGCGGGTGGGCGACCTGGTCGTCGGCTCCGACGGCGAGCCGACCCCGGTGCTCGGGGTCTACCCGCAGGGCGAGAAGGACATGTACCGGGTCACCGCCCAGGACGGCTCGTCCGTCCTGGCCTGCGGCGAGCACCTGTGGACCGTCCGCACCGCCTCCGACCGGCGCAGGGACAAGCCGTGGCGGGTGCTGGAGACCAGGGAGATGATCGGCAACCTCCGCGCCGCGCACGCCAGGCGGTACGAGCTGCCTGTGCTCACCGGTCCCGTCCGCCTGCCCGAGCAGCCGGTGCCTATGGACCCGTACGCGCTGGGGTTGCTCATCGGCGACGGCTGCCTGACCGGCGCGACGACGCCCGCCTTCGCCACCGGCGACCCCGAGCTGGCGGTCGCCCTGGAGGCGGCGCTGCCCGGCGTCCAGGTCCGCTGGAAGAGCCGCGGTGACTACACCCTCAACCGGGTGAAGTCGCCCGGCGACGTGGTCACCCTGGAGAACCCGGTCACGGCGGTCCTGCGCCAGCTGGACCTGTTGGGCACCCGGTCGCACACCAAGTTCGTCCCCGCCGTCTACCTGGCCAACGACGCCGAGGTCAGGCTGGCCCTGCTCCAGGGCCTGCTGGACAGCGACGGCGGACCGGTCGGGCAGCTGGGCCGGACCTGCCGGATCCAGTACACGACGACCTCGCCCCGGCTCAGGGACGACGTCGTCGAGCTGGTGCGCTCGCTCGGCGGTGTCGCCTACTCCCACGTCCGCCCGGCGGCAGGCCGCAAGCCCGGCCTCGCGGCGGGGCGACCGGTGCACCACCGCCACGACGCCCACATCCTCGACATCCGCCTTCCCGAGGGCGTCGAGCCGTTCCGGCTGGCGCGCAAGCGGGAGAAGTACCGCGCGGCGGGGGGCGGTGGCAGGCCGATGCGGTTCATCGACAGCATCGAGCCCGAGGGCCGCGCCGAGGCGGTGTGCATCCAGGTGGCGGCCGAGGACTCGCTCTACGTCACCGAGGGCCACCTGCTCACCCACAACACCCTGAACGACGCCTTCATCATCCTCGACGAGGCCCAGAACACCACGCCCGAGCAGATGAAGATGTTCCTCACCCGCCTCGGCTTCGGGTCGAAGGTCGTCGTCACCGGCGACACCACCCAGGTCGACCTGCCCGGTGGGCAGCGCAGCGGGCTGCGGGTGGTGCGGGACATCCTGGACGGGGTCGAGGACGTGCACTTCTCCGTGCTGACCAGCGGTGACGTGGTCCGGCACAAGCTGGTCGCCGACATCGTCGACGCCTACGAGAAGTGGCAGGTCGAGCAGGACGAGCAGGCCGACGGCCACCACCGGGGACCCGGTGCGCGGGCTCGGGGCGAGCGGCGGGGACGATAGGCGCCGTGAGCATCGAGATCGCTAACGAGTCGGGCGCGCAGGTCGACGAGGCTTCCATCGTCGCCGCCGCCCGGTTCGCGCTGGACCGCATGGGGGTCAGCCCGCTGGCGGAGCTGTCCGTGCTGCTGGTCGAGCTGGACGTGATGGCCGACCTGCACCAGCGCTGGATGGACCTGCCCGGTCCGACCGACGTGATGGCCTTCCCCATGGACGAGCTGGACTCGGCCCGCCGCCCCGACGCGGCCGGGCTCGGGCCCGCGCTGCTGGGCGACATCGTGCTGTGCCCCGCGTTCGCCGAGGACCAGGCCGCCAAGGCCGGGCACAGCCTGATGGACGAGCTGCACCTGCTGACCGTGCACGGCGTGCTGCACCTGCTGGGCTACGACCACGCCGAGCCCGCCGAGGAGCGCGAGATGTTCACGCTCCAGAACCGCATCCTGGGCGACTACCGGGGTTCGATCGCGGAGGCCGAGCGGAAGACGGCCCAGCGCGCGGCGGACTCCAAGCTGCTGGGCGCGGCGGGGCTGGAGGACGACGCTCCCGAGCGTCCCGCCGAGCCGAGCGCCTGAGGCGGCCGGGGTGATGACCGGTTCCACCGGGCTGCTGGTGCTGGCGGTCCTGCTCATCCTGGCCGCGGGCGCGTTCGCGGGGGTCGACGCGGCGCTGGGCACGGTGTCGCGGGCCCGCGTGGAGGCGCTGCTGCGGCAGGGCAGGCCCGGCGCCAAGCAGCTGATGATGGTGCTGGGCGACCGGCCCAGGCACGTGAACCTGCTCCTGCTGCTGCGCCTGGGCTGCGAGCTGGCCGCGACGGTCCTGGTGACCGTGGTCAGCTTCCGGCTGGTGCCGGTGGGCTGGGCGGCGGTGCTGACGGCGGGCGCGTCGATGCTGGTCGTGTCGTACGTGCTGGTCGGCGTCGGCCCGCGCACCCTGGGCCGCCAGCACCCGTACGCGGTGAGCCTGCTGGCCGCCGCGCCCGTGCGGGTGCTCGGCCGGGTGCTGGGGCCGCTGAGCAAGCTGCTGATCCTGGTCGGCAACGCGATCACGCCGGGCAAGGGCTTCCGCGAGGGGCCGTTCTCGTCCGAGGTGGAGCTGCGCGAGCTGGTCGACATGGCGCAGGAGCGCGGCGTCGTCGACGAGGGCGAGCGCGAGATGATCCACTCGGTGTTCGAGCTGGGTGACACCATCGCCCGCGAGGTGATGGTGCCGCGCACCGAGATCGTGTGGATCGAGCAGGCCAAGTCGGTGCGGCAGGCGCTGGCGCTGTCGCTGCGCACCGGGTACACGCGGGTGCCGGTGATCGGCGAGAGCGTGGACGACATCGTCGGCGTGGTGAACCTGAAGGACCTGGTGCGGATCGCGCTGTCCGAGCAGCCGAACGGCAAGCTCGTGTCGGACGTGATGCGCTCGCCCGCGTTCATCCCGGACACCAAGCCGGTCGCGGACCTGCTGCGGGAGATGCAGCTGTCGCGCAACCACCTGGCGGTCGTGGTGGACGAGTACGGCGGCACGGCCGGGCTGCTGACCATCGAGGACATCCTGGAGGAGATCGTCGGGGAGATCACCGACGAGTCCGACACGGACGACCGGCAGCCGGTGGAGTACCTGGCGGACGGGGCGGTTCGGGTGAGCGCGCGGTTGCCCGTGGACGACCTGGACTCGCTGTTCGGCACCGAGCTGGACGACCACGAGGTGGAGACGGTCGGCGGTCTGCTGGCGCAGCGCCTGGGCCGGGTACCGCTGCCGGGCACCGAGGCCGAGATCGCCGGGCTGCGGATGCGCGCCGAGGGCGGCAAGGACGAGCGGGGCCGGATGCGCATCACGACCGTGCTGGTGCGCCCGCTGGCCAGGTCCGCTGAGGACGACGAGGGGAGCGGCGGCGATGAGTGAGCTCGGTCCGGAGGACGTCAAGATCGTGACGTTGGCCAGGTCGGCGCGGGCCCGCACGGGCGCGGCCGAGGGGGCGGCGGTGCGGGACACCGACGGGCGCACCTACGCGGCGACCACGGTGGCGCTGCCGTCGCTGGCGCTGACGGCGCTGCAGGCGGCCGTGGCGGCTGCGGTGGCCAGCGGCGCGGAGGGCCTGGAGGCGGCTGCGGTGGTGACCGGCGCGGAGGAGTTGGACGCCGCGTCGGTGGCGGCGGTGCGCGACCTGGGCGCGTCGGCCCCGGTGTTCCGGGCGGACGGCTCGGGCGCGGTCGTGGAGACGGCGTAGGTGCGGGACTACGTGACGGTGTGCCGCGGTTGTTGCTGCGGCACGGTCAAGAAGCACCCGGACTTCGACCACGAGCACCAGCTGGCCAGGCTGCGCGAGCTGGCGGCGGCGTCGGGCGGGCGGCTGAGCGTGCGGACGGCGGACTGCCTGGACGCGTGCGAGAGCTCGAACGTGCTGGTCGTGAAGCCGCGCGGCCAGCAGCCGGTGTGGCTGGGGTTCGCGCTGGACGACGGCGTGGTGGACGACGTGGCCTCGTGGCTCGACGAGGGCGGCCCGCTGCCGGAGCGGCTGGCGTTGAACCGGGTGTCGCCGCCGAAGGTGAAGAAGGCGAAGAAGAAGTGATCCGCGCCCGCCCGCCGGGGTTCCGGTGGGCGGGCGCGACCGTTCTGAACGCGATGGTCGCCTCCCGTCACCCGGTCGAGCGGCCCTGGTCGCTGCGCAACGCCTGCGGAGGATGACCGACACCCCGGACCCTTGCTCCGCGTCCGGCCTGGAGGACCTGCTCGCCCGGCAGGCGGGTGCTGACCGCGCACGCCCCGCACATCGCCCGGCAGCGCCCCCACCACCCGGCGCTTCGCGGCCGTGACCGCCTCCCTGCCCGCGCTGGGGGACTTCGAGCGGTGGTGGCCGAACGCCGACCTGCGCCCCCGCCGGGCAGCCGTGCTCGCCAGGGCTGACCCTCGCCCCGCGGCCCGTTCGGGAGCGGTCCCACCCCCGTCCGCTCCCGAACGGGCCGCCAACACCCCCGAACGCGCCCGATCCCGCCCCGCCCCCCACCCGAACCCCGCCCGCCCGCGCCCTACCAGGCATCCCCACCCCGCCCCTCCCCGCCCGGCGGCGGGCGGGAACGGACACCAGGGACAATGGGCGGATGGATGGTTACCGCTCCGGCTTCGCGTGCTTCGTCGGCCGCCCGAACGCTGGCAAGTCGACGCTGACCAACGCGCTGGTCGGGACCAAGGTCGCGATCACCTCCAGCAAGCCGCAGACCACCCGGCACACCATCCGGGGCATCGTGCACCGCGAGGACGGCCAGCTGATCCTGGTCGACACCCCCGGTCTGCACCGGCCGCGCACCCTGCTCGGCCAGCGCCTCAACGACCTCGTCCGGGAGACCTGGTCCGAGGTGGACGTGGTCGGGTTCTGCGTGCCCGCCGACCAGAAGGTCGGCCCCGGCGACAAGTTCATCGCCGCCGAGCTTGCCAAGATCGCCAAGCGCACCCCCGTCATCGGCATCGTCACCAAGACCGACCTGGTCCCCCAGCAGCAGGTCCTCGAACAGCTGGTCGCGCTGCAGGAGGTGATGGAGTTCGCCGAGATCATCCCGGTCTCGGCGGTCGACGGCTACCAGGTCGACACCCTCTCCGACCTGCTGCTCGGCAAGCTCCCGGAGGGCCCGCCGCTCTACCCGGACGGCGAGCTGACCGACGAGCCCGAGCAGACCCTCGTCGCCGAGCTGATCCGCGAGGCCGCGCTGGAGGGCGTGCGCGACGAGCTGCCGCACTCCATCGCCGTCGTGGTCGAGGAGATGCTGCCCCGCGAGGGCCGCGACGACCTGGTCGACATTCACGCGAACGTGTTCGTCGAGCGCCCCTCGCAGAAGGCGATCATCCTCGGCCACCGGGGCGAGCGCCTCAAGCAGGTCGGCATCACCTCCCGCCACCAGATCGAGAAGCTCCTCGGCACCCGCGTCTACCTCGACCTGCACATCAAGATCGCCAAGGACTGGCAGCGCGACCCGAAGCAGCTGCGCAGGCTGGGGTTCTAGGTGGCCAACCTGTACCGGGACACGGGGGTGGTCCTGCGGGTGCAGAAGCTCGGCGAGGCCGACCGGATCATCACGCTGCTCACCCAGCGCCACGGCAAGCTGCGCGCGGTCGCCAAGGGCGTGCGCCGCACCTCGTCGCGGTTCGGGGCGCGGCTGGAGCCGTTCGGGCACGTCGACGCGCAGTTCCACCCCGGCCGCACGCTCGACGTCATCACCCAGGTGGAGACGATCGACGCGTTCGGCGTGGTCCTGGTCGACGACTACCAGCGGTACACGGCGGGCTGCGCCGTGCTGGAGACCGCCGACCGGCTCACCTCCGAGGAGAACGCCCCGGCCCTGCGGCTGTACCTGCTGGTCACCGGCGCGCTGCGGGCGCTCGCCGACGGGCGGCGCGACCCGTCGCTGCTGCTCGACGCGTTCCTGCTGCGCGCGATGGCGTTCGCGGGCTGGGCCCCGGCGGTGGGCGAGTGCGCCCGCTGCGGCGAGCCCGGCCCGCACCGGTCGTTCAACGTGCAGGCGGGCGGGGTGGTCTGCGCCAACTGCCGCCCGCCCGGCAGCGCCTCACCATCGGGTGAGACCCTGCGCTTGCTCGCCGCGCTGCTGCACGGCGAGTGGGACGTGGTCGACGAGATCCCGACCGGTCCGCGCCGCGAGGGCAGCGGGCTGGTCGCGGCGCACCTCCAGTGGCACTTGGAGCGCCAGCTCCGGTCGCTTCCCCTGGTGGAGCGCAGGCAGTCGACCGCCGAGAACTAAGAGCCGCCTCCGCACCAACCCCGAGAGGACAGTCATGCTCCGCCGCAGGAGGGCCGAGCGCGAGACGCGCGCACCGCGGCCCCCGGAACCCCTCGCGTCGGGCGCGAAACCCCCCGCGATCCCGGCCGAGTTCGTGCCCAAGCACATCGCGATCGTCATGGACGGCAACGGCCGCTGGGCCAACCAGCGCGGCCTGTCGCGGGTGGAGGGCCACAAGCGCGGCGAGGCCGTCGTGGTCGAAGCCGCCAAGGGCGCCATCGAGATGGGCGTGAAGTGGCTGTCGCTGTACGCCTTCTCCACCGAGAACTGGCGGCGCAGCCCCGAGGAGGTCCGCTTCCTCATGGGCTTCAGCCGCGACGTGATCCACCGCCGCACCGACGAGCTGGACGAGCTGGGCGTGCGGGTGCGCTGGTCGGGGCGCAGGCCCCGGCTGTGGCGCAGCGTCGTCACCGAGCTGGAGTCCGCGCAGGAGCGGACGAAGAACAACACCACGCTCAACCTGGCGATGTGCATCAACTACGGCGGTCGCGCCGAGGTCGGCGACGCCGCCCGCGAGATCGCCCGCCTGGCCGCCGCGGGCAAGATCAACCCGGACAAGGTGGACGAGCGCACCATCGCCCGCTACCTGTACCAGCCGGAGATGCCCGACGTCGACCTGTTCATCCGGCCCTCCGGCGAGCAGCGCACGTCCAACTTCATGCTGTGGCAGTCCGCGTACGCCGAGCTGGTGTTCCAGGACATCCTGTGGCCGGACTTCAGCCGCGAGGACCTGTGGCGCGCCTGCGAGCAGTACGCCATGCGCGACCGCCGCTTCGGCGGCGCGATCGACAAGCCGGACGACCGCACCGGGCCCGACCCCGGCCCGGACGACGCACCCGAACCCGATGAGGAGACCTCGTGACCGACGAGGACGCCGAGGTCACCGCCCGGCTGCTCACCTCGGCCCGCACCGCGCTGGAGCTGTTCCACGAGGTGCACGTGGACGACGACGGCGCGCTGAGCTTCCGGCACGGCGACGTGCCGTGCGCGGTGCAGGCGATGCGGCTGGCCGAGGGCCTGACCGTGCTCAGCCTCACCTGCGTGGTCGCCTGGGACCTGCCGCACAGCCCCGACCTGGCCTCGTCGGCCGCCGAGCGGGCTGGTCAGGGCCTGTTCGGCACGCTCGGCGTGGTCCACACCGACCGGGGCATGGACGTCACCCTGCGCTACGCCTTCCCCGCGGAGGGCCTCGACCCCGAGCCGCTCAGCACCCTGCTGATGCTCGTCGTTTCCACCGCCTCGCAGCTGCGCGGCGAACTGCTGGCACGAGCGGAAGGCGGAGCCTGATCATGGGTGGCGTTGTGGTGTACGAGCCCGAGGACGCCGACGAGGTCGAGGGCCTGCCCTGGGCGGTCACCTTCGAGGCCTCCGGCGGCGAGGACTGGGGCAGCTTCGTGTGCGGGCCCTACCTGCGCGACGACGCGGTGGCGCTCGCCGAGTCCGTGGTGAGCCAGCGGCGCGGCAAGGTGCTCGCCGTGGTCGAGCCGCTGCTGCCGGTCGAGGACGTGGCCGACGTGCTGGCCACCATCGACGAGCTGCAGGAGGAGTACGAGGAGGACGAGGAGGAGGTCTAGCCGGGCGGGACCGGCGGCGCCCTGACTTCCCGGCCCGTTCCCCGGTCGTTCCTCCGAACGCGTGAGCGGCGTGGCATCATCTCGGCAATGACAATCACTGGCGAGATCAGGGGGCCGCGCCGCCCGCGCGCCCGCTGGCGCGTCACCTCGCTGGAGGTCCTGTGCGGCCTCCTCGTGCTGGCCCTGCTGCTGCAGGACTGGCTGGTGGGGGTGCTCGACGTGCCCGCGCTGCGCACCGGCGCCACGGTGTTCGTCGCGGTGTGCGTCCAGGCCATGCCGTTCCTCGTGCTCGGCGTGCTCATCAGCGGCGCGATCGCCGCGTTCGTGCCCGCGTCGCTGCTGCGCCGCGCCATGCCCCGCAACCCCGCGCTGGCCGTGCCGGTCGCGGGCATCGCGGGCGTGGCGCTGCCCGGCTGCGAGTGCGCGTCGGTGCCGGTGGCCAGGCGGCTCATGCAGCAGGGCGTCGCGCCCGCCGCCGCGCTGGCGTTCCTGCTCGCCGCGCCCGCCGTGAACCCGGTGGTGCTGGTGTCGACGGCCGTCGCGTTCAAGGACGCGCCGTGGATGGTGCCCGCCCGGTTCGTCGGCTCGCTGCTGACCGCCGTGGTGATGGGCTGGTTGTGGACCCGCTTCGGCAAGGCCGAGTGGATCGCCGAGCGGGCGCTGCGCCGCATCCCCGACCGCGACGGGCGCTCGCGCTGGGCGGTGTTCGCCGAGACCGCGCGGCACGACCTGGTCGAGGCGGGCGGGTTCCTGGTGCTGGGCGGGGTGTTCGCGGCGGTGTTCAACGTGCTGGTGCCCACGGCGTGGCTGGAGACCCTGGGCGCGCAGCTCGCGCTCGCGGTGCTGGTGATGGCGCTGCTGGCGGTCGTGCTCGCGCTGTGCAGCGAGGCCGACGCGTTCGTGGCGATGTCGATGTCCGCGCTGCCGCTGCTGCCCCGGCTGGTGTTCCTGGTCGTGGGACCCGCCGTGGACGTGAAGCTGGTGGCGCTCCAGGCGGGCGCCTTCGGGCGCGGGTTCGCCGCGCGGTTCGCGCCTGCCACGTTCGTGGTGGCCGTGGCCTGCGCGCTGGTGTCGGGGTGGGTGTTCCTGTGAGGCGCGAGACCCAGAACGTGCTGCTCGTGCTGCTCGGCGGCGCGCTGCTGAAGCTGGCGCTGACCGGGACGTACCTGCGGTACGTGAAGGCGTCGCTGCAACCGTGGCTGGTGGCCACGGGGGTGGTGATGGTGCTGCTGGCCGTGGTGGCGATCGTGCGGGACGTGCGGGCCCAGCACGCCAGGGCGACCTCGGGCGAGCCCGAGGCGCACGACGACCACGAGCACGGCGGCAGCCGCAGCCCGTGGCTGCTCCTGCTGCCGGTGCTCGCGGTGTTCCTGATCAGCCCGCCCGCGCTCGGCTCGGACAGCGTCAGCCGGGCCGACGACGGGCTGCCGCAGTCGCAGGCGTCCTCCGGCGGCTTCGCGCCGCTGGCCGACGACGCGGTGGTGCCGCTGACCATCACCGAGTTCGTCACCCGCACCGCCTGGGACGACTCCGGCTCGCTCGACGACCGCACCGTGAGGCTCACCGGGTTCGTGGCGCGGGTCGACGGGCAGGTGTTCGTGGCCCGCCTGGCGATCTCCTGCTGCGCCGCCGACGCCCGGCCGATCAAGGTGCTGCTCACCGGGACCGACATGGGCGCGTGGGCGACCGACCAGTGGGTCGAGGTGACCGGGCGGTACGTGCCGGGCACGGCCACCAAGGAGACCGCGTACGTGCCCACGTTCACCGTCCGCGAGGTCGTCCCCATCGCCGCGCCCCAGGAGACCTACGAGGGCTAGACGCGCGCCTGCCCCGGACCCCCTTCGGCGGGGTCCGGGGCAGGGCGTCGTCCGCGGTGCCGCGTTCCGGTGGTCGCGCCGGTCAGGACCGGGCGGCCGTGCAGTCCGCGCAGGTGCCGAAGATCTCCACGGTGTGGCTGATCGCGGAGAACCCGTTCTCCTCGGCGACCCGGTCCGCCCACTTCTCCACCGCGGGCCCCTCGACCTCCACGGTGTGGCCGCAGTGGCGGCACACCAGGTGGTGATGGTGGTGGGCGGAGCAGCGGCGGTAGATCGCCTCGCCGGAGTCCGTGCGCAGCACGTCCACCTCGCCCGCCTCGGCCAGCGACTGGAGGGTGCGGTAGACCGTGGTCAGACCGATGCCCTCACCGCGCTTGCGCAGCTCCTCGTGCAGCTCCTGGGCCGAGCGGAACTCGTCGAGCTGGTCGAGCAGCTTGGACACGGCGGTGCGCTGCTTGGTGGAACGCAGCCCCGGCACCGCGGTGCCGGGACGCTCGCTTGTCGTCACAGGTCCTCCGTCCGGGACGTACGGGCCTCGTTGATACCACGAGTGGTCTCCTCCGCGTGCGTCACCGCGTCGACGACGATGTGCGCGAGGTGCTCGTCGGCGAGCCGGTAGACCACCTCCCGCCCGTGCCGCTCGCCGTGCACGACACCCGCGGCCTTGAGCACGCGCAGGTGCTGGCTGATGAGCGGCTGGGCCACGCCCAGCGCCTCGACCAGCTCGTGCACGCAGCGGTCGGACTCGCGCAGCTGGAGCACGATCGCGATGCGGACCGGCGCGGCCAGCGCCCGGAGCAGCTCGCCCGCGGCCTCCAGGGTGCCCGTCGGCGGGCGGGCCGGGGCCGGGTTCGGCGCTTCGCGAGCGGGGGAGTGCACGTGCCCGCCCCTCACCCCAACCGTCACGGCGCCTCCCACTTGGCATGGATTTTCACCCCCAATACTAGGCGCTCCCCGGCCGGGCCCCGAGGTCGTTCCCGAGGACGCCGCCGGGCCGTGCGACGGGCGTCCTCCGGGTGGCTCCTCGGCCGGTCCTGCGGGCCGTCTCCTCCGGCCGGTCCTGCCGGCCCCGGCCCGAGCCGGGCGCGCGGGCGCCCGCGTGGGAGGCTTGCCCGATGCTGCTCGTGTGCAGGTTCGACGTCCCGGAAGAGGCCGCGGAGCCGTTCACCGCCAGGGTCGCCCAGGCCCTGTCCCTGCTCACCGCCCAGCCGGGCTGCCTGAGCGCCGACCTGGCCCGCTCGATGGACGAACCGGACCGCTACGTGCTGACGGCCCGCTTCGAGTCGGTCGTCGCCTACCGCCGCTCCCTGTCCCCGTTCCCGGTCCGCGAGGCGGTGGTCCCGCTGCTGTCCGAGGCGATCGCGGAGCAGTCCGGCACGTACGAGCCGCTGCTCGCGGCAGGCGGCGGCGAGGTCGAGCGCCGAACCAGCCTGGTGGCGAGCGACGCGTTCACGGTGCGCCTGGGCGAGGCGGCCGAACCGAGCAGCACGCCCCGGTAGCGGGGGCGTCCGCCCCCTTCGCGATCACCGCCCGTGATCCACACCCGCCCCCGGTCGCCCGATGGGGGGCGCGGCACTGGGACTACCCTGACGCATCCGTTCTCCCCCCGCAGCCCCGATGGAGCCCCCGTGGCAGCCGATCGCATCGAGACCGTCGTCAGCCTCTGCAAGCGCCGTGGCTTCGTCTACCCGTGCGGGGAGATCTACGGCGGCACCCGGTCCGCGTGGGACTACGGGCCGCTCGGGGTCGAGCTCAAGGACAACATCAAGCGCCAGTGGTGGAACTTCATGGTGCGCGGGCGCGAGGACGTCGTCGGGCTGGACTCCTCCGTCATCCTGCCGCGCGAGGTGTGGACCGCCTCCGGGCACGTCGAGGCGTTCGTCGACCCGCTCGTCGAGTGCAACTCCTGCCACAAGCGGTTCCGGCAGGACACGCTGTCGGAGGAGTACGCCGAGCGCACCGGCAAGGACGTGGCCGAGGGCGACGTCTCCGACGTGCCGTGCCCCAACTGCGGCACCCGCGGCCAGTACACCGAGCCGCGCATGTTCAACGGCCTGCTCAAGACCCACCTCGGCCCGGTCGAGACCGAGGAGGGCCTGCACTACCTGCGGCCCGAGACCGCGCAGGGCATCTTCACGAACTTCCTGAACGTGCAGACCACCTCGCGCCGCAAGCCGCCGTTCGGCATCGGCCAGATCGGCAAGTCGTTCCGCAACGAGATCACGCCCGGCAACTTCATCTTCCGCACCCGCGAGTTCGAGCAGATGGAGATGGAGTTCTTCGTCGAGCCCGGCACCGACGAGCAGTGGCACCAGTACTGGATCGACGAGCGCACCCGCTGGTACACGGAGCTGGGCATCTCGGCGGACAACCTGCGGCACTACGAGCACCCGGCGGAGAAGCTGTCGCACTACGCGAAGCGCACCGTCGACATCGAGTACCGCTTCCGCTTCGGCGGCCAGGAGTGGGGCGAGCTGGAGGGCATCGCCAACCGCACCGACTTCGACCTCACCACGCACTCCAACCACTCGGGCGTCGACCTGTCGTACTTCGACCAGGCCACCAACTCCCGCTACCGCCCGTTCGTGATCGAGCCCGCGGCGGGCGTGGGCCGTCCGATGATGGCGTTCCTGCTGGAGGCCTACACCGAGGACGAGGCGCCCAACGCCAAGGGCGGCGTGGACAAGCGCGTCGTGCTGCGCCTGGACCGCAGGCTCGCGCCGGTGAAGGCCGCCGTGCTGCCGCTCTCGCGCAACGCCGACCTCTCGCCCAAGGCGAAGGACCTGGCCGCCGCGCTGCGCAAGCACTGGAACGTGGAGTTCGACGACGCGGGCGCCATCGGCCGCCGGTACCGCAGGCAGGACGAGATCGGCACGCCGTTCTGCGTCACGGTCGACTTCGACACCCTCACCGACCACGCGGTGACCGTGCGCGAGCGCGACACCATGTCGCAGGAGCGGGTGTCCGTGGACCAGATCGAGGGCTACCTGGCGGCCCGGCTCATCGGGGCCTGACCGCCCCCCGACGCCTCCCCGGACGGCGCCCGCGCGACCTCCGCGCGGACGCCGTTCCGCGCTCACGGGGTGAACAGCCGGTTTCCGGGAGCGGTCCCCGACCGCATCGGCGGGGAAGGCTGATTACACCGCTCACCCTTCCGGGCGAAAAATTCCCCGTGATAACACCGTGATATGGAGAACCTTTCACGTTTTCCTGTCACGGTCAGTAACGTGAAACCCTGTGCATGTTCCAGCTCACCGACTACCGGGTGATACTGCGTCGCCACGGAGTAAAGCTGGGACGTCTTTAACCGCCGCGTCACCCTCCCCTGTGACACTGGAGTCACGAATCGGACAAACGGACGCCGGTTCCCACGTTCGGGGAGGTGGTCGCGGTGCGCTCGTCGGCGATCTTCCTCGTGCTCGCCCTGGTGGCCGCCTTCCTCACCTGCGAGGTCGACCTCGCCGCCGTCCGCTCGCACGGCGGGCACTCCGGAGGCCACTCCAGCAGCGAGGAGAAGATCCCCCGCGAGCTGCGCGAAGCCCCCAAGTTCCGGGCGGGCGCCCTGGAGGAGCAGCGCGAGCGCCCCACCCGTCCCGCCGCCCGCCCGGCCTTCCCGAACCGGCCGAACCCGCCCGCCACGATCTCCGCCCCGCCCACCGAGCCGGACGCCGACCCGTGGACGTCCCCACCGGCGCTCCAGGTGTTCCGCAACTGATCGACCGCACCGCGCCGCCCCTCGCCGAATTCCCCACCGCGAGGAGAAACCGCATTCCTGCGGGAGCAGTGACAACCGATCAGCGGAGCGCACAGTGGAATTCACCTCTCTCGTCCAGCACGCCAGGACGCACGCCGACCGCAGGCCGGTCGACGCCGGGCGCAGGCTGGCCCAGGGCCAGTCGCCGACCGTCCTGTTCATCACCTGCGCGGATTCCCGGATCGTCCCCTCGGCGATCACGGGGGCCGAACCCGGCAGCCTCTTCGAGCTGCGCACCGCGGGCAACGTGATCCCGCGCTTCACCCCGGACTCGACCTGCGGCGAGCTCGCCACCATCGAGTTCGCCGTCGTCCAGCTGGCCGTCTCGGAGATCGTCGTCTGCGGCCACTCGCACTGCGGCGCGGTGCGCGCGCTGCACGCCGACGACCCGCTCGACCACCTGCCGCACCTGCGCCGCTGGCTCACCGAGCACCTCACGCCCGGCGAGCGCGCCGACGACCCCGCCCTGCGCGCCGAGGGCCGCAGGCACGTGCTCACCCAGCTCGACGCGCTCACCCGCTACCCGTTCGTGGCCGAGCGGGTCGCGAGCGGCGCGGTGCGCGTCCACGGCTGGTTCTACGACATCGAGACCGGCGTCGTGTCCACGCACGAGCCGCAGCCCACCGCGCGCGCCGGGTCCGAGGGCCACCGCCGCCCCGCGCTCGAAGCCGCGGGCTTCCGCCCCCTGTGAGCCCTCCCGCGAGCCCGCCCGCGCACCCTCCCGCGAGTCCGCGGCCGAGCCTCCCCGCGAGCGCGGAAGCCACCCCCACGAACCTCACGGAGCCCCCAGTGACCGAACAGCTCCAGCAGCCCGTCCCCCGCGAGCGCGGGCCGGGCCGCAGGACCCGCCTCGGGTCCACCCTCGTCCCCGACCTCGGCGCCTCGCTCGTGGTCTTCCTGGTGGCGCTGCCGCTGTGCGTCGGCATCGCGGTGGCGTCCGGCGTGCCCGCCGAGCTGGGCATCGTCACCGGCGTGGTCGGCGGCGTCGTCGTCGGCCTGCTGCCGGGCAGCACCATGCAGGTCAGCGGCCCGGCGGCGGGCCTGACCGTGCTGGTGGCCGACACCGTCGCCACGCACGGCGCGGCCTCGCTGGGCCTGATCGTGCTCGGCGCGGGCCTGCTCCAGGTCCTCCTCGGCGCGCTGCGCCTGGGCCGCTGGTTCCGGGCCATCTCGCCCGCCGTGGTGCAGGGGATGCTCGCCGGGATCGGCCTGGTGCTCATCCTCGGGCAGCTCTACCCGCTGGTGGGCCGCGCCGCGCCCGGCACGACGGCCGAGAAGTTCCTCGGCCTGCCCGCGCTGGTCCCCGACCTGCCGGGTCCGGCGGCGGCGCTCGGCGCGCTGACGGTCGTGGTGGCCGTGCTGTGGAAGCGGCACGCGCCCCACCGGTTGGCGAGGGTGCCCGGCGTGCTGGTGGCCGTGGTGGTCGCCAGCGCGGCGGGGGCGGCGTTCGACGTGCCGCGCATCCAGGTCGGCGCGCTCGCGGACGAGCTGACGTTCGTCGGCGAGGCCCCGGTCACGCCCGCCCTGATCGGGGCGGTGCTGACCTTCGCGCTGGTGGCGTCGGCGGAGAGCCTGTTCAGCGCGGCGGCGGTGGACCGGATGCACGACGGGCCCCGCACCCACTACGACCGCGAGCTCGTCGCGCAGGGCGTCGGCAACACCCTGTGCGGGCTGGTCGGCGCGCTGCCGATGACGGCGGTGATCGTGCGCAGCGCAGCGAACGTCGACGCGGGCGCCCGGACCAGGGCGGCCAGGGTGCTGCACGGGGTGTGGCTGCTGGTGTTCGTGGCGCTGCTGCCGCAGACCCTGGCGGCCATCCCCCTCGCGGTGCTGGCGGGCCTGCTGGTGCACGCGGGCTGGAAGCTCCTCGCGCCGCGCGGGGTGCTCGCGCTGGCCAGGACCGACCGGGCCGAGGCGGCGGTGCTGGTGCTGACCGCGACCCTGATCGTCACCACCGACCTGCTGACCGGCACCCTCGCCGGCCTGCTGGCGGCGGTGGTCAAGACGGCGTGGGACGTGTCGCGGCTGAGCGTGACCGTCGACGGCGACCGCGTGGAGGTGCGCGGCAACGCGACGTTCCTGCGGCTCCCCCAGCTGCTGGACCGCCTGGAGGCGGTGCCGGGCGACCGCAGGCTGCGGCTGGACATGGCGGGCGTGCGGCACCAGGACCAGGCGTGCCGCCAGGCCGTGGAGCAGTGGGCGGCCAGGCGGGGGGACGTGGAGCTGATCGGGCCGGGCGCGGGCTGATCACGCTCGGGCGGCGCGGGGCCACCGGTCCCGCGCCGCCCCTACGGCGAGACCACCTGCGCCAGGAAGAACACCGCCCCGGTGCGGGCGTGCCGCACCAGCAGCAGGTGCGGCCGGTCCACCCGCACCACCAGCGGTTCCGGGGCGGGCCGGAACGCCGCCGCGCGCGTCAGCACCGCCGTGGCCGCGGCCCCCTCCAGCCCCTGCTCGTCCACCCGCAGCACCGCCTCGTGCACCACCTCGCCGACCACCAGCCTCGGGTCCGGGCTGAGCGCGCCCAGGTCCGCGCCCGACCCGAACACCGCCCGCACGCCAAGGCCGCGCAGCGCCCCGCCCAGCCGGGCGGAGAACTCCAGCCGGGCCTTCGGCAGCGACAGGTCCACCCGCCGGTGCTCCAGCCCGTCCAGAACCTCGGGAACGCCGTCGAGCGCGCCCAGCCCGCCGTCCGGCAGCAGCACGACCAGCTCCACCCCGCCCTCGGCGGGCAGCGCGACCGCCTGCCACCCGGCGCGCGCGGCGTGCCGGGCGTTCGCGGTCACCCGCATCGTCGGCACCGGACGGGTGCCGGAGGGGGTGTGGAACGGCCGGTCGGCGGTCGCGCGCTCGGGGAACGCGGTCACCCACGCGGTCTTCAGGTACAGCGCGTTGACCAGCACCGACACCGTGTCCGCCCGCACCGAGCCCGGCTGGAGCAGCTGCGGGACCAGGTCGCGGGTGGTCTCCGCGACGTCCGCGTTGATCAGCGCGCGCGCCGCCTCCGGGTCGTCCGCGAACGGGGCCGAGCGGGCCGCGCCACCGGGCCAGTCGGCCAGCCGCCGCAGGAAGCCGTCCACCAGCGGCAGGTCGTCGGCGGCCCACAGGGTGTTCGCCACGGCGAGCTCGGCGGGCGCGCCCACCCCGCTCTCCCGCACCAGCTCGGGACCGCCGGGCCCGAGCAGCGCCAGCAGCTCCTCGCGGGTCCGCCCGCGCGCCGCCTCGGCCAGCAGACCGAGCGCGCTGGCGACCGAGTACGGCGACCAGCAGGCGGACCGGGTGCGGTCCGGGGCCAGCGCGTCGTGCAGCGCCAGCGCGAACGTCAGGTGCCCTCGGTCGCGCACCCGATCACCTCCACACGTCGTCCGGGAACCGGGTGGGCGCCCTCAGCCACCACCCCAGTGTGCCACCGGTCACACGCCGTTCACGTGGCTGCGGTGCCACGCCACCGCCTGCGCGTCCGTCAACAGCGACACCTGGTCCACGATCACCCGCAACCGCGCCGCGTCGTCCCCCGCCGCGTGCCACGCCGGGGCGAACGCCGGGTCCAGCGCCCCCGGCGCCCGCTCCAGCAGGGCGTGCGCCAGCTCGGTGATCAGCTCGCGCTGCCGCTCCTGCTTCGCCCTGCGCACCGGGTCGCTCATCACGTACCGCACCGCCATCGCCTTCAGCAGCGCCACCTCCGCCGCCGCCCGCTCCGGCACCACCAGGCCCGCCGCGTACCGGGTCAGCCGCCCGTCGCCGTGCTCGGCCCTGGTCGCCCCCACCGCCGCCGACGCGAACCGCCCCACCAGCTCGCTGGTCAGCCGCTTGAGCGCGAACTGGGCGCGCAGCGTCGCGTCGTAGTGCCCCAGCTCGGCGATCACCGGCAGCACCGCCAGCTCCTGCGCCACCGCCTCCAGCTCGGCCACCGACCGCGCCGAGAACCGGTTCGCCACCGCCAGCTCCGCGATCGCCGTCCGCTCCTCCGCGACCCCCAGCGAGTACAGGTTGATCCGGTGCGCGAGCACCCCGTCCTCGACGTCGTGCACTGAGTACGCCACGTCGTCGGCCCAGTCCATGACCTGCGCCTCCAGGCAGCGCTCCCGCCCCGGCGCGCCCTCCCGCACCCAGTCGAACACGTCGAGGTCGTCCTCGTACGCGCCGAACTTCACCAGCCCCGGCTGCCTCGGCCACGGGTACTTCGTCGCCGCGTCCAGGCAGGCCCGCGTCAGGTTCAGCCCCCGGTCGGTCTTCGGCTCCAACCGGGTCAGGATGCGCAGCGTCTGCGCGTTGCCCTCGAACCCGCCGCACGGCCCGGCCAGCTCGTTGAGCGCGCGCTCCCCGTTGTGCCCGAACGGCGGGTGGCCGATGTCGTGCGCCAGACCGGCGGTGTCCACCAGGTCCGGGTCGCAGCCCAGCTCCTCGCCGATGCCCCGGCCGATCTGGGCGACCTCCAGCGAGTGCGTCAACCGGGTGCGCGGCACGCCGGTGACCTCGGCGCCCTCGCCGGGGCCCACCACCTGGGTCTTGCCCGCCAGCCTGCGCAGCGCCGCCGAGTGCAGCACCCGCGCCCGGTCCCGCGCGTACGGCGTGCGGCGCTCGGTGCGCGAACCGGGCAGCACGGCGGCCTTCGGCGGTTCGGGGAGGAGCCTGGCGCCGTCGTGGTCGGAGTAGCCGGGGTTCATCCGAACACCGTAGGGGAGGGCGGGCGACCAGGACGTGGCCGGGAGACGACCGCCGTGTGGAGATCGGCTTTTAGATCGGGATGTCGTCCACGGCGTCCACCGGGGCCTTGAGCAGGTGGTAGTACATCAGCGCCATGGTCTCGCGGCGGATGTAGTAGAGCTGCATCTCGCGGGTCTGCACGTTCGGGCCGCTGCGCGTCGGCGACGTCCACGCGTCCAGGCCCTGGTCCTCGGCCATGGTGCGGGCCCGCAGCGAGTGCCACGGGTCGCTGACGATCACCGCGGTCCTGAGCGAGCGCTCGTGCGCCCGCTCCGCGACGGCCTTGATGCTGCCCAGCGTGTCGGTGCCCTCGCCGATCTCGATCACCCGGTCGGCGGGCACCCCGCGCTCCTCCAACCAGATCCGGCCCGCCTCGCCCTCGGTGAAGTTGTCGCCGGGCTGACGGCCGCCGGTGGTGACGATGTAGTCCACCACGTCCTGCTCGTAGAGCCTGCGTGCGTGCTCCAGCCGGGCGGCCAGGACGTCCGAGGGAACCCCGTTGTACTGCGCGGCGCCCAGGACCACCGCCATGTCCGCGTGCGTGCGGTCGTCGTCCCTGGCCACCTGCCAGACCCGGAACGTCGTGCCCCCTGTGACGATCAGGACGATCGCGATGCCGCCCAGCAGGGTTCTCTGGACGTAGCGGCGGAGCCGGGCCAGCAGCGTCATGCGCACCCGGTCATGGTTCCACAACGCGGGGTGCGGGCCGTTCGGCAGCCGCCCGGCGCGGCGGGGGAGTGGTCGGTTCGGGTGAACGCGACCGGGACGGGGGCGACTGCGGGTTCCCGGTTGCCGGGGCGCGCGGGGCGTTGCCAGGATCTGGGGATGCCTGCGGAGCAACCGACGATCCTCGCCACCTCGGGTGGTTTCCGCGCCGGGCGGCGCACGTCGCTGGAGTTCGGCGACCTGGTGCGGTTCGCCGTCGAGCTGTCCGGCGCGACCGGTCGGCCCCGGCTGCTGCACGTGGGCACCGCCAACGGGGACCAGCGGTTCTTCAACGCGCACCTGAGCGAGGCCGGGCAGCTCGCCGGGTGGGACGTGGCGCACCTGAACCTGTTCACCATGCCGCCGGTGGACGACGTCGCCTCGTTCGTGCTGGAGCACGACGTGGTGTGGGTCGGCGGCGGGTCGGTGGCGAACCTGCTCGCGGTGTGGCGGGTGCACGGGCTGGGCCCGGTGTTCCGGCGCGCCTGGGAGGCCGGGGTGGTGCTCGGCGGGGTGTCGGCCGGGGCGATCTGCTGGTACGAGGGCGGGGTGACCGACTCGTTCGGGCCCGAGCTGCGCGTGGTGCGCGACGGGCTCGGGTTCCTGCCGTACGGCAGCGGGGTGCACCTGGACTCGGAGCCCGCGCGGCGGCCCGCCGTGCGCGCGGCGGTGGGCGGCGGCGAGCTGCCGGTGACGCACTGCACCGACGACGGGGCCGGGCTGCTCTACCGGGGGGTGGAGCTGGTGGAGGCGGTCGCCGAGCGCGACGGCGCCGGGGCGTGCGTGGTGCGGCCCGACGGGAGCGGCGGGGTGGTGGAGGAGGCGCTGGACGTGCGGCGGCTGTGAGCCGCCGCGCCCTCAGCCCGCCTCGGCGACCCTCGGCCCGTCGGAGGCAGGTCCGTCGGAGGCAGGTCCGTCGAAGTCCACGTGCCCCAGCTTGTCCGGGTTCGAGATGTCGTAGAGCGCCACGACCAGCCCGTCCCGCACCACCACCGACGTGATCCGCCGCGACACCTCCGGGCTCGCCTGCCGCAGCAGCCCCAGGTCCCCGTTCACCAGCACCGGCCGCGCGTCGCCCAGCCCGCCGTGCTTGAGCGTGAGCCCGAGCATGAACCGCGCCACCCGGTCCGCGCCGACGACCCGGTTGATCGCCGCGCGCGCCTTGCCGCCGCCGTCGCTGATCACCAGCGCGTCCGGGTGCAGCAGGCTCAGCACGGCCTGCACGTCACCGGCCGCCAGCGCCGCCACGAACCGCCCCAGCACCTCGCGCTGCTCGGCCAGCGCCACGCGGGGCGGCGGGTCCGCCGCCGCCGCCGCGCGCCTGCCCCTGGACGCGTGCTGCCGCGCTGCCGCGACCTCCACGCCCAGCACCGCCGCGATCTCGTCGAACGGCAGCCCGAACGCGTCGTGCAGCACGAACGCCACCCGCTGCTCGGGCGTCAACCGGTCCAGCACGACCAGCGCGGCCATCCGCACCCCGTCGTCGCGCACCACCGCGTCCAGCGGCTCGTCCACGACCTCGCCCACCAGCGGCTCGGGCAGCCAGCTGCCCACGTACCGCTCCCGCCGCACCGCCGCCGACCGCAACCGGTCCAGGCACACCCGGCCCACCACCGTGGTCAGCCACGCGCGCGGCTCGCGGATCTGCGCCCGAGCCCGCTCGGACAGCCCCGACAGCCGCAGCCACGCCTCCTGCACCGCGTCCTCGGCGTCCGCGACGGACCCGGTCAGCCGGTACGCCACCCCCACCAGGTGCGCGCGGTGCTCCTGGAGCACCAGCGCCAGGTCCGAGCCGTCCGGAACCCCGCCGTCCCCCGTGGTGGTCACGAGCACCAGTCTGCCAGCACTAGACTCGGTCGCCGTGGCAGGACGCATCCGGGAGACCGACATCGCGCTGGTGCGGGACCGCAGCAGCATCGAGGACGTCGTCGGCGATCACGTCTCGCTGCGCCGAGCGGGCGGGGGCTCGCTGAAGGGCCTGTGCCCGTTCCACGACGAGAAGTCGCCGTCGTTCAACGTCCGCCCCAGCCACGGCACGTTCCACTGCTTCGGCTGCGGCGAGGGCGGCGACGTCATCGCGTTCATCATGAAGATCGAGCACCTGGGCTTCGTGGAGTCCGTGGAGCGGCTCGCGGACCGCGCGGGCATCCAGCTGACCTACGAGGGCGGCGGCGCGACCATCCAGCGCGACCGCGGCACCCGCAGCAGGCTGCTGGAGGCGCACCGGGCCGCCGCCGAGTTCTACGCCGAGCAGCTGGCCACGCCGGACGCGATGCCCGCCCGCGAGTTCCTGGCGCAGCGCGGCTTCGACGAGGCCGCCGCCCGCCAGTTCGGCTGCGGCTTCGCCCCGCACGGCTGGGACAAGCTCACCAAGCACCTGCTCGGGCGCGGGTTCGAGCTGACCGAGCTGATCAAGGCGCAGCTGACCAAGGAGGGCCGCCAGGGCCCGATCGACCGGTTCCACCGCAGGCTGCTGTGGCCCATCCGGGACCTGGGCGGCGACGTGGTCGGGTTCGGCGCGCGCCGGATCTTCGACGACGACCCGATCCAGGCCAAGTACCTGAACACCAGCGAGTCGCCGATCTACAAGAAGTCGCACGTGCTGTTCGGGCTGGACCTGGCCAAGCGGGAGATCGCCAAGCGGCGGCAGGCCGTGGTGGTCGAGGGGTACACCGACGTCATGGCGATGCACCTGGCGGGCGTGCCCACCGCGGTCGCGTCCTGCGGCACGGCGTTCGGCGCCGACCACATGAACGTGCTGCGCAGGCTGCTCATCGACGACTCGGTCAACGGCGAGGTCATCTTCACCTTCGACGGCGACGCGGCAGGGCAGAAGGCGGCGCTCAAGGCGTTCGAGGGCGAGCAGCAGTTCTCGGCCCAGACGTACATCGCGGTCGCGCCGGACGGCATGGACCCGTGCGAGCTGCGGCAGGAGAAGGGCGACGTGGCCGTGCGCGACCTGGTCGCCAGGCGCACCCCGCTGGTGGAGTTCGCGATCAAGGCCCAGCTGCGCGACTACGACCTCGACTCGGTCGACGGGCGCGCCGAGGCGCTGCGGAAGATGGTGCCGTTCGTCGCGCAGATCAAGGACAGCTCCAAGCGCGACGGCTACGCCACGAGGCTGGCGTGGTGGGTCGGCTGGGAGGACGAGGCGTCGGTGGTGAGGCGGGTCCGCGAGACCGCGACCGGCACCGCGAAGGCCGCCCCGCGCCGCCGCCCGGTCGACCCGAACCAGGGCGCGCTCGACGTGGCCGTGGACGCCCCCCCGCGCCCGAACCCGCGCGACCCGGCGCTGTGGCACCAGCGGGAGGCGCTGAAGGCGGCGCTGCAGGTGCCGGAGATGGTGAGCCCGTACTACGACTCGCTGCCGGACGAGGCGTTCACGAACCCGCTGTACCTGGCCCTGCACCGCGCGCTGCGCGAGGCGGGCGGCACCGCGTCCGGCCTGACCGGGCCCGCGCTGGTGGACGCGGTCGGCCAGGCGTGCCCCGTGCCGTCGGCGAGGCCGCTGCTGACGGAGCTGGCGGTGGAGCCGCTGCGGACCAAGGGCGACGAGTACCGGTACGTGCAGAGCGTGCTGGCGCGGTTGCAGCAGGTTCTCGTCGGGGCGCAGATCACCGAGATCAAGTCGAGGCTGCGGCGGGTGTCGCCGATCGAGGAGGCGGACGAGTACCGAGCCTTGTTCGGGGACCTGATCGCGCTGGAGGAGTACCACAAGGAGCTGGGGCAGCAGGGCATCAACGGCCTGTAGCTCTTGGCTTGGCTTTTGGTCGGGCGGACGCTGTGGTTGGGGGCTTGCTGATGGGTCTGTGGGACAGGTTGTTCGGTTCGGGCGCGCCGGAGGGCTTCACCGGGGCGCTGGAACCGGAGGAGCACGTGGCCGCCTCGGCGAGGAGCGGCGACGGCTGGCTGGTGGCGACCCCGCTGGGCCTGTGGCTGCCGGAGCAGCCCCCGAGGCGAGTCGGGTGGCACCTGGTGAGCAAGGCGACGTGGGACGGCAAGGCGCTGACGGTGACCGAGGCCGTGGAGGACGAGGTGGTGACCGCCGAGACGGGCGGCACGGCCGTCCTGCTCCGAGACCTCCGCCCGGTCCGCTACGCCGTGGAGCGACCGGGAAAGCTGACCGACCAGGTGCACCAGCGGGTCACCCAGGCGATTCGCCAGCGGCGCCGCGACAACGTGGTGGGGGCGTGGTTCCTGCTGCGCAAGATCCCCGGCAGGGACGGCGCGGTGCTGCACGTGCGAGCGGACGCAGGCGCCGCCCCGGACCGCGTCCGCGCCGCGGCGGTGGAGCAGGTGACTGCCCTGGCGACGGGCACCGCCCACTGGGACCCGGCGTAGCGCCTTGCATGCAGGAGAAGGGGCGCGAGAATCCCTTATTCGGGTGCCCTAAGACGTCCTTGAGTCCCGCTCGGTAGCGGTCGCGGCCGGTGTGCGTCGAACTGGACCACTACCCAACTCCGTAATATCTGCACCCTGGGTTCGATAATATTCGGTGGAGGACGCGATTCGAAGCCTCGTGGCGAGACGTCCCTGCGACCTACGGGCCCTGTCAGACCATGTACGGCTTATTCCGTCGGTGGCAGCGGACCGGATTTTGACAGGCGATCGTGACCGGACTGCAGTCCCGCGCCGACACCGCTGGCCTGATCGGGTGGGACGTGTCGGTGGACTCCACCATCGTGAGGGCGCACCAGCACGCCGCCAGCGCACGGAACAACGCGATGTTCCAGGCCGAGCCGCCCGACGCCCCCGTGGGCGGGGCGGAGTCCGATGACCATGGGGACGTCAGGCAGCTCGCGAGGCGGGTGGACCCAAGCTGCACTTCGCCTGCGAACAGGGCCACAGAGCGCTGACACTGCTGGTAACCGCCGGGTAGCACGGGGATAGCCCGCAATTCATGTCCGTGCTTCAGGCGATCCGGGCGTCTCGACTCGATGGCGGTCGGGCCCGGCACGGCCCGACCGGGTGTTGACAGGCAAGGCATACAGCTCCAAGGTCAACCGCGCCCATCTGCGCTAGCGTGATATCAGGGTGACCATCGCTTAACCCCACGACCAGGCCGCCTACCGCAAGGCCAAAGGTCCAAGCGGCGGATGCCCGCCCGCCTTAGATGGCGAGCTCTGCACACAGCGCCACGCCGTGGAGCGCGGGAACAGCCTGCTCAAACAACACAAGGTCATGGCCACCCGCTATGACAACTCAGCCTACGCTACCAGGCCACCATCCACATCGCTGCCATCAACACCTGGCTACATGCTTCTGAAACACGACCTGGTCGTGGACGCGATCTTGTACACGGTCGAAAATGGCAGAAAATGGCGCGCCCCGCCTGCGGACTTCCCGCCCCGGAAAACCTTCTACCAGCGCTTCACCGCATGGAAGCTGGCAGGCGTCAGCCAACGCCTGCTCGACATCCTGCGCGACCGGGCCCGGCTGAAGACCGGGCTCGAAACGGTACCCTCGGCCGCAGTGAGCGACTCACAGTCACTGCGCGCCGCCTCGACGGTCGGCCGCGACAGTCGAGGGTGGGACAGCGCCAAGAAGGTCCAAGGATACAAACGTCACATCATGGTGAACACGACGGAGCTGCTGATTATGTTCCATGTGCTGCAACGCCGGTGGATGATGGAATGGACTTTGACCTGGATTACTTCGAATCAATTTTACGCCCGCGACTGTAAATTTCTGCCAAGCCACCACAAGGACATTATCCGCTGGGCAGTGATCCGCACCATCATCCGACGACTCACACCGCAGAGCTGAGTTTTCAAACATCCAATTATAAGCTGGCGTCTTAGTTTTGGGCGTTCCAGGCCGTTTTTATGTGCGACCTGGAACTGTCCGAACGTCAAGTTTTCTATGTTAAATAAATTTTTGATTTTATCAAGCAGGACGAGATACGATGGAAAGCACGGCATCCGTCTTGCTTATTCTTTTGTGTAGAATGCTTAGCGCTTCAGCAAAGTTAGCACCCTTAATTGCCGTGTAGTTCACTTTAAATTCTTTGAGCACGTCCAATTGAAGGCGGTAGTAATCCTTATCGCGCACTACAACGCCAATTTCTATCAATGCATCTCGCACGGATTGGGCGATCGGATTTGTTCCAATAATAAGTTTGTCTAGCAGTTCCCAATAAACTGAAGGAACTTCGCGGGTGCTTCCCTTCATCATGGTCAACACACGGCGAAGCCAGAAGAGGAGCTGATATGCAACATGCGGGTCGATGTAACTTCCCATTTCGGGAAAGTTTGCGATGTAAGAAGACCATTGGTACCAATGGTTTGGCCAGTTCACTGAAAGGGAATCGGCCGGGTATGAAGAGACTTTTAACTGAGGTTCATGTGTTACTTCATCGCGCACAATGATCATTACACCTTTTTCTTCCTTGCCGCCTACCGCAATAAATGTTTCTCCTTCCAAATGCAATTCGCGGGCGATTAAAACGACAGCCGGACCGAACTGAACAGAACCTACCGGTGAAGATATATTAACTGCTGCGTCTGCGGATATCAGGCAATCCGAAAGCGGCGAAGTTAACTCAAGGACACCTACTGGCTCTTTGATCATAAAAGACATGCTATAGCTCATGTCTAAGGGGCCATCTTCGGCGATGTCGGCTAGGCTAAGAAAAGCGGGTCCCTTTCCATTGCTATAGTATGCAATGGGAGAATTGCCGCTAGCTGCAAGACGATGCGATCGGATAATTCCATCAACGAGGGATTCATCGGGAATTAGAGCTGTTTGGAGAGAGTCAGCCCCTTCAGTTGGGCAAAGGTCAAAAAGAAAGTGCGCGTAAAACGGACCCTCAGGCGAGCACTGAGAAAGAAGTTGCTCTTTTGTGACATCCGCCACTGCCACAGTCTCTGAAGTTACGATAAAAGCGCGAACATAATCCTCAAATACTGCGTTCGAAAACTTTTTCCCAATCAGAAATGGGTGGTCGTTAACGAAGCTTTCAATCTGTTCTTCGTAGATCATACGCTCGTCAGCGTCAAGAACTGCAGGATAAATAACTTCAAATTTTCCGTCTAGTATTACGCGTAGTATGCGAAGGGTTTGCTCTTCGCGGCCGTAAAGAACTTTTGTTTTTTCAGGAGACAATCCAAGGGATTTGCCTATCCTGGGGCGAACTTTTTCGCTCTCTCGGTCTAGAATTCCTTCGATTACCTGCCGAAGGAGTTTCCCTCGCGTTACTGCGGCTGGACGTTCTGCTGAGAAGTTGGTAATACCCCGTTCACTCTGAGGGTTCTCAACAGCAAGCCTTTCCGCGAGAGCAAGTAATACAGGAGGATACCCTAAGAATCCGCCAGCTTGAGGCCAAAATTTTTGAGGTTCTCCACCTGTATGGCCAAGCGCCTCTGAAAGTTCCGCGAAAACTCTATCTCTAAAATCTGCGAATGGAACAGGATGTTCCCTGTGAACTCTGTACGGTTTATCTGAAATTAACTTATGATCCAGAGTGTTATTAATCAGTTCAGCGCTTTGGCTATGCGTTAATGAATGAATGTAAGAAATTGAAGCCTGTACGGTTGAGCTGTCGAGAATCAGGTAAGCATCTTCGATGGCTTCTCGACGCCCAAGAATTACTACCTGTCCGCTTGGGTTTGCTTCCTGCAGAAAATCTGCAAGATCTTGAAGGAAAGCAAAAAAGTTGTTTCTACCTGCGAGCAATCTTGCTTCGTCAAGGCTGTCTAGAACAATTGATCGCTTACCAGAAAGAAGATCCGATATAAAACCTGGTGCTGCTTTCCAGCCTAATACTTTGGGGAGAAGTCCGGTAAGTGTGTTGCTGCCAACCTGCTGGTGCGCCAAATCGATCAATGGAGCATTAAGTCGGTGCGCAATAGCTTTAGCGGCTGCAGATTTGCCGCCTGCTCCTGGGGCGGTAATTAGCACGATATGCTGCTGTCTAACTTCTTTAGCGGTGACGTCTGGCCAGACGTAAGTAGAATCAGGTTCGGGGGTAGTTGAAAAACCAACGTGCGAGTTTACTTCTTTTAAGGTGGTACCGTTCCATCGTGGGAGTTTTTCGGTCATTTGTATTAACGAAAGCCTGTCTGACATTGGGGCAATATACCAGATAGTCTTGATCGAGGGAAGTAGTGATTTTCGGTAATTTAAAGTAAAGTACATTAGCTTGCATCCGGCTTAAGTTTGAGTCAGCGATACATGTGCATATTCGATCGGGTGTCCTTTAATCGCAAATTACTACTTTAAAAAGTTTAGTTAGACCTCCTTTCGGAATGAGTGGAGGCGTCAGTGACAGATCAGTGCGCAGGCCAGCTTGAGGAAGCCTTGGTGCAGGCCGGCCCGGCGGTCCCAGCGGGTGTGTAGGCGTCGGTACTGGTATAGCCAGGACAGGGCGCGTTCGACCACCCAGCGCAGCGTGCCCGGCCCGGCGCCGTGCGGCTGGCCGCGTCGGGCGATCAACGGGACGATCCCTTGTCGGCGCAGGGTGTTCCGGTTTGCCTGGCTGTCGTAGCCGCGGTCGGCGAGCATCACCTCCGGCCGCCACCCCGGCCTGCCGGGTTTTCCGGCGATGCGGGGCATCGCGTCGATCATCTCGCCCAGAGTGCTGGTGTCGTGGGTGTTGGCTGCGCTGACCGCGGCGGTCAGCGGGTGCCCGGTGCCGTCGACGGCCAGGTGGTGCTTCGACCCGGTCTTGCGGCGATCAACCGGACTCGGACCCGTGAAGTGCCCCTTTTAATGCCCGCACGTGGGAGGAGTCGATCGCCGTTCGGGACCGGTCGATCCGGTTCGACGCGTGCAGCTCGGCCAGCAGCACCTGGTGCAGGCGCTGCCAGACTCCGGCCTCGGTCCACTCCACCATCCTGCGGCGGCCGGTCGAACCGGGCCCGAACCCGAGCTCGGTAGGTAGGTCGGCCCACTCGATCCCGGTGTGCAGCACGAACAGGATCCCCTGCAGACACCCACGAGCGGGCAGCCGTTTACGGCCGGGGTATCGGAAGTTCCTGGTCGGGACTGGGATCAACGGCTTGACCAGATCCCACAGCTCGTTATCGACGATCCACGGCGCAGTCATGCCTTACCGGGTTCCTTGCGGGTCAAAAAACCAACGAATTCATTCTGAAAGAGGCTATAAATCAAGTGCGCTTTCGGGCTCCGCCTCAGTGGCGACATTAGTGCACAGAGCGGCCCGGAAACCGGGATTGGTCGGGTAAACAGACGCTTTGCAGCGATATCGGAGGAATTCTATCCCCTTTAAGGCTTATGGCGGCGGTCAGTGTGGCCACATCAGCTATCGGAAGGTAGTCTTATTAGTTCGCCGGTTCTGGCGCAGTCCAGCGGATCTTCTACGCAGTGGCCGAGGCCGCGCGGGTGCTGCGCGTTGACCCTGCCACTGTCTACCGGGCCATCAAAAAGAACGCCTTTCCTGCTGTTCGGCTCTGCATGCGGTATGTGGTGCCCGCCAAGGCGGTGGAGGTGCTGGCGGATGAGACTGCGGAGTCGGGGGAGGTTGGGGACGTCGCGCGGATGGTCGCTGAGCGGCGGGCGGTGCGTGAGGTCGAGCGGCCCAGCCGTGGGGGTGCGGGTTGGTGAGCACGCCGAAGAGGTTCGAGGCGTCCGCGGCTGAGTTTGACCGGTTTGCCGATATGCCCGATGACGTGCTGACGGAGGGCACCGCTCATCCACTTCGCGGGAGACCTACGAGGGCCGCCTGAACAGCATCGTCCTGCCCGCCATCGGAGAGTTGCGGGTGCGGGAGCTGACCGTGCCCCGGCTCGGCCGGTTGGTCGCCGCTGCCCAGGACCGGCACAGTTCGTCCACCGCCAAGACGGTGCGCACGATCTTGTCCGGCGTCTGCGGCCTGGCCGTGCGGCACGGGGCGCTCGCCTCCAACCCGGTCCGGGACGTCGCACCGCTGGAAGGCCGGAAGGTGCGGGCCCGCGTGCTGACGCTGGACGAGCTGGGTGACCTGCTGGGCAAGCTCGACGCCGACGAGGTCGCCGTGCGCCAGGACCTCCCCGACCTGGCCCGGTGGTACGCGGGCACGGGGGAGCGGACCGGTGAAGGGCTGGCGGTGCACTGGCACCACCTCGACCTGCGCGCGGGCACGGTGTCGTGGGGCGGCGGGCTGATCCGGGTCAAGGGCCAGGGGCAGCGGATCAACTTCGGCAAGACCGACGTGTCCGAGCGCGCGCTGCCGCTGTCGGGCTGGCTCGTGGACGTCCTCCGCGAGCGGCGGGTGCTGCTCGCCGAGCGCTTCGGGGTGGACCTGGCGGACCTTCGTGGTCCGGTGTTCCCGAACTCGCTCGGCGGGCTGCGCGACAAGCACAACACCCTCGCCCAGTGGCGGGCGTTCCGGCAGCGCGCAGGCTACCCGTGGGTGACCTTCCGGACCTTCCGGAAGTCGGTCGCGACCATCCTGGACGAGGCCGGGCTGTCCGCCCGGCAGATCGCCGACCAACTAGGTCACTCGAAAGTGTCAACCACCCAGGACGTCTACATGGCGCGTCGCGTGACCAGCCGCAGGGCCGCCGACGCCCTGGAGGCGGTTAGGGGGTACCGACCCCGTTAGGGGTGGCAAAGGCATGGCGTTGATCTTGATACACTCCCCAGGGGTGTGCCTGACCTGGGAAAAGGGTAGGACGGGTGGGGTTCGAACCCACGACCTGACGGATTATGAGTCCGCTGCTCTGACCGGCTGAGCTACCGTCCCCTGACGTGCGGTTCTGGAGGGTACAGAGCGCCGGGGCCCCGCGTCTCGACAACCCGTCAGCACGTGACCAACCCGTGCTACGAAGTCCCCAGATCGGACGGTCGGTAACCGGTCGGGTAGCCGGGGTAGGTTCGGTTCCTCGGCTGGTTCGTCAGGAACGGCTCGCGTCTCGGGGGCATCCTGCGGACGACCCGTGCTCGCGCGCGCAGGGCGGCCTTGGCCGTCGACGTCAGCCAGCTCGGCGCGGGTTCCAGGCCGAAGGCGTCGAGCATCGCGGGGTCCAGGAGGGCGATCACGGCCTGCCTCGCCGCAGGGCGCAGGGGCGCCGGGTACCAGGAGCAGAACAGGTCCAGGGTGTAGCGGCCGATCTCGGCGTTCGTGTCCGCGTGCTTGAAGCGCTCGGCCTCGTAGCTCCGCTTGAACGCCAGGTACGCCTCGTATCCCTCCGGCACGTCCCGGATGCCCATCCTCGCCCCGACGGCCCGGTAGAAGTGGTACGAGGCCTGCTTCTCGTGCTCCGACGGCTTCCGCCAGCCGTACTGCTCCAACCACTCCACCGGGTCGTACACGAACGTGGAGAGCACGTACAGCATGTCGTCGTTGTCGATGTCGTACCGGTGGTGCATCCGGTTGACCGCGCGCAGCGCCTCCTTGCCGCGCGGCGAGTCGTAGCCGTGGTCGACCAGCTCGCCCATGAGCAGCGCGGTGTCGTCGTAGCGCTTCTGGGGCCTGCGCTCGAACTCGCCGGTGCGCGCCAGCAGCGCCGAGATGGACGGCACGCAGTACGTGCGGAACAGCGCGAACTCCAGCGCCCGCGTGTAGTCCCAGGGGAACTCGTAACCGGTGGACAGGCGCAGGATCTCCCAGGCGTCGCGCTCGGGGTCCATCGCTTCGATGCGAGAGAGATTCGCGTAGCGGCCCATGCCCACCAGGGTGCCGGCACCGCCGTGATCAACACCACAGCCGCTCGCGCATCCGGATGACGGGTTTCAGCTGCCCCCGCTCGGGCGAACCCCGTGGTGTGGGAGAGATGGGGCAAGCAGCGAGGGCCCGTCCAAGCGGACGGGCCCTCGTCTGGGATGCTCCCCCAACTGGATTCGAACCAGTAACCCTTCGATTAACAGTCGAATGCTCTGCCGTTGAGCTATGGGGGAATGTTCAGTTGTCCTCGCCCGCCCTCGCGGGCTGACGGGAGTAACTCTAGCGCATCCGGAGGAGTACTTCGAACACACCCCCCTCGTTTCCGGCAGGATGGGCATTGACCAGGCACAACGGTGAGGAGACCGGGTATGAAGGGCATTCTGTTCGGCGCCGCGATCGGCTACGTGCTGGGCGCGCGGGCGGGCAAGGCGCGGTACGACCAGATCGTCCGGGCCTACCGCGCCGTCGTCGACCACCCGGCGGTGCAGGGCGCGGCGGGCATCGTGCGGGCCAAGATCGGCCAGCAGACCACCGTCGGTCGCAAGTACACGGCGGTGAAGCGGGTCGGCGTCAACGGGCAGCGCGAGCCCGTCGCCCCGCGCGTGCGCTGACGCGCGCCGGGCGGCCCTCAGCGCACCCTGGCCACGGCGAACACGCGGCGGAACGGGAACCACGTGGTCCCGTCCGCCCGCCGCGGGTAGGCGGCGCGCAGCCTCGGCCTCAGGCGCGCCACGTACTCGGTCCACGCCTCGTCGGACAGGGCCGCCCGGACCGGCCGCAGCGCCGTTCCGCCGATCCACTCCAGCACCGCGTCCTCGCCGGTGAGCACCTGCGCGTAGGTGCTCTCCCACGCGTCGACCTCGGCCCCCGCGTCGGCGAGCACCTCGGCGTACCCGACCGGGTCGAGCACCGGGGCGGACCGCAGCACGCCCCGCAGCTCCGGCCAGTCCTGGGCCACCTCGCGGGTCAGCTCGTGCGACGGGCCGGAGAAGTTGCCCGGCACCTGCATCGCCAGCCACGCCCCCGAAGTCAGCTCGCCGACCCAGCGGCGCAGCAGGTCCGGGTGGCCGTCCACCCACTGCAGCACCGCGTTCGTGACCACGACCCCGACGTCCGGGGCCGGCCTCCACCCCGCCACGTCGGCCACCCGCGCGTCCAGGCCCCGCGCGCGGGCCTGCTCGACCATCTCCGGTGACGAGTCGAGCGCTTCGACGACTGCGTCCGGCCAGCGCTCGGCCAGGGTGGTGGTGAGGTTGCCGGGCCCGCAGCCCAGGTCGACCACCCGGCGCGGCGACTCGGCGCCGACCCTGGCCAGCAGCTCGTGGAACGGGCGGGCGCGGTGGTCGGCGAAGGCGAGGTACTTCTCGGGGTCCCACATGAGCGTTAACAGTACGAGCGTACTGCTATCGCGTCCA
Organism: Actinosynnema pretiosum; assembly: GCF_002354875.1. Taxonomy (GTDB): domain Bacteria; phylum Actinomycetota; class Actinomycetes; order Mycobacteriales; family Pseudonocardiaceae; genus Actinosynnema; species Actinosynnema auranticum. The sequence continues at coordinate 1,405,959 of NZ_CP023445.1, forward strand.
GTGGGCGCCCACCCCGCGAGAACGGCTCGCTCGAACGGAGGAACCCGCGGCGTGGAAGCCGGGGAACCGGCGCGGGTGAGGGTGATGCTGGGGCGGTGGACGTGGGTGGTGGGGACTGGCGGGCGGTCGCGGACGTCGTCAACCGGCGGATGGACGCGCTCGCCGTGCGGCAGGGGGAGCTGGCCGCCGAGGCCGGGGTCTCCACCGCGATCCTGCGGGAGATCCAGCAGGGGGTGATCGCGCGCAGGCGCGGCCCCCGGACCCTGCGGGCCATCTCCACCGCGCTCGGCTGGCACCCCGAGCACCTCGACGCCGTGCTGCACGGGCGCGTCCCGCCCGCCGCCGTGCCTGAGTCGGCCCCCGCCGAGGACGCCGTCCTGGTGCTGCTGCGGACCGTCGTGCGGGAGATCCGGGGGCTCCGGGGGCAGATCGGCGAGCTGACCGCCCTGGTGGGGGAGCGGGAGAACGGTCGGCGCTGACCTCAGGGCGTGCGCACGCTCTCGACGTGCGCCCGGTTCGCCGCGCCCCACTCGCCCAGCGGGCGCAGCGCCTCGTTCAGCGACCTGCCGCGTGCGGTCAGCGAGTACTCCACCCGCAGCACCGCCTCCGGGAACACCTCGCGCGCCACCAGCCCGTCCGACTCCATCTGCCGCAGCTGCTCCGCCAGCACCTTCTCCGTCACCGGCGGCAGCATCCTGCGCAGCGCGCCGAACCGGTGCGGGCCCGTCTCCAACGCCCACAGCAGCAACGCCTTCCACCTGCCGTCCACCACGTCGATCGCCACGTCCAGACCGCACTCGTACCGCCTCCGCCGCTTCACCCACCACCACTTACCACGGGGCGCGCACCCACCCGCAAGTGCGTAATTGATCAAGCCGCGCGACGGCCCCAGGATCGGTCCCGTGAACGAGCGGAAGTCGACGGGCATCAGGACAGCGGGCATCAGGACAGCGGTCATCGGACTCGGGCAGATGGGCTGGGCGCTGGCCACCGCGCTCGCCTCGGGAGAGCGGGACGTGGTGGTGTGGACGCGGTCCGGCAGGACCGGGCCGGGCGGGACCAGGACGGCGGCCACCTCGGCCGAGGCCGTCGAGCGCAGCGAGGTCGTGGTCGTCTGCGTCACCGGGTACGACGCGGTGGTCGGCCTCCTCCCGGCGCGCCTGGACGGCAAGGTCGTGGTCAACCTCAGCACCGGCGGGCCCGAGCAGGCGCGGGAGGTGGGGCGGCTCGTGCGCGGGCGCGGCGGGCGCTACGCGGACGGGGCGATCATGGCCACCCCGCCCGGCGTCGGGCACGCCATCGTCCTGCTCAGCGGCGACGAGGTGCCCGGCGGGCTCGCCGAGCTGGGCGCCACCACCCACCTCGGGCCCGACGACGGGCTGGCCGCGCTGCACGACACCGCCCTGCTCACCCTCATGTACGGGCAGCTCACCGGCTTCCTGGAGGCACTCGCCCTGCTGCGGGAGGGCGGCGTCCCGGCGCGCGACGCGCTGCGGGTGGCCGAGCCCTGGCTGGACGTGGTGCGCGCGATGCTGCCCGACCTCGCCGAGCGGGTCGACTCCGGCGACCACCGCTCCGGCGAGGCCCGGCTGGACATGCAGCTCGCCGCCGCTACCCACCTGGTCGAGGCGTACCACGAGCGCGGCCTGGCGTCCGGGGTGCTGGAGCGCACCGCCGAGCTGCTCGGGCGCGCCGCGGCGGACGGGCGCGACGCGGACGACCTCGCCGCGCTCGTCGACTTCACCCGGAAGTAGTGCGGTCGCGGGGGGACGCCCCCGCGACCCCGCCCGCCGCAGGCCCTAGTCCACGCAGGGGACGCCGCCCTGCGCAGCCGCCGCCACCGCCCCGCCCGCCTGCGCCTGCCGCATCGCCGCGCGCACCGCCTCCGGCGACCCGATCGGCAGCGTGCTGAACGCGAACCCCGGCGCCTTCCCCAGCACCTCCAGCACGTCCCACCCCTCCGACAGCACCACCGTCCGCCGCGCGACCTCCACGGCGGGCCCGAGCGCGGTCAGACCCTGCTCCCGCACCCGCGCCAGCACGGCGGTCAGGAACGCCTGCTGCCTGCGGGTGCGGTCCAGGTCGCTGTTCGGCAGCCCGTGCCGCTGCCGCACGAACGCCAGCGCCTGCGCCGCGTCCAGCCGCTGCGGACCGGCCGGGAAGTCCGCGCCCGAGTACTCGTCCCTCGTGGCGTTGTTCAGGCACACGTCGATCCCGCCGAGCGCCTGCGCCAGCTCGTAGAACCCCACCAGGCTCAGCTCGGCCAGCTGGTGCACCGGCACGTCCAGGAACGCGCTCACCGTCTCCACCTGCGCCCGCCGCCCGGCCTCGCGCCCCAGCCACTCCAGCTCGGCCGCGTCCCGCCCCCCTTCGGCGACCAGCTCGCGCTCGCGCGCGTCCTTGGCCCGCCCGTACGCCTCCTTGATCTTCCCGCGCTGCGGCCCGCCCGGAATCCCGAGCAGCTCGCCCTCGTTGTCGCGCGGCAGCGAGTAGCCGGTCGCCGCCCCGCCCGCCAGCGGCACCCGCAGCAGGATCATCGTGTTCGCGTTGTACCCGCCCCGGTCCACGTCCCCCGCGTGCATCCGGGCGAGCACCTCGTCCGACGGCGCCCCGCCGTCCAGGTCGCGCCGCGTGGTCAGGCCGATCAGCAGCACGTTCACCCACTCCGCAGGCTCCTCCGCCCCGCCCGCGACGGCCTGCGACCGCCGCACCCCCGTGTCGATCTCCTGGTAGGTGGTCCAGGCGATCCCGGACACCACCAGGAGCGCCGCCCCCAGCAGCGCCCAGACCAGCCTGGTGATCGCGAACAACGTCTCCCTCGGCACCGCGTCCCCCTGTGTGCAAGCGATTGCGCACTTCCAGACGCCCAGGGGGAGAAGTGGTTGTTCCGGACAGCCGAGCGCTGGCGCAGTTGCCCAGCCTCGCCGCGGTCGCCGTGCTCGCGGTGTTCACCGCGGCCGGGATCGGGCTCGACGGCGAGCAACCGGGGTGGGTCCTCGCCGTCCTGTTGATCGGGGGAGCGGGGACGGCCGCCGCGCTGGTGCGGCCGATCGGGCTGTGGGCCGTCGTGCCCGCCCCGCCGGTGCTGCTCGTCGCGGACGTCGCCGTCGTCGCCGCGGTGCGCGGCACGTCACCGGGGGAGATCACCGGGCTCGTCGCCTCCTCGCTGGTCCGCGCCTTCCCACAGGCCGCGGCGGCGGTGGGCGCGGCCCTGCTGGTCGTGTTGATCCGCTTCGCGCGGGCTGGGGGGTTGTGGTGGAGGGCAAGGTCTTCGTCGACCGGACGGGGTGGCGGACGGGGCTGATGCGGGTGGCCGGCTCGGCGCTCGCGCTGGGGCTGGTGGTGGTCGCCGCGCTGCTGGCGACCACCGTCCTGGGGCAGTTGTGAAGCGGGGGGTGAAGGCGCACTGGGTCTCGCTGGGGGTGCTGCTGGCGCTGCTGACGGGGGCGCTGTGCTTCCACGCCCACGCCATCTCGCTGCCCGCGCACCGGGACGCGCCGATCCGGGTCACCGACCCGCCGGTCCCCGAGCGCACGCTCGCGCTGGTGGTGCACGGCGGGCCGCACCCGCGCTGGACGCCCAGGCTGCTGGACGCGCTGGCCCGCACGGGCGCGAAGGCGACGTTCCACCTGGTCGGGGCGCGGGTCAACGAGAACCCGGACCTGGTGCTGCGCATGGTCGCGGAGGGCCACGAGGTCGGGGTCGAGTCGTTCCGGCCGGGTGAGCTGCGCCTGCTGGACGGGGCGTTCGCGCGGAGCGCGCTGATCGCGGCGGCGGGCGTGCGCAGCGGGCTGGCCGAGCGGGACACCTGGTCGCCGGACCTGGAGGTGCAGGACGTGAAGGCGATCGCGGAGGCGGGCGCGCCCGCGGACGGGGCGGGCGCGGTGCTGCGGCTGCACGACACCAGCAGCACGCCCGGTGCGGTCGAGGAGCTGCGGAGGTTGCTGCCGCACTACCGGTTCACCACCCGCACCGAGGCGGTCGGGGGACCGCCGCCGCACGCGCCCGCCGACCGGGTCGAGCTGGCCACCGCGCACGCCCTGGCCTGGGCGCAGCGCAACGGCGACCTGCTGGTGCTGCTGCTGGACGTGGTCATCGGCGCGGTCGCGGCGCTGGCGGTGCTGCGGGTGCTCGTGCAGCTCGGCCTCGCGCACACCGCGCGCAGGCTGCACCGCGAGCTGCCCGACGCGCCGCCCGGACCGCTGCCGCCGGTGTCGGTGGTGGTGCCCGCCTACAACGAGGCCGTCACCATCACCGCCGCCGTCCGCTCGCTGGTGGCCTCGGACTACCCGGCCCCGGTCGAGGTGGTCGTGGTCGACGACGGCTCCGCGGACGGCACCGCCGACGTGGTGCGCGCGCTGGAGCTGCCCGGCGTCCGGGTGGTCACGCGGGAGAACGGCGGCAAGGCGGAGGCGCTCAACACCGGGGTGGCGCTGGCCGGGCACGACGCGCTCGTCCTGGTCGACGGCGACACGATCTTCGAGCCGGGCACGCTGGCCGCGCTCGTCGCCCCGCTGACCGCGCCCGGCGTCGGCGCGGTGTCCGGCAACGTCAAGGTCGCCAACCGGCGCGGGCTGCTCGGCCGCTGGCAGCACCTGGAGTACACCTCGGGCTCGAACCTGGACCGGCAGATCCTCAACGCCTGGCGCTGCCTGCCCACGATCCCCGGCGCGGTCGGCGCGTTCCGCCGGGAGGCGCTGGTGGAGGTCGGCGGGGTCAGCTCGGACACGCTCGCCGAGGACACCGACGTGACCATGGCGATCACCCGCGCGGGCTGGCGGGTGGTGTACGAGCCGGGCGCGCGGGCGTGGACCGAGGTCCCGGCGGGGCTGCGGTCGCTGTACCGGCAGCGCTACCGGTGGTCCTACGGCACGTTCCAGGCCATGTGGAAGCACCGGGTCGCGGTGCGCGAGCAGGGCCGCATGGGGCGGTTGGGGCTGCTGTACCTGCTGCTGTTCCACCTGCTGCTGCCGCTGCTGGCGCCGGTGATGGACGTGTACGTGCTCTACGGCGCGCTCGTGGCGGACGCCCCGGCCGCGCTGCCGATCTGGCTGGCGTTCCTGGCGCTGCAGACCGCGAGCGCCGGGTGCGCGCTGCGGCTGGACGGCGAGTCGCTGCGCCCGCTGTGGGCGTTCCCGCTCCAGCAGCTCGCCTACCGGCAGCTGACCTACCTGGTGGTGGTGCAGTCGCTGGTGACCGCCGCGCACGGCGTCCCGCTGCGCTGGCAGTCGATCCAGCGCACCGGGCGCGCCGACGCGGTGAGCCGGGAGGTCCTGGCGGGCGTCGCCGGGATGGGCGAGGGCCGGGCCGCCGAGGCGGCGGCGTGAGCGCTGGGGCGGCGGCGTGAGCGCGGGGGCCGTTCCCGGAGCGGGAGCGGCCCCCGCGCTGTCAGCGGGCGCGCCGTCAGCGGGCGCGCCTCACGCCGAGAACTCCACCGGCAGCGCGTGCACCCCGTAGATGCCCATGTCGGTGCGCATCGGCACCTCGGGCTCCGCCAGCCGCAGGTCGGGGAACTCGCGCAGCAGCCCGGCCAGCCCGGCCCGCATCTCCACCCGCGCGAGCTGCTGGCCCAGGCACTGGTGCACGCCGTGCCCGAACCCCAGGTGCCCGCCCGCGCGCCTGCGCACGTCCAGCTCGTCGGGCCGCTCGAACCGCTCCGGGTCCCGGTTGGCGGCCGGGAGCGAGATCACCACCGTCTGACCCGCGCGCACCCGCGCGCCCACCAGCTCCACGTCCTCCAGCGCGACCCTGGTGGTGCCGAACTGGATGATCGACAGGTAGCGCATCAGCTCCTCGACGGCGCCGTCCACCAGCTCGGGCTCGGCGCGCAGCGCGGCCAGCTGCCCGTGGTTGCGCAGCAGCGCGTACGCGCCCAGGCCCAGCATGTTCGCGGTGGTCTCGTGCCCGGCGATGAGCAGCATCAGCCCGATGTTGGCGCTCTCCTCGTCGGTCAGCTCGCCGGTGGCGACCAGCCCGCTGAGCATGTCGTCGGTCGGCTCGGCCTTCTTCCGGTCGACCAGCTCGCGCACGTACTCGCGGATGCGCTCGACGGCGGCCATCGCCTCGTCGAGGGTGCTGGTCATCCGCAGCCCGACGGCGGTGTCGCGCTGGAAGGAGGCCCGCTCGGCGTAGGGGACGCCCAGCAGCTCGCAGATCACCAGCGACGGGACGGGCAGCGCGAAGTGCGGCACCAGGTCGACCGGCGAGCCCTGGGCCCGCGCCTCGGCGAGCTGGTCGGCGACGATGCGCTCGATCCTCGGGGTCAGCTGGTTCATCCTGCGGACGGTGAACTGGCCGGTCAGCAGCCTGCGGTAGCGGCTGTGGACGGGCGGGTCGGTGGCGATGAACAGGCCGGGCGGCGCGGGCGGCTGCTGCGGGATGACCTGCCCGCCCATCCGGACGGGCGCGTGCTTGAGCTCGGCGCGGTTGCTGAACCGCAGGTCGGCGAGCACGGCGCGGGCCAGGTCGTGGCCGGTGACGAGCCAGCCGTCGTGGCCGTCCGGGAAGCCGAGCGGGGTGATCGGGGCCTCGGCGCGCAGCTCCCCCAGGCGCGCGGGCGGGTCGAACGGGCGCTGCCTGGTGGTGGGCAGCTCGGGGTGGATCGTCTCGGTCATCGCGGACCTCTCCCCATGCGATCGGAAGACCTCTTCGCAAGCTACAGAACATTCATGAAACTGTGAAGAAAGTTGCGCCGGACGTGTGACCTGCGCCGATCCGATTCCCGGTGACCGGGCCCGCGACCCGCCGCGCGCCCCGTGCGCGACCGCGTCGCGCGCGCAAGGGGGAAGTCGCGGAATTGGGGGAGGGATCGGGGAAATGCGCACCGCGCGCCCGCCGGATGATCATTGATCGCGCCGCCGGTCCGGGCGTCCCGCACCGGCGCGGCGACCGCTCGGCGGCCCCCAGGTGACGATCCCGCCCACCCCTACGCCCGATCGGGCGATGTCGACTGGAGTTCGTAGACCGAACGGATCACTCTGGACGGGTGTCGCCGTCACCTGGAAGATGGTCTTGGTAGGCCGCTCACTCGACCGTGGAAACAATGAGCGTGAGCTAAATCACCGTCGGGCGACCTGCATTGCTTTACCAACAATCGAATATCACTCGTTTTCCCAGGACTAGTCACCCTTTCGCGCGATCAAGAGCGCTGGGTGTGGTGGTGGTTGTGCAGTGACGTTGTCCCCCAGTGCCCGGCACGGCGGTGCACCGCCCCCGGAAGTGCAACTACGGTGTCCCGCCATGACCTCCGTCCCCCTGTGCCCGGCAGAGGCCAGGCCGCTCGGCGCGCCTCCCGCGCCGTCGGTCGACCTCGCCGAAGCCGAGGACTTCGTCCGCCTGCACCACTCGGAGCACCCCGAGGCGGGCAGCGTCGACTCCCGGCTCGCCGAGGTGCACGCCGAGGTCGCCGCCACCGGCACCTACCGGCACACCCACGAGGAGCTGGTCTTCGGCGCCCGCGTGGCCTGGCGCAACAGCGCCCGGTGCATCGGCAGGCTCTACTGGCGCAGCCTCAAGGTCCGCGACCTGCGCGACCTGCGCGACCCCAAGGCGGTCGCCGACGAGTGCGTCGAGCACCTCAAGCTCGCGGGCAACGGCGGCCGGATCCGGCCCGTGCTCACCGTCTTCGCCCCCGACGAGCCGGGCAGGCCGGGGCCGCGCATCCACAACGACCAGCTCGTCCGGTACGCCGGGTACCTCGGGGCCGACGGAGGGGTGCTCGGGGACCGGCTCAACGTGGGGCTCACCGCCGAGGCCGTCGCGATGGGCTGGAAGCCGCCGTCGCACCGGGGGCCGTTCGACGTGCTGCCGGTGATCGTCTCCCGCGAGGACGCCGAGCCGCACCTGCTGGAGCTGCCGCCCGAGGCCGTGCTGGAGGTGCCGATGAAGCACCCCGAGCTGCCCTGGTTCCGGGCGCTCGGGCTGCGCTGGCACGCCGTGCCCGCCATCAGCAACATGCGGCTGCGGATCGGCGGGGTCGACTACCCGGCCTCGCCGTTCAACGGGTGGTACATGGGCACCGAGATCGGCGCCCGCAACTACGCCGACAAGGACCGCTACGACCTGCTGCCCTACCTGGCCAAGCGGATGGGCCTGGACACCTCGTCGGTGCGCACGCTGTGGCAGGACCGGGTGCTGGTCGAGCTGAACCGGGCCGTGCTGCACTCGTTCGAGGAGGCCGGGGTCACCATCGCCGACCACCACACCGAGTCCGACCGGTTCCTCACCCACGTGGCCAAGGAGGAGGCGGTCGGGCGGCAGGTCCCGGCGGACTGGACGTGGATCGTCCCGCCCATGTCGAGCGGCCTGACCAGCGTCTTCCACCGGTACTACTCCAAGGACGAGCTGCTGCCGAACTTCTTCCCCGGTGACACGGCCGGGGTGTGCCCGGTGATCCACTGACCGTCCGCGCGGGCCCCGCTGCTCCGGTTCGGTGAACCGGACGCGCGTTCCGGTCCGGGGTGTGGTCCCGGTCACCGCGCGCGCCCTACGGTGATCGGGTGAGAGTGGGAATCCCCGCCGAGTCGCGGCCCGCCGAACGCCGGGTCGCCGGGTTGCCGGAGACGGTCGCCCCGCTGATCGCCGCGGGGCTCGGCGCGCTGGTGCAGAGCGGCGCGGGCGCGGGTGCGCACACCCGCGACGAGGAGTACCGCTCGGTGGGGGCCGTGGTCGTCCCCGAGCACCCGGCGGGGTCCGCCGAGGTCGTCGCCTCCGTCCAACCGCTGGACGTCGAGCAGGCCGGGCGGCTGCGGCCGGGGGACGTCACCGTCAGCTTCCTGCCGCCCGCCGCCGAGCTGGACCTGGTGCGGGTGCTCGCCGAGCGCGGCGTCACCGCGTTCAGCCTCGACCTGCTGCCGCGCGTCACCCGCGCCCAGCCCGCGGACGCGCTGTCCTCGCAGGCGCTCGTGGCCGGCTACCGGGCGGTGCTGCTGGCCGCCCAGCGGCTGCCCCGGTTCCTGCCCATGTTCACCACCGCCGCCGGGACCGTGCCGCCCGCGCGGGTGCTGGTGCTCGGGGCGGGCGTGGCGGGCTTGCAGGCCATCGCCACCGCCCGGCGGCTCGGGGCGGTCGTGGAGGCCTACGACGTGCGCTCGGCCGCCGCCGAGGAGGTGCGCAGCCTGGGCGCGCGGTTCCTGGAGCTGGGCCTCGAGGGGCAGGGCGGGGTCTACGCCGACGAGCGGTCCGAGGAGTTCCTGGGGCGGCAGCGGGAGCTGCTCGCCGACCGGGTCGCGGCCTCCGACGTCGTCATCACCACCGCCGCCGTGCCGGGCAGGCGCGCGCCGGTGCTGGTCACCGCCGAGATGCTCAAGGCCATGGCGCCCGGATCGGTGGTGGTCGACCTGGCCGCCGAGAGCGGCGGCAACTGCGCCTGCTCGGTCGCGGGGGAGGAGGTCGTGGTCGGCGACGTGCTCGTGCACGGGGCGAGGAACCTGCCCAGCACGATGCCCGTGCACGCCAGCAGGCTCTACGCCCGCAACGTGGCCAACCTGCTGCTGATGATGGTCTCCGGCGGCCGGATCGCGCCCGACCTGGCGGACGAGGTGATCGGCGGCTGCTGCCTCACCCACGACGGCGAGGTCAGGCACGCGCCCACGCGGGCGCTGCTCTGACGGGGTCGCCGGACGTGCCACCGGGCGCGTCGCCCCTCGCGCGCCGGGCCGCCCCCGCTCACAGCTCGTACCCCGCCACCGGCCCGCCGAACAGCTCGCCGAACCCGCTCGTCGCGCCCGCGCCCCGCCACCACTCCAGGTCCTGCGCCGAGTCCACGCACGGCGCCACGATCTCCACCCCCGCCGCCCGCACCACCGCAGCCAACCCGTCCATCGCCCGGTGCAGCAGCCCCTCCACCGCCTGCCCGGACAACCGGCGCGCCGCGGCGGGCTCGAACACCAGCGCGTCCACCTCCAGCGCGTCCACCAGGGACAGCTCCGCCTGGCCGCCGTTGAACGCCCACAGCCCGGTCGTCACGCCGTTGTCCCGCAGCACCTGCGCGTTGTCGTCCTCCGCCACCAGCGCCGCCCGCGTGTGCAGCCGCAGCCGCAGCCCGCCCGGCGCCAGCCCGGTCTCCGCCAGCACCCGCGACACCGACGCCACCAGGTCCGGGTCCGCGGTCAGCGCGGGCGACAGCTCCACGTGCAGCGGCACCGAGCCCGCCCAGGTCGCCGCCTCCCGCGCCGCCCGCTCCAGCGCCCACAGGCCGAGCGCGGGCGACGAGCCGCCCAGCTCCGCCAGCTCCGCGCACTCCTCGTGCCCCAGCCCGTCCCAGCGCACCCGCGCCAGCAGGCCGGTCCGCTCGCCCGTCGCCAGGTCCACCACCGGCTGGTACTCCACCTCGACCTCGTCCGCCGCCAGCGCGCGCGGCAACCGCGCCGCCCGGCCCAGCAGCTCCCGCGACCGCGCCTCCTCCGCCCGGTCGTACGGCAGCCACTGCCGGGCGCCCAGCGACTTCGCCCGCCGCACCGTCGAGTCCGCCGCCCGCAGCAGGTCCACCACCGGCCAGTCCGACGCCGGGCGGTCCACCACGCCGATCGCCGCCGACAGCTCCACACCGGACTCCAGCGGCCCGGCCAGCGCCGCGTTCACCCGCTCCACCATCGCGGGAACCCTCGGCGTCGTCGGCGAGTTGTCCACCACCAGCGCGAACTCGTCCCCGCCGATCCGGGCGACCAGCGCCTCCTCGCGCTCCACCACCCCGCGCAGCCGGTGCGCCACCTCCACCAGCACGCGGTCGCCGGTGGCGTGCCCCAACCCGTTGTTCACCACCGAGAACGCGTCCAGGTCCAGCTGGTACAGCGTGATCCCGGCCCGCGACGCCCGCAGCATCACCTCCAGCCGGGTGGTGAAGTGCTGGCGGTTGGACAGGCCGGTGAGCGCGTCGTGCAGCAGCTGGTGGTCCAGGTTGCGGCGCAGCAGGTGCAGCTCGCTGACGTCCTCGGCCATCGTCACGTGGAACGCCGGGCTGCCGTCCTCGTCGCGCAGCAGCGACACCGCCAGGTGCACCCACACCGGGTCGCCGTCCACCCGCACGAGCCTGCGCTGCTCCCGGAACTGGTCGACCCGCCCCACCGCCACCGCCCGGTAGGCCGCGCCCAGCGGCGCCGCGTCGTCCGGGTGGAACAGCTCCACCAGCCTGCGGCCGACCAGCACCTCCTTCGGCTCGTCCAGCATCCGCGCCAGGGAGTCGTTGGCGCGCACGCACATCCCGCGCAGGTCGGTGATCGCGATGCCCAGCGCCGAGGAGTCGAACGCCTCCCGGAACCGGGCCTCGCTCAGCCGCAGCACCCGCTCCACCCGCTGCCGCGCGGCCAGCAGCGCCAGCCGGACCTCCTCCTGCTGCGCCAGCGCGTCCAGCCGCAGCGCCTCCGCGAACCCGGAGCTCAGCTCCGCCAGCACCGCCACCACGCGCTCGGCGGGCGCGGGCCCGCCGGACCCCGTGCTGCCCTGCCCCGCGCTGACCTGCCCCGCGCTGCCCGGCCCCGGTCGGTCCGCGTGCTCGGCCAGCGACCGCCCGAGCAGCAGCACGGTGCGCCGCAGCGCCTCCGCGCCGGTGAACCGCGCCCCGACCAGCCGCCGCCCCGCCTCGGCCGCGCCCGCCGCCCGGAACGGAAGCGCGCCCAGCACGTCCAGCAGCAGCTCCACCAGCTCCAGCAGGAACCGCTCCAGCTCCACCGGAGACGCCGGACCGAGCCCGACGCCCTTCAGCTCCCGCGCCCACGCGCGCGCCAGCTCGCGGCGCCCGGCGGCCGGGTCCGCGCTACCCGCGCCGACCACGGCCGGTCACCGCTTGCGCCCCACCCCGGCGTAGGCGCCCGCGCGAGCCGGGTCCTCCGCCTCGGCCCCGTCCTCGAACCCGGCGCCCGGCTCCGGCCGCCACGCGGGCGGCACGACCACCCCCGGCTCCAGCAGCTCGAACCCGTCGAACAGCGCCTCCACCTCGGCGAGCCCGCGCGGGAACACCGGGTTCGCGCTGCGCCCCAGCACCGCCACCGCCGCCTCCACGCGCTCCGGGGCCAGCTCGCCCGTCGCGTGCGAGAGCGCCAGCAGGCTGCCCGGAGCCAACTCGTCCCGGTAGGCCGCCAGCACCCGCCCCGGATCACCGGACGGCGGGACGTGGTGCAGCACCCCGACCGCCAGCAGCCCCAGCGGCTCCGAGGTGTCCACCAGCCCGGTCGCCCGCGCCGACACCAGCACCGCGCCCGGCTCCGTCAGGTCCTCCTGCACCACCGCGGCCCTCGGGTCCGCGTCCAGCCGCAGGTGCCCGTGCGCGACCGCGACGTCCTCGAAGTCCACGCACACCACCCGCGCGCCGGGGTCGGCGGCCAGCGCCACCTCAGGCGCCCAGCCCGCCGAGGGCGCGCCGGAACCCAGGTCCAGGAACTGCCTGATCCCGCTCGCCGCCATCAGCAGCACCGCCCTGCGCAGGAACGCGCGGGACTGCGCCGCCGCCACCGCGCTGTCCGGGTCGGCCGCCAGCAGCTGCGCCCCCAGCTCCCGGTCCGCGGCGAAGTTCCGGGACCCGCCCAGCAGGAAGTCGTGCAGCCGCGCCGCGCTCGGCAGGCCGACGTCCACACCGGCGGGCACCCACCCCGCTCGCTCGGTCACCGCGCACCTCCGCCGCCCGCACGCGACGCAGGCTACTTAAGGCGGGGGTCCCGGTGGCAGGGGTCGCGGGCGCTTCTGCCCGATCGGCCTATCAAGGCAGCGCAGGGTGATCACCCGATCCCGCCGCACGGGTGGACGGCGCCGACCAAACCCCGCCGGGGCAGCGAACTCCGCGCGTGCGCCCATCCACAGTGGACTCCCCCGAGCGCGCCCGGCCCGACGCCCCGCCGACGCCCCGCCGGCGTCCCGGCGAGCGCGCGGACCCCTTCGGACCGTCCCACAGTGCGGATTCACCTCGGGGTCGGACACAACGCCCGCCGCTACCCTTCCCGCATGTCGGACGAGGCACGCACGCTCACGGACGTGGTGGCCAGGCTGCGCCGGGCGCTGCGCACCAGCATCCGCTCGGAGTGGCCGTGGGACGCGCTGCCCATGGCCCAGGTCGAGCTGCTCATGGCGCTCGCCGAGCGCTCGCCCTCGCGCGTGGGCGACCTGGCCGCCGAGCTGCGGCTGGCCCCCAACACGGTCAGCGGGCTGGTCGGCCAGCTCATCGAGGGCGGCCTGGTGGCCAAGCGCGCCGACCCGACCGACCGCAGGGTCGCGCAGCTGACCGTGACCCCGCTCGGGCACGACAAGCTCGCGGTCTGGCGCGGCGCCCACGAGAAGCGCATCGGCGGCGCGCTCGACCGCCTCGAACCCGAGGAGCGCGCCGACGTCGTGCGCGCCCTCACCGCCCTGGACCACCTGGTCGACCACCTGCGCGCGTCCTAGCCCCGAGCGCCGGGGGAGCGGCCCGGCGAACTACCCTGCGCCGGTGACCACCCGACCCGCGCCGATCGCCACCGGCGCCGAGGTCGCCCTGGTGGCCCTCGGCGGCGGGATCGGCGGGGTGCTGCGGTGGGGCGCAGGCCAGCTCGTGGCCGGGCCGTGGACCACCTGTGCCGTGAACGCGCTGGGCTGCCTGCTCATCGGCGTCCTGATGGGGCTCGGGCCCAGGCCCAGGGTGCGGCTGCTGCTGGGAACCGGGGCGCTCGGCGGGTTCACCACGTTCTCCGGCTACGCCGTCGACGTCGTGCGCACGGCGGACCTGGCCTACGCGCTGCTCACCCCGCTCACCGGCCTGGCCGCCGCCGCGCTGGGCCTCGCGCTCACCCGGAGGCCGGGGCGGGGGAGCGGGTGACCGCGCTCCTGGTCCTCGCGGGCGCGGCGGTCGGCTCGGCGCTGCGCTTCCTGGTCGACCGCCTGCTGCGCTCCCGCTGGGACACCGCCTTCCCCTGGCCGACCCTGGCCGTGAACGTGGCGGGCTCGTTCACCCTCGGCCTGCTCGTCGGCGCCCAGCCGTGGCTGTGGGCGCTGCTCGGCACGGGGTTCTGCGGCGGGCTGACCACCTACAGCACGTTCAGCCTGGAGAACACCACCCTCGTCGAGCGCGGCAGGCCGTGGCTCGCACTCGGCTACACCGCCCTCACCCTCGCGGCGGGCCTCGCCGCCGCCGGGCTCGGCTGGGCGCTGGCGCGCTGAACCGCGCGCCCGCGCCCAGGCCGCCTCACGCGGTCGCGAGCCTGCCCAGCTCCCGCGGCAGCTCCTCGGCGTGCAGCACGCCGAGCCGCTGCGTCGCGCGGGTCAGCGCCACGTACAGGTCGCTGGCCCCGCGCGGCGACTCCGCCAGGATCTGCGCGGGCTCCACCACGAGCACCGAGTCGAACTCCAGGCCCTTGGTGTCCGTCACGCCCAGCACCACGACCTGCGCGTCCAGGTCGTCGGTCGCGCCCGGCACCACCGCGCGCAGCTCCGCCAACCGCGCCGACGGCACGATCACCGCGAGCTTGCCGTCCCCGATCGCCGCCGACTCGGCCCCGACCACCTCGGCCAGCCCGTCCGCGACCGACCCGACCCGCCGCGCCCACGGCTCGAACCCGCTGTCGCGCACCGACGTCGGCGGTGCCAGGTCGGCGTCCACGCTGGCCAGCACGTCCGCCGCCACCGCCATGATCTCCGAGGGCGTCCGGTAGTTCACCGTCAGCTCGGTCAGCTTCCAGCGGTCCAGCACGTACGGGGACAGCACCTCCGACCAGGACGTCGCCCCGCCCACGTCGCCGGTCTGCGCGATGTCGCCCACCACGGTCATCGACTTCGACGGGCAGCGCCGCATCAGCGTGCGCCACGCCATCGCCGACAGCTCCTGCGCCTCGTCCACGATCACGTGCCCGAACGTCCACGTCCGGTCGGCCGCCGCGCGCTCCGCCGCCGTCTCGTACCGCTCGGCCCCGTGCCGCTCGGCCAGCTTGTAGGCGTCGACCAGGTCGGTCGCCATCAGGATCTCCGGGTCGGCGTCGTCGGCCAGGTCCAGGATGTCCAGCACGCCCTGCGCGTAGTCCACGGCCTGCCTGCGCTGCCGCTCCGCCCGCGCCTTGGCCTCGGTGTCGTCCTCGCCGAGCAGCTCGGCCGCCTCGTCCAGCAGCGGCACGTCGGCGGGCGTCCACTCGCCGCCCGGCTCGCGGCGCAGCAGCTCCCGCTCGGCGGGGGTGAGCTTCGGCGCGGCCTTGGCCAGCAGCTTCGGCGAGGCGTACAGCTCCTCCAGCAGCCGCTGCGGGGTCAGCACCGGCCACAGCCGGTCGATCGCGGCCTGCACCTTCTCGTCCTCGCGCAGCTCGCGGCGGATGTCGTCCACGTCGGCCGCGTCCAGCAGGTGCCTGCCCAGGCGCGCCACCGCCTGGTTCGCCAGGGTGGTGATCACCTCGCGCTGGAACGTGCGCCGCGCCTCGTTGTGCGGGCGGCGGGTGCGCCGGGCCCTGCCGCGCGCGGCGCTGATCGCCTTGCGGTCGAGCTTGAGCACGTCCTGCTCGAACGGCACCTCCACCAGCGCCGGGGCCTCCTGGCGGTCCCGCACGGCGTGCGCGACCACGTCGGCCATGGCGAGCCTGCCCTTGATGGTGGCCGCCTCGGTGGGCTCGCGGCCGGTCGCGGTCAGGCCGGGGTACAGCTCGCCGACCGTCGACAGCAGCACGCCGGTCTCGCCCAGCGAGGGCAGCACCTGGCCGATGTAGCGCAGGAACGTGCTGTTCGGGCCGACCACGAGCACGCCGCGCTTGGCCAGCTGGCGGCGGTGCGTGTAGAGCAGGTACGCGGCGCGGTGCAGCGCGACGGCGGTCTTGCCGGTGCCGGGGCCGCCCTGGACGACCACGACGCCGTTCAGCTCGGTGCGGATGATCCGGTCCTGCTCGGCCTGGATGGTCGCGACGATGTCGCCCATCTGACCGGTGCGGCTGGCGTTGACCGCCGCGAGCAGCGTCGCCTCGCCGGTGAGGCCCTCGTTGCGGCCGGGGTCGACCGAGTTGATGTCGAGCGACTCGTCGTCGAAGCCGACGACCTTGCGCTGCTTGGTCCGCAGGTGCCTGCGCCTGCGCACGCCGTCCGGCGCGGCGGCGGTGGCCAGGTAGAACGGGCGGGCCGCGGGGGCGCGCCAGTCCATCAGCAGCGGCTCGTACTCCTTGTCCTCGTCGAACAGCCCGATGCGGCCGATGTAGAAGCGGTCGTCGGTGTGGAAGTCGAGCCTGCCGAAGCACAACCCGTTCTCCACCGCGCTGTACTGGGCCAGCTGGTCGGAGTACATGGCGACGGAGGTGTCCCGCTCGGACCGCATCTGGTGGGTGCCGCCGGTCTGCCGGAGCGCGCCCGACAGCCGCTTCGAGCTCTGCTCACGGAGGTCGTCCAGCCTGGAGTACAGCATCGAGACGTATTCCTGCTCCGAATCGGTTTCCGCGATTCGGAGTTCATCGGCCGGGGTTGACAACGTGCCTCATTTCTCGATAGCGTGGTTTGTCAGGCTGTTCGGTTTTAGCCTGTTATCTTCTGCGTGCGCGCAGAATGACTAATCTACACGCTGGCCAGGCGCGCCGAGCACACCCGCCGCCCGGACCTGCGAACTCCGCCCCACTGCGGTCCCGGCCCGGTCCCGCCCCGGCGCCTTCCCGCGCGCCCCGTGACGGCGGGGCGGTCGATGACCGGGGTGCGCCTCGCTGCCGCTGGGGGTGACTCGATCGGGAGATCCGGCTGTGGGACGCGCCTTCGGGACGCGCCCGCGGGGTTCGGCGGCGGCTCGGCCGCGTGACGCGCTGGGGGAAGCTCGCGGTGAGCCGCGTCTGCGGGCGGAGTCCGGCGGTGGCGCCCGGCGCGGGACGCGCCCGCGGGGTTCGCCCGTGGTGCCCGGCTGCGGGACGCGCTTGGGGAGTCGGCGGTGCCCCTGTTCGCAGGACACGCCCGTGGAGTCCGCTCGTTGAGCCCCCTTCGGGACGCGCTTGGGGGCGGTGCCCCTGCCCGCGGGACGCGCCCGTGGTGCCCGGCTGCGGGACGCGCTTGGGTAGTCGGCGGCGCCCTCGTCCACGTGACGTGCCCGCGGGGTCCGCTCGTGGCGCCCGCGGGACACCTTCGGGGAGCGCGCTCGTCGGTGCCGGTGAACCGGGGGTGTGCCCGCTCGCCCGTGCTCCGGTGCGGCTGGCGGCCATCGCGGACCCGCCCTCGGGAGTTCCGCGCGGCGGTTCGCGGTCGTGGGGCGGGGGGTGGGCGGCCTGGGCGTGGTGGTTCGGTGGCGGGGGCCGTCGTCCGCCCGGCGGAGGTCGGGCGGGTGGGCGGGTGGGCCGCCGGTCGGGTGAGCGGGGTGCTCGGGGGTGATCGCTGACCGGGCCCGATCGGGCGGGCGGTCGTAGGCTGGCCCGGTGCGCCATGACCCGGTGTCCGTGCTCGGCATGGGTGCGATGGGGCTCCCCATCGCCCGGAACCTCGCGCGCGCCGGCTTCCCGGTCACGGTCTGGAACCGCACGCCCGGCAAGGACGGCTCCGCGCGGGCGCTCGGCGCCACCTCGGCCGCCACGCCCGCCGACGCCGCCCTGCCCGTGGTGCTCACGGTGCTCCCCGACCTGCCGCAGGTCCTCGAGGTGCTGCACGGCGGCCCGCCCGGTCGGGCAGGCATCCCGCAGCAGTCGGGTGGCGCCGACCCGGCGCACGAGCCGAACGGCAGCGGCCCCGGCCCCGCGGTGAGCCCGTGGCCCGCCACCTCCGGCGCCGGGCTGCTCGACGGCTGGCGGCGCGCGGGCACCACGAACCCGCTGCTGGTCGTCATGGGCACGGTGTCCCCCACCGGGGTGCGCGAGCTGGGCGCGGAGCTGGCCCCGCTCGGCGTGCGGGTGGTCGACGCGCCGGTGTCCGGCGGCGACGTCGGCGCCGAGGCGGGCACCCTGAGCGTCATGGTCGGCGGCCAGGCCGACGACGTGCTGCGGCTGCGCCCCTACCTGACCGCGCTCGGCACCACCGTCCGCCACATGGGCCCGCTCGGCGCAGGCCAGCTCACCAAGGCGGGCAACCAGGTCGTCGTGGCCGCCACGCTCGCCGCGATCTCCGAGGCCCTCGCCCTGACCGGCAAGAACGGCCTCGACCCCGAGCTGGTGCTGGAGGTGCTCTCCGGCGGTCTCGCGGGCGGGCGGGCGCTGGAGGTCAAGCGGGAGAAGTGGCTGACCGGCGACTACACCCCCGGCGGGTCGGCGGCGAACCAGCTCAAGGACCTCGGGTTCGCCATGGAGACCGCCCGCGCGTCCGGGGTGCCGCTGCCGGTCACCGCGACCGTCGCCCAGCTGTACACCGCGATGTGCGCGCTCGGCCTCGACCAGGCCGACCACAGCGGCGTCTACCAGGTGTACGAGCACCTCAGCGGCCTGCCCAGCTGGAGCACCCACCACGGCCGGTGATCACCGATCGCCCGAAGGGCGGCATCGGTCGCGCACCAGGGTGACACCTGCTGTCCGGGAGGAGCACCGGCGGCAGGCTGGCACGGGTGAAGGAGCATCGGCGGGAACTCGTCCGGTTGTGCCGCTGCGCCGTGGCCCGCCCCCGCCGGCAGCTCGTCGCGGCGGCGGTGGTGTCGGTGTGGTCGCTGGCCTGGGTGGTCGGCCAGGTGCTGCACCGGCCGAGCCCGCTGGACGTGGTCGCGTCGGCGGCGCGCTGGGCGGGCGTCCCGGTGGGCTGGCTGGAGGCGGTGGCCGACTGGTGCGGTGGGCGCACCGGGTTCCTCGCGGTCGTGGGCGGGCTGCTGTGGGCGGTCACCACCGAGCGCAGGCAGGGGCGGGCGCTGCTCGGCTGGGTCGCGGTGATGCTGGCCGCCGAGTCCGTCGGCTACGGCGCGGTCCGCCACGCGCTGCTCGCGCTCGGCGGGTTCCTGCTGGTCGTGGTGGTGCTGTCGCTCCCCGGCAGGCGGGCGTTCGTGGTGGACCGGGTCGCGCTGATCCCGCGCGACGTGCTGCGCGCCGGGTCGACCGCGCTCGCGCTGGCCGCCGTGGTGCCGCTGGTCGCGCCGGGCCTGGCCGTGGCGGGCCTGCTGAGCCCGTACGTGACCAGGCCCCCGCGCCCGCGCGCCCCGATCACCCCGGTCCGGGCGGACGCCGCCGAGAGCGCGCCGAGCCCCGCCGGAACGGGGTCGGCGGCCTCGCCCGCAGGCGCCCCGCGGGCCGCGGCGACCACCCCGCCCGTCCACACCCCCGCCCCGGCGTTCACACCTGCGGCGCCCGCCGCCACCGCCCCGCTCCCGCGCACCCCCGGCGACGACTCCGCCCACCCCCTGAAAACCCCGCGCGCCGAAACCCCCGCCGAAACCCCGTCCGCCGAAAGCGGGCCGAGGGCCGGTGAGCGCGCCGGTCGCCGGTGACCCGACCGCAAAGCGCGGTTATTGCCACGGCAACTATGCGAAACCTGTTCACGTCCTTCGGTCACAATCGCGTAGGAAGTTTGGGCTCAGCGGTCCGCATCCACCAAGATGACCCGGTGCATGACAATCCCGCCGTAAAGCGCTTAGCCAAGGTGATGCGCCGTCAACCCGTTCAGCAGCGCGGTGCGGCCACGGTCACCGCCATTCTGGACGCCTGCGCGTCGCTGCTGAACGAGCACGACTACGACGACATCACCACAGCCCGCATCGTCGAGCGCGCGGGCGTGCCGATCGGCTCCTTCTACCAGTACTTCCCGGACAAGCGGTCCGTTGTGCACGCGCTCGCGCTGCGCGGGATGCAGGACTACCTCGGCAAGGTCGAGAACGTCTTCTCCGCGGGCGGGCTCTCCGACGACTGGCGCGAGGCCGTCGCCCAGGTCATCGGCATCTACCTCGGGATGCTGGTGGAGGCGCCGGGCTTCGGCCGGGTCCGGTTCAGCGACCTGCACGACGGGCACACCCTCGACTCCAGCATCGACCAGTACGAGCTCATGGCCGAGCGCCTGGCCGAGCTCTTCCTCACCCGGTACCCGGTGCGCGGCGACGCGCCCGTCGCGCTCACCTTCCGGATGGTCGCCCACACCGCCGACGCCCTGTTCAAGCTGGCCGAGCGTGTCGCGCCCGACGAGCGGCCCCAGGTGCTGCGGACCGCCAACGGGGTGATCCTCCGGATGCTGTCCGGCGTCTTCGACCCCGCCTGACCCGACCCCCTGACTTGTCGTGCCGGTCCACCCGGTGTGGGGTGGACCGGTGACGGGTGACAACTTCGACGTGATCGTGATCGGTGGCGGCCCGGTGGGCGAGAACGCCGCCGCGAGGACCGCCGCCGCAGGGCTGCGCACCGCGCTGGTGGAGGCGGACCTGCTCGGCGGCGAGTGCTCCTACTGGGCCTGCATGCCCAGCAAGGCCCTGCTGCGCCCCGGCCACGCGCTGGCGGCGGCCAAGCGGGTGCCGGGCGTGCCGGTGGGGGACCGGCTCGACCCGGCCGCCGTGCTGGCCAGGCGGGACTCCTTCACCTCGCACTGGGACGACGCGGGCCAGGTGTCCTGGGCCGAGGGCGCGGGCATCGTGGTGGTGCGCGGGCGCGGGTCGCTGGCGGGGGAGCGGCGGGTGGACGTGGACGGCCGGGTGCTCACCGCCTCGCGCGCGGTGGTGGTGTGCACGGGCAGCGAGGTGAGCCTGCCGCCGCTGGACGGCCTGGACTCCACCCCGCACTGGACCTCCCGCGAGGCGACCTCGGCCAAGGAGCCGCCGGAGTCGCTGGTGGTGCTGGGCGGCGGCGTGGTCGGCGTGGAGATGGCGCAGGCGTGGGCGCGGCTCGGGTCCGAGGTGACGCTGGTGCTGTCCGGTGAGCGCCCGCTGCCGAAGTTCGAGGCGTTCGCGGGCGACCTGGTCGCCGAGGGGCTCCGGGCGGACGGCGTGCGGATCGTGACCGGCGCGCGGGCCCGCGCGGTGGCGGCGGTGGACGGCGGGGTGCGGCTGACCGGCGACGGCGTCGACGTCACCGCGGCGCACCTGCTGGTCGCCACCGGCCGCAAGCCCGCGACCACCGGCATCGGCGTGGAGCAGTTCGGGTTCGAGGCCGGGAAGGCGCTGCCGGTGGACGACGCCGGGCGGGTGCGCGGGGTCGACTGGCTGTACGCGGCGGGCGACGTCACCGGGCGCGCCATGCTCACCCACCAGGGCAAGTACGCGGCGCGCGCGGTCGGCACGGCCATCGCCACCGGCGCGGTCGACCCGGAGCCGTGGACGGCCGCCGTCGCGACCGCCGACCACACCGCCGTGCCGCAGGTGGTGTTCACCGACCCGGAGGTGGCGTTCGTCGGCCGCACCGAGGCGCAGGCGCGCGAGGCCGGGCTGGACGTGCGCGTGGTCGACCTGGACCTCGCGGTGGCCGGGTCGTCGCTGCACGCGGACGGGTACCGGGGGAAGGCGCGGATGGTCGTCGACGAGTCGACCAGGACGCTGGTCGGCGTGACGTTCGCCGGGCCGGACACGGCGGAGCTGCTGCACGCGGCGACCGTGGCGATCGTCGGCGGGGTGACCGTGGACCGGCTGTGGCACGCGGTCCCGGCGTACCCGACGATCAGCGAGGTGTGGCTGCGGCTGCTGGAGGCCTACGGGCTCTGAGCGGCGGGCGGGGCCCCGGCGGCGGCTCGGGCCCCGCGCACGGCATCCGCGCGGTGACATCTGCGCGGTGGCGTCCGGGCGGTGGCGGGGGCGGACCGGGTGCGGTCCGGCCCCCGCCGCGCGGTTTCCCGGCACCGGCGCCCCGCCGCCTCCCGGTTTTCGCCGCCAAAAACGCATATGCACCTTTGCGTTTCCGGTCGAGGTTTTTCGGCGCCGTTCCGCCCGACCGCGAAAACGCGCTCCGACCAATTCGGCAACACCGCTTCTGATTTCTGCGGGCCCGTTTCGGTCACGGCCAGGTCAACAACCGCTTGCAGCTCCGACCCGGTGCGCCCGTTCGCCCCCGAACGGTCCTCCCGGCCCGAAATGATCGCCCTACACTCCGGAAGATGACCAGGGGAACCGTCCTGCTCGCGTCCGCCGCGGTGCTGTGGTGCGCCTACGTCATCGCGACCACCTTCGACCCCGCTTCCCCGGCGCTCCCGTCGACCGCCGCGTACCTGCCGGGCTTCCTGCTGCTCCCGGTGGTCGCGCACACGCTCCACCGGGCGAGGCAGGACGCGCTGCTCTGCCTGGCCCACGTCCCCGCCACCGTGCTCGCCGCGGGCTTCGCCGTCGCGGTGGCCGGCTGGCTGTTCTCCTGCGGCGCGCTCGTCGGCAGGCCGGGCACCGAGCTGCTGAGCGCCATCGCGGGCATGGTCATCGTGCTGCACGTGGCGTTCGGCCTGATCGCGGTCGGCCTGGTCCGCAGCGGCGGCTGACCGGCCCGCCGGTCACCGCGCGGGCAGCCCGAGCGCCTGCTCGGCCAGCGCGACCAGCGCCGGGTCGTCCGCGGCCGACACCCCGTCCGCCCACACCGCCTGCGCCACCAGCACCCGGTCCCGCCGCGCCACCGAGCTGATCGCCGAGTTGTCGAACGACGCCGGTCCGCCCTCCCAGGCCCCCCGCTCCCCGACCAGCGGCACGATCCCGCCGCTGCCCACGCGCGCCGCGACCTCGCGCAGCGCCGCCGCGCCCTCGGCCGTCGACGCCGTCACCTCGGCCAGCGCGACCGCCGCCGCCCGCCCGTCGACCTCGGTCGAGTACTGCGCCCGCGCCAGCTCCCGGCACCCGTTGGCCTCCAGCCAGGCCTGCACGTCGCCGAACGCGTGCTCGGCGCACCCCGCCCCGCCGTCCCGGCCCCGAGGCGCGAAGCTGCGCCCGTCCACCACCACGGCGGTCGGCCCGGCCTGCGCGGAGGCGGTCGTGCTCGGCCCGGCGGCCTGCGAGTCGTCGCCGGACGAGGCCACCGCCGTGAGCACGCCGACCAGCGCGAGCAGCCCGACCCCGGCGGCGGCCTGCGGCAGCCACCTCGGCCTGGCGGGCTCGGCCTGCGGGCGGACCTTCGGCAGCAGCACCGTGCTGGCCGACGCCAGGTCCTCGCTCGCGTCGGTGAAGCCCTCGGCGAGCATCGCGGAGCGCTGCGGCGGCGTGCCGACGGGGGCGAGCACGGCGATGAGCTTGGCCGCGTGCTCCGCCGAGCACGGGCGGTCGCTGGTGGCCAGCTCGCGCGCGGCGGCCAGCAGCGTGGTCGGCTTCGGGTGCAGCACCCGGACGCCCTTGTGCAGGTCGGCGCTGGGCTGCACGACCTGCCCGACGTACGGGCCGACCGCGACGACGGTGGTCACCGGCAGCGGCTCGCCGCGCATGTCCTGGATGCGCCGCGCCACCGCCTGCGCCGCCTCCAGGGCCTCCTGCGCGGGGCTGGTCGCGCCCGCCGGGTGGCTCAGCGGCCAGCCGTCGGTCTTCCACTGGCCCGACAGCGGGGCCTCCAGCTTCAGCGCGGGCTCGGGCAGGTCGACGCCGACCACGACCAGCACGCCGCGCGGCAGCACCACGACCGCGTCCAGCGGCCGGGGGCAGTCCGGCGGCTGCGCGCCCAGCAGGGCGAAGCCGCCCAGCACCGAGCCGCCGGGTCCCCACGCGCTGAGCGCCGCCCGCACGTCCGCGCCGACCCTGGAGGGCTGGTTCCCCAATCGGATCAACCGCACTCGACCACCCCGTTCACCACGATCGGACACCGTAGCCCCGTCGGGGTGCACCGGGCCGCGAGGTGCGCGGGTTCCGGCGTTCAGTGAGCGGCATCACTCGAACGCGCCCCACGATCGGGGGTCGGGTGATGATCGGCGTGTCATCAGCGCCCCGTGCGCGCCCAACCCCGTACCGTGATCGACCGGACCGGCGGGCCGTGGGGCAGATCGCGTTTCAGGGTCGAAAGACCTGTATCCACCACGGCCGGGTGACGCTTGTGCTGGTTCTTCTGGCGGACCGCACCCGCAGCGGGCAGAATGGCCGGGTCGGGAATTCGCATGATCTTCCGTGGTCGAGAGGTCGTAGGGGAAGACGTCCCTCGTCGAGTAGCGGAGGTCAGCTGTGAGCACCCGTGGCAGCACCAGTGGCGTGGTCTACGTCCACTCGTCGCCGTCCGCGGTCTGTCCGCACGTCGAGTGGGCTCTCTCTGGCGCACTCGGCGATCGGGTGGACCTCAAGTGGACTGCGCAACCCGCGGCGCCGGGGCAACTGCGCGCCGAGTGCGCCTGGACCGGGGACGCCGGCACAGGCGCCAGACTCGCGTCCGCGCTGCGCGCGTGGCCGATGCTCAGGTTCGAGGTGACCGAGGACCCGAGTCCCGGAGTCGACGGGGTCCGCTACTGCTTCGCGCCGATCCTCGGCCTGTGGCAGGCGCGGACCAGCGCGAACGGGGACATCGTGGTCTCGGAGGACCAGCTCAGGTCGCTGGCCGCCCGCAGCCGGGGCGGGGAGTCGTTCGCGCACAACGTGGACGAGCTGCTCGGCGCGGCGTGGGACGACGCGCTGGAGCCGTTCCGCAGGGCTGGTGACGGCGCCCCCGTGACCTGGCTGCACCGAGTCGGCTGACGCCGCACCCGGCACACCCCCGCGGTGGCGCCGGGTACCGGCGTGCCGAGGTTCCGGGAGCGCTCCCGGTGTGGATTCCCCGGCAGGACCGGGTTTCCGCGCGGCGCGGTCCCAGAACGCGGTCTCAGGACACGGGTTCAGGACACGGGTTCAGGACACGGTCCCAGTGCGCGATCCCTGGGCGCGGCGCCGAAGCGGTCGTCGACCGTGTGCCGCGCGCCCCGGACACCGGCTCTCCCGGTCGGGGCGAATTCGTTGGCAGCACGAGCTTTCCGCCGATCCGGCGCCCTCCCGGCGGACGCGGTCGGCGGCCTGATCCCGCGCCGCCGGACCGGTCCGACCGCTCAGCCCGCGACGGCCCTCGGGCCCTCCCAGGCGGCCATCAGGTTCGCGTAGGCCGGTGAGGCGGCCACCAGCTCCGCGTGCCCGCCCAGCAGCGCCGGTCCGCCGTCCATCACCAGCACCCGGTCCGCCCGCAGCGCCGACGACAGCCGGTGCGCGATCACCACCAGCACCCCGCCGCGCGCCGCGAAGGCCCGCTCCACCACGGCCTCCGCCGCCGGGTCCAGGCTGGAGGTGGCCTCGTCCAGCAGCACCACGTCCGCCGGGCACGCGTGCACCCGCGCCACCGCGAGCAGCTGCGCCTCCCCGGCGGACAGCCCCGACGCCCCGCCCGCCGCGACCTCCCCGTCCAGCCCGCCGAGCCGCCGCACCACAGCCCCGGCCCCGACCGCCTCCACCGACCGCAGCAGCGCGGCGTCGTCCGCGTCCGGGGCGAGCAGCGCCAGGTTCTCCCGCACGGTCCCGGCGAACAGGTAGGTCTCCTGCGGCACCAGCGCGACCCGCTCCCGCCGCACCTCCGGCCGCACCAGGTGCACCGGGACCCCGCCCAGCAGCACCCGGCCCGCGCGCGGCGCGACCAGCCCGGTCACCAGCCCGGCGAGCGTGGACTTCCCGATGCCGCTGGGCCCCACCACCGCCAGGTGGTCGCCGGGCGCGAGCGCCAGGTCCAGGTCCCGCACCACCGGTTCGGCCCGCTCGCCCCAGCCGAACGTCACCCCGCGCAGCACCACGTCCGCGCCCGCCGGTTCCAGGTCGCCGCCGCCGACCGCGACGGGCGCGGTCTCGGCGAGCCTGCGCAGCGCCACCACCAGGCGCAGCAGCACGGTCGTGGCCACGTCGGCCAGCCCGGACAGCGCGGGCCGCACGCTGGTCCCCAGGTACACCACGGCCCCGAGCAGCCCGCCCGCCGACAGCCCGCTGCCCGGCGCGAGCAGCACCAGCAGCACCACTGGCGCGAACCCGCCGAGCCCGATCACCACCCCGCGCAGCGCCGCCGACCGGGCGAGCCGCACCGAGGCGCCCGCCTGCGCGTCGACCCGCCGCGCGATCCCGCCCAGCGCCTCGTCCCCGGCGCCGCACGCCACCACGTCCCGCACCCCGAGCAGCACCGCGCCGGAGTTCTCGGCGGTGTCCTCCTCGGCCAGCACGAGCGCCCGCTGCCCGCGCGCCAGCGACGGCAGCAGCGCCGCGAACAGCACCAGCGACACCAGCACCGGCAGCACCACCGCCCACGCCAGCCCGTCGACCACCGTGGCCAGCCCGACCAGCGCGGCGACCGTGGTCACCAACAACCCGCGCGCCTGCACCAGCAGCCCGGCGGTGGCGTCCCGCACGACCTCGACGTGCCGGGTGATCCGGGCGACCGCGCCCGCGTCCGGCGTCCGCCGGTGCGAGCGCCCGCCGTGCAGCACCCCGCGCACCACCTCGGTGACCAGCGCGTCCCGCAACGGCTCGACCACCACCCCGAGCCCCCGGTACACCTGCCGCCGCCCGACCGCGCCCGCCACCGCGACGGCCGCGAACCCCAGCAGCCACAGCACCCCGGCCCCCAGGTCCCCGACCGCGAACCCCCGGTCGACGGCCAGCGCGACCAGCCGCCCGGACAGCAGCGCGGGCACGCCCTCGACGAGCGACCACACCAGCAGCACCAGCACCCCGCGCCGCTGACCGGCCAACGCGGCCAGGTAGGACCTCATGACTGCACCGCCTCGGGGGTGGGGGACGTGCGGGGGAGGTGGGGCGCGAGCGGGGAGGCGCCTGCTTCACGGGGGTCGCGGGCGGCCGGGCGGTGGCGCGGGTTCCCGCGCGCCGGAAGTGCTCGCGGGGCAGGAGTTCCTCCTGCGGCGCGTTCCCGCGCGGGGGCGCCCGGTCTGCCGCTCACCCGAACACCGCCCGGTAGTCCGGGTCGAGCCACAGCCGCCCGTGGTCGCCGGTCCCGCGCACCCGCCCGTCCTCCAGCCACACCACCGAGTCCGCGCGGGCCGCCGTCGCCGCGCGGTGCGTCACCACGATCCGGGTGCGGCCGGGCAGGGCCGTCTCCAGCGCGTTCTCCACGGTGGCCTCGGTGACGGTGTCCAGGCTCGCGGTCGCGTCGTCCAGCACCAGCACCTCGGGGTCGCGCACCACCGCGCGCGCCAGCCCGAGCCGCTGCGCCTCGCCGCCGGACAGGGGGGTGTCGGCGAGCGGCGTCGCGTAGCCGAGGGGGAGGCGCACCACCACGTCGTGCACCTGCGCGGCCCGGCAGGCGCGCTCGACCCGCTCCGGGGACGCCGCCGTCCCGTAGGCCACCGCCGCGCCCACGGTCTCGCCCAGCAGCGCGGGGCGCTCGAACGCGCAGGCCGCCGCGCCACCGCGCAGCACCCGCCCGGACTCCGGCGCGGTCAACCCGGCGACCACCCGCGCCAGCGCGGACTTCCCGGCGCCCGACCGCCCGACCACCGCCACCCGCGATCCGGGCTCCACCACCAGGTCCACCCCGCGCAGCACCCCGGCCGACACCCCGCGCAGCTCCACGGTCCCGGCCGCGACCTCGGCGACCGCACCGCCGCCCGCCACCACCTCGGCGACCGCAGTGCGCCCGGCCACCGCGGTCGGAACCGCTCCACCCGCAACCACTTCGCCCGCAACCACTTCGCCCGCCGACGTCCCGGCCGCAGCCGCCGCGCCGCCCGCCGTCCCGGCCCAAGACCTCTCGCCCGCAACCGCCCCGCCGCCCGCCGTCCCGGCCGCAGCCGCGACACCCGCAGGTGTCCCGCCCGACACCGTCCCGCCGTCAGCCACCCGGTCCGCAGCCGCCCCACCGCGCGCCGCGCCCGCCTCCAGCACCTCCGTCAACCGCGCCGCGCTCGCCCGAGCCCGCTGCAGCGCCGTCAGCGCCGTCGCCTGCCCGACCACCGCCATCCCCAGCGCCGCGTACCCCAGCGCCGCCAGCACCTGCCCCGCCGTCAACCGCCCCGCCACCACGCCGAACCCCGCCGCCACCAGCACCGCGAACTCCACCGCGGGCAGCAGCAACCCGGCCCGCCACACCATCCGCGCCTGCGTCCGCCACATCCCCGCCCCGGCGACCCCCAGCTCGGGCAGCGGCCGCAGCACCCGCCGCGCCTCCTGCTCCGCCCGCCCGGCCGCCGCGATCGTGCGCAGCCCCACCACCGCGTCCAGCAGCCGCGCCGACAGCTCGCCCGACACCCGCTGGTACGCGGTCACGTCCCGCTCGGTGAGCCGCAGGTGCGAGCGCACCAACCGCAGCCCCACCGGCACGCTCACCAGGAACACCACCGCCAGCCGCCAGTCCAGCAGCGCCAGCGCGGTCACCGCGCCTGCCGCCGTGGCCGCCGACACCCCCAGGCCCACCAGCAGCACCGCCGTGCCGCCCGCGATCGCCGCGTCCCCGGTCAGCCTGCTCACCGCGTCCCCGGCCGCGAACGGCGCCGGGTGCCCCAGGTCGACCAGCCGCCGCGCCACCGAGTTGCGCAACCAGGCCGTCGCCCGCGCGGTCAGCGACGCCGCCAGCACCACGCCGACCGCGTCCCCGATCAGCTCCACCGCCGTCAGCCCGACCAGCAGCGCCAGCGCCACCACCGGGACCCCGCCGGACAGCGCGCCGTCGACCGCCCCGGCCAGCGCCGCCGGGAGCAGCAGCCCGGCTGCCGTCGCCACCAGCGCGTTCACCGCCAGCAGCACCCACCTGGGGTCACGCCGCACCACCGTGCGCAGCAGCCCCATTTCACCCCCCTGGACAGGCCGTCCGTGTCGCATCATGAGCAGGGGGCCCGACGGCGGTCAGGCCGTCGAGCCCCCGGTCGAGGCCCGGTGAGCGGCGCACTTCGCCTGCGCCGCTCACCGGGGAACCCCGGTCCCGAACCGTGATCAGCAGGCGAGCAGGCTCACGGTCGAGTGGCTGCAGGGCAGCAGCAGGCTGGCGTTCGACGCGGTCGTGCTGCCGCCGCCACCGCCACCGCTCGCCATCGCCTGGGACTGGGCCTCGGGGACGTCGAGCTCCTGCAGGTCGAGGATGAACTCCATGGTTCTCTCCTAATCTCGGGGTGAAACGACCGACCCGGTCGGGTCGGGGCTGGTGAGGAACGGCAGCACGGGGACGCCGTCCACGGCGCAGGCGATCGCGAGCAGCACGCCCGCCGCGCCGGTGGCCAGGTCCATCGAGAGCCTTCGCAACTGGATTCCGGGGAAGGCCGTGCCCTCCCCGTGGGGGATCGCGTGCCAGGCGAGCGCCGCGAGGTGCCGGTCGACGGCCTCCCGCGGCCCGCCCGAGTGGGCGAGGGTGGCCAGCAGGCCCGCCCTGCCCAGGGTGAGCGCCGGGTGGATCACGAACTCGCCGGTGCACGAGCCGACGAGCTCGGACAACCGCCCGGCCAGCCGGGTCCCCGGCGCGACGCGGACCAGCTCGTTCAGCGCCAGGGCGATGCCCGCGCTGCCGACGTCCACGTACGGCAGGGTCCGGAAGTTCCCGTCGCGGACCTGGGTCGAGCCGTCGAGCGCGGTCATGCACTCGGCGAGGTCGCGGTCCAGCGCCCGCTCGGCCAGCTCCAGCCACCGGGGCTCCCCGGTGCGCTGGTGCAGCCTGGTGAACAGCAGCGCCGGGCCGGACCAGCCGTGCAGCAGGCCCGCCCTGGCCTTGTCGCCGGGCGGCGGCGCGGCCTCCAGCGCCACCGCGAGCCGCTCGCCCAGCTCGACGGCCTGCTCGGCGTGCGCGGGCTCGTCCCACCGCTCCGCCAGGTGCAGCAGGTTCAGCCCGATCCCGGACAGGCCGGCGCCGAGCCCGTGGTCCGAGGTGGTCGCCACGAGCGGCCGGTAGTCCTCGACCAGCTTCGCGGCCAGCTCCCCGTGGCCGAAGCGGTCCAGCACGTGGATCACGCCGTGGGCGCCGGTGAAGAACCCGGCCTCCTTCGGCGGCTCCCGCCGCACCGACTCGACCAGCCACCGCTCGTGCTCGGGGAACCGGCCCTGCCCCGCCGCGTCCAGGGCGTGCAGCACGCCCGCCGCGCCGTAGGCGAAGCACGCCCCGCCGACCTCGAACTGCTCGACGTCACCGGGGAACAGCCGGTCGGTGCGGTCGGGCGTGGCGCTGGACAGGATCGCGGCGGCGATGGACTTGCGCACCACCGACCAGTCCGGCTCCGGCTCGTCCAGCGGGGTCGGCGCGGGCGCCACCGAGGTGAGGCCGCGCTCGATCGCCGCGCAGTACTCCTCCGGCAGGGCGAACCGGCGGCGCACGAAGTCCACGTGCGAGCGCAGCTTCGCCGGTGACAGCTCCACCACCGCGTTCAGCGGCAGGAACACGTACAGCCGCAGCGCGGCCAGCGCGTGCTCGTCCACCTCGAACCCCCGGCGGTCCGGCGGGGCCTGGAAGCCCGGCGCGCCCAGCGTGGGCCTGCGGTCCTCCTCGATGCCGGACGCCAGCTCGAAGTCGATCAGCGAGACGGAGTCGTTCCCGTCGTCGTCCGCGTCGACCAGCACGTTCAGCGGGTGCAGGTCGCCGAAGACGACACCCCGCTCGTGCACCGCGTCCAGGATGCGCTCGACCTGGCCGACCAGCCGCACCGCCCGCTCCGCGTACTCGGCGACCTTCGCCTCGTCCACCTCGCTGTGCGTCAGCGGGTAGTGGCGGCCGAGCCACTGGCCGAGCGGGATGCCGCGCACCAGGTCCATCGAGAAGAACTCGTGCTCCCAGGCGCCGAACCGGTCGTGCGCGGCGGGGATGCCCGGCACGCCCGCGAGCCTGGTGAGGATCGTGTGCTCGCGGTCGAGCCTGGCCACCGCGTCGGTGTTCTCCCGGTCCAGCCCGGCGTGCGGGCGGGCCTCCTTGAGCACCAGCTCGGCGTCGTCGGACTTGCGCCGCGCCAGGTAGACGCCG
Organism: Actinosynnema pretiosum; assembly: GCF_002354875.1. Lineage (GTDB taxonomy): Bacteria > Actinomycetota > Actinomycetes > Mycobacteriales > Pseudonocardiaceae > Actinosynnema > Actinosynnema auranticum. Next base: position 1,436,576 of record NZ_CP023445.1, read on the forward strand.
CCGCCGTTGGAGAAGTGCAGCGACCGCAGCACCCGGTACGGGAACGAGTCGGCGTCACCGGCGCCCCGCGCCGCCAGGTGCGGCTCCAGGCAGGCCGGGAGCGGCACCCACTCGGGCGTGGCGAACGTGGGCTTGCGCTGGTCCGGCACCAGGGCCCCGTCGGGGCCCTCGATGGCCAGCACGCGCTTGCCGTCGCGCTCGATCCACTGCTCGACGAACCCGCCGTACCGCACGAACAGCGGTCCGGCGCCGTAGCGCAGGTCGCTCAGGACGTAGGGCCCCGGCTGGCCGCGCAGCAGCTCCGACAGCTCGGACAGCACGGTCTCCAGCTGCGCCTCGTCGGCCGGGTAGATCGTGATGAGCTTGCCGCTGGCCTCGCGGGGGGCGTACTTGGAGTTGCGGGCCAGCACGATCGACCGGGTGCGCAGGTACTTGAACGGGATGCGCTTCCCGAGCAGGTAGGTGCAGGACTTCAGCAGCACCTCGGCGGCGTTGAGCACGGTCGCCGAGACGTGCACCTTCCAGCCCTGCTTCGGCAGCCGGACGCCCTTCGGGTGCAGGTGCCGCCAGATGTTCTTCTCGACCTGCACCCACCCCCCGTCCACCGCCGGGAGGACGCGGGAGAAATCGTCCTGGGCCGTTTCCACGGGGCTCTGCACGTCGTAGAAGAGGCGGTCGGCGAAGCAGTACGCCTCGTACCGGAGATCCACTGTATTTCGCCTCCTCGATTTGTTCGACGTCAATATTTCCGCACAACTCACCGTTGACCGCCAATCCGCCGATTCGGTGGCACCGGTGGGGCGTTCGAGACAATCGGTACCGCCGGGTTCTGCACGATCTGTGCCGGAATCGCTCCCACGGTCACCTGAACGCCGAGTTTGGTCACGTTTGCCACAGGACATGACACCGGCTCAAACCTGAATCTGAACAGTCGCGTTCTGTGCTCAGGCGGCGCGCTGACCTGCGATTTCGGTCAAAAAATCGCTGTTGTTGCAGAACGTTAACACTCACCGGTAACTCGTCCTGGCAGGCGGTTGGTCCGGAATGAGGATCATTTGCTGCGCCAACTGACCGGAAAAAGAGGTTTGGCGAACCGGGGCGCGGAAAAGCCTCCCCCGCGCAGGGGAGAAGACCGCAAGAATGGGGTCCGGGCGCCCGCGCCGGGGTCCGCCGCCCGGCGCGGGGCGCGGGAGGCGGCTGTGGGAGGCTCTGGGGGTGTCCGCGCGCGTGCTGCTCCCGGTGGTGCTCCTGGTCATGGCCTCGGCGGCGGGCGCGGGGGTGATCGCCCGCGACGCCTACAAGCGCCAGACCCCGCCCCCGGTCGAGCAGGTCGTGGACGCCGCGTCGGGCGCGCCGACCTCGCTCGCCCCGTCCGAGCAGCCGGGCGACTCCAAGGTCCTGCTGACCACCGACGTGTCCAAGCACCCGGACGGCGCGCGGGTCGTGGAGCTGCTGCAGAAGCACTTCGACTCGATCAACGCCAGGAACTTCCAGGACTGGGTCACCACCGTGACCGAGCAGCGCCGGGCCCTCACGCCGGGGGAGAGCGCCTGGCGCAAGCCCTACGAGACCACCAGGGACGGCACGATCCTGGTGCACCGCCTGGAGGCCGTGGGGCCCCAGCGCCTCAAGGCCATGATCACCTTCACCAGCACCCAGGACCCGGTCTGGGGCCCCGCCGACCTGCGGGTCGGCTGCGTGCGCTGGCGGGTGGTCTACCCGCTCCAGGTCGAGGACGGCGCGCTGCGCGTCGACGTGGGCACCGAGGGCCAGTCCTCGCAGTTCGAACCCTGCTGAGACGGCGCCCGGCGCCGGACCCGGTGGAATGCGCGCGCGAATCCGCAGAAATGTGGGCCGGGTTTTCGCGAGGCTGAAAGCCGGAATTCCCCGCGGCGTCGCCCGGAGCGTTCTCCGGAAAAGCGCCCGGAACGCTCCCGGCGCGGAACCGCGAAGTCCGGAACGGTGAGGCCCCGGAACGGTGAGGCCCCGGAACCGCGAGGCCCCGGAACCGCGAGGCCCCGGAACGGCGAAAGGGGCCGCCCGGAGGCAGCCCCTGCGCCACGCCGCCGCGACCGGAGTCCGGGCGAACCCGGAACCGCCCGCGACGCCCCCGCGGCGGACTTCCCCGCCCGCCGGGGAGAACCCGGTCAGGCGACCCCGCAGGCCGCCTGACCCGACGGCTCAGACCGTGGTGAAGACCAGCGAGGCGTTGTGCCCGCCGAACCCGAACGAGTTGTTCACCGCGGCGATCTGGTCGATCTTGCGCGGCTCGCCGGTCACGACCTCCAGATCCACCTTCGGGTCCTGGTCCACCAGGTTCAGGGTCGGCGGGATCACGCCGTCGCGCAGCGACAGCACGGTCGTGATGGCCTCCACCGCGCCCGACGCGCCCAGCAGGTGCCCGTGGTGGCCCTTCGGGGCGGTCAGCAGCACGTGGTCGCCCACGGACCTGCGCACCGCCTGCGGCTCGATCACGTCGCCCACCGGGGTGGACGTCGCGTGGCAGTTCACGTGCGCGATGTCGGACGCGGCCACGCCCGAGGTGCGCAGCGCCGCCGAGATCGCCCGGCTCTGCCCGAGGCCCTCGGGGTCGGCCGCCGTGATGTGGTGCCCGTCCGAGCTGAGCCCCACGCCCGCCAGGCGGCCGTAGATCTTCGCGCCGCGAGCCCTGGCGAAGTCCGCGCGCTCCAGCACCACGACGCCCGCGCCCTCGCCGAGCACGAAGCCGTCCCGGTTCGCGTCGAACGGCCGGGAGGCCCGAGCGGGGTCGTCGTTGCGGCTGCTCATGGTCCTGGCCTGGATGAACCCGGCCATGGTGACCGCGGTGATGCAGGCCTCGGTGCCGCCCGCGACGACCACGTCCGCCTCACCGGTCTTGATCATCCGCCAGGCCCAGGCCAGCGACTCCGCGCCCGACGCGCACGCGGACACCGGGGCGTGCACCCCGGCCCTGGCCTTCAGGTCCAGCCCCACGTAGGCGGCCGGGCCGTTCGGCATCAGCATCGGCACGGACAGCGGCGAGACCTTCCGCAGCCCGTGCTCCTCGATCAGGTCGTCCTGCTCCAGCAGGGTCCGGGCGCCGCCGATGCCGGTGCCGATGATGACCCCGAGGCGCTCCTTGTCGACGCTGTCGTCGTCGTGACCGGCGTCCGCCCACGCCTGCCGGGCGGCCACCAGCGCCGCCTGCTCGCAGCGGTCCAGCCTGCGGGCCTCGACCCTGGGCAGCACCTCGGTCGGCTCGACCGCGAGCCGGGCGGTGATCCGTACCGGCAGGTCGTACTGCTCAACGAAGCCGCCGACCATCGCGGACACGCCGCTGCGGCCGGTGAGCATCCCCTCCCAGGTGGAGGCGACGTCGCCACCGAGCGGGGTGGTGGCACCCAGCCCGGTGACGACGACGTCGATGTCAGCGGTCATGCCTTGCTGGTGATGTACTCAACCGCGTCACCGACGGTCTTGAGGTTGGCCAGCTGGTCGTCCGGGATCTTGACGCCGAAGCGGTCCTCGGCCTGGACGGCGATCTCCACCATGGACAGCGAGTCGATGTCCAGGTCGTCCACGAAGGACTTGTCGGGGGTCACCTCGGCGGCCGTGACGCCCGCGACCTCCTCGACGATCTCGGCGAGACCCTTCTGGATGTCCTCGTTGCTCACTGCGGTTCCCTTCGTTCACTGTCCACCGGCCGGGGTGCCCCGCCGGAAGCCTCGATGCCACGGGACGCGCCTGCGCCCGTGGTGCCCTGCCGTGCTGCCCAACCCGGACCGACCGCCGCTCGGGGCCGGTCCGGGGGGTCGTTCCAGGCCCCGGTCAGGGGCAGCGGACGAGCTGCCCCGCGTAGGACAGGCCCGCGCCGAAGCCGATCAGCAGCAGCACGTCGCCGCTCTTGATCTCGCCCGACGCCCGCATGTGGTCGATCGCCAGCGGGATCGACGCCGACGAGGTGTTGCCCGACTCGACGATGTCCCGCGCCACGACCAGGTCCTCGCGCGCGCCGCTGGAGCGCAGCTTCTTCGCGATGGCCTCGACGATCCGCAGGTTCGCCTGGTGCGGCACCAGCGCGTCCACGTCGGCGGCGGTCAGCCCCGCGGCCTCCACGGCGCGCAGCGCGATCGGCGCGATCCGCGTGGTGGCCCAGCGGAACACCGACTGGCCCTCCTGGTGGATGAACGAGTCCCGGTCCGGGATCTCGATCAGGTTCGACATGTCGCCCGCGCTGCCCCACACCACCGGGCCGATGGCGGGCTCGTCGGTCGCGGACACGACCGCGGCGCCCGCGCCGTCCGCGAAGATGATCGCGTTCGAGCGGTCGTCCTTGCGCACCCAGTCGGTGAGCTTCTCCGCGCCGATCACCAGGACGTGGTTGGCGCTGCCCGCGCGCACCATGTCCGAGGCGGCTGCCAGGGCGTAGCAGAAGCCCGCGCACGCGGCGTTCACGTCGAACGCGGGCGCGGCCTTCACGCCGATGCGGTCGGCGACCTGCGCCGCCGCGTTCGGGATCGGCGAGGGCATGGTGCAGGTCGCCACGATCACGGCGCCGATGTCGGTCGGGGACAGGCCCGCGTCCGCGACGGCCTTCGAGCCCGCGTCCACGGCCATGTCCGCGAGCGAGAGGTCGGGGCCCGCGAAGCGGCGGTTCACGATGCCGACGCGGTCCCGGATCCACTCGTCCGAGGTGTCCATGTACTGCGCCAGGTCGTGGTTCGAGACCACGGTGTCCGGCTGGGAGCTGCCGAGGCCGCTGATCCGGGTGCCGCTGACCTGCGTGGTGGTGGTGAACGCGGTCACTTCGCGGCCTCCAGGAGCTCGGCCACCGCGGCGACCTGGTCGGGTGTCTTCAAGGCCAACGTGGGGGTGCCCTTCAGCTCGCGCTTGGCCAGGCCGGTCAGCGCGCCCGCGGGCGGCAGTTCCACCACCGCGCCGACGCCCCGCTCGGCGAGGGTTGCCTGGCAGGCGTCCCACCGCACGGGGCGGGTCACCTGGGAGATCAGCCGCAGGAGCACCTCGGGGCCCTCGGTGACGACCGCGCCGTCCGCGTTGGACAGCAGCGGCAGCTCCGGGTCCCGCACGAGGACGTCCTGGGCGCGGACGCGCAGCGCGTCCTCGGCCTGCTTCATGTGGTCGGTGTGGAACGCGCCCGCCACCTGCAGGGCCCGCACCTTCGCCCGGCCGGGCGGCTCGGCGACGAGCTTCTCCAGCGCGTCCAGCGGGCCCGCGGCCACGACCTGGCCCGCGCCGTTGCGGTTCGCGCCCACCAGGCCCAGCTCGTCCAGCCGCGCCAGCACCTCGGCCTGCTCGCCGCCGAGCACCGCGGCCATGCCGGTCGGGGCCAGCGCGCACGCGGCGGCCATCTCGGCGCCGCGCACCGAGGCCAGCAGCACGGCGTCGTCGGCGCTGAGCGCGCCCGCCATCGCGGCGGCGGCCAGCTCGCCGACGGAGTGCCCGGCGATGATCGTGTCGGCGGGCAGCTCGACCTCGCGGGTCAGCCGCTCGAACGCCAGCAGCGCGAGTGCCACGACCAGCGGCTGGGTGACCGCGGTGTCCTTGATCTCCTCGGCGTCCGCCTCGGTGCCCAACCGCAGCAGGTCCAGACCGGTCAGCTCGGACCACGCCCCGATCCGCTCACGGGCGCCCCCGGCATCCAGCCAGGGGGTGAGCATTCCGGGTGTCTGGGACCCCTGTCCGGGGGCGAGCAGCGCGATCACGGGCTCACTGAACACGGTGCCCGGCCTCCGGTGGCATGTCGGCACGGACGAAAAGGCCCGGCAACGCTTGTAGGTTCTCTACAAAGGCGTCCGGAACACGACCGGTCCACGGTCCGCTGCGTTGTGGAGGTCGGCCCAAAACACCCTTATCGGTCGGGGTGTCCTTGGTCACCCCGCGCTCGGGTCGGGGGTGTGGTAGCGGTCGGGCGCCCCGGTCACCACAGGCCGCGCGCGCGGGCCAGGCGGCCGACGGACAGCGCGATCCGCAGCACCAGCGCGTCCCTCGGGTCGTTGGCGTTGCGCCCGGTCAGCTCGGTGGCCCTGCGCAGCCGGTAGCGCACCGTGTTCGGGTGCACGAACAGCTTGCGGGCGCACGCCTCCAGCACGCCGCCGACCTCCAGGAACGTGTCCACGGTCTCCAGCAGCGCCCCGCCCGCCTCCTCCAGCGGCCGGGTGATCCGGTCCACCAGCTGCCACTCGGCCTCCGGGTCGCCCGCCAGCGCGCGCTCGGGCAGCAGGTCCAGCGAGCGCACCGGGCGCGGCGCGGCGGGCCAGCCCACCACGGCGCGCAGCCCGGACAGCGCGTCGGCGGCGCTGCGGTGCGCCTCGGCGATGCTCGGCATGGTCGGGCCCGCGACGACCGCCCCGTCGCCGAAGGCCTGCGCCATGCGCCCGAGCACGTCGTCGGCCTCGGTGTCCCCGCCCAGCACCAGGACCAGGCGGGAGCCCTGCACGCTCAGCAGCACCTGCCTGCCGCTGCGCGCGGCCCGGCTGCGCACCTCGTAGATCACCTGCTGCGGGTCGTCGGACGGCGGGTTGCCGACCAGCACGGTCGCCGGGGCGCCCGGCTCCCAGCCGAGCGCGCTGGCCCGCGACAGCAGCGACTCCTCGGCGTCGCCGCGCACCACCCCGTCCACGACCAGCGCCTCCAGCCGGGCGTCCCACGCGCCGCGCGCCTCGGCGGCGGCGGCGTACGAGGTGGCGGCGGAGAACGCGATCTCCCGCCCGTAGCGCAGCACCGCGCCGGTCAGGTGGGCGTGCTCGGCGTCGTCGGCGGCCAGCACCGGGAGGCGCTGCTCGAACAGCTCCAGCGCGATCCGCACCAGCTCCACGGTCTGGCGCAGGCTCACCCAGCGGGAGATGTCCTTGGGGGCGGAGCGGAACGCCTCGGCGGTGAGCCGGACGGCGGGCTGCTGGTCCTGGAGCCAGGAGACGAAGCCTGCGACGCCGTTCTGGATCAGCAGGAGCACGCTCGCGCGCTGGTCGGCGGGCATCCGCCGGAACCACGGCAGCCTGCGCTCCATCTCCGCGACGGTGGAGGAGGCGAGGTCGCCGGAGGCCCGTTCCAGGTTCCGCAGGGTGGCGGTCGACAGCGGTGGGCCTTCAGGGCGGGTCATGCGGACAGCGTAGGAGCCGGGGAGGGGCGGTCCGCGCCACCGCGGTGACGCGGGGTGGCGGGCGCCGGGGTGGCGTGGGGTGGCGGCCGGGCGCCCGGTGGTGGTCGGGGGTGGAATTCGCCTCGGCGCGCTCGCCGCCGGAATGAGCGCTCGCGTGGAATTGCCGAATGGCGCGGGTAATGGGAACGCCCGGCGCGTGCGACGCGCCGGGCGTTCCCCTCTCCCCGGTCCCCACCGGTGTCTCCACTCTGGACCGCAGCCGGGCAAAAAGCCACGTCAGTCACCCTTTCGTGGCACCGCTTCAGGTTGCCGGGTGAAAGGCGTCGCGAAACGATCGGCCACATCCGCAACTGCGAGGAGGCGTCATGGGCTCCGAAATCACCTCCGGGCTCGGGCAGGCGTGGGCGCTGGTCGCCACGTTCGTGCCCAAGCTCCTGGGGTTCCTGCTGGTGCTCGCCGTCGGCTGGTTCATCGCCAAAGCGCTCTCCAGGGGAGCGGGCTTCCTGCTGAGGCGGCTCGGCTTCGAGCGGCTCGTGGAGCGGGCCGGGATGCGGCGGGTGGTGGCGCAGTCGCCGATCGACGCGTCCGGGCTCATCGTGCGGCTGGTGTACTACTTCGTGCTGCTGATGTCGCTGCAGCTCGCGTTCAGCGTGTTCGGCGCCGAGAACGCGGTGAGCGCCCTGCTGACCGACGTGATCGCGTACCTGCCGCGCATCGTGGTGGCGCTGGTGCTGGTCCTGGTGGCGTCGGCGATCGGCCGGGCCCTGCGCACGATGATCACCGGCGCGATCGGCCCGCGCAGCTACACGAAGCTGCTCGGCGGGGCGGCGCAGGGCTTCATCGTGGCGCTGGGTGCGATCGCGGCGCTGAACCAGCTGGGCATCGCGGTGGCGGTGACCATGCCGGTGCTGATCGCGGTGCTGGCGACGGCGGCGGGCGTGATCATCGTCGGCGTCGGCGGCGGCCTGGTCCGCCCGATGCAGCAGCGCTGGGAGACGGCGCTGCAGCGGATGCAGCAGGAGACGGCGATCCTCACCCCGCAACCGCGCCAGTCCCAGGAGCAGCGGACCTCGCCCCAGGAGCGGGCGGGCCACGACCGGGCGGGCGCGGGCCAGTCGGGCGCGGGCCAGTCGGGCGCGATGACGTCGGGGGCCGCGCAGCAGGAGCCGGTGACGGCCGGGATCAGGCAACGCGGGGGAGCGGCCGACGCCCCGACCCCGCCGTCGGGCATCCCGAGGCCGGGCACGGAGAACATCTAGGCGGGAGCGGGCACGGCGAACGGCGAACGGCAAGGCGCGGAAGCGCTCGGCCAGGCGGCGGGAGCGGCTCGGGCCGGGCACCGCTGGGATCGGTCGGCTAGAGCGCTGGGCCGGGCAACGCTGGAGCGGCGCGCCGAAAGCGCGGGGCCGGGCAATGGCGGAGCCGGGCAATGGCGGAGCCGGGCAATGCTTGGGCCGCACACCGAGAGCGTCGGGCGGGGCAACGCTGGGATCGGGCGGCAGGAGCGCCTTGGGCCGGGCGGTGCTTCGACTGCGTGTCGAGAGCGCTGGCCCAGGTAGTGCTCAGGCCGGGCTGTGAGAGCGCTCCAGTCGGGCGGTGCTCGGGTCGCGCGCGGCGAGAGCGCTCGGGCCGGGCCGGTCGTGGAGGCCGGGAGTGGAGACCCCGCTCCCGGCCTCTCGCCGTCCTGCGGGCACGTCGGCGGCCACCCGCCTGCCCACCGCGCCCACTCCGTGCGACCCCGCCCCGCCCGCGCCCCACCCCCGATGCCGCCCACCGTGTTCCGCCCGCCGCCCGCCGCCCGCCGCTGCCGCCCGCCGCTGCCGCCCGCCGCTGCCGCCCGCCGCTGCCGCCCGCCAACCACCGCCCGCCCGTTAGCCGCCCACGCGCCGCCCGTTCCCCCGCGCCGTTCGCCCCCCGCCGCCCCCCGCGCCTCGTCCGCGTCCCAACGGCCCGTTCGCCGCGCCGCTCGCCGCCGCCTGCCCGCCGCGCCTCGTCCGCGTCCCAGTGGTCCGTCCGCCGCGCCCCAGCAGCCCACCTGCTCCCCGCGCCCCGCTGCCCGTCCGCCGCCCCGTCTCACTCCCCAACCACCACCCCCCACCCGTGCCCCACATCACCCGCCGGAGCGGAACACCCGCCCCCTTTCCCGCTGTTCACGGGGGTGGAGAACACGCGCTCCGGGGCTCGGTGAAATCCCGAACCGGCGGTGAGAGCCCGCGAACCGCCGCCAGGCGGCCGACCCGGTGGGATTCCGGGGCCGACGGTCACAGTCCGGATGAGAGGTGCGCAGCGGTCCCGCGACCCTGCCATGCCCCGGAACGGGGATGGAGGAGCGGTGCACGTCCTGCTGGAGCACGGTTTCACGCTGTTCGGGCAGCGGGTGTCCTACGCCGAGTTCGCGGGCCAGGTCCTCGCGCTCGTCGTGGTCTTCTTCGCCCAGCGCCGCTCGATGCTCACCTGGCCGGTGCAGCTCGCGTCGGTCGTCCTGCTGTTCGCCGTCTACGCCTCGGCCGACCTCGGCGGCATCGCGGCCCGGCAGGTGGTCATCGGGCTGATCACCCTGCACGGCTGGTGGGCCTGGAGCCGCCGCCGCGACCCGGTGCTCGGCGTCGTCGTCCGGACCGGCTCCACCCGCGAGCGCGTCGCCGTGCTCGCCGCCTTCCTCCTCGGCACCACCGGCTTCGCGCTCCTGCTCGACGCCACCAACGCCTCCTGGGCGCCCTGGCCCGACGCGGCGATCTTCGTCGGCACCGTGCTCGCGTTCGCCCTCCAGGGCCGCGGCCTGGTCGAGTTCTGGATCGTGTGGCTGGTCGTCGACGCGATCGGCGTCCCCCTGCAGCTCCGCTCCGGCCTGTGGTTCAGCGCCGCCGTCTACACCGTGTTCGCCGTGCTCGTCGTCAAGGGCTTCCTCGACTGGAACCGCGAGGCCCGCCGCGCGCCCCGCGCCGCCGACCCCGCCAGCCCCGCCACCCCCGTCAGCCCGGTCTGACCAGGCCGGGCAGGGTGGTCAGCCCGTCCGCCAGCGCCTCGACCCGCGCGTCCACCGCCCGCCCGTCCCGCATCGCCTCGCCGACCTGCTCCTGCACCAACCGCGTCAGCAGGTCGTAGTTCGGCACGGCGGGCCGGGGCCGCGCCGAGTCCAGCGCCTCCCGCAGCACCCTCAGGTGCGGCCGGGTCCACAACGACCCGTCCTCGTACAGCGAGGTCCGGGTCGGCGCGAACCCGGCCTGCTCCAGCAGCGTCCGCTGCCGCGCCGGGTCGGTCAGGAACCGGACGAACTCCCGCGCCGTCCTCCCGTGCCGGGTGCACGTCGACACCCCGAGGTTCCACCCGCCCAGCGCGCTCTGCCACGGCAGCGGCGCCACGCCGATCAGCGCCGGGTCCAGCGACCCCTCCGCCCGGTCGGGCGCGGTGAGCTGGGCGTACGCGTAGGGCCAGTTGCGCATCAGCGCCACCTCGCCCCGCCCGAACGCCTGCCAGCTCGCGTCCTCGTCGTAGTCCAGCGTGGACCGCGGCAGCCACCCGTCGCGCACCGCGCCCACCAGCGACCGCACCGCCGTGGCCGACCCCGCGTCCAGCGCCGGGTGCGGCACGCCCCGCGCGTCCACCGGCACCGGATCGCCCTCGAACGCCCACATCGCCTCGAACGCGTTGACCGACAGCCCCTCGTACGCCTTCCGGAACTGCCCCGCGTACCCGGCCACCGACGGCTCCCGCCTGCTCACCGCCAGCGCCGCCTCCCGCAGCCCCGCGAAGCTCGTCGGCGGCTCCGCCACCAGGTCGGTCCGGTAGTAGAGCAGGCCCGCGTCGGCCCGCCACGGCACCGCCCACAGCCGCGACGCGCCCGCCCCGTCCCGCGCCCGCCCCAGCTCCTCGCTCCGCGCGTACCGGGCGGCCCGCAGCGACTCCGGCCGGAACTCGGACAGGTCGAGGTCCCGGTCCGACACCTCCGCCAGGAACCCGCCCTCGGCGAACTCCGCCGTCCACACCACGTCCATGGCCATCACGTCGTAGCAGGGCGCCCCCTCCTCCCGCTTGCTGCGCTGCGAGTGGGCGATCAGCTGGGCCCGGTAGGCGTCGCTGCCGGACGCCTGCTCCTGGAACGACACCGGCTGGTCCGGGTTGAACCGGTTCCACATCTCCACCAGCCGGGTGATCTGCTTGTCCACCGAGGTGTCCTTGGAGTCCGCGAAGACGATGGGCCCGCTCCGCTCCTCCCACCCGGCCTCGGGCTCCGCGCACCCGGCGAGCGCCCCGCCCAGCAGCAGCCCGCACAGCAGCAGCCCGCCCGGCGCCGTCCGCCCCCGCCGCTCACCCCACATCCCACAGCTCCTCCGCGACCTCGTCGACCAGCGCGACCACCCCGGCCCGGTCCACCAGCGGCAGGCACCTGCGGCCGTTGGCGTCCAGCAGCGCCCGCAGCTCCGACGACGGGTCGCACGCCCCGGCCCCGACCCCCACCCCGACCACGACCCGCTCCGACACCGGCCCGTACCCGAACCCCACCCGGTCCCCGGCCCCCGCCACCACCACGACCTGCGCCGCCCGGTCCAGCGCCACCCGCTCGGCCACCAGGGCGCGGAGCGGTCGCCCCCCGTCCACCACGACCTCGACCCGGTCGCGCCCGGCCCCGTCCGCCGACTCCACCAGCCCGGTGACCTGGTCCGCGACCTGCCCGCCCAGCTCGGAGGTGTCGGCGACGACCAGCGCGACCCTGGTCTCCTTCCGCACCCGCGCCCACACCTCGCGCACGCGGGCCGCGTACTCCGGGGTGGCCAGCGCGGCGGGCCTGCTCGGGCGCAGCCCCCGCGTCGTGGTGTCCCCGCCGACCGCGCCCCGCAGCCCGGACCGCTTGAACCGGTCCTGCGCGACCGCGTCCCCCACCAGGAACCCCCGGAACTTCGCCGCGGCCTCCCCGACCGGGGTGGCCCGGTACTCCTCGACCGACGGCGCCACCCCGCTCGCGGGCGTCCGGACCACGTCCACGAACAGGTGGTCCAGCCAGAGCGAGCCGCCCTCGGGGTAGAACACCTCCAGCCCGCCGCACTCGTCCACCCGGTCCGCCAGCTCGGACTCGGCCGCCACGAGCACCGACCGCACCTCGCCGCACAGCCCGCCGCCCGCGCCGCCGGGCACCTCGGCCCCGACCCGCGCGGCCATCCGGTGCAACTTCGGCCCGGCCTCGGGCCCCAGCTCCGGCGGGTTCAGCCACCCGCCGACCGCCGCGACCGTCGCCATCTGCGCGCTCCCGGTCACGGCGGGCTCCAACCCGAACAACCGCCACCCGTCGGCGCCCAGCAGCGACTGCCAGGACACCTGCCGCGAGTCCTCGCGCACGGCCAGCTCCGGCGCCCACCGCTCCGGCACCCCCAGCGCCACCACCGACCGCGCCACCACCGACGGCACGCCGCCCACGTCGGCGTGCAGGCTCAGGCCCTTCTGCGACCCGTCCTCGGCCAGCAGCGCCCGCGCCTGCTCCAGCTCCAGCCCGCTCGCGGGGATCCACACGTGCGGCTCGGGCACGCTGGTGCCGATGCCCCCGCCGACCGGCAGCCCGTCGCCCAGCGCGCGCACCACGTCGGCCGACTGCGGCCCCTCCGCCACGTGCACCCTGACCCCGGCGCAGCGCAGCTCGCCCGGCGCCCGCTCGCCGTCCTCGAACTTCACCACCAGGTCCCGCAGCTCGTCCACGACCTCCCGCGAGGCCAGCACGTTCAGCTGCACCGGCAGCGCGCACCCGGCCACCTCCGGGGGCCCCTGGCAGGCGGTCGGGACCAGCAGCAGCACCACCGCGACCACCAGCACCCCGGCGTTCCTGCGGCTCAGCCGCGCCCCCAGCGCCCGCCGACCCCAACCCGCCACCCGGTTCGGCGCGCGCCGCCAGCTCCGGCGCCGACCCGCCCGCCCCGACGGGCCGCGCACGGGCGGCTGCCCGAGCCTGCGGTGGCGGTGCCTGGGCGGCGCGGGACCGGTGTCCGGCAGCGCGATCCACGCGGTCTCCCGGAACTCCTTGTTGCGCACGTCCACCGGCCGGAACGCGATCGCGTCGCACGCCGGGTCCCCGCGCACCACGGTCTGGTGGAAGCCGCCCGACACCACCAGCACCAGCGCGCCCGGCGAGCGGGCCAGCGCCTGCTTCACCTGCGGGGCGTCCAGCAGCCGGAACGCGCCCACCAGCGCCTCGCCCTGCGCGCCCTCGCCGTCGTGCGAGACCTCGCCCGCCGCCAGCGCGACGCGCAGCCGCAGCCGCGCCCCGTCCGCCAGCAGGTGGTTGTACCGGCGCAGCTCGCCCGCCAGCGCGGGCACCAGCACCCGCACGGCCCGGCTCTTCACCACCGTGCAGGGCAGCAGCGCCATGACCCCGTCGCCGCGGTCCTCGTGGTACGTGCCGTCCCAGTCGGGCTCGTCCGACCACACCACCCCGGCCACGTGGAAAGCGGCCCGCAGCGCGGCGTACAGCGCCCGGTGCGCCTCCCGCTGCTCCGGCTCGTCCCGCTTCCCGAAGCCCACGACGTCGACGAGCAGGATGGTGCGGTGCAGCGCCTCCTGAGGCGTCCCCATCGATCCCCCGGTCCACTGCGAGCCGCCGAAGCAGTCGAGCGGAGTCTATGACCTGGAGCACACCGCGCGGGGCGGAAACGACGAGAGGCGCCCTCCCCCGATCGGGGGGAGAACGCCTCTCGCCGGTTCGTCCCGGCCGACCCGCCGCCCGGTTCGGGGGCGGGTCGGGCGCGGCGGTCCGGGACCCGGACCGCCGCGGTCGGTCAGGCCAGGCCCGCGTCCGAGGTGGACGGACCGGCGGCCGACACGTCGTCGATGCGGTACTTGCGCGCCGCGTCCACGACGGACTGCTGCGGCACCTCGCCGCGCTTGGCCAGCGCGGCCAGGGTGGCCACCACGACCGACTCGGCGTCGATCAGGAAGTGCCTGCGCGCGGCCGGGCGGGTGTCGGAGAAGCCGAAGCCGTCCGCGCCCAGCGTGGTCATGTCGGTCGGCACGTACGGGCGGATCAGGTCCGGCACCGCCGTCATCCAGTCCGACACCGCCACGACCGGGCCCTGCGCGTCCCCCAGCACCCGCGTCACGTACGGGACGCGCGGCTCCTCGCCGGGGTTCAGCAGGTTGTGCCGGTCGACCTCGACGGCCTCGCGGCGCAGCTCCGAGTACGACGTCGCCGACCACACGTCGGCGCGCACGCCCCAGTCGTCGGCCAGCAGCTGCGCGGCCTTGAGCGCCCACGGCACCGCGACGCCCGAGCCGATCAGCTGGGCCCTCGGGCCCTCGCCCTCGCCCGCCGCCTGGTACCGGTACAGGCCCTTGAGCAGGCCGTCCACGTCCAGGCCCTCGGGCTCGGCGGGCTGCCGGTACGGCTCGTTGTAGATCGTCAGGTAGTAGAAGACGTTCTCGGCGTCCTCGCCGTACATCCGGCGCAGGCCGTCCTTGACGATGTGCGCCACCTCGAACGACCAGGCCGGGTCGTAGGCGACCGCCGCCGGGTTGGTGTGCGCGAGCAGCAGCGAGTGCCCGTCGGCGTGCTGCAGGCCCTCGCCGGTCAGCGTGGTGCGGCCCGCGGTGGCGCCCAGCACGAAGCCGCGCGCCATCTGGTCGCCCGCCGCCCACAGCCCGTCGCCGGTCCGCTGGAACCCGAACATCGAGTAGAAGATGTAGATCGGGATCATCGGCTCGCCGTGCGTGGCGTACGAGGTGCCGACCGCCGTGAACGAGGCCGTCGAGCCCGCCTCGTTGATGCCCTCGTGCAGGATCTGGCCCTGCTCGGACTCCTTGTACGCCAGCATCAGCTCGGCGTCCACGGAGGTGTAGAGCTGCCCGTTCGGGTTGTAGATCTTCTGCGACGGGAACATCGAGTCCATGCCGAACGTGCGCGCCTCGTCCGGGATGATCGGCACGATCCGCTTGCCGATCTCCGGGTCCTTGATGAGGTCGCGGACCAGCCGGACGAACGCCATCGTCGTGGCGACCTCCTGCTTGCCCGAGCCGCGCTTGACCACGTCGTAGACCTTGTCGCCGGGCAGCACCAGCGGCTTGGCGGCGTTGCGGCGCTCGGGCACGAACCCGCCGAGCTGCTTGCGGCGCTCCAGCAGGTACTGGATCTCCGGGGCGTCCTTGCCGGGGTGGTAGTACGGCGGCAGGTACGGGTCGAGGTCCTTGTCCGCGATCGGGATGCGCAGGCTGTCCCGGAACGACTTCAGGTCGTCGTGGGACATCTTCTTCATCTGGTGCGTGGCGTTGCGCGCCGCGAACCGCTCGCCGAGGCCGTAGCCCTTGATCGTCTTGGCGAGGATCACGGTCGGCTGGCCGTTGTGCGAGACCGCCGCCTGGTACGCCGCGAACACCTTGCGGTAGTCGTGGCCGCCGCGCTTGAGGTTCCACACGTCGTCGTCGGACATGGCCGTGACCAGCTCCTTCGTCCGCGGGTCGCGGCCGAAGAAGTGCTCCTTGACGTACGCGCCGTCATTGGCCTTGTACGTCTGGAAGTCGCCGTCGGGGGTCTGGTTCATCAGGTTGACCAGCGCGCCGTCGCGGTCCGCGTGCAGCAGCGAGTCCCACTCGCGGCCCCAGATGACCTTGATGACGTTCCAGCCCGCGCCCCGGAAGAACGACTCCAGCTCCTGGATGATCTTGCCGTTGCCGCGCACCGGGCCGTCGAGGCGCTGCAGGTTGCAGTTGACCACGAAGGTGAGGTTGTCCAGCTGCTCGTTCGCCGCGAGCTGGAGCAGGCCGCGCGACTCGGGCTCGTCCATCTCGCCGTCGCCGAGGAACGCCCAGACGTGCTGCTGCGAGGTGTCCTTGATGCCGCGGGACTGGAGGTACCGGTTGAACCGGGCCTGGTAGATCGCGTTCATCGGGCCGAGGCCCATGGAGACGGTCGGGAACTCCCAGAACTCCGGCATGAGCCGCGGGTGCGGGTACGACGGCAGGCCCTTGCCGAGGCCGCCGTGCGAGTGCTCCTGGCGGAAGCCGTCGAGCTGGTCGGTCGTCAGGCGGCCTTCCAGGAAGGCGCGCGCGTAGACGCCGGGGGAGGCGTGGCCCTGCACGAACACCTGGTCGCCGCCGCCGGGGTGGTCCTTGCCCCGGAAGAAGTGGTTGAAGCCCACCTCGTACAGGCTCGCCGACGAGGCGTAGGTCGAGATGTGGCCGCCGACGCCCACACCGGGGCGCTGCGCGCGGTGCACCGTGATCGCCGCGTTCCAGCGCACCCAGGCGCGGTAGCGGCGCTCCACCTCCTCGTCACCGGGGAACCAGGGCTCCCGCTCGGTGGGGATGGTGTTCACGTAGTCGGTGCTGGTCAGCGCGGGCACCCCGACGTGGGACTCCCTCGCGCGCTCGAGCAGCCGCAGCATCAGATAGCGGGCTCGCTGCTGGCCGCCGCCCTTGAGCGCGGCGTCGAACGACTCCAGCCACTCCGAGGTCTCCTCCGGGTCGATGTCCGGGAGGTGGGAGGCCAAACCGTCCCTGATGACGCGCACCCGCTCGGGAGTGGTGCCGTGGTTCTGCGGGGCCAAGGGATCTCCTCGTTCCGTGGTCTCTGTCTCCATCGTTGCCCCGTGGACACTGTCCCGTCACCGCTACCGGTGAGTATTTCCGGATTGTGT
This sequence comes from Actinosynnema pretiosum, assembly GCF_002354875.1. GTDB lineage: Bacteria > Actinomycetota > Actinomycetes > Mycobacteriales > Pseudonocardiaceae > Actinosynnema > Actinosynnema auranticum. The sequence continues at coordinate 1,453,286 of NZ_CP023445.1, forward strand.
CCCACGCGCGCGCGCGGATAGGAGGTATGTAGAGCATGCCTCATGGCTTCCGGGTCCCGCATCCGGGGGTACCGCTGCGGCGTGTCCCGGCTCTTACGGTTGCGCGTGGCACGGGTGACAGTGTTCGCTAGCCGCGACCGGTAGTTGACCCTGGAGGTCGACGCCGAACTGCGGTCGGAGCCCCGACCGTCGCTGTCGCGCACTTGGAGGAGTGGAAACCGTGGTCGCCGCGGAAGACGCAGGCAAGATCGGCGTCGCCGACAAGCTCGGGATCGAACCGGGCGCCGTTGTCCAGGAGATCGGCTGGGACGAGGACGTCGACGACGACCTGCGAGCGGCGGTCGAAGAGCGGATCGGCGGCGATCTGCTCGACGAGGACGCCGACGACGTCGTGGACGTGGTCCTGCTGTGGTGGCGGGAGGAGGACGGCGACCTGGTCGACGCGCTGGTCGACGTCACCTCGCCGCTCGCCGACGAGGGCGTGATCTGGGTGCTGACCCCGAAGACGGGGCGCTCCGGGCACGTGGAGCCCAGCGACATCGCCGAGGCCACCTCGACGGCGGGTCTCGCGCAGACGTCGAACGTCAACGTCAGCGAGGACTGGACCGCGGTGCGGCTGGTCTCGCCGAAGAACGCCAAGGTCAACAAGCGCTGACCGGCGCCGACCCCGGCCCTCCCGCTCGCGGGGGAGCCGGGGTTCGCGCTGTCCCCGGCCGGGTCGCCCCGGTCGGGGGCCTGGTCCCGCCCGTCGCGTCCCCAGGGGTCCCGCATGATCGAGATCGGTGCCGAGGCGCCCGACTTCACGCTCGCCGACAGCAACAAGCAGAAGGTGACCCTGTCGTCCTTCCGCGGGTCGAAGAGCGTGCTGCTGGTGTTCTACCCGTTCGCCTTCAGCGGAACCTGCACCGGCGAGCTGTGCCGGGTGCGCGACGAGCTGGCCGACTACGAGGCCGCGGGCGTGCAGGTGATCGGCGTGTCCGTGGACACCCCGTTCAGCCTGAAGGCCTGGGCCAAGCAGGAGGGCTACCGGTTCCCGCTGCTCTCGGACTTCTGGCCGCACGGCGAGGTCGCGAGGGCTTATGGTGTGTTCTCCGAGGGGGCCGGGTTCGCGCTGCGCGGCACCTTCCTGATCGACACCGCCGGGGTCGTCCGGTTCGCCCAGGTCAACGAGCCGGGCGAGGCCAGGGACCAGGAGTCGTGGAAGAAGGCCGTCGCCGTGCTGGCGTGACGGCCTTCCGGGGCGTGTAGCTCAGCGGAAGAGCACTCGGTTTACACCCGAGCGGTCGCAGGTTCGAACCCTGTCGCGCCCACCAAAACCCGTCGCGCAGCCCCAGATGCCAAGGCAGGCCTGGGGTGTTCGCGGAGCACGTGGACATCGGCATCCCGCAGGCTTGGCGGCCGGCTCTGGCCCCATGGTGTTGCCGGAGCCGTTGAGAGCTCTTTTGCGCGCTCTTGTCGCACCGTCGGGCTCCCCTGCTCGATCGTGCGCTGAACGAGGCTTCCTGGGCTTCTGGGGGCCGCTGTCGCCCCCCTGAGGCACCTGCCATCGGTGTCGGCACGTGGCTTGCGTGTGCGAGGACGTTACCGCCGATTAGGTGCGCAAAAATCTGTTTATTTATTATCAAACTATTTTTGTTTCGATGGTGCGGTGCAACTAGTTCGGCGCTGCTGTTGCTGGCGGTCGCGGGTGATCTCTGAGAATTGTCGGCGACCGTCGCTATGCTTGCCTCCTGTTGATGCTGCGGGGATCGGCCCCGCCGGTTACGGGGGATGAGAAGGTCGGATGCGTGCGAACGAGAGTGTGCCCCGCAATCTGCTCCAGGGGGACAAGTGCTACGTGGTCCCTCTTTACCAGCGTACGTACAGCTGGACCAGGGACAATCTGGCTCAGCTCTGGGCGGACATCGTCATGCTGCTCGACGCGCCCAACGAGGACGGTCACTTCTTGGGATCGGTCGTCCTTGCGCCGAGTCACGCCAACACGGCTTCGGGGGTGCAGAGCTGGTTGGTCGTGGATGGACAGCAACGGATCACGACACTCAGCATCCTGCTGTGCGCGATTAGAGACTTGGTGAAGGGGGAGAATCCGCAGTTAGCCCGCAAGATCGATGTTCAATACCTGCTCAACGAGTTCGCCAATGGCTCTGAGCGGTACACCCTGCTGCCGACCCAGGCGGACCGCAACTCCTGGACGGATCTCGTCGACGGCAAGGCTGTGGCTGGCGGTGAGGATACTATTGGAAGTTCCTACAGGTTTTTCCTGGGACAGTTGGAGCAACTCGTGCGGGAAGGGGACGAGGTTCGCTACGACAAGCTACAGCGCCTTGAGCAGGTCGTGGTGAGCAAACTCTCCTTCGTGGAGATCTCCGCGCAGGCGGGTGACAACGTCTATCGGATCTTCGAGTCCCTGAATAACACCGGTTTGAAACTCACCCAGGCCGATCTGCTGCGCAACTACCTGTTCATGCGGTTGCCGAAGAATTCCGAGCGGATCTACGCCACCTACTGGCTACCCATGCAGAATTTACTCAAGGACGACCTCGTCGACCTGATTTGGCTCGACCTGGTGCTGAAGGGGAGCCGCGCGGTGCGGCGCTCCTTGTACCAGGAGCAGCAGAAGCACCTGGAGCGATTGGCCACCGAAGCTCAGGTAGAGGAGTGGATCGTCGAACTCCACGCTAAAGCTTCTGTCTTCAGGCTTGTGCTAGCTCCTACGGAGGAGGAGAACCCCCAGGTCCGTGAAGCGCTCGACCGGCTGCATCGATGGGGAGCCACTGTGGTGCACCCCATCGCGCTGCGCGTCATGCTCTCCTACCGGGCGGGCCAGTTGGACGCGCAGCAGGTGGCGGACGCTCTCCGGGTGGTCGAGAGCTACCTCGTCCGTCAGGCTCTCGTCGGCATGGCCAGTGCGGGTAACAACGTGATGCTCGGTGACCTAGTGAAGGCGTTCGACGACGAGGTGCCAACAGCTAAGGCGATCACCAGAGTGCTCACCCGCCAGCGCAGCCGTTTCCCCGGCGACCAAGCTGTGCGCGAGGCGGTTCTGGAGCACCCGTTCTATTGGCGAGGTAAGGAGTGGCAAAAGAAGTTCGTCCTGCGCTGCTTCGAGGAGGGCTGGGGGCGGGGGGAGCAGGTGGACTTCGAGAAGTCGAAGCTCACTATCGAGCACGTCATGCCGCAGACGTTGACTGAGGAGTGGCGGCGCGGGCTCGCACAGGATCTGGGCGATTACGAGACCGTTGAGGAGTTGCACCAGGCTGTCGTCCACACGCTCGGCAATCTCACCCTCTCGGCCTACAACGGCCAGATGTCCAACAAGCCCTTCGACGCCAAGCGCAGGGTCCTGGCGAGCAGCGGTTTGGCCATGAACCTAGACATCGCTGAGCGGTCCACGTGGGGTGTCGCCGAGATCAGGCAGCGAGGTGAGGAACTGGCCGATCTGGCGATCAAGATATGGCCGGGCCCCGACGACAGCATCCCTCACGAGCCGCAGAGCCCGAAGCTCGCCGCCGTGCGCCGTGCACTGCGGGAAGTGCCTAGTGGCAGGTGGACCAACTACCTGACCATCGCGCAGGTGTCGGGAACCCATCGTCGGACTATCAGCAAGTGGCTCGTGCAGTACGCGCTGCCCAACGCCCACCGCGTGCTGAAGAGCGACGGCGCGATCCCGGCCACCATTAGCATGGGGTGTCACAGCCGTGAAGAACAGATCGCTGTGCTGGAGGCCGAAGGGATCGCTTTCGGCAAGAACAGTCGTGCTGGGATGAAGCACCACCTCTCCCTCGAAGACCTGGTCAAACTCCTTGAAGGGGACAACGGCGTCGAGGGCGAAGAGAGATGACCTCGCTACGTCAAAGGGCGTCAGTACCTGCCGGATAGATGGGGTAGATCGAGTCGGGTGCCGTTCCCACGGTGCTTCACGGGAACGGCACCCAATCAACGCCACTTGAGAGGTAACTCAGGTTGCTGTGAGGGCATGCTGACCTCGATTCCGAGAAACGGAGCGGTGGGCTCAGCGGCCCCAGGAGCGCGGCGCTCCCCTCGGGGGTGTGCCGACCTGTCCCGGCGGGTGTTCGCGGCGTGGCGGGGCGTTCAGGGGCTCGTGCGGCTATCACCCGATGGTGCGGCACCCCGTCGGGCGCGGTCCGGGGCGGGGCGGCTCAGGCCAGCGCGGCGACCAGGAGGGTGGCCAGCGCCCACAGGGCCAGCAGCACGGCGGGGGACAGCGCGTCGCGCAGCCACGGGCCCGCCGGTCCCGGCAGCCGCTCGTCGTCACCCTCCGCGAGCGCGGGCGGTGCGGCCGAAGCGGGGTCCGAAGGCGCGTGGCGCCTCGTGGCGGTCGGCGCCAGGCGGTGCACTTCCAGGGTCCGCCGCGCGCCACCCGCTCGTGTCGCGTCGAGCACTGGCCCCTCGCCGGGGCGCGGTCCTAGACTCAACTCCGGTCCTCCTGTCGTCCTCGCTCGTCAGGCCTGGTTCGCGGTCGGACCCACGCGGTCTCCTGTTCGAGCAGGGGGCCGCGTTCCATTCGGGCGCTGATTCCGCGCTGGAGAGCATCGCGCACCGACCGCCGTCGATCTTGGGATGGACGGGGTCGATTCGTTGAGCGGTGCACCCGATGCGCCGAACGGCCCGGACCTGCTCGTTCAGCCGATATGGTCCAGACCCCTTCCCTTAATGGGGGACTGGTTCACGCCTTCGGGAGCGGTTTTGCTGAGCTTTCCGTGACCAGCTCACGAATCAATCCAACGTCAGGGTGAAGATCAACGATTCTTGCGTAGTCGGAATTTCTTTGGGTGATCATCGTCCGGCCGTGGCGGCGCACCCCTCGAACGCTCATCGCTCCCCGACCACCGCTCGGCGCGGGAGCGCGCCCCGGCGGCCCCTCAAATCCCCTGACGACGCCCGACGCGCCCAACTCCCTTGGGAGAACCGCCGGATCCCCGGCCCCGCCATCCCCCTGGGCAGGGGCGTGGCAGGTCCTAGCTTGGCCCCATGCCGCCCAGGGCAGCACCTCACCGCGGTCGCCGCGGCGTTCGTGCTCTCGGGACTGCTGATCATGCTGCTCCCGCTGTCCACGAGCGGCCCGACCGGACTCGACGTGCCCTGCGGCAGCAGCCGTGGCGCGGCGGGCCTCGTCGGCGCGCTCCTCGTGCGCCGCCGCACCTGAGCGCCCCGACCCGGACCCGCCCGAGCACGCTGTTGCCCGCGCGCGTCGTTGTCCGGGCGAACCGTTGCCCGAGCGCGCCGGAGCCGAGCCCGAACCCGCAGCCCGAACCCCCAGCCCGAACCCCCGGCCGAACCCGCGACAGCAGCCCCACAGCTCCCGGCCGTCCCACCCGCCGCAGGCGGAACTCCGCCCCCACGACCGCCGGTAGCGTCTAGCCATGACGTGGATGGTCTACGGCGCCAACGGGTACACCGGGGCGCTCATCGCCGAGCTCGCCGTCGCGCGAGGCGAACGACCGGTGCTCGCGGGGCGGAACGGCCACAAGGTCGCCGCCGCCGCGCAGCGCCTCGGACTGGAGCACCGGGTGTTCCCCCTCGCCGACGCGGGGGCGCACCTGGACGGGGTCGACGCGGTCGTGAACTGCGCGGGGCCGTTCTCGGCCACCTGGCGCCCCCTGGTCGACGCCTGCCTGCGCACGAGGACGCACTACCTGGACATCACCGGCGAGATCGACGTGTTCGAGGGCATCGCCGCCCTCGACGCCGAGGCGAGGCGGGCGGGTGTGGTCCTGCTGCCCGGCGTCGGCTTCGACGTCGTCCCCACCGACTGCATCGCCGCCCTGCTGCACCACGCCCTGCCCGGCGCCACCCACCTCGACCTGGCGTTCCTGAGCGGCGGCGGCCCCAGCGCGGGCACCGCCGCCACCGCCGTCGAGGGCGCGGCGGGCGGCGGCAGGGCGCGGGTCGACGGGGAGCTGCGCTCGGTGCCGCTCGGGCACCGCCGCCGGGTCGCCGGGTTCCGCTCGGGCGCGCGGGACGTGCTCGCGATCCCCTGGGGCGACGTCAGCACCGCCCACCGCTCCACCGGCATCCCGAACATCACCACGTTCACCACGTTCCCGCCGCTGCTCGCGAAGGCCCACGGCGTCTTCCAGCCGCTGCTCGCGCTGCGCCCGGCCCGCCAGGTGGCGAAGGCGCTGGTCAGGCGGATCGGCGGCCCGTCACCGGCGGCGCGCGACACCAGCCGCAGCGAGGTGTGGGGCGAGGTGCGGGACGCGCGGGGGACCAGGGTCGAGGCCTCGCTCACCACCCCGAACGCGTACGCCCTGACCGCGGACAGCGCGGTCAGGGCGATCGGGCGGCTGCCGGACGTCGAGCCCGGCGTGCACACGCCGTCCAGCGCCTTCGGCGCGCACTACGCGCTGGAGCTGGACGACGTGGTGCTCAGCGAGCCGAGAGCAGCGCGCTGACCTCCTGCGCGGCGTCACCGGCCTGGAGGAGGTGCTCCAGGTTCTCCGGGAGGGTGTCGCCGCGCTTGGTCACGGCCTGGGCGTACAGCCGCCCGGCCCGGTAGGAGGAGCGCACCAGCGGCCCGGCCATGACGCCGCTGAAGCCGATCTCCTCGGCGGTCTCCTTGTGCACCACGAACTCCTCCGGCTTCACCCAGCGCTCGACCGGGTGGTGCCGGGGGGAGGGGCGCAGGTACTGCGTGATCGTGATGATCTCGCAGCCCGCCGCGTGCAGGTCGCGCAGCGCCTCGGCGACCTCCTCCGGGGTCTCGCCCATGCCCAGGATCAGGTTGGACTTGGTGACCAGACCGGCCTCGCGGGCGCGGGTGATCACCTCCAGGGACCGCTCGTAGCGGAACGCCGGGCGGATGCGCTTGAAGATGCGCGGCACGGTCTCCAGGTTGTGCGCGAGCACCTCGGGCCGGGAGTCGAACACCTCGGCCAGCTGCTCGGGCACCGCGTTGAAGTCCGGGATCAGCAGCTCGACGCCGGTGCCGGGGTTCAGCGCGTGGATCTGCCGCACGGTCTCCGCGTACAGCCACGCGCCGCCGTCGGCCAGGTCGTCGCGGGCCACGCCCGTGACCGTCGAGTAGCGCAGGCCCATGGCCTGCACGGACTCGGCGACCCGGCGGGGCTCGTCGCGGTCGAGGTCGGCGGGCTTGCCGGTGTCGATCTGGCAGAAGTCGCACCGGCGGGTGCACTGCTCACCGCCGATGAGGAAGGTCGCCTCGCGGTCTTCCCAGCACTCGTAGATGTTGGGGCACCCGGCCTCCTCGCAGACCGTGTGCAGGCCCTCGCGTTTGACCAGACCCTTCAGGTCCCGGTACTCCGGGCCCATCTTCGCGCGGGTCTTGATCCACGAGGGCTTCTTCTCGATCGGCGTCTGGCTGTTGCGCACTTCCAGCCGCAGCAGCTTCCGACCCTCAGGTACGACGGTCACGTCACCAACCCTACGTCACGCGGGGTCGGGCGCGACGCCCGTCAACTCGGCCGTCAGGTCCCACAACCGGGCCGCCGCGAGGCCGTCGCGGCCCGCCGCCGTCGACCGCGCGGGCGCCGGGTGGCCCCAGAAGCCGCCGAACCCGTCGGGGCCGTAGTAGCCGCCGCCGGTCACCAGTGGCGCGGTGGCCGCGTAGAGCTGCGGCAACGCGCCCGCGGCCGGGGACTGGGAGAGCGCGTCGGTGATCTTGCCCGCCCAGTCGACCAGCGCGTTCCGGTGCGCCTTGGCCATGGTCGAGCTGAGCTCGGTCCGCGAGACGCCGGGGTGCGCAGCGACGGAGGTCACGTCCGCGCCGGACAGCCTCAGCCGCCGGTCCAGCTCCCGCGCGAACAGCAGGTTGGCGAGCTTGGACTGGCCGTAGCCGACCCACGGGGCGTAGCGGCGCACCTCGAAGTTCGGGTCCGCCAGGTCCAGCCCGCCCAACCGGTGCGCGACGGACGACACGGTCACCACGCGGGCGCCTGCGCGGGCCCGCAGCGCGGGCACCAGCAGCCAGGTCAGCGCGGCGTGCCCCAGGTGGTTGACGCCGAACTGCGACTCGAACCCGTCGGCGGTGCGGGCGAGCGGCGGGGCCATCAGGCCCGCGTTGTTGACCAGCAGGTCCAGCCCGCCGCCGGTCAGCTCCAGGACCCGCTCGGCGGCGGCGCGCACCGACGCCAGCTCGCCCAGGTCCAGCCGCACGAGCTCGGCCTCGCCGTGCCGGGAGACCCGCTCGACGGCGGCCAGGCCGCGCTCGCGGGAGCGGCAGGCCAGCAGCACCCTGGCGCCCCTGGCGGCCAGCACCTCGGCGGTGCGCAGGCCCAGGCCGGAGTTCGCGCCGGTCACCAGCGCGGTGCGCCCTGCCTGGTCGGGGATGTCGACTTCGGTCCACTTGGCCATAGGTGCCTTCCTACCGGTCGGGTGGTGCGGTCGCGGCAGCCGGGGTGCGCGCTCGCGGGGCGCTGACCTGCGGTTCGCCCGAGCGGTCCGGCGCGGTGCGAAGTGGTGATCGGCGCGACAGCCCGCCCGGCGGTGGTCGAATCGCGGGGTCGGGGCCCGCGTCGTTAGCGTGGTGCGGTGGAACTCCGGATCTTCACCGAACCCCAGCAGGGCGCGGGCTACGACGACCTGCTCCGCGTCGCCCGCGCCGCCGAAGCCGCAGGGTACGGGGCGTTCTTCCGCTCCGACCACTACCTGAAGATGGGCTCGGTGGACGGCCTGCCCGGCCCCACCGACCCGTGGATCACCTTCGCGGGCCTGGCCCGCGACACCACGACCATCCGCCTCGGCACGCTCATGACCGCCGCCACCTTCCGCTACCCCGGCCCGCTGGCCATCAGCGTCGCCCAGGTCGACCAGATGTCCGGGGGCCGCGTCGAGTTCGGCCTCGGCGCCGGGTGGTACGAGGAGGAGCACACCGCCTACGGCATCCCGTTCCCGAGCGTGCGGGAGCGGTTCGACCGGTACGCCGAGCAGCTGGAGATCATCACCGGCCTGTGGGCCACCCCGGTCGGCGAGGACTACACCTTCCAGGGCGACCACTACCGGCTGATCGACGCCCCGGCGCTGCCCAAGCCCGTGCAGGACCGGGTGCCGGTGCTGATCGGCGGCAAGGGCGCCAAGCGCACGCCCGCGCTCGCCGCCAAGCACGCCACCGAGTTCAACCTGCCGTTCGTGGACGTCGAGTTCGCGGCCGAGCAGTTCGCCCGCGTCGACCAGGCGTGCCGCGACATCGGCCGCGACCCGGCGGAGATCACCCGCTCGGCGGCGCTGGTCGCGGCGATCGGCCGGGACGACGCGGAGGTCGCCCGCAGGGCCGCCGCGATCGGGCGCGACGTCGACGAGCTGAAGGCCAACGGCCTGGCGGGCACGCCCGCCGAGGTCGTGGACCGGCTCGGGCAGTGGCGGGAGCGCACCGGCGTCAGCCGGGTGTACCTCCAGCTGCTCGACCTGGCGGACCTGGACCACCTGGAGCTGGCGGCGGCGGAGATCGCGCCGCAGCTGAGGGGCTGAGCGCGACCGGCGGCGGGAGCGCCGTGCCGCCGCCGGGGCCCGCGCGGTCCCGGCGCCGGCCCGTGCGGTCCCGGCGCCGGCCTGTGCGGTCCCGGCGCCGGCCTGTGCGTGCCCGGCGCCGGCCTGTGCGTGCCCGCCGCCGGCCCGTGCGCGCCCGCCTGGCTCAGGCCAGCGCGGCGCGCAGGTCGGCGAGCACCGCGCCGTCCAGCAGCGCGCCCAGGACCAGGTCCTCGAACCCCCGCGCCGCCGCGTGCCGCTCCTGCGGCACCTCCGCCAGCAGGACCGCCACGACGCCCGTGCGGCCGTCCGCGAAGCGCGCGTGCCCGCCCACCGCGAGCACGCCCGGCAGCGCGCCGCCCGCGAGGCCGACGCCCAGCACGCCCGCAGGCGCCTCCCGCCCGGCCCCCAGCCAGGCGCGGCAGCGCGGGAGTCCCGGATCGGTGGCCAGCGCCCGGTGCGCCCGGCCCAGGCCGTCGGCGGTGCCGCGCCACGTCGTGCGCGCCCACGGCCGCAGGCCCTCGTACGCGCTCGGGGCCTGCGGGAGCCTGCCGAGCACCTCCAGCCGCACCCTCGGATCGGTCAGGTGCCCCGGCGCGTCCCGGCCCAGCACCAGGCGCACCCGGTGGTCCAGGGCGCTGGCCACCGGGGCGTCCGGCCAGCCCAGCCGGACCGCCGCCGCCCGCAGCGCGGGCTCGCCCAGCCGGTGCAGCAGCAGGTCCGCCGCCGCGCCGTCACCCCGCCTGACCAGCGCGGACGCCAGGTCGTCCAGGTCCACCGGGTGGTGCGGGTCGTCGGCGGTCGCGCCGTCGGTGGAGGTGATGCCGAGGTCGGCCAGCGCGGACGCGTGCGCGCCGCCGTCCAGGCCGAGGTGGTGGCGGTCCCAGTCGGCCACCGGGACCGGCCCGGTCGCGCCCGACAGCTCGTGCGCGGCCAGGTGCAGCGGCGCGATCGCGGTCCCGAGCGGCTGCGGCGCGTGCGGGCGGTGCGCGAGGGCGGGACCGGCGCCGGGGTCGACCACGGCGGCCACGCGCTCCCGGTTGTCGGCCAGCCAGTCCAGCCAGGGGCCGCGCGCCCCCGGCCGGGCGCTCGCCCTCCCGCCCACGAGCAGGGCGGCCCCGGCGATGCCGGTGGCGCGCAGCAGACCGCGTCTGGTGACGGGCACGGCGGACTCCCCTCCTCGGCTCCAGCGAGGGAACCCTAGGAGGGGAGTCGGCCCGCTGTCAGCGCTCGGCCGCGGTGAGGACCCGTTCGGGCGTCAGGCGCCCTGCACCGCGAAGGTGATGCCCGGCGCTGACGGCTCGGGGCGGGCCAGTGTGCGGTCGGTCAGCGGCAGGTCGCCGTTCAGCGCGTCGATCACGGCGGCCCTCGCCAGCGGCAGCACCTCGGCCACGGTCACGTCCCGGCCCAGCTCGTGCGAGAGCGAGGCGACGCCCGCGTCCCGGATGCCGCACGGGATGATGTCGGCGAACGCGTCCAGCGAGGCGTTGCAGTTGATCTCGAACCCGTGCATGGTCACGCCGCGCTGCACCCGGATGCCGATCGCGGCGACCTTGCGCTCCGGACCGCGCTCGTCGGCCGCGATCCACACCCCGCTGCGCCCCTCCACCCGACCGGTGGGCACGCCGAGCTGGTCGCACACGTGGATGAGGGCCTGCTCGACCCGCCGCACGTACTGGACCACGTCCAGCGGCTCGGCCAGCCCCACGATCGGGTAGCCGACGAGCTGGCCGGGCCCGTGCCAGGTGATCTTGCCGCCGCGGTCGACGTCGATGACCGGGGTGTCGCCGCCCCTCGGGCGCTCGTCGGCCTCGGTCCGCCTGCCGCAGGTGTACACCGGGGGGTGCTCCAGCAGCAGGAGGGTGTCGGTGGCGGTGCCGTCCGCGCGGGCGGAGGCGAGCTCCCGCTGGAGGTCCCAGGCGGCCTGGTACTCGATGGTGCCCAGTTCGCGCACGTCGAAGGGGGTGTTCTCGGCGCGGCAGGAGGAGTCGGTGCTGCTCACCACTCGACCCTACGCCTGACCGCCGCGCCGGTGGTCACCGCGCGGGGGCCAGTCGGGCCAGCCGCTCGGCGCTCGCGCTGCCCGGCGGCGCGGTGTGCAGCGCGACCCGCAGGTCGTGGCCGGGCACCACGAGCAGGTGCACGTCCAGCTCCAGCCGCCCCACCACCGGGTGCGCCACGACCTTGCGCACCACCGGCCGCTCCCGCACGTCGCGGGCCGCCCACGCGGCGGCGAACTCCGGGCTGTGCGCACCGAACTCCTCGGCCACCCGCGCCGTGCCCAGTCCGGGGAACCGCACGGCCGCCGCGCGCAGGTCGGCCGCCGCCCGCTCGGCGAACGCGCCGGGCTCGACCTCGCCGCACAGCGTCCCGCCGAACCGCCGGGACAGCGCCGCCAGCCCCCGCTCGCGCGCGGGCAGCGCGCCGAAGTCGGTGAACAGCGCCACCGCCGCCGCGTTCCAGGCCACCACGTCCAGCGCGGGCGCCACCGCGTAGGCGGGCGTCGCCCCCAGCCCGTCCAGCAGCGTGCGCACCGCGCCCGGCACCCCCGGTTCCGGCTCCTCGCCCACGGGCGCGTGCCCGGCCAACCGCGCCAGGTGCTCCCGCTCGGCCCCGGTCAGCCGCAGCGCCGCGCCCAGCGCGTCCAGCACCTGCGGCGACGGGTGCGGGGCCCGCCCCTGCTCGACCCGCTCGTAGTAGTTGACCGTCACCCCGGCCAGCCCGGCGACCTCCTCGCGCCGCAACCCCGGCGTCCTGGTCGACGGCGCCCGCCGCAGCCCGACCTGCGCCGGTCCCAACGACTCCCGCCGGGCCCGCAGGAACCCGGCCAGCTCACGCGCGCTCATCCTCCCCACCCTGGCACAGGACCTCCCGGCGAGCCACGGACCGCCGGGAGGGGGCTCGACCGGCAGTGCCGCGCCCGGCCCGCCGCCCGCACGATCGACGGCGTGGACAACGACCCGGAGCTGACCTTCCGCCGACTGCTCGACCTCCTGCTGGCCAAGGACATGGACGCCGTGGCGGACCTGTGGGCCGTGGACGGGACCGCCGAGTTCCCGTTCGCCGAGGCGGGCTCCCCGACCCGCCTCGAGGGCCGCGAGCAGGTGCGCGCCTACCTGGCCGGCTACCCCGACCTGGTGGACGTCGCCGAGATCCCCGAGCTGGTCGTGCACCGCACGGCCGACCCGAGCACGGCGGTGGTCGAGTTCACCGCCGTCGGCCGCACGACCGCGACCGGAGCCCCCTACCGGCTCGACTACGTCTCCATCGTCACCGTGGTGGACGGCCTCTTCACCGCCTACCGCGACTACTGGAGCCCCGTCGCCGCCGCGCGGGCCACGGGCGGGCTGGGCGACCTGGTCGCCGCGCTCGACCGCGAGGCGACCGCGTGAGCGTGGTGGTGATCGGCGCGAGCGGCACCACCGGCCGGGCCCTCACCGCCCTGCTGGAGGCGGGCGGCACCCCGTTCCGGCGGGCGAGCCGCACCCCGGCCCCCGGCGCGACCCGGTTCGACTGGCACGACCCGAGCACCCACCGCGGGCTCCTGGACGGCGCGACCGCCGTCTACGCCGTCCCGCCGCCCACCACCGGCGACCCGCTGCCCGCCGTGCGCCCGCTGCTCGACCTGGCCCGCCGCACCGGCCTGCCCAGGCTCGTGCTGCTCGGCTCCCTCGCGGTCCTGCCGGACGCCCCCGGCGCCGCCGAGCTGGAGGCCGAGGTGCGCGGGACCCCCGGCTGGTCCGTGCTGCGGCCCGCCGGGTTCATGCAGAACCTCACCGGCGCGCACCCGCTGGCCGCGCGGGTGCGCGAGCGCGGCGAGCTGCTGTCGGCGAGCGGCGACGGCCGGGTCGGCTGGATCGACGCGCGGGACGTGGCCGCCGCCGCGCACGCCGCCCTCCTCGCCGACCGGACCGAGGCCGAGCACCGGCTCACCGGGCCGAGGGCGCTCAGCTACCCGGAGGTCGCGCGGATCATCACCGAGCGGACCGGGCGGGCCGTGGAGGTGGTGGAGGTGTCCGCCCCCGAGCTGGCCGGGCACTTCCGGGCCGCCGGGATGCCCGCGCCGTTCGCCGACCGCCTCGCCCGCTACAACGCCGCGATCCGCGACGGCGGCGAGGGGGAGCTGACCGACGGCGTCACCCGGCTCACCGGTCGCGCGCCGCGCCCGTTCGCCGGGTTCGTCGACGACCACCGCGCGGAGTGGGCCACCGGCTAGCCGGGCCCGGCCACCACCGGCCGCGGGGGCAGCCGCAGCGCCGCGCAGCACAGCAGCCCGGCCCCGGTGGTGGCCAGCACCGCCCCGACCGTGTCGGTGAACCAGTGCATCTCCAGCACCACCCGGCTGGTCGCCGTCAGCAGCACCGCCAGCACCCCGAGCGCCACCACCGGGCGCAGGTGGCGGCGGGCCAGGGCCGCGCACACCACCGCGGCGGTGAACGCCACCGCCGTCACCGCCGTGACGTGCCCGCTCGGGTAGCTCCACTGCGGGTACTCGATCGGCCGGATCCGCCGGTACCCGTACCGGGCCCACACGGTCGCCCAGCACACCGCCAGCAGCACCGCGAACCGCGCCACCAGCGGGTCGCGGGCGATCACCGCCCGCGCCACCAGGGAGACCAGCGCGATCGTGGCCAGCCCTGGGCTCAGCACCAGGCTGACCACCGTCGCGGGCAGCACGACCCAGGACCCGAGCCCCAGCGCCGCGTCGTGCAGCGCCACGTCCACCCCCGGCGCGGGCGCGCCCCGCACCAGCAGCCCGAGCACCGCCGAGCACCCGAGCAGCACCAGCCCGGCCAGCGCCTGCCAGGCCGTGGAGGGCGACCGCACTACCGGGGGGTGATCGCGGCGGCGACGGCGGACCCGAGCGCCGGGTGCAGGAACGTGAAACCGGACCGCTCCAGCGCCTTCGGCACCGCCCGCTGCCCCGCCAGCACGCCCTCCTCGGCCAGCCCGCCCAGCACCGCCTTCAGCGCGAACGGCGGCACCACCCACGGCGTCGGCCGGCGCAGCGCGTGCCCGAGCGTGCGGGTGAACTCGGCGTTGGTCACCGGGCTCGGCGCGGTCAGGTTCACCGGGCCGCCCACGGTCCCGGTCTCCAGCACGTGCACGACGGCCGCGACCACGTCGTCCAGCGCGATCCACGGCATGTACTGCCGCCCGGACCCGAGCCTGCCGCCCAGCCCGAACGAGAACAGCGGCTTGAGCTTGCCGAACAGCCCGCCCGACGGGCTGATCACCAGCCCGGTGCGCAGCTTCACCACGCGCACCCCGGCCTCCTCGGCCTGCCGGGTGGCGCCCTCCCACTCGCGGCACAGCGCGGCCAGGAACCCGGTCCCGGACGGGGTTCCCTCGTCGACCAGCGCCTCACCGGTGTCGCCGTAGAACCCGACCGCGCTCGCGTTCACCAGCACCGGCACCCGGTGCTGCACGACGGCGGCGGCCAGCACCTCGGTGGGCGTGGTGCGGCTGTCCAGCAGGACCTGCTTGCGCGCGTCGTTCCACCGGCGGTCCCCGACCCCGGCCCCGCACAGGTTCACCACGGCGTCGACCCGCTCCAGCGTCCCCTCGTCGATCTTCGCCGAGGGCGGGTCCCAGAACCGCTCGTCCGGCGCGGCGGGCCTGCGCCGCACCAGCCGGAGCACGTCGTGACCACCCGCGCGCAGCGCCGCCACCAGAGAAGTGCCGATGAGACCCGAGGAACCAGCGATGACCACGCGCATGGGGTGATCGTCTCTCAGCGGCGGCGGGCTCGCACACCGGCGGTCCCGGCGAACGGGTGAGGTCCGCCGCACCTGCCCCGAGAGTTCACGCCGGAAAGCGGAGAACCCGCCCCCTGATCAGGGAGCGGGTTCTCGCGGGTGCTGCCGCCGTCAGAGGCCGAGGTCGCCCTCGAAGGCGCCTTCCTCCAGGCGGTTCTTCATGGTGCTCAGGAAGCGACCGGCGTCCGCGCCGTCCACCAGGCGGTGGTCGTAGGTCAGGGCCAGGTAGGCCATGGACCGGATCGCGATCGTGTCGTCGCCGTTGGCGTCGGTGATCACCACGGGGCGCTTCTTGACCACGCCGACGCCCAGGATGCCGACCTGCGGCTGCTGGATGATCGGGGTGTCGAAGAGGGCGCCGTTGCTGCCCAGGTTGGTCAGCGAGAACGTGCCGCCGGTCAGCTCGTCCGGGGTCAGCTTGTTCGCGCGCGCCCGACCGGCCAGGTCGTTGATCTTGAGCGACAGGCCCGCCAGGTTCAGCTCGCCCGCGTTCGAGATCACCGCGTTGAGCAGGCCGCGCTCGGTGTCGATCGCGATGCCGAGGTGCTCGGAGCCGTGGTACGTGACCTCCTTCTTCGCCTCGTCGATGGAGGCGTTCAGCACCGGGTGCTGCTTCAGGGCCTCGACCGCCGCCTTGGCGAAGAACGGGAGGAACGTGAGCTTCGTGCCCTCGCGCTGCTCGAACGCGGACTTCGCCCGGCTGCGCAGGCGCGCGATCCGGGTGACGTCCACCTCGAACACCTGGGTGAGCTGGGCCGACATCTGCAGCGACTCGCGGGTCCGCTGGGCCACGATCTGGCGCAGGCGGGGGAGCTTCTGCGTGGTGCCGCGCTTGCCGCTGGTGTCCACGGCGGCGGGCTTGGCGGCGGGCGCGGCCGGGGCGGCAGCGGCGGCGGGCGCGGCGGCCGGGGCCTTCTTGGCCTCGACGGCGGCCAGCACGTCCTGCTTGCGGATGCGACCGCCGACGCCGGTGCCCTTCAGGGAACCGAGGTCGATGCCGTTCTCCGAGGCCAGCTTGCGCACCAGCGGGGTGACGTAGGGCGCGCCCTCGTCACCGGACTTCTCGGCGGCCGGAGCGGCCTGCTTGGGGGCCTCCTGCTTCGGGGCCTCGGCCTTGGGGGCCTCCGCCTTCGGCGCCTCCTGCTTGGGCGCCTCGGCCTTGGGGGCCTCCTGCTTGGGGGCCTCGGGAGCCGGAGCGGCCTTCGGGGCCTCCTGCTTCGCGGGGGTGCCGGAGCCGATCACGGCCAGCTTGCCGCCGACCTCGACCGTCTCGTCCTCGCCCGCGGTGATCTCCAGCAGCGTGCCCGCCACCGGGGACGGGATCTCGGTGTCGACCTTGTCGGTCGAGACCTCCAGCAGGGGCTCGTCGACCTCCACCGAGTCGCCGACCTGCTTGAGCCAGCGGGTCACGGTGCCCTCGGTGACGCTCTCGCCCAGGGCGGGCATCGTCACCGGGGTGCCGTCGGCGCTGCCGCCGGACGGGGCGGCCTCGGTCTCGGGCTCGGGGTCGGACTGCGGCTCGGGCTGGGCCTCCTCGGCCGGGGCGGCCGGGGCGGGGGCCGAGTCCGCCGGAGCGGAGTCCTCGGAACCGTCGCCGATCACCGCCAGCTCGGCGCCGACCTCGACGGTCTCGTCCTCCTGGGCGACGATCTTCTGCAGGACGCCCGCGGCGGGCGAGGGGATCTCGGTGTCGACCTTGTCGGTCGAGACCTCCAGCAACGGCTCGTCGACCTCGACCCGGTCGCCCTCCTGCTTCAACCAGCGGGTGACCGTGCCCTCGGTGACGCTTTCACCGAGTGCGGGCATCGGAACGGAGATGGCCATCGTTCGCTGACTCCTCGTGCGTTAAGTCGTTCGGCTGACTGGGGTGCGGCGGTCAGCCGTGCACGTGCAGCGGCTTGCCGGCCAGGGCGAGGAAGGCCTCGCCGAGGGCTTCCGTCTGGGTCGGGTGGGCGTGGATCAGGGGAGCCACGTCCTCCGGGTATGCCTCCCAACCGTAGATCAGCTGGGCCTCGCCGATCAGCTCGCCGACCCGCTCGCCGACCATCGTGACGCCCACGACGGGCCCCTCGGGCGCCTTGACCAGCTTGATGCCGCCCGCGGTCTTCAGGATCTGGCTCTTGCCGTTGCCCGCAAGGTCGTAGACGAAGGTCTCGACCGAGCCGTACTTCTCCTTGGCTGCCGCCTCGGAGAGGCCGACGGAGGCGACCTCGGGCTTGCAGTAGGTGACGCGCGGGATCCCCGCCTCGTCGATCACCTTGGGGTTCTGCCCCGCGATCTCCTCGGCGACGAAGATGCCCTGCTGGAAGCCCCGGTGGGCCAGCTGCAGGCCACGGACGATGTCGCCGACCGCGTAGACGTTCGGGAGGTTGGTGCGCAGGCGCTCGTCGGTGGTGACGAACCCGCGGTCGATCTCGATCCCGGCTTCCTCGTAGCCGTGGCCCGCGCTGTTCGGGCCCCGGCCGACGGCCACCAGGAGCAGGTCGGCGTCCAGCACGTCGCCGTTCTCCAGCGACACCGACACCCCGGTGTCGGACTGGGTGGCGCCGGTGAACTTCACGCCGGTCTTGAACTTGATGCCCCGGCGGCGGAACGCGCGCTCCAGCTGCTTCGAGGCGTACTCGTCCTCGGCGGGGACCAGGCGGGGCAGCGCCTCCACGATGGTCACGTCCGCGCCGAAGGAGGCCCACACGCTGGCGAACTCGACGCCGATGACGCCGCCGCCGAGCACGACGACCTTGTCCGGGACGTGGTCCAGGTTCAGCGCCTGGTCGCTGGTGATGACCCGGCCGCCGATCTCCAGGCCGGGCAGGCTGCGCGCGTACGAGCCGGTGGCCAGCACGACGTTCTTGCCGGTGTAGCGGGCGCCGTCGACCTCGACGGAGTTCGGGCCGACGAACGTGCCCGCGCCCTGGACCAGGGTGACCTTGTTGGCCTTCGCCAGGCCCTGCAGGCCCTTGTACAGCCTGCTGATCACCCCGTCCTTGTACGAGTTGACCCCGGCCATGTCGATGCCCGCGAGGGAGGACTTCACGCCGAACTGCTCGCCCTCGCGGGCGTTGTCCGCGACCTCGGCCGAGTGCAGCAGCGCCTTGGTGGGGATGCAGCCTCGGTGCAGGCAGGTGCCGCCCAGCTTGTCCTTCTCGACCAGGATGACGGACAGGCCCAACTCCGCCGCGCGGAACGCGCAGGCGTAGCCGCCCGATCCGCCACCGAGGATCACCAGGTCGGCGGAGGTGTCGGTCACGGATTTCTCCCTAGGAGAGCTTGATGCCTTACTCCGCGCGGGTGCGCGCGGGTGGTTGCCATCTTGTCACTACACCGGTGGGCGCGGCGACGCGGTGTCCTCTTCGGAGGATTTGGCCCGGCTTTCACACCCCGGCCGGCACCATGTCCGGCAACAGTGGCCTTGGGAGGTTCGCAGGTGGGCCTTTTCGATCGTTTCCGCAGGAAGAGCCGTCCCGGCGTGCTCCGCGCGCCGACCTCCGCCGACACCGGCCACCTGGAGCGCTGGGCGGCCGAGCGGCGCGGGGTCGAGGCCTACGTGGAGCCCCGGACGACCGTGACGGAGACCACTGTCGTCCTCGTGGCGCACGACGGCGAGTGGACCAGGCGGCGCATCGACGGCGAGGAGGGCGCGAAGCGGTTCGCGCGCAAGCTCGGGATGCCGATCTACGACGCCGGGATCGTGGGCTACCCCAAGCGGATGCGCGAGTACAGCCGTCGGAAGTCCGCCGGGGAGATCTGACCGGAGCAGGCCGTTCGGCCGCGCGGACTGTCGGGAAGATCACCCCTTCGGGAGCCGCCGGGGGTGGGCGGAAGCGTCGCGCGCGTGCGTAGTACTGCTGTGCACATGATCAACTCCCTGTCCCCTGACCCTCTGATCGGAACGCGTCCCGGAGGCGCGCGGTGAAGCTCGCGGTGCTCGGCGCGAGCGGCCGGACCGGCGCGCTCGTCGCCCACCTGGCGCGCGGGCGCGGCCACCACGTCACCGGTGTCGTGCGCACCGGCAACGGCCGCGACCACGTGGCCGACCCGCTCGACCCCGAGGCCCTCGCGCCCGCGTTCGCCGGTGCGGACGCCGTGGTCAGCGCCATCGGGCCGCGCTCGGCCCGCAAGCCCACCAGCGTGCTCGTCGACAGCGCCACCAGCGCGATCGCCGCCATGCGGCTCGCCGGGGTGCGCAGGCTGCTCGTGGTCAGCAGCAGCGCCACCGCCGAGTCCGGCGACACCCCGGTGGTCGCCGCGCTGGTCACACCCCTGCTGCGCTCGGTGTTCCGGCACGCCTGGGCGGACGTCTCGGCGATGGAGCCGGTCGTGCGCGCCAGCGGCCTCGACTGGACGCTCGTGCGCGCGCCGATGCTCACCAACGGACCCGCGCGGGGGCGGTACCGGGTGCGGGAGGAGCGCAGCGTGCTCGGCGGGCTGTCCCTGTCCCGCACCGACCTCGCCGCGTTCCTGCTCGACCGGGTCGAGGACCCGGAGTCGTTCGGGAAGGCGCTCGCGGTCGCGTACTGACGAACGCGCGCGGCCCCGGCGGGAAACTCCCGCCGGGGCCGCGCGATCGGTCGGAACCCGGAGGTCAGCCCTTGTCCGCGATGTCCGCGAGCAGCGCCGCGAGCGTCCGCACCGGGACGCCCGTGCCGCCCTTCGTGGTGTACCCGTGCGCGCCACCGGTGTGGTAGGCCGGGCCCGCGATGTCGATGTGCGCCCACTGCACGCCCTCGGCCACGAACTCCTTGAGGAACAGGCCCGCCGACAGCATCCCGCCCCACCGGTGCCCGGTGACGTTCGCCAGGTCCGCCAGCCGCGAGTCCAGGTCGCCGCGCAGCTCCTCCGGCAGCGGCATCGCCCACGCCTGCTCGCCCACCGCGCGGCCCAGCTCGGCCACCCGGTCGCGCAGCTCGTCCGTGCCCATGACGCCCGAGGTGCGCTTGCCCAGCGCCACGACCTGCGCGCCGGTCAGCGTGGCCACGTCGATCAGGTAGTCCGGGCCGTCCTCGCACGCGCGGGTGATCGCGTCGGACAGGATCAACCGGCCCTCGGCGTCGGTGTTCAGCACCTCGACGGTCTTGCCGCCGTACATCTTCAGCACGTCGCCGGGCCGGTAGGCCGCGCCGGACGGCATGTTCTCCGCCATCGGCACCCACGCGGTGATGTCCAGCGGGTACTTCAGCTTCGCCGCGAGCACGACGGTGGCGACCACGGCCGCCGCGCCGCTCATGTCCGAGGTCATCTCGTCCATGCCGCCCGCGGGCTTGATGGAGATGCCGCCGGTGTCGAAGGTGATGCCCTTGCCGACCAGCGCGACCTTCTTGGTCGCCTTCGGGCCCTTGTAGGACAGCCGGACCAGGCGCGGCTGGCGGGTCGAGCCGCCGCCGACGCCGAGGATGCCGCCGAAGCCCTGCTTGCGCAGCGCCTTCTCGTCGAGCACCTCGGTCTCCACGCCCTCGGCCGAGGCCAGCGCGACGGCGCGCTCGGCGAACGAGGCCGGGTACAGGTCGTTCGGCGGGGTGTTGATCAGGTCGCGGGTGGCCGTGACGGCCTCGGCGATCGCGGTCGCGGCCTTGAGCGTGGCGTTGTGCGCGCGCTTCACGCCCTCGGCGGGCGGCACCAGGTCCAGCCTGGCGACCGGGCCCTCGCCCTTGTCGGACTTGTACTCCTTGAAGGTGTACCCGCCCAGCAGAGCGCCCTCGACCGCGGCGGCCAGGTGCACGGACGACAGGGTGGTCACGGCGCGCTTCTTGCCGACCAGCGCGCGGGCCGCCGCGCCGGAGGCCTTGCGCACCTGCTCCTCGCTGACCTGGCCGTCCGCGCCGGGCTTGCCGAGGCCGACCGCGAGCACGATCGGGGCCTCCAGCCTGCCCATGGTCGGGATGGTCACGACCTCCTCGGTCTTGCCGGTCGCGCCCAGCGCGCCCAGCACCTCCAGCAGGGCGCCGTCGAAGGCGGTGTCGACGGGCGCGGCGGCCGGGATGAGCGCGAGCCCGTCGGGGCCCTGGAGGGTTCCCACCACGATGGCGTCAGAGGCGGTGGTCAGGTCACTGTCGGTGATGGACAGCTTCGGCGCGGTCAAGTTGCTGCTCCTCGTCGGGTTTCCTCCCGGCACTTACCAGGTGTGCTGCGGGAACGGGTGACGGACGCTGACGAATGCTAAAGGTCTTGCTCCGACCCGGCTGGGCGTGCCACAGCTGACTGCGTCGAGTAACAATTAACACGATCGTGCGTCAAGCGGGTGGCCGTTAGCGGCTGCCGGATCCATCTGCGACTGTGTCACGGTGACAGTGACGCACCGATCCGGGGCAGTGGTGCTGGTGCTGGGGGCCTCGCTCGGCGCGGGCGTCCTCGCCGGTTTCACCCCCGCCGCGGCGCTCGCCGGACCGCTCGCCCCGCTGGCGCTCCTGGTCGCGGGCATCGCCGCGCTCTGCTGCGCGACCGCCTCCGCCGCCGCGCCCGCCACCACCGGCCACCTGCACGTGCGCGCCCAGCTCGGCCCCTGGCCCGCCCGGATCACCGCCACCGCCAGGCTCACCTCGGCGGCCGGGGTCGGCGCGGCCGTCGCCCACGCCGTCGCCGCCACCGCCGCCCCGCAGCACCGGCTGCCCCTCGCGCTCGCCCTGCTGGCCTGCGTCACCGCGCTCGGCGGGCGCTGGCCCGCCCGCGCCACCCGGCTGCTCACCGGGTTCGTCGTCGCGGTGCTGCTGCTCGTGGTCGTGGTGTGCCTGGCCGTCGCCCCGCCCGCCAACCCGGTCGTGCTCGGCGCGGAGCTGGGGATCGAGGGCGTCATGGGCGCGGCCTGCGTGCTGTTCCTGGTGTTCACCGGCTACGAGCGGATCACCGAGGCGGGCGACCCGGCCCCCGCCGGGCCGCTGCGCCGGTTCGCCGCCCCCGCCGGGGTGCTGCTGTCGCTGCTGCTGGCCGCCGCCCTCTGGTTCGCGCTGCGCCACCAGCTCGGCGACGCCCGCCTCGCCCTGTCCCGCGCCCCGCTGCGCGACGCCCTGCTCGTCGCGGACGGCGGCTGGCTGCTGCCCGTCCTCGGGCTCGCCGCGCTCGCCGCGGGCGTCCAGGTGCTGGTGTTCGTCCTCGCCGGGGCCCGCCGCGCGCTCGCCGGACTGGTCGAGTCCGGCGACCTCCCGAAGGTGCGCGGCCGGTGGACCCCGCACCTGGCCGCCTCCGGGCTCGCCCTGGTCGCGGTGCTCGCGCTCACCCCGACCCAGGCGCTCGCCGTCGGCGCGTGCGCCTCCCTGTTCCACGGCTGCTTCACCAGCGCCGCCACCAGGGTCATGCTCCAGGACGACGGGGGAGGCGCCGCGCGCGCCGCCTGCCTGGGCCTCGGCCTGTCGGTGCTGCTCGCCATGGGCGCCCCCGCCGACGCGCTCGCCGTCGTGGGCGCCGCGCTCGCCCTCGGCACGGGCCTGCTCGGGTACGCCGCCCACACCGGGGCCAAGCGCGCCGCCGCCCGCGCCGAGAGCACTGCGGAGAGCAGGGACGACGGTGTCCTGAGACCCCGGTGAGAGCTACTGTCTCCAGCATGACCACACCGCCGCCGTTCACCGTCGACCCCAACGCCGGGCCCGCCACCCAGGACTACCTGGCCGAAGCGCTCGCGAACCCCGGCTTCGGCCAGCACTTCACCGACCACATGGTCGTGATCGACTGGAACCGGGCGGACGGCTGGCACGACGCGGCGGTGCGCGGCTACGCCCCCATCGCCCTCGACCCGGCGGCGATGGTCCTGCACTACGGCCAGGCGATCTTCGAGGGCCTCAAGGCCTACCGGCAGCCCGACGGGACCATCGCGTCCTTCCGGCCCGAGGCCAACGCCGAGCGCTTCCGCGCCTCCGCCCGCCGCATCGCCATGCCGGAACTGCCCGACGAGCTGTTCCTCGCCTCGCTGAGCGAACTGCTGGCCGTCGACTCCCGCTGGGTCCCCGAGGGCGGCAGCGAGTCCTCCCTCTACCTGCGGCCGTTCATGTTCTCCACCGAGCGCGGCCTCGGCGTCCGCCCGGCGGGCGAGTACCGCTACCTGCTCATCGCCTCCCCGGCGGGCTCCTACTTCACCGGCGGCCTCAAGCCCGTCACGGTGTGGCTGTCCACCGAGTACGTGCGCGCCGCCCCCGGCGGCACCGGCGCGGCCAAGTTCGCGGGCAACTACGCCGCCTCCCTCGTCGCCCAGGCCCAAGCCGCCGACCAGGGCTGCGACCAGGTCGTGTGGCTCGACGCGACCGAGCGCAAGTGGGTCGAGGAGATGGGCGGGATGAACCTGTTCTTCGTCCTCGGCTCCGGCGCGGACGCCCGCGTCGTCACCCCCGAGCTGTCCGGCTCCCTGCTCGCGGGCATCACCCGCGACTCGCTCCTCCAGCTCGCGAAGGACTTCGGGCTGGGCGTCGAGGAGCGCAGGTTCTCCACCGACGAGTGGCGGGAGAAAGCCGCCAGCGGCGAGCTGACCGAGGTCTTCGCCTGCGGCACCGCCGCCGTCATCACCCCCGTCGGCCACGTCAAGCACGACGGCGGCGAGTTCAGCGTCTCCGGCGGCGCCACCGGCGAGATCACCATGAAGCTCCGCGACCACCTCACCGGCATCCAGCAGGGCCGCGTCGCCGACCCCCACGGCTGGATGACCAAGCTCCTCTAGACCTCGGCTTCCGCTGCGGGCCGGCAGCGCGACCGGCCCACAGCGGTGGTCTAGCCGAAGGAGCAGACCACCAGCACGCACAAGGTCGCCGCCTCGCAAGCCGCGCCCAGCACGTCACCGGTGACCCCGCCGAACCTGCGGCGGGTGTGCCCGACCAGCACCAGCACCACGGCCGCCGCGAGCGCCACGCCCAGCGGGCCGCGCCACGGGTCCACCAGCGCCCCCGCCGCCGCCAGCGCCAACCACCAGGCCACCACCACACCCGTCGACTGCGAACCCGCGACCAGCGCGCCCAACCCCTCGGGCCGCGCCGCGGGCACACCCCGCGCGCAGCACAGCAGGAACGCCGCCCGCCCCGCCGTCAACGCCAGCACGACCGCGCCCCAGGACACCGCGCCCAGCGCGACCGCCTCCGCGCCCAGCACCACGATCAGCGCCACCACGCCGAACGGGCCCGCGCCACCGTCCCTCATCACGGCCAGCGCCCGCTCCGGCGGCCCGTAGCAGCCGAGGCCGTCCGCCGTGTCCGCCAGCCCGTCCAGGTGCATCCCGCGCGTGGCCAGCCCGAGCCCGCCCACCACGAGCAGCCCCGCCAGCAGCGGCGGCGCGCCCAGCGCGGACAACCCGAGCAGCACCACCGCCGCCACCGCGCCCAGCAGCACGCCCACCAGCGGAGCCGCCGTGATCGCCCGGCGCGCGACCCGGCGGTCCACGTCGTCGACCCGCACCGGCAGCACGGTGAGCCAGGACAGCGCGAGCCTCACGACCGGCGCTCCTCTGCGGCGGCGCGCCCGGTCACGCGGGGCCCGCGACGCCCGCGCCGTCGAACGTCGCCATCTCCGCCAGCACCCGCGTGGCCATCACGACCAGCGGCAGCGCCGCCACCGCGCCCGAGCCCTCGCCCAGCCGCATCCCGAAGTCCAGCAGCGGCTCGAGGCCCAGGTGCCCCAGCGCGATCGCGTGCGCGGGCTCCGCCGAGCGGTGCCCGGCCACCCACCACTCGCGCGCGCCCGGCGCCAGCTCCTCCGCGACCACCGCCGCCGCGCCGCTCACCACGCCGTCCAGCACCACCGGGGTGCGCCGCACCGCCGCCTGCGCCAGGAAACCCGCCATCGCCGCGATGTCCGCGCCCGACGCCACCGCCAGCAGCCGCACCGGGTCGCCGGTGTGCGGGCGGGCCCGGCGCAGGGCGTCGCGGATCGCGGCGGTCTTGCGCATCCAGCCGTTGTCGTCCACGCCCGTGCCCCGGCCGACCGCCGCGACCGGCTCGGTGCCGGTCAGCGCGGCCACCAGCACCGCCGCCGGGGTGGTGTTGCCGATGCCCATGTCGCCCGCGATGAGCAGGTCGGCCCCGCCGTCCACCTCGTCGTCGGCGAGCCTGCGGCCCAGCTCGATCGCGCGCTCGGCCTCGTCCCCGGTCAGCGCGTCCTCGCGGTCGATCGAGCCCGAGCTCCGCCGGATCTTGTCGTCGCCGACCGCCGTGTCCGAGTCCACCGCCACGTCCACCACGCGCACGGTCGCGCCCGCGACGTTGGCCAGCACGTTCACCGCCGCGCCGCCGGTGAGGAAGTTCGCCACCATCTGCCCGGTGACCTCGCTCGGGTAGGCCGACACGCCGTGCCGCGCCACCCCGTGGTCACCCGCGAACACCAGCACCCTCGGCCGGGTGAACGGGCGGGGCGGGCACTGGCCCTGGCAGGCCGCGACCCACGCGCCGAGGTCCTCCAGCCTGCCGAGCGACCCGACCGGCTTGGTCAGCGCCGCGTGGCGGGCGACGGCCTCCAGGCGCGCGCTCTCACTGGGGGCCTCCACGGGCGGGAACTCGATGGTCACCGACTACCTCCGGCTTCGCGCAGTCGCAGTGGGATTCCGGCGACGACCAGGGTCACCTCGTCGCAGACCTCGGCCAGCCGCGCGTTGAGCGAGCCGAGGTGGTCGCGGAAGAGCCTGCCAGAGCGGGTGGGCGGCACGACACCGAGGCCGACCTCCGCGGACACCAGGACCAGGCGGAACGTGACCGCCGCCACGGCGGCCACCAGCGCGGCGCACTCCGCCTCGACCTCGTCCGCGCCGCCGCCCTCCCAGGCGTTCGCGTCGTCGAGCACGTTGGTGAGCCAGGTCGCCAGGTCGTCGACGATCACCGGGCCGGTCAGCGACGGCAGCAGCGCGGGCAGGCCGGACGGGACCTCGGCGGTGTGCCACGAGGCGGGGCGGGAGCGCACGTGCCGGGCGATCCGGGCGTCCCAGTCGGGGTCGTCGGGGTAGCGCCGGGCGGTCGCGACGTAGGTGGCGTCGGGACTGGTCAGCAGGCCCTCGGCGTGCGCGGACTTGCCCGAGCGGGTGCCGCCGAGCACCAGTGTCCGAAGAGTCACAGCATTCCACCCGACGAGTGAGGACGTTTAGCCTGACCGGGGGACCGTACCGGGACTGAGGAGGCGGCCGTGGACTACCGCTGGCGGTACCAGGACGAGCGGGGCGGCGAGGTCGACGGGCCGCTGGCGGCGTTCCGCGGGCAGGGCGAGGCCGAGGAGTGGCTGACGGCCCGGTGGCGGGAGCTGCGGGCGGCCGGGGTGGCGGCGGTGACGCTGCTGCGCAGCGAGTCCGAGGTGTACGGGCCGCTGGTGCTGACCGGGCCGGGCTGAGCCGGACTGGGCCGGACTGGGCCGGGCGGCCCTGGTGGGGGCCGCCCGGCGCGTCACGGCTCTGCCGGTGGTGCGGTCCTACGGGGCCTTGGTCAGGCCGGGGTTGCTCTCCACGACGCCCTCGAGCACGGCGTCGATCTTCTCCAGCAGCTCGGGCTCCAGCTTCACGCCCGCGGCCTTCACGTTGTCGGTGACCTGCTCGGGGCGGGACGCGCCGATGATCGCCGAGGCCACGTTCGGGTTCTGCAGCACCCAGGCGACGGCGAGCTGCGCCATGGTCAGCCCGGCCTCCTCGGCGAGCGGCTTGAGCTTCTGGACCTTCTCCAGCACCTCGTCGCGCATGAACGAGGAGATCGCCTTGGAGCCGGACTCGTCGGCCGCGCGCGAGCCCGCGGGCGCCTGCTGGCCGGGCAGGTACTTGCCGGTCAGGACGCCCTGGGCGACCGGGGACCAGACGATCTGGGACAGGCCCTCGCGCTCGGAGGTCGGGACGACCTGCGGCTCGATGACGCGCCACAGCATCGAGTACTGGGGCTGGTTGGAGATGAAGGGGACCTTCAGCTCGCGGGCCAGCGCGGCGCCGCGCGCGATCTGCTCGGCGCTCCACTCGGAGACGCCGATGTAGAGGGCCTTGCCGGAGCGGACGACGTCGGCGAACGCCGTCATCGTCTCCTCGAGCGGGACGGTCTGGTCGAAGCGGTGGGCCTGGTAGAGGTCCACGTAGTCGGTGCCGAGGCGCTCCAGGGAGGCGTCGATCGACTCCATGATGTGCTTGCGGCCGAGGCCCTTGTCGTTCGGGCCCTTGGGCCCGGTGGGCCAGAAGACCTTCGTGAAGATCTCCAACGAGGCCCGCCGCTCACCCTTGAGCGCCCGCCCGAGCACGGCCTCCGCCTTGGTGTTGGCGTAGACGTCGGCGGTGTCGAACGTGGTGATGCCCGCGTCGAGCGCGGCGCGGACGCACGCGAGCGCCTGCTCCTCCTCGACCTGCGACCCGTGGGTGAGCCAGTTGCCGTACGAGATCTCGCTGATGTTGAGGCCGCTGCGGCCGAGGCGTCGGAACTCCATGGTGGGCAGCCTAGTACGAAGTCTTTCGGCTAGCTAACGATGTTGAGGAGGGGGTGGTCGGGCGGGATGCGCCCGTCGTGGGCCAGGTGGTCGGCGAGGACGGCGCGGACCACGTCCAGGGGGACCTCGCGGTCGGCGGGGACGTCGGCGGTGTTGCCCTGCACGTCGTAGGCGACGGAGCCGGTCGCGCCCGGTGCGCCCCTGGTGGCGCGCTCGGGGCGCCAGTTCTCGTGGACGAACCCCCGGTCCGCGCCGATGCCCGCGTTGAGGACGGGGGAGCGGTACGGGTCGTCGGCGTTGGTGATCTCGACGATGCTGGGGCAGGGGTGGTCGGCTGACGCCGCGCGCACCCGTTCGACGAGCTCGTCGAGGTCGGACTGGGTGCGGATGAGGAAGGGGCGCTCGGCGGTCGCCCGGTCGAAGATCGCCTGCAACGTCACCACGGTGGCTTCTGCCCTCCGGTGAAGGTCCGCTCGTACCCGCCTGCGCCGTGTACGGTCAGCGAGAAGCCCGCGGGCAGCACGACGCCGAGCAGCCTTTCACAACCGAGGACCAGTCCGCACGGCACGTTGTCGATCACCAGCGTGGCGTGGCGGAGGTCCTCCCCGACCATCCGAACCGCGAGCTTCATCTCCACGTGCGTGGTCACGTAGGGCGCCCCCGGCAAGGGGTAGCCGCGCTCCAGCAGGGTGCTGTGGACCACCGCCGAGTCGGCGTCCTCGCCGCTCACGACCGGTTGCGCCGGACCCGTCCCCGCGAACCAGGCCCCGCGCGTCTTCACCCTGGACGCGGCGCGGTCCGGCTCCGGGAGCCCGGCCTTGATCCGGCGGACGCGGTCGTCCTCCGGGAGTCCCGGTGGCGGCTCGGGGGAGTGCTCGCCACCGGTCCCCAGGCGCTCGACGATCCGGCGCACCGCCCCCAGCGCCGCGTCCAGGTCCCGGCCCACCACGCGGTCCGCGTCGTGCGCCACCTCGCGGAACGCCGCGGCGGCGGTCACCACGTCGGTCTGGCCGCTGCCCGCGCCCGCCGCCTCCACCAGTTCGGCGGCCTCCGCCGCCAGGTCCGCCGCCTGCGCCAGGCACGCCTGCGCCCCGGCCGCGACCTCCGCGACCCGGCCGAGCGCCGCCCCGACGTCCCCGAGCGAAGGCATGGCCGCACCCGCTGGTCAGCAGTGGTGAACCCGTCGCCTCAAGGTATCGCCGCGCACCCCCACCGCACGGGTGAAGCCCGGAAACCGACAGCGGGCCGCCTCCCCGAGGAGGCGGCCCGCCGCGGCGAGGTGCCGGGGTGTCAGTCGATCTTCGTGCCCGGACCCACGCGCGGCTTCGGGACGCGGAGCTTGCGGAGCTGGCTCGCCCGGATGAAGGAGTACCAGCCGACCGACAGGCCGCCGATCTTCTCCTTCGGGAACTTCGCCCGCACGCGCTTGGTCACCGTCACGCCGAGGATCACGCCCTCGACGATCATCGCCAGCAGCATGAACGAGGTCGCCAGGGTCGCGTACTGCTGCACCACCAGCGACGGCACCAGCAGCGCCACGAACACCAGGATGGCCAGCGGCATGAACAGGCCCATGAGGTTGCGCCTGGAGTCGATCACGTCCCGGATGTACGCCTTCACGGGACCGCGGTCGCGCGGCAGCAGGTACTTGTCGTCGCCCGCCATCATCCGCTCGCGGCGGAGCGCGGCGGCGGCGCGGCGCTCCTCCTTGCTGGTCTTGCTCTGCCGCATCCGCTTGAGCGCCTCGCGCTGCGTCTTCGGCGGCGGCGCGACGGGGCCCCGGCGCTTGGTCTCGGCCTCCCGCCGCTTGGGCGTGGGCCTGCCCTTGCCGGGCGTGCGCCCCGGCTCGGGGGTGCCGCTCACCTCCACCGGGATCTCCTCGGCGGTGCTCTCGGCGGCTTCGTCGGCGTTGCGGCGCAGGAACCTCACGACGCCTAGGGTAGGAGATGACCGGTTTCACCCCCTTCGCAAGGTGCGAATCGTGATGGGGAACCGGGTGCTGGACGGGGCAGCGTGAGCCAGGGGTGAGCCCCGGACGGGCGGGAACAGCCCCGCGGGCGAGCGCGTTCAGTGGGCAGGACGTGCCGCTCGCCACCGGCGGGCGTCACACGTTCGTGAGATGTCGGAACCTGCCGTGACCAGCCCTCCCCGACCTCCCGCCCAGCTCAGCGCGACGACCGCCCCCGCGGCCCGCGACCACCCGCCGAGACGCCGGTCGCAGCCCCGGTCGAGCACCCCCTCGCCTGTGCGACGATGGGTGCTGGAACAAAGCGGGCACCAGTCGTGTTCGCAGGGGAATAGACGCCCGCAAAGGACCTCTGTAGGGAGAGCCATGACGACCGCTCAGGATTCAGCAGTCCCGACGCCCGACGCCCCGCCCACGCACGGTGTCACCCTGACCGACGCGGCGGCCTCGAAGGCCAAGGCGCTGCTCGACCAGGAGGGTCGCGACGACATGCACCTGCGCATCGCCGTGCAGCCGGGTGGCTGCGCCGGCCTGCGCTACCAGCTGTTCTTCGACGAGCGCAGCCTCGACGGCGACGCCCTCCGCGACTTCGAGGGCCTCAAGGTCGCCGTCGACCGGATGAGCGCCCCGTACGTCGAGGGCGCCGTCATCGACTTCGTCGACACCATCGAGAAGCAGGGCTTCACGATCGACAACCCCAACGCGGGCGGGTCCTGCGCCTGCGGCGACTCGTTCCACTGATCGACCGCCCTCAGGCGGAGCAACGGCCCCGGCCCCACCACCTGGTGGGGCCGGGGCCGTTCGCGTGCTCGGTGACGTCCGGCGGCGGCCGAGCGCTCGCGGTCCTGGCGGGGGCGCCCGAGGAGGACCGGGAGGGCTCAGGCCCGGCTCAGGCCGTACGAGTCCAGGTCCGCGACCTGCCGGTAGTTGCTCTCGGCCACCCGCCACGGCGCGGCGGCGCGCTGCTCGGGCAGGTGCGCGTGGCCCGGCTCCGGGCGCAGCTCCGACGGGATGTCGGTGCAGTCCGCGATGAGTTCTTCCAGCGTGTCGGCTTCATCCTGGGTGTTCACGCCCGAAACGTAACCGGCCCACGAGCTTGACAAAAGTCCTACTGGGAAGTAATGGGCTTCTACCGACGGGTAATGGTCGGTAAGGGTCAACCCGCCCCGGCGTCCGCGAGCCGCCCGGCGCCCGTCCACCCGGCCTGGCGAGCGGAAATGTGACCCACCTCTCGACCGACCGCCGATCGGCCCGGATCGCGCCCCGCCCCTGAAGCGCGAAGGGCGCGGGCCGCCGTGGTGACGACCCGCGCCCGCAAGCCCGAAGCATCGGGGACCCGCTGCTCAGGACCCCGCTCGCGCGGTGGTCAGAGCTTGACCGGGTACTGCGGCTCCGGGATCTGCGGCCGGATGCGGCCCTCGACGAAGATGCCGTGCCAGATCATGAACACCAGCAGCGCCCAGATGCGGCGGCTGTGGTCCGCCACCCCGTTGCGGTGGTCCTCGATCAGGCGCAGCACCGCGTCCTTGTCGATGTACTGGTCGGTCTGCGACTGCCGGACGTTGTCCACCGCCCAGTCGTGCATCTCGTCCTTGAGCCAGTGCCGGATCGGCACCGGGAAGCCCAGCTTCTTCCGGTTCAGCACGTGCGCCGGGACGATGTCCCTGATCGCCCTGCGCAGCGCGTGCTTGGTCGTCTCCCTGGTGAGCTTGAGCTCCGACGGCACCTGCGACGCGATCCGGAAGACCTCCGGGTCCAGGAACGGCACCCGCAGCTCCAGCGAGTTCGCCATGGTCATCTTGTCGGCCTTGACCAGGATGTCGCCGCGCAACCAGGTGAACAGGTCGACGTGCTGCATCCGGGTGACCGGGTCCCAGTTCGCCGACTCCCGGTAAGGGCCTGCCGTGACGTCCATGTGGGACACCGCCGGGTCGTAGGTGCGCAGCACCTGGCGCAGCTGGTCGTCCAGGAAGATCCGGGCGTTGCCGTAGTAGCGCTCCTCCAGGGTCAGCGCGCCCCGCCGCAGCAGGTCCTTGCCGCGCACGCCCTGCGGGATCTTCGTCGACACCCGGCCCATGGCCTTGCGCAGCGCGCTCGGCACCTTGTCGAACGGCGCCAGCGACAGGGGCTCGCGGTAGATCGTGTACCCGCCGAACAGCTCGTCCGCGCCCTCGCCGGACAGCACGACCTTCACGTACCGCCGCGCCTCGCGCGCGATGAACCACAGCGGCACCAGCGCCGGGTCCGCCACCGGGTCGTCCAGGTACCAGGTGATCAGCGGCAGGGCGTCCATCATCTCCTGCGCCGACACCGGCCTGACCACGTGCTTGACCCCGATCGCGGCGGCCGACTCGGCGGCCACGTCGATCTCGGAGTAGCCCTGCCGCTCGAACCCGGTGGTGAACGTGATCAGGTCCGGGTTGTGCTGCTTGGCCAGCGCCGCGACCACGGTGGAGTCGATGCCGCCGGACAGGAACGAGCCGACCGTGACGTCCGCGCGCATGTGCTTGGCGACCGAGTCGCGCAGCGCCTCGGTGATCTCGTCGTACAGGCGGTTCGCGTCCGCGTCGCCGTGCACGGTCCTCGGCCGGAACGTGGCCGGGAAGTACCGCTCCACCACCGGGGTGCCGCCGGGGGTGACGGTGAACGAGGTGCCGGACTCGATGCGGTGAACACCGCTGTGCATCGACTCGGGCTCGGGCACGTACTGGAGCGTCAGGTAGTGCTGGAGCGCCTTGCGGTCGACCTGCGGCTGCACGCCCAGGGCGTTGACCAGCTCCAGGACCGACTTCTTCTCGCTGGAGAACGCCACCCCGCCGGGACCGGCCGAGTAGTACAGCGGCTTGATGCCGAACGGGTCGCGGGCGCCGAAGACGACCTTGCGCGCGCTGTCCCAGATGACGAACGCGAACATGCCGCGCAGCCGGGCCACCGCGGCGGGCCCCATGTAGTGGTAGGCGGCGACGATCGTCTCGCTGTCGCCGTCGGTGGCGAACCGCGCGCCGTAGCGCTCGGTCAGCTCCGCCCGCAGCTCCAGGTAGTTGTAGATCTCGCCGTTGAACAGCATCGCGTACCGGCCGGGCGCCTCGGGCGGGCCCCACAGCATCGGCTGGTGCGAGTGCTCGATGTCGATGATGGACAGCCGGTTGAAGCCGAAGACGACCTCACCGCCCTGCCAGGTGCCGCTCTCGTCGGGGCCGCGGTGCCGCTGGCAGCGCAGAGCCCCCGCCACCGCCGAACGCGCTCGCTGGGCGTCGCTCTCGCTAGGGCAAACAAGTCCTACCAGGCCGCACACGGCGTAGCACCTTTCGTGTGGTGTGGAGAAGAGCCCAGTATGCCGGGACTACTTCGTGTGACCGAAACTGCACCGCACCCGCCCCGCCCCCGAGGGGTGACCGCCTTCGCGCTGGGTTACGCTCCCGCATGATCCGGCAAGGACCCAGGTACTTCGTCCTTTTGTCCTTGCCCGCGAATTTCCTGCAGCGAGGAGGCGGCGAGCAGTGGGCCTGAAGGAGGGCACCAGGGCAGCGCGGTTGGCCAAGGTCACCGGGCTGGTGGGCCTGGTCGGCATCGGGGCCACGGGTTGCTCCACGGATGAGGTGCTCCGCTTCGGCTGGCCGGTTTCGGTCACGCCGCAGGCGGAGGCGATGCGCGAGCTGTGGACCTGGTCGGTCGTCGCGGCCCTCGTGGTGGGTGTGATCGTGTGGGGCCTGATCCTCTGGGCCGTCGCGTTCCACCGCAAGAAGAGCGAGGAGCTGCCGCGCCAGGTCGCGTACAACCTGCCGCTGGAGCTCGTGCTCATCGTCGTACCAACGGTGATCGTGGCGGTCCTGTTCTACTTCACGGCGGTCACCCAGAACTACGTGACCGACAAGTCCCAGGACCCGGACGTGACGGTCGACGTCATCGGCTTCCAGTGGAACTGGGAGTTCCAGCACCGGGACGCCAAGGTCGAGGGCACCGACCAGCCGGTCAGCACCGTCGGGACCTCGACGGAGATCCCCATGCTGGTCCTGCCCGCCGAGAAGCGCATCCGGTTCGTCCTGCGCTCCACGGACGTGATCCACTCGTTCTTCGTCCCGGAGTTCCACTTCAAGCGGGACGTCTTCCCCGAGCCGGAGAAGAACAACCAGGACAACGTGTTCCAGATCGACCAGATCGACCGCCCCGGCTCCTTCGTCGGGCGCTGCGCCGAGCTGTGCGGCACGTACCACGCGGTGATGAACTTCGAGGTCCGCGCGCTGCCCGCCGCCGACTACGACCGGTACATCGAGCTGCGCACCCAGGTGAACGAGGCCACCGGCAAGCCGTACACCAACGCCGAGGCGCTCACCGAGATGAACTGCGGCGAGCTGTGCACGCCGTACGCCGTCACCACCCAGCCGTTCGACACCGACCGGACCGCCCGCGAGGCGTCCGGCGCGGGCAGCAAGTAGGAGAGCCCCGATGAAGGTCGAATCTCGGGTCTTTGACCTGGTCACTGGCTTCTCGTTCCTGATGACGATCGTGTACGCCTACTGGACGTGGGCGGACACGACCCACGTCGAGCCGGTCGGCACGGTCGCGCTGGCGCTGACCGGTGGGCTCGCGCTCCTGGTCGGCACGTACTTCCGGTTCATCGCGCGGCGCATCGAGGTGCGCCCGGAGGACAACCCGGACGCCGAGATCAGCGACGGAGCGGGCGAGCTTGGCTTCTTCAGCCCCGGCTCGTACTGGCCGGTCGCGCTGGCCGCCGCCGCCGCCGTCACCGGCGTCGCCCTGGCGTTCTGGCTGATCTGGCTGCTGGTGATCGGCGTCGTGCTGATCGTCCTGACCGTCGGCGGCCTGGTGTTCGAGTACCACACCGGTCCCGCGCACGACTGAGCCCCACGCGCCGAAGGGCCCCGCCACCTCCGGGTGGCGGGGCCCTTTTCGCTTTTCCGGGGGCAGCTCCCGGCCTGAACTGATCCAGGTCGGGAATCAGCTCGCGGCGCGCGGGAAAAGCACACGGGAATGATCTTGCGGGGAGCGCGGGAGGGGGTGTCGGGGTAGAGGAAAAGGTCCCTGGACAATCCTCGGCGAGTCCGCTCCGGCGCGCGGGAAAACGGGCTCCGGGGGACTCGCGGGCGAAGCTCCTCCCGGTGAGCGGAAAACACCCCGGCGCGCGGCGGGGGAAATGCTGCGGTGATCGGCGCGCCCGCGGCGGTGGGTGATCACCGGGTGATCACCGGCGCGCGGACGCCCCGCGTGCGCCCGACCGGCGGTTCCGGCGGTCGGAGCAGCGGGTTCCTGGCGAACGGGGGGACCTGCGGGGGAGCGGCGCTGCTCCCCGTCGGACGTCCTAGGCGGCGGCCTGACCGCCGGGCGCCTGACCGCCGGGGGTCTGACCGCCGGACGCCTGGTAGCGGTCCACGTACTCCTGCTCGGACAGCTCCAGGATGCGGTACACGATCTCGTCGGTGACCGAGCGCAGCACCGGCAGCGAGTCCTGCATCCCGGCGTAGCGGGAGAAGTCCAGCGGCGCGCCGAAGCGGATCGTCACCGGGCGGATCCTGGGCAGTTTGCGCCCGACCGGCTGGACCTGGTCGGTGCCGATGATGCCCACCGGGACCACCGGCACGTCGGACTCCAGCGCCATCCGCGCCACGCCCGTGCGGCCCCGGTGCAGCCTCCCGTCCAGGGAGCGGGTGCCCTCGGGGTAGATGGCGAACGCGTTGCCGCCCGCCAGGATCTCGGCCGCCGTGTCCAGGGAGGCCCGCGCCGCGCGGCCGGAGCCGCGCTTGACCGGGACGTGCCCCAGGGAGCTGAAGAGGCTCTTGCTCAGCCTGCCCTTGAGCCCGGCGCCCTCGAAGTACTCGGCCTTCGCGAGGAAGGACACCCGCCGGGGCGCCACCATCGGGATCAGGATGCTGTCGATGAACGACAGGTGGTTCGGGGCGAGGATCACGGCTCCGGTGCGGGGGAGGTTCTCCAGCCCCTCGACCTTCGGCCGGTACACCGCGCGGGCCAGGGGGAGCACGACCCGCTTAATCACCGTGTACAGCATGGAAACAGCATGACTCCCTGTTGTTGCGGCCCGGCGAATGTGTGGTTCAGCCCACTGATCGAGCCCATCGGACCACCCGGACGCCGCAGAGTTATCACTCTCGGTGGTCACTGGGGGAGTTTAGTTTGGTGCTGACGGGGGACCTGCTGCGACCCACGGTGACGGTTTTGTCGGGGTCGCCGCTCGCGCTCGGCGACCAGCCGGGGCCGCTGACCGGGCGGGACGCGCGCGGGGCGGTGCGCGGCGTCCCCGACGGCGTCCGCCGTCGACAACCCTCAGCGACGGCTCACGCGCCCCGCACGCCGCTCGGCACGTCCACACGCCCGGCAGGGGCCCGGCACGCCCCGAAAACGCCGCAGGGCGGCTCTGAGCCCCCGTGGGAGCCCCGCCGCCCTGCCTCCGGTCCGGAGTCCTTCCCGGCCCGGCCGTTCCTTCAGCCCGGCCGCGCTCTCAGCCCAGCCGCGCTCTCAGCCCAGCCGCGCCTTCAGCTCGGTCGACCGCTCCGCCCAGCGCCGCAGCAGCTCGGCCACCGCCCCGCTGTCCACGGCCTCCGCCGCGCGCGCCAGACCCGAGGTCAGCGCGGGGGCCAGCTCGCCGGACAGCCCGGCGTGCGCCGCGATCGCGCCCGCCGCGTTGAGCAGCACCGCGTCCCGCACCGCGCCCGGCTTGCCCGCCACCAGCTGCCGCACGACCTCGGCGTTCACCGAGGCGTCCCCGCCGCGCAGGTCCTGCGGCAGCGCGGGCGCGATGCCCAGGCCGGACGGGTCGATCCGGTCCTCCCGGACCACCCCGCCCTCGACGACCCAGACCGCGGTCGTCGTCGTCGTGGTGATCTCGTCCAGGCCGTCGTCACCGCGCACGACCAGCGCCGTCGTGCCGCGCCGGGCGAACACCCCGGCCAGCAGCGGCGCCGCGTTCGCCCGCGCGCAGCCGATCAGGCCCACCGACGGCTGAGCCGGGTTGGTCAGCGGCCCGAGCAGGTTGAACGAGGTCGGGATGCCGATCTCGCGCCGGGGCGCCGAGGTGTGCCGGAACGCCGGGTGGAACACCGGCGCGAAGCAGAAGCCCACGCCCAGCTCGGCCACGGTCGCCGCCACGCCCTCCGGGGGCAGGTCGATCGCGACGCCCAGCGCCTCCAGCACGTCGGCCGTGCCGCACTGCGAGGACGCGGCCCGGTTGCCGTGCTTGACCACCGGGACCCCGGCGGCGGCGGCCACGATCGTGGCCATGGTGGAGATGTTCACCGAGCCGGAGCTGTCGCCGCCGGTCCCGACGATGTCGGCCGCCCTGCCCTCGACGCTGAACCTGCGGGCGTGCCCGAGCATCGCCGAGGCCAGCCCGTCGACCTCCTCGGGCGTCTCGCCCTTGGCCCGCAGCGCCACCGCGAACGCCGCCACCTGCGCGGTGGTGGCCTCGCCGGACATGATGCGGTCCATCGCCCACCCGGTGTCGTCCTCGGTGAGGTCGACCCCGTCGAGCAGCCGGGTGAGCAGCAGCGGCCAGGTGCGGTCGGCCACGGCGATCAGCCGCGCACGGCGGGCAGCGCCAGCGAGCGCAGCACCTCGGCCACGGTCTCGGCGGCTGCCAGCGGGTCGAGCGGGTGCACCAGGACCGCGTCGGCCTGCGACCACGTCGCCAGCCACCGGTCGTCCTTGCGGCGCACCGCGACCACCACGGGCGGGCAGTCGGTGATCTCGTTCTTGAGCTGCCGGGACAGCCCCATGCCGCCGGTGGGCTGGGCCTCGCCGTCCAGGATCACCAGGTCGGCCTTGGCGTTGTCCAGCTCGTAGAGGACCTCGGCGATGGTGCCCGCCTCGGTGTACTCCACCCGTCCGAGGTCGGGCGCGGGACGCCGCCCGACGGCCGTGATGATCGTCTCACGCACCTCGGGGCGGTGGCTGAACACGAGGATTGTGGTCGTCTGCGAAGTCATCGCGCGAACCTCCGGACGGGTCGGGGCCGAGAGGTCCGATGCTATCCGGCGTCCTCCCGCTGATCCTTCCGGGCCTGGAGGGCGTCCCAGCCGATCCAGTCGCCCCCCAGGCGCTGGGCCAGGCCCGCCATCCGCGAGCGCTCCTGCGCGCAGTGCAGCGCGTCGAGCACCTGCACGCGCAGCGCGTGCGCGGGTTCGCCCTCCCGCAGCGTCCACCCGTCGGGGGCGAGCAGCTCCCGCGCGCGTTCCACCTGATCAGCGGGCAGGTGGAGGTGGTGGCG
This sequence comes from Actinosynnema pretiosum, assembly GCF_002354875.1. Lineage (GTDB taxonomy): Bacteria > Actinomycetota > Actinomycetes > Mycobacteriales > Pseudonocardiaceae > Actinosynnema > Actinosynnema auranticum. The sequence goes on from NZ_CP023445.1 coordinate 1,491,036, forward strand.
GAGCACGGCGGGCTCGTCGGGGCGCCACCGGGGCGAGCGCGCCAGCGCCGCCGAATCCGCCTCGGCGATGTCGAACGCCTCGACCACGACCACCAGATCGGGTGAGGCGATCTCCAGCGGCACTGCACCCCGTGCGGACCAACGCCTCCGCAACCGGACGAACCACTCCATGCGGCCCCTCACCTCGTGTGTGACCCGGATGACCATGACTTAAGGCCCCGGACCCGATGGGCGAGGCGAAAACGTGCAAGCAATAATGCGTCGTGTGACAACGGCAGCGCCCTCAATCACCCAGCGCGTGCACTCGCTGAACCGGCCGAACATGGTCAGCGTGGGCACGGTCGTCTGGCTGTCCAGTGAGCTCATGTTCTTCGCGGGTCTCTTCGCCATGTTCTTCACGGTGAAAGCCCAGCACGAGGGCGAGTGGCCCCCGGTGCACCTGAACGTCCCCTACGCGATGTTCTTCACGACCATCCTGGTGGCGTCGTCCTTCACCTGCCAGTGGGGCGTGTTCGCCGCCGAGCGCGGCGACGTGTTCGGCCTGCGCCGGTGGTACGGGCTCACGGTGCTGCTGGGCGCGATCTTCGTCGCGGGCCAGGCGGGCGAGTACGCCACGCTGATCGGCGAGGGGGTGACGATCCCCAGCGGCGCCTACGGCACGGTCTTCTACCTGACCACCGGCTTCCACGGCCTGCACGTGATCGGCGGCCTCATCGCGTTCGGCTACCTGCTGATCCGCACGAAGCTGAGCAAGTTCACGCCCGCCCAGGCGACTTCCGCGATCGTCGTGTCCTACTACTGGCACTTCGTCGATGTGGTCTGGATCGGCCTGTTCGCCGTCATCTACCTCGTGCCCTGACACCAAGAACCCCGAACTCACTAGCAAGGGTTGCCGCACACATGACCACCACCAGTACCACGAGGGCCCGGAATCGCGGCACCAAGCTGCGGCGGCGGATCTCCGGCCTGCTCGCGCTGGGGTTCGCGCTGTTGAGCGCGGGCCTGCTGTTCAGCGCGCTCGCGCCGCAGCCGCAGACCGCGCAGGCGCAGTCCGACCCGGCCCAGGTGCGGCTGGGGGAGCAGCTCTACAACAACACCTGCATCTCGTGCCACGGCCAGAACCTCGACGGCGTCAAGGACCGGGGCCCCAGCCTCATCGGCGTCGGTGAGGCCTCGGTGTACTTCCAGGTCTCCTCCGGCCGGATGCCCATGGCCCGCCAGGAGGCGCAGGCCCAGCGCAAGCCCGTCAAGTTCAGCGCCGAGGAGATCGACGCGCTCGGCGCGTACATCCAGCAGTTCGGCGGCGGCCCGGAGACCCCCGAGAAGCGCGGCGAGGCGCTGCGCGGCGAGGACCCGGCCCGCGGCGGCGAGCTCTTCCGCCTGAACTGCGCGGCGTGCCACAACTTCACCGGTCGCGGCGGGGCGCTGTCGTCCGGCAAGTTCGCACCCGAGCTCGACGGGGTCACCGAGGAGCAGCTGTACACGGCCATGCTCACGGGCCCGCAGAACATGCCCAAGTTCTCCGACCGGCAGCTCACGCCGGAGGAGAAGGAGGACATCATCGCTTACATCAAGTCGGTGTCCGACGGGAACAACAACCCCGGCGGCGCCGCCCTCGGCGGCTTCGGGCCGGTTTCAGAGGGTCTGATCGCGTTCATCGTGGGCATCGCCGCGCTCGTCGGCGTGACCCTCTGGATCGGAGCCAAGGCATGAGCGGCGACAAGCCGAACGGGCTGCCCGACGAGGCGCAGCTCTCGAAGATGAGCCGGGACGAGCTGGTCAAGCTCGGCACGGAGCTGGACGGCGTCGAGCTGGTCCACTACGAGGAGCGCTGGCCCGTCAAGGGCACCAGGGCCGAGAAGCGCGCCGAGCGCCTGGTGGCGCTGTGGTTCGCCATCGCCGCGCTCGCGGGCGTCGGCTTCCTGGCCGCGTTCCTGTTCTGGCCCTGGAAGTACGAGGCGCCGCACACCGCGAACCACTGGCTGTACCAGCTGTACACGCCGGTCATCGGCGCCACGCTGGCCCTGTCGGTGCTGGCGCTGGGCGTCGGCGCGCTGCTGTACACCAAGAAGTTCATCCCCGAGGAGCTGGCGGTCCAGCAGCGCCACGACGGCGGCTCGTCGCCCGTGGACTCCGCGACCCTCGTCGCCGAGCTGGGCGACGTCGGCGCGCGCAGCACCCTCGGCCGCCGTTCGCTGATCAAGCGCACCGCCGGTCTCGGCGCGGGCGTGTTCGGCCTCGGGGTCCTCGCGGTCCCCCTCGGCGGCATGGTGAAGAACCCCCACGCCGACAGCGAGACCAAGGACTCGCTGTGGCACACCGGGTGGAAGTCCGAGAACGGCGAGAAGGTCTACCTGCGCCGCCACACCGGCAACTTCCACGACGTCGAGCTGGTGCGCCCCGAGGACCTGGACGCGGGCGGTTTCGAGACCGTCTTCCCGTTCCGCGAGTCCGAGCGCGGCCACGAGCACGAGCTGGTGCAGGCCCTCAAGCGGGCCGACAACCCGGTCATGCTGATCCGCCTGCGCCCCGGCCAGGCCGTGACCAAGCGCGCGGGCCAGGAGGACTTCAACTACGGCGACCTGTACGCCTACTCGAAGATCTGCACCCACCTGGGCTGCCCGACCTCGCTGTACGAGCAGCAGACCGGTCTGCTGCTGTGCCCGTGCCACCAGTCGCAGTTCGACGTCTTCCACTACGGGAAGCCCCGGTTCGGCCCGGCCACCCGCGCCCTGCCTCAGCTCCCGATCACCGTGGACGAGGACGGTTACTTGATCGCCCGCAGCGACTTCACCGAGGCTGTGGGTCCGGCGTTCTGGGAGCGTAAGTCATGAGCGGCATCACGACGCCGACGAAGCGGCAACCCGCCGGCGCCCGCGCGGCGGCGGGCGCCGCCAAGTGGGCGGACGACCGGTTCCACATGGCGGGCGGGATTCGCAAGCAGCTCAACAAGGTCTTCCCGACCCACTGGTCGTTCCTGCTCGGCGAGATCGCGCTCTACAGCTTCATCATCCTGCTGCTGTCGGGCACCTACCTCGCGCTGTTCTTCGACCCCTCCATGCAGGAGGTCACCTACAACGGCTCGTTCGTGAACCTGCAGGGCATCGAGATGTCCCGCGCGTTCGAGTCGACGCTGAACATCAACTTCGAGGTGCGCGGCGGCCTGTTCGTGCGCCAGGTCCACCACTGGGCCGCGCTGCTGTTCATGGCGGCGATCGTGGTGCACATGTTCCGGATCTTCTTCACGGGCGCGTTCCGCCGCCCGCGCGAGATCAACTGGGTCATCGGCATCCTGCTGTTCATGCTGGGCGCGATCGAGGGCTTCCTCGGCTACTCGCTCCCCGACGACCTGCTGTCCGGCACCGGCCTGCGGGTCATGGCGGCGCTGCTGATCTCGTTCCCGGTCATCGGCACCTGGACGAACTGGCTGCTCTTCGGCGGCGAGTTCCCCGGCATGGACATCATCCCCAGGCTGTACACGCTGCACATCCTGGTGGTCCCGGCGGTCATCCTCGCGCTGATCGCGGTCCACCTCGGCCTGGTGTGGTACCAGAAGCACACGCAGTTCCCCGGCGTCGGCCGCAAGGAGACCAACGTCGTCGGCGTGCGCATCATGCCGGTGTTCGCGGCCAAGGGCGGCGGCTTCTTCGCCGTGGTCGTCGCGGTCACCGCGCTCATGGGCGGCGTCTTCCAGATCAACCCGATCTGGAACATCGGCCCGTACAACGCCGCGCAGGTCTCCGCCGGTTCGCAGCCCGACTGGTACATGGGCTGGACCGACGGCCTGGTCCGCCTGTGGCCCGCGTGGGAGCTGTACCTGGGCGACTACACGGTGCCCGCGCCGTTCTGGCCGTTCATCCTGGGCCTGCCGCTGCTGACCGGCATCGCGGCGGCGTACCCGTGGATCGAGCGCAGGATGACCAAGGACTACGCGCACCACAACCTGCTCCAGCGCCCCCGCGACGTGCCCGTCCGGACCTCGCTGGGCATGATGGCGATCACCTACTTCATGGTGATGCTGCTGATGGGCGCGAACGACATCATCGCGTTCAAGTTCGACATCTCGCTCAACGCGACGACCTGGATGGGCCGCATCGGCCTGCTCGTCCTGCCGCCGCTGGCGTACTACGTCACCTACCGGCTCTGCATCGGTCTGCAGAAGGCGGACCGCGAGGTGCTGGAGCACGGCGTGGAGACCGGCATCATCAAGCGGCTCCCGCACGGCGAGTTCATCGAGGTGCACCAGCCGCTGGGCCCGGTCGACGACCACGGCCACCCGGTCGCGCTGGAGTACCAGGGCGCCCCGGTGCCGAAGAAGATGAACAAGCTCGGCGCGGCCGGTCACCCGGTCCCCGGCTCGTTCTTCACCCCGGACAAGCCGGAGGAGACCGCGGCCCTGGCGCGGGCCCGCGCGGCGCAGGGGTCCGGCGTCGGCACGCTGTCGGCGGAGAACAAGCCGGCGGCCGAGGTCGAGGCTGCTGCCGATGAGCCCAAGGGCAAGTAGCGCCTGAACGAGAAGAAGGCCCCCGCGTCCGGTGGATGCGGGGGCCTTCCTCGTTCTCGGCCCCGGAGCGCTCGGCGCGGCCGGGGGCGCGGGAGTCAGCTCAGGAGTCCAACCCGATCGCGAACGCGGCCTCGGTGTCCTTCTTGGAGTACGACCGGAACGCGATGTGGGTGTCGGTGTTCAGCACGCCGGGCACCTTGCTGATCCGGCCGGGGATCAGGGCCGCCAGCTCCTCGTGCTCGCTCACCTTCACCATGGCGATCAGGTCGGCGTCGCCCGCGCAGGAGTGCACCTCGGTCACGCCGTCGATGTCGACGATCGCCTGCGCCGCGTCGGTGATGGACTCCGCTGAGACTTGGATCAGCACGATCGCGGTGATCACAGGGGCACTCCTCGTCCTCGTGGGTGTGCCCGCAATGCTAGTGCCCCTCGAACCGGTACTGGTCGCGCCCGGCCTCGGCCACGCCCACCCAGGTCCGCCAGCTCCCCGCGCCCCACGCGGGCGCCGACCACGGCCGTGAGCAGCTCACCATCCGGGTCCCCGGCTGCTCCACCCACCGCAGCACCGCGCCGACCTCCTCGGCGCTGCCGCCCAGCAGCGGGCCCGCGCCGGGCAGCACCGTCTCCGCCGACGCCACCAGCGCGTCCACCACCGGCATCGGCGGCACCCCGCGCGGGGCGACCCCGGCGCTCGCCAGCCTGCCGTGCCGCACCACCGCGAACCACCAGCCGCCCGCGCCGTCCGGCCGCGCCGCCACCAGCTCCTCGACCGCCGCGAGCGCGGCCAGCCGCTGCCCCCGGTCCAGCGCCCGCACCAGCCCGGCCAGCCGGTCCCGCCGCAGGGCCGCCTCCTCGAACCGCTCCTCCAGCGCCAGCTCGCCGAGCCTGGCCGCCGCGCCGCCGAGCGCCTCGGTGGACTCCCCGGCGATCAGCGCCCGCACCCGCCCCACCGCGCCCGCGTAGTCGTCGACCTCCTGCAGCCCCGCGCACGGGGCCTTGCAGCGCCCCATCTCCAGCAGCGCGCACGGCGTTCCGGACGCCCCGCGCGCCGGGATGCGCTGGGCGCACGCCCGCAGCGGCACGGCCTCCAGCAGCGCCTCCGCCGCCGCGTCCGCCGCCCGCCTGGTCGGGAACGGCCCCAGCGCGCCCTCGCGGGCCGTCCGCACCACCGAGAGCCTCGGGAACGCCTCGTCGGTCAGCGCCAGCCACCACGACGCGGTGTTCTTCGACCGGCGGTTGTAGGCGGGCCGGTGCGCGGCGATCAGCCGCAGCTCCCGCACCTGCGCCTCCAGCGGGTGCGCGCACTCCACCCAGTCCACCCGCACCGCCAGCGCCACCATCTCGCGCAGCCGGTGCCGGGTCTCGGAGGCGGTGAAGTACTGCCGCACCCGCCTGCGCAGGTCCGAGGCCGTGCCGACGTACAGCACCTCCTCGCTCGGACCCCGGAACAGGTACACGCCCGGCGCGGACGGCAGGTCGGCGGCCAGCGAGCGCTTGCGCCGCTGCTGCGGGCTCACGTCCGGCAGGTACGCCAGCAGCTCCTCCAGCGAGTGCACGCCCACCGACCCGACCCGCTCCAGCAGCCGGTGCAGCACCTCCACGGTGGCGCGCGCGTCGACCAGCGCCCGGTGGTTCGGCGCCTCGGGCACCCCGAACAGGGCGGACAGCGCGGACAGCTTGCAGCTGGGCGCCTCCTCGCGGCTGAGCACCCGCCTGGCCAGCTTGACCGTGCACACCACCGGAGGCTTGGGCCAGGCGTAGCCGTGCCGCTCGCAGGCGGCCTTCATGAAGCCGACGTCGAACCCGGAGTTGTGCGCGACCAGCACCGCGCCCTCGGCGAACTCCAGGAACGCGGGCAGCACCGAGGCGAGCACGGGCGCGCCGGTCACCATGTTCTGGGTGATGCCGGTCAGCGCGACGATCTGCGGCGGGATGCCGCGCTCCGGGTCGACGAGCGTGCCGAACTCGCCGATCACCCGACCGCCGCGCACCTTCACCGCGCCGATCTCGGTGATGCCGTCCTCGGCCGCGCGCGGACCGGTCGTCTCCAGGTCGAAGACGACGAACGTGGTCTCCCGCAGCGGGGTGCCCAGCTCGTCGAACGACAGCTGCGCGGGCGGCGTGGTCGGCATTCCGGGCACGGTAACCCCGGACACCGACAATCCGGTGGTGGAGGTGGTCGGTGACGGGTGCCCGCGCGCCGTAGCCTGTACGGGTGCGGGACCCGATCACGGCAGCGGACGAGGACGACGAGCGGGGCGACGGTGAGCCGGAGCCGCTCGTCGAGTCCGCTGTGGAGTCGGGCGGGGAGTCGGGCGGGGCGCCGGTGCAGGAGTCCGGTGCGGAGCCGGGCTCCGGGGTCGACGCCGGGGAGCCCGACGCCGGGGAGTCCGACGCCGGGTCCGCCGAGGAGTCCGACGCCAAGACCGTCGCGGAGTCCGCCGCCGAGTCCGACGTGGACTGGACGGCGCTGCCCGACCCGCTGCGCGCCAGGCTCTCCGAGCTGAGCGCCGACGCGCTGGGCGAGCTGCCCAAGGTGGACGTGCCGCAGTCGCTGCGCGCCGTCGCCAGGTTCGCGCCCGCCAAGCGCGCCAGGCTGGGCGCGCCCGCGCTGATCGGCGCGCTGCGCTCGTCGGCGGGCTTCCGCACCGCCGTCGTGGACTGGGTGCGGCGCAACCGGCCGTCCGCGCTGGAGCACACCGCGCCCGACCCGGTCACCGCCGGGGCCGCCGCGCTGCTGCTGGGCGAGGACGGCGCGGGGCACCTGGTGGAGCTGGTGGCGCGCCGCGCGGCCGACGCCGCCCTGCGGGCCGAGCGGGACAGCGCGGTGGCGCGCCTGGAGCGGCTGGAGGCCGAGCTGGAGCGGCTGCGCGCCGACCAGGTCGAGGCCGGTGGCGTGGCGCGCCAGGTGCGCCTGGAGGCGGACGCCGAGCTGGAGCGGCTGCGCAAGCGGCTGCGGGAGCAGGGCGTCAAGCTCCGCGAGGCCAAGGACCGGGCCGAGGCCGCCGCCCAGGAGGCGCTGCGGGTGCGCTCCGAGGTGGACGTCGAGGTCGGCAAGCTGATCGCCGAGCGGGACCGGGAGCGCGAGCGCGCCGAGGCCGAGCGGGTCAGGGCGCGGCGCGCGGTCGCCGACGCCGAGGTGGCCCGCCAGTCGGCGCGGGAGGCGCGGCAGGCCGACGAGGTGCGGCTGGCGCTGCTCGTGGACACCCTGGACGGCGCGGTCAGCGGGCTGCGCCGGGAGCTCGCGCTGGGCGGCGGCACCGGGCCGCGCCCGGCGGACATGGTGCGCGGGGCGAGCGCGGGGCAGGGCTCGGTCAACCGGGTCGAGGACCCGGCCGCGCTGGACCGGCTGCTGGCGCTGCCCGCCGTGCACCTGATCGTCGACGGCTACAACGTCACCAAGACCGGCTACCCGGAGCTGGCGCTCGCCGACCAGCGGGACCGGCTGGTGCACCAGCTCGCGGTGCTGGCCGCGCGCACCGGGGCCGAGGTGACCCTGGTGTTCGACGGCGCGGGCGTGGTCGCCGTGCCCGCCGCCGCGCCGCGCGGGGTGCGGGTGCTGTTCAGCGACCCCGGCGTGCTGGCCGACGACGTCATCCGGGCGCTGGTCACCGCCGAGCCCGAGGGCAGGCCGGTGGTCGTGGTGACCTCCGACCGGGCCGTCGCCGACTCGGTGCGCAGGCGCGGCGCGCACCCCGTCCCGTCCGCCGTGCTGCTCGCCCGCCTCGGCCGCGTCTGACCCCCGTTCGGGGGAGTGGCGACCGGCTGTGACCGGGGTTCGTCGGCGGAGGGTGACCGTTCGGGGGTTGCGCAGGGTGACCGCGCGGAGTGTGACCAAGCTCTTAGTCCGGGGTGTCCCGCGTCACCCGACCAGGTGAGCCGATCCGTCATCGATCCAGTCGCGATTACTCGCCGGGCAACGGTGGACGCGGGCACCTCGCTCTCATAACCTAGCCGGGACCTCGCGGAGGACCGCCTGCCGACGTGGCAGGCGACGCGGGTCACCGCCGGATCGGCGCTGTCGGGGAGCCGAGTCGCGCACGCCCCTCCACCTCGTTTTGGTGCCGCCAGGGGCTGCGCCGCGTCCGCGCTGAGCGGGGACCGGGGGCGGTTCACACGACAGGAGACTCTGGCGAGAGTGGCGTCGCAACGACTCAAGCGCGGTGTGCGTGGGGTAATGGCCGCCACGGCGGTGGCCGTGGCGGCTGTGGGCATCACGCCGGTCTCGGCCGGGGCCCAGCCCGCCACCGCCTCCGACGCGTTGAAGAAGTACAACGAGCTGGGCGAGCAGGCCACCAAGCTCAACGAGGAGCTGCTCCGCGCCGAGGAGCAGCAGAAGAACAACCAGGCCGAGCTGGACAAGGCCAAGGGCGAGGTCGACACCGCGACCAAGGCCGGTGACGCGGCCCGCGCCGACGAGGAGAAGTTCCGCAGCCGGGTCGACCGGCTCACCGAGGCCTCCTTCGAGGGCGCGCGGTTCAACCAGCTGTCCGCGCTGCTGGTCAGCGACTCGCAGCAGGACTTCCTCAACCGCATGTCCGCGCTGGGCGTCCTGGCCATGGACAACGGCGAGGCGCTGGAGGAGCTGTCCGGGGCCGTCCAGGCCGCCGACACGGCGCGCGACACCGCCTCCGAGGCCGAGAAGCGCGCGCAGGCCGCGACGGACGAGGCGAAGAAGATCGCCGACGACGTGCGCAAGCGCAAGGACGACCTCGACAAGCAGCGCACCGAGGTCAAGGCGCAGCTCAACCGGCTGACCACCGCCGAGCGCACCAACCTGGGCAGCGTCGGCAGCGTGCCGACCAACGTGGACTACCCGGCGGGCGCCGCGGGCGCCGCGCTGCAGTTCGCCATGGCCCAGATCGGCGACATGTACCAGTACGGCGCGACGGGCCCGAACGTGTGGGACTGCTCCGGCCTGGTCATGAAGGCGTACGCGAGCGCGGGCGTGTCGATCCCCCGCACCAGCCAGGGGCAGGCCGGGGTCGGCCGCGCGGTGACCCGCGCCGAGGCCCAGGCGGGCGACATCGTCGTCTACAACGGCGGGATGCACGTGGGCATGGCGGTGAGCAACAGCCAGGTGGTGCACGCGTCCACCGACGGCGTGCCGGTGAAGGTCGTGCCGTTCAACAACCCCGGCTCGATCTACGCGATCCGCCGGATCGGCTGACGGGCCTGCGGGCTGCTCCCCCTCGGCGGGGTCGTTCCGGGAGCGGAGCGGCCCCGCCGAGGCGCGTTCCGGGGGTGGGGTTCACTGTCCGGGTGCCCTCGACCGCCGCCGGAGCGGCCCGGTGAGCCGCGCGCGGACCGCCCTGGCGGTCCTGGCCGCGCTGGCGCTGGCGGCCGGGCTGGTGGCCGTCCTGCGCCACGGGGCCGCGCCCGCCGGGGAGGACGCGCCCGCGGGGGAGGCCGTGCGCGCGCTCCTGGACCGCAGGGCGCGGGCCGTGCTGGAGCGCGACGAGGCGGCGTTCACCGCGGACCTGGACCCCGAGGCCGATCCCGCGTTCCTGGCCGCCCAGCGCGGGCTGTTCGCCGCGCTGGGCGGGGTGCCCCTCGCCGAGTGGTCCTACCGGGTGGCCGGGGCTGGCGGAGCCGCGGGTGACGAGTCCAGCGGGGATGAGCCGGGTGGTGACGAGCCCGGCCGGGACGAGCGCGGCGGTGACGAGTCCGGCGGGGACGAGCGCGCCCTGACCGTCCTGCTGTCGCACCGGTTGTCCGGTGTGGACGAGCGCGCGGGGGAGAAGCCGCTCGGCTACCTGTTCAGCCGCCGGGGCGACCGCTGGCTCCTGACCTCGGACACCGCGCCGGGCCGCACCACGTGGCGCGGCCCCTGGGACTTCGGGCCCGTGCGCGCGGGAACGGCGCGCGGCGGGCTGGTCCTGGCGCACCCCGGAGGCGAGGCCCAGGCCGCGCGGGCGCTGGCGGAGCTGGACGACGCCGTGGACGCGGTCACCGAGGTCCTGGGGCCGAGGTGGAGCGGGCGGGTGGCGGTGCTCGTCCCCTCCGGTGACGCTGAGCTGCGCGCGCTGGTCGGCGACGGCTTCGCGGGCGGGGGGCTGGCCGCCGTGGCTGTGTCCGACCCGGTCGTGCCGGGACGGGCGCCCACCGGCCAGCGGGTGGTGCTGAACCCGGCGGTCGTGGCCCCGCTGCCGGACGTCCAGTTCCGGGTCCTCCTGCGGCACGAGATCACGCACGTGGCGACGCGGGCCTCGGTCGTGGACGGCGCGCCGATGTGGCTGCTGGAGGGCTTCGCGGACCACGTCGGCTACCGGGGCAGCGGTCTGCCCGCCGACCAGGTCGCGCCCGCGCTGGCGGCCCGCGTGCGCGCGGGCGACCCGCCGTCCGCGCTGCCGTCCGACGCGGACTTCCGGGGCGCCGGGATCGACCTGGCCTACCAGGAGGCGTGGTCGTTCGCCGAGCACCTGGCCCAGGCGCACGGGGAACCCGCCCTGCTCGCGCTGCACGACCGCCTGACCGCGCTGGGCCCGGCCGCCGCGGCCGACCTGGACGCCGCCCTGCGCGCCACCACCGGCGCGGGCCTGACCGAGCAGCTGGCCGCCTGGCGCGGGTTCCTGACCACGACGTTCACCCCCTGAACCCCGCCCCGGTCGGCGAGCGCCCGCACGCCGAGGACCGATCCGCCACGCCCCTGCCCGCCGCGCCCGCCTGCCCTGCCGCACCCGCAGCACCCCTGCCCGCAGCACCCCCGCCCGTCCGCAACACCCCCGCCCGTCGCGCCTGCCCTGCCTGCCGCGCCCGCTGTCTGCTGCACCCCCTGCCTGCCGCGTCCCCTGTTTGCCGCACCTCCTACCCGCCGCGCCCCGCCCGCCGTGGATTCACCCGCCACCCCCGTCCCCGCGCCCGCCCACCCCGCCCTCCCCCCACCGCCAGGTACGGTGCGGCGGTGCCGCGAACCCTCCTGGTGACCAACGACTTCCCGCCGCGCCCCGGAGGCATCCAGGGCTACCTGCACGAGCTCGTCACCCGCCTGCCCGACGTGGTCGTCTACGCCCCGTCCTGGGACTCGCCCTCCGGTTCGCACCCCGAGTTCGACGCCGCCCAGCCCTTCCCGGTCGTCCGCCACCCCACGAGCCTCATGCTCCCCACCCCGGACGTCCTGCGCCGCGCCGCCGACGTGCTGCGGGCCGAGCGCTGCGACTCCGTCTGGTTCGGCGCCGCCGCCCCGCTGGCGCTGCTCGGCCCGGCCCTGCGCAAGGCGGGCGCGCGGCGGGTCGTGGCCTCCACGCACGGGCACGAGGTCGGCTGGTCCATGCTCCCCGGCGCCCGCCAGGCCCTGCGCCGCATCGGCTCCACCTCGGACGTCGTCACGTTCGTCAGCCGCTACACCCGCTCCCGCTTCGCCGCCGCGTTCGGCCCGGACGCCGCGCTGGAGCACCTGCCGCCCGGCGTGGACACCTCCGTCTTCGCGCCCGACCCGGCCGCCCGCGCCGAGCTGCGCGCCCGTTACCGCCTCGGCGACCGCCCGGTGGTGGTGTGCGTGTCCAGGCTGGTGCCGCGCAAGGGGCAGGACGTGCTGGTCAGGGCGCTGCCGGAGATTCGCCGCCGGGTGCCGGGCGCCGCGCTGCTGCTGGTGGGCGGCGGACCGCACCGGGGCGCGCTGGAGCGGCTGGCCCGCGAGAGCGGGGTCGCGGACGACGTGGTGCTGACCGGGTCGGTGCCCTGGTCGGAGCTGCCCGCGCACTACAACGCGGGCGACGTGTTCGCGATGCCGTGCCGCACGCGCGGGCGCGGGCTGGACGTGGAGGGCCTCGGCATCGTCTACCTGGAGGCCTCGGCCACCGGCCTGCCGGTGGTGGCGGGCCGCTCCGGCGGTGCGCCGGAGACCGTGCGCGACGGCGTGACCGGGCACGTCGTCGACGGCCGCGAGGTGCGCGCGGTGGCCGAGGCGACGGCGGCGCTGCTGGCCGATCCGGGACTGGCCGCGAAGCTGGGGCAGGCGGGCCGCGAGTGGGTCTCCGACCGGTGGCGCTGGGACGACATGGCCGCCCGGCTCGGCTCGCTCATCGCGGGCTGACCGGGGCGCGACCGCAGGTCAGGGCCGTCGACGCGGCCCCGGACCTCGGCGCGACAGCGATACGACAGAACCACCCGGCAGACTGGTCCCGTCCCGCCGCGAGCGGCGGGACGGGAACTCTCGCTCCATGCGATCACTGGGGGTCGGTTGGCCCACACCGCGGTGTGGGCCAACCGTCTGTTCCGCCCCCGGCGCGCTAGCGGGAGTAGATCGCCTCGATGTCGGCCTTGTAGGTGTTCGCCACGACCGACCGGCGCAGCTTCATGCTCGGCGTCATCTCGCCGCCTGCCTCGGTGAAGTCCACCGGCAGCACGCGGAACTTCTTGATCGACTCCGCCTTGGACACCGCCAGGTTCGCGTCGTCCACCGCAGCCTGGATCTCCTTGAGCAGCTGCTCGTCCTCGACCACGTCCGCGACCTTGGTCCCCGCGGGCCGGTTGTTGCGCTCCAGCCAGGACGGGAAGAACTCCGGGTCGATCGTGATCAGCGCGCCGATGAACGGCTGCGCGTCGCCGATCACCATGCACTGGCTGATCAGCGGGTGCGCCCGCAGCCGGTCCTCCAGCACGGCCGGGGAGACGTTCTTGCCACCGGCGGTGACGATGATCTCCTTCTTCCGGCCGGTGATCTTCAGGAAGCCGTCGGCGTCCAGCTCGCCGATGTCGCCGGTGTGGAACCAGCCGTCCTCCAGCGCCTCCTCGGTGGCCTTCGGGTTGTTCCAGTAGCTCCGGAACACCACGTCGCCCTTGATCAGCACCTCGCCGTCCTCGCCGATGCGCACCGAGGTGCCGCCCACCGGCTTGCCGACCGTGCCGACCCGGACCGCCGTCGCCGTGTTCAGGCACGCCGCCGCCGTGGTCTCGGTCAGGCCGTAGCCCTCCATGACCGGCACGCCGATGCCCCGGAAGAAGTGCGCCAGCCGCTCGCCCAGCGGCGCGCCGCCGGACACCGCGGCGATGCACCGGCCGCCCAGCGCCGCCTTGAGCCTGCGGTACACGAGCTTGTCGAACACCGCGTGCTTGACCTTGAGCAGCAGGCCGGGACCGCCCGCCGCCTCCGCGCGGCTGTACTCGACGGCGGTCGCCTCCGCGATCGCGAAGATCTTGCCCTTGCCCTCGGCCTCGGCCTTCTGCTTGGCCCCGTTGTAGACCTTCTCGAACACGCGCGGCACCGCGACGACGAACGTCGGGCGGAACGTGCCCAGGTCCTCGACGAGCTTGCGCACGTCCTGGGTGTGGCCGACGGTGACCCGCGTGTACAGGGCGCACAGGGCCAGCACGCGGGCGAGGATGTGCGCGAGCGGCAGGAACACCAGCAGCGTGTTGCCCGCCTGCAGCAGGTGCGGCATCAGCGTGACCGCCTCGCGGATCTCCGAGAGGAGGTTGCGGTGGGTCAGCTCGCAGCCCTTGGGCTTGCCCGTGGTGCCCGAGGTGTACACGATCGTCGCGACGTCGTCCGCGCCCGCGACCCGACGCCGGGCGTGGGCGTCCTCGTCGGACACCTCGGCCCCCAGCGCGGTCAGCTCGTCCACCGCGCCGCCCGCCGAGCCCGAGCCGGACTCCAGCTGCCAGACGTGCCGCAGCTCCGGCAGGTCGGGCGCGAGCGGCTCCAGCAGCGCGCGGTGGGCGCCCGTCTCGACGAACACGGCCTTCGCGCCGGAGTTCGACAGGATCCACTCGACCTGCTCCGCGGAGGAGGTCTCGTAGATCGGCACCACCACGGCGCCCGCGTGCCAGATCGCCTGGTCGAGCAGGGTCCACTCGTAGCTGGTCTTCGACATCAGCCCGACCCGGTCACCCGGCTCGATCCCGGCGGAGACCATGCCCTTGGCGACCGCCAGCACCTGCGCGGCGAAGTCACGCGAGGTCACGTCGACCCACGTTCCGTCCACGCGCCTGCGGAAGCTGACCGCGTTGCCGAAGCGCTCCGCGTTCGCCCACACCATGTCGGTGAGGTTGTCCTCAGGCGCCACCGACGCGGTAGCGGGAACGCTGAACTCGCGCACGTTGCCTCCGTGACTTTCGACTTCGATTTGTCCGACTCGTTCGACCGGACACGGAACTTAACCTGTGATTCCGGCGATACACCAGGCCGGTGCGCTGGTTCGTGGCCATCTCGTGGCACGCTCGCGGCCGTGCCGAGCGTGGACGTCGTGGACGAGACCTTCCTGGCTGTTCCCCCCGAGACCGTGGCGGAGGCCTTCGCCACGCCCGAGTCGTGGGCGCGGCACTGGCCCGACCTCATTCTCTCGGTCTACCTCGACCGGGGGGCGCAGGGGCTGCGCTGGACGGTCGGCGGCGCGCTCGTCGGGACCATGGAGGTCTGGCTCGAACCGGTCATGGACGGGACCCTCCTGCACTACTTCCTGCGGGCCGACCTGCCCGAGGAGGCCCCGGCCAGGCGGGTGCGCAGGGAGCTGCGCCGCCGCCAGCTCGACGCGAAGGGCGTGTCGCTGGGCCTGAAGCTGGCCCTGGAGGCCGGTCGGGAGCCGGGGGTCGCCCCGGTCCTGCCGTAGATTCTCCCCCCGTGCGCGTACACGTGGTGTCGGACGTCCACGGCAACTCCGAAGCGCTGGCCCGCGCCGGTGACGGGGCGGACGCGCTGGTCGTCCTCGGCGACCTGATCGACTTCGTCGACTACTACGACCACTCCGGCGGCATCCTCGGCCGGGTGTTCGGGCCGGACAAGGTCGCCGAGTTCGCCCGGCTGCGGCGCGGGCGCATGGGCCCGGAGGCGGGCGCCTTCCTGCGGACGCTGTGGGCGGGCCTGGACGACGCGGCGGCCGTGGTCAGGGAAGCGGTGCACGAGCAGTACACCCGGCTGTTCGGGGCCATGACCGCGCCGACCTACGCCACGCCGGGCAACGTGGACAGCCCCGAGCTGTGGCCGGAGTTCGCCCGCGAGGGCGTGCACGTGCTCGACGGCGAGAGCGCCGAGATCGGCGGGCTGCGGTTCGGGTTCGCGGGCGGCGCGGTGATCGCGCCGAACGTCCGCCGCACGCCCGGCGCCGCGTGGCGGGCCTACCTGCGCACCGACGCCGAGCTGACCGGCGTGCTCGCGGGCCTGGGCGAGGTCGACGTGCTGTGCACGCACGTGCCGCCCGCCGTGGCCGAGCTGACCTACGACGTGGTGGCCCGGCGCGCCGAGCAGGGGTCGACGGCCGTGCTGGACGCGATCCACCGGCTGCGCCCCCGCTGGTCGGTGTTCGGGCACATCCACCAGCCGATGACCAGGCGCACCCGCATCGGCCCGACCGAGTGCGTCAACGTCGGGCACTTCCGGCGGACCGGAACGCCGCACGTGCTGGCTTGGTGACCCGGCGCACCGGGTAGCCTGCGCGACATGGCCGACGAGTCCACCCAGTCCATCGTGATCGACGCTGCCCCCGAGCAGATCCTCGCGGTGATCGCCGACTTCGACTCCTACCCGGAGTGGGCGAACGGGGTGAAGCAGACCGAGGTGCTGAAGCGGGACGACGACGGCCGGGCCACCGAGGTCGAGTTCGCGATCGACCAGGGGCCCATCAAGGACGACTACGTGCTCGGCTACACCTGGCGGCCCACCGGCGTGTCCTGGACCCTGCTCAAGGGCACCATGCAGAAGGCGCAGGAGGGCAGCTACGAGCTGACCCCGACCGGCGCGGGCGTCCAGGTCACCTACACGCTCTCGGTGCAGCTCGTCGTGCCGATGATCGGCCTGTTCCGCCGCAAGGCCGAGAAGGTCATCATGGACACCGCGCTCAAGGAGCTCAAGCGCCGCGTGGAAAGCGCTGGATGAGCGCCGCACTGCTGCTGTTCACCGGCAAGGGCGGGGTCGGCAAGACCACCCTGGCCGCCGCGACCGCCGCCCGGCTCGCCGAGAGCGGGCGCAAGGCGCTCGTCGTGTCCACCGACCCGGCCCACTCGCTCGGCGACGCCTTCGGCGTGCGCCTGGGCGCCGCGCCGACCGAGGTGGACCCGGACGGGCTGACCGGGCTGCACGCCGCCCAGGTCGACCCGCGCGCCCTCGTCGACGACGCCTGGACCGAGCTGCGCGGGCACCTGCGCACCGTCCTGGCCGGGGCCGGGGTGGACGAGCTGGACGCCGAGGAGCTGACCGCGCTGCCCGGCGTGGAGGAGCTGCTCGCGCTCGGCGAGGTGCGCAGGCTGGCCGCGGGCGGGCCGTGGGAGGTCGTGGTCGTCGACTGCGGGCCCACCGCCGAGACCCTGCGGCTGCTCGCGCTGCCCGAGGCGTTCGCCGGCTACCTGGAGCGGCTGTTCCCGACCCACCGCAGGGTGGTGCGCGGCCTGCTGGCCGGGGCCGCCGGGAGCGGCGCGGTCGACCGCTGGGACGCCACCGCCGACGCGCTGTCCCGGCTCGCCGAGCGGCTCGACGCGCTGCGGGGGATGCTGACCTCGGACGACACGGCCGTGCGGCTCGTGCTCACCCCGGAGCGGGTGGTCGCGGCCGAGACGCGGCGCACGGTGGCGGCGCTCGCGCTGCAGGGCGTGCGGGTGTCCGGCCTGGTGGCGAACCGGCTCGTGCCCGCCGTCGGGGCGGACGAGAGCGGCGCCGCGGCCACCTGGCTGCGGACGCGGCGCGCCGAGCAGGACGCGGTGCTCGCGGACCTGGCCGACCTCGGCGGGGTGCGCGCGGTCGAGCACCGGGCCGCCGAGCCGGTGGGCGTCCCGGCGCTGCTGGAGGTGGCGCGCGGGCTGTACGGGGACGAGGACCCGGTCGGGGGACCCGGCGGGTCGGGGGCGCTGACCTCGGTGGAGCGGGACGGTGACGAGTACGTGCTGCGACTGGCGCTGGCGGTCGGCGAGTCCGACGTGGACCTCGC
This sequence comes from Actinosynnema pretiosum, assembly GCF_002354875.1. GTDB lineage: Bacteria > Actinomycetota > Actinomycetes > Mycobacteriales > Pseudonocardiaceae > Actinosynnema > Actinosynnema auranticum. Next base: position 1,508,397 of record NZ_CP023445.1, read on the forward strand.
GCGGGTCGGCGACGAGCTGGCCGTGACCCTGGACGGCAGGCGCAGGCTGGTCCCGCTGCCGCCGCTGCTCAAGCGGTGCCTGGTGACCGGGGCCGAACTGGACGACTGCGGGTTGGCGGTGCGGTTCCGCCCCGACCCCGAGCTGTGGATGCGGTGAGCGGCGTGGCCGATGCCAAGCTGGTCGAGGAGTTGCGGCTGCTGCTGGACGCGGCGGCCGAGCGGGCGGAGCCGTGGCTGCACCGCGTCGCGGCGGCCGAGGACGGGCACGACCCGGCGGCGTGCGGGTGGTGCCCGCTGTGCAACGCGGTGGCGCTGGCGCGCGGCGACCGGTCGCAGCTGGCGTCCAGGGCGGCGGAGCACGTGGCCGGGCTGATCGCGGTGCTGCGGGCGGCGCTGGTCGAGGCGGACGCGAAGGCGGGGCGGGGCGGGGCCGCGGGCGGTGCCGGTGGCCCGTTCGGCGCCGGGCCCGATCCGGCCGGGCCCGATCCGGCCGGACCGGACGGCGCGGGGCCCGCCGAGGAGCGCGTGGCGCGTCCGCGCGTGCAGCGCGTTCCCGTGGTGCGCAAGCCGTGCTGACGATCGGGATCGACGTCGGCGGGACGAGCGTGCGCGCCGGGGTCGTGGACGCGGACGGCGCGGTGCTCGACACCACGCGCACCGCCACGCCCGGCGACGAGCGGGCGCTGGAGGAGGCCATCGGCGGGGCGGTGCACGAGCTGGCCGAGCGGCACGAGGTCGCCGCGGTCGGGCTCGCGGTCGCCGGGTTCGTGGCCTCGGACCGGCGCACGGTGATGTTCGCGCCGCACCTGGCGTGGCGGCACGCGCCCGTGGCCGAGCGGATCTCGGAGCGGGTCGGGATGCCGGTGGTGCTGGAGCACGACGCGAACGCGGCGGCGCTGGCCGAGCACCGGTTCGGCGCGGCGCGCGGCGCGGGCGTGGCGGTGCTGGTCGCCGTGGGCACCGGCATCGGCGGGGCGCTGCTGATCGACGGCGAGGTGTTCCGGGGCGCCCACGGCGTGGCCCCCGAGCTGGGGCACCTGCGGCTGGTGCCGGACGGCAGGCCGTGCCCGTGCGGCAAGAACGGGTGCTGGGAGCGGTACTGCAGCGGCACCGCGCTGAGCTCGACGGCCGTGGAGCTGCTCGCGAAGCACCCCGGCGTGTCGACGGTGCTGGCGCGGGAGGCGCGCGGGGACGCGCGGGCGATCACCGGGAGGCGGGTGGCGGGCGCGGCCCGCGACGGCGACCCGCTGGCGCAGCGCGCGGTCGCCGACCTGGCCAGGTGGCTGGGAGAGGGGTTGGCGCTGGTCGCGGACGTGTACGACCCGGAGGTGGTCGTGGTCGGCGGCGGCGTGTCCGAGTCGGCGACCCTGTTCCTGGACGACGCGCGCGAGCACTACGCGTCCGTGGTGACCGGCTCGGGCCACCGCCCCCTGGCCCGCATCCGGACCGCGCAGCTGGGCGACGACGCCGGGCTGGTCGGGGTCGCGACCCTGGCCAGGGACCTGGTGGTGGGCGCGGCGCAGTCGCCCGGAGGGCGGCTGGGCTGAGGGGTGCGGGGCGGTTCTGCGGACGCGGGATGGTTCTGCGGGCGTGGGGTGGCTCTGTGGGCGTGGGGTGGCTCTGCGGATGCGGGATGGTTTTGCGGGCGCGGGGCGGTTCTCCGGCGGGCAGCGCAGGCGGGCAGCCCCTGCTGACGCCGCCGGCTGGTAGCGCCGCCCGCCCGGCCGCTCCCACCCGGTTGTCCCCACCGCCCCCGGTCTGCCGTTGCGGGCGCGCGGTGGACCGCCCGGCTCCTTCCGGGCCCGCCCCCCGCGGATCGCGGGCCGGTTCCCCGGCTGGTGGGAGCGCTCTCACGATCGTTCGCCGGGATCACGGCATCGCGGCGGGCGGATCGTTCCGGCGCGGCGCCGCCCCCGCTGATCCACGTACGATCCACCCCGTGCGCGACTTCGGTGCCGACGACCCCGTTCGAGGGCAGGCGGTCGCCCCCGAGCGCGGTGGGCGGCCCCGCTACCAGGCCGTTCCCGAGCCCGCGCCCGGCTCCCGCCCCGCCGCTGCGCCGAGTGCCGTCTCCACCGCCGCGCCCGGACCCCGCGCTGCCACCGCGCCGGTACCGGCCCCGAGCCCCCGTGACGATCCCGGCACCGGCCACGAGACCGTCCTCTGCTCCTCCCACCCCGACCTGCTCGCCTCCGCGGGCTCGTTCGCGGCCGAGGGCCTCGCCCTCGGCGAGCCGGTCCTGCTCGCCTGCGCCCCCGAGCGCGCCGACCTGCTGCGCTCCCGCCTCGCGACCCCCGCCCCCGGCCTGCTCGACCTCCCCCTCGACCCGCGCCCCGCCGAGGCCCTCCTCGTGCTGCGCCGCAGGGTCGACGAGCTCCTGCGCGGCGGCGCGGAGCGGGTTCGGGTGGTCGGCGGCGCGCCCTCTCCCCGCGCCGGGGCGAGCTGGGACTGGTGGGCCCGGTTCGAGCTCGCGGTCACCGAGGTGTTCGCCGACGCGCCCGTGCGCGTGCTCTGCCCCTACGACCTGCGCGTCACCCCCGACCGGGTGGTGACCGACGTCCTGCGCGCGCACCCCGGCCTGCTCCGCCCGGACGGCGAGCGCGTGCCCAACCCCGGTCACGCGCCCGGCGCCGTCGTGGCGGGCGACCCGCCGCACCCGCTCGAAGCCGCCCCGCCCCTCGTGGACGCCCTCGACCCCACCCCGGCCGAGGCGCGCCGGGCGGTCGAGCGGGCCACCGCGGCCACCGCGCTCACCGAGGACGAGCACGACGACGTCGTCTACGCGGCCAGCGAGGCGGTCACCAACGGGCTCAGCCACGGCCGCGCCCCGGTCCGCCTGCGCGTGTGGGCCGACCGCGAGCGGGTCCTGGTCGTGGTCACCGACCGGGGGCAGGGGCCGCCGAACCGGCTGGTCGGCATCGTCCCCACCGAGGGCAGCTCCACCGCCGGGCTCGGCCTGTGGCTCACCCACCGCACCTGCCGCGATGTCGCCCTCACCTGGGCCCCGGACGGCTTCACCGTGCGGGTGCTGGTCGGCGCGCCGTCACCGCCGCGCGAGCCCTGACCCCGCGCGAGCCCCGACCCCGCGCGGACCTCGGAGACCCCGCGCGGACCTCAGAGCTGCGCCCCGTCGTCCCACCCGGAGTCCGGCGGCGGCCCGTTGCGGATGCGCATGATCAGCAGCGCCACGCCCGAGCACAGCACCACCAGCGCCAGCGGCGCCCCGTACTGCGTGGTCAGGCCGAACAGCCCCGGCGCCACGAGCAGCACCACGCCCACCGCGATCAGCACGAGCGCCGCGACCGTCCCCTTGCGCAACGTCGGCAGCGGCGGCGGCTCCGGCGGGACGTAGTGGTCCTCCGGGTCCTCCTCGGCGACCACCGACGGCTGCCCCTCCGGGCGCAGCGGCACCGGTTCGGCCTCGGCCCTGCCCTCGGCGGCCTTCTCGGACTTCTCGCTCTTGGCCTCGGCCTCGTCGGGCCAGCGCGACCCGACGCCGTCGCGCTCCAGGCCCGCGACGATCTCGGCGAACGCCGCGTCCACGTCCTCAGGGCCGTTCGAGTCGCGTCGGGAGTCCATCACCACTGCCCCCAGCCCTCCGGATCGCGGTCGGGGGCGCGGCGGCGCGTCCCCCTGCGGTATCCGGTCCATCGTCGCACGGACTCGCGGTGTTGCGGATTACGGCGACCGGAGGGACTTGCGCGAAACCCGGCCCCGACGAGCTTCGTTGTGCCCCGAGGCCCCCGCTCCGTACGCTGGTAGGGGTATCGGCTGTCGAGGAGGCGCTTCCAACAGTGCTCTACTGGTTGATCAAAAACGTCTTGGTCGGGCCGTTGCTCCAGCTCTTCTTCCGCCCTCGGGTGATCGAGGGCGCCGAGCACATCCCCGCCGAGGGCGGGGTGATCCTCGCCAGCAACCACCTGTCCGTGTCGGACTCGTTCTTCCTCCCGCTGAAGCTCTCCCGGCGGGTCACGTTCCCCGCCAAGCTGGAGTACTTCACCGGCAAGGGCCTGAAGGGCACGCTGAAGCGCTGGTTCTTCCACGGCATGGGCCAGGTCCCGATCGACCGCTCCAGCGCCTCGGCCGCGCAGGGCGCGCTCGACACCGGCGTGCGCATCGTCCGCGACGGCAAGGTGCTCGGCATCTACCCCGAGGGCACCCGCTCGCCCGACGGCAGGCTCTACAAGGGCAAGGTCGGCGTCGCCTGGATCGCGTTGGAGTCCGGCGCCCCGGTGATCCCGGTGGCGATGATCGGCACCGACAAGGCCAACCCGATCGGGTCGAAGGTGTGGCGGCCGTACCCCATCAAGATCAAGATCGGCAAGCCGCTGGACTTCTCTCGGTACGCGGGCCTGTCCGGCGACCGGTTCGTGCTGCGCTCGGTCACCGACGAGATCATGTACGCGCTGATGGAGCTCTCCGGCCAGGAGTACGTGGACGTCTACGCGGCCAAGGCCAAGGAGGCCGACGCCGCGGGCAAGCCCTCCACGCCGCCCGCCGCGGGCAGGATCCCCGACAGCAAGGCGAGCTGACCGCGCCGGGGCCGTCCCGGAGCACCGCGTTCCGGGGCGGACGGGCCCCTGGGTGTGGCGCACAGCTCATTTTTCCGGCCACCGGCCGCAGGGCCCCGGATCGCGCCGCGGGACCCGCCGCGGCGGCGTCGCGCCGCCCGGAGCGCCCCTCGCGCGGCCCCGGCACGCGGTGCGCCCGTCCCGGATCACTAGGCTGTTCCGATGCGGTTCTTCTACGACTGTGAGTTCATCGAGGACGGGGTCACGATCGACCTCGTCTCCATCGGCGTCGTCGACGAGGAAGGCCGCGAGTTCTACGCCGTCTCCACCGAGTTCGACCCGGAGAAGGCCGGGCCGTGGGTGCGCGACAACGTCCTCAACCAGCTCCCCCCGCCCTCCAGCAAGGCCTACATGAGCCGCGCCCGCATCCGCGCTGAGCTGCTCGAATTCCTCGGTGGGGCCAAGGCGAACCGGGACCGCGTCGAGCTGTGGGCGTGGTTCGCCGCCTACGACCACGTCGCCCTCGCCCAGCTGTGGGGCGCCATGCCCGCGCTGCCGCGCAGCCTGCCCCGGTTCACCCGCGACCTGCGCCAGCGGTGGGAGGACGTGGGCAAGCCCGCCCTGCCCGCGCCGCCCCAGGACGCCCACGACGCGCTCGCCGACGCCAGGCACAACCTCGTCAAGTGGAAGGTCATCGAGGAGCTCTGGCAGCGCCGCGGGCACACCGCCCGCTGAGGCACCCCCCTCTTCGCTGCACCGATCCAGCGCGTGTCACGCTTGGGTGACCCACGACACGACGATGAAGAGATGGGTGACGAGCAGATGCGCATCGGTGTGCTCACCGGCGGTGGAGACTGCCCCGGCCTCAACGCGGTGATCCGCGGTGTTGTCCGCAAGGGCGTGGAGACCCACGGCTGGGACGTCCTCGGCTTCCGCAACGGGTGGCAGGGGCCGATCGAGGGGCTCACCAAGCCGATCGGTCTCGCCGACGTCGAGGACATCCTCACCCGCGGCGGCACCATCCTCGGCTCCTCGCGGACCAACCCCTACAAGGTCGAGGGCGGCGTCGAGGCCATCCGCAAGACCCTCAAGGAGCACGGGGTCGACGCGCTGATCGCCATCGGCGGCGAGGACACCCTCGGCGTGGCGAAGCGGCTCACCGACGACGGCATCGGCGTCGTCGGCGTCCCGAAGACCATCGACAACGACCTCGGCGCGACCGACTACACGTTCGGCTTCGACACCGCCGTGCACATCGCCACCGAGGCGATCGACCGGCTGCGCACCACCGCCGAGTCGCACCACCGCGCGCTCGTCGTGGAGGTCATGGGCCGCCACGCGGGCTGGATCGCGCTGCACTCCGGCCTCGCAGGCGGCGCGAACGTCATCCTCGTGCCCGAGCGCGAGTTCGACGTGGACCAGGTCGTCACGTGGGTCGAGCGCCGCTTCGAGAAGCAGTACGCGCCGATCATCGTGGTCGCCGAGGGCGCCATCCCGCAGGGCGGCGCCGAGGTGCTGCACTCCGGCGAGAAGGACGCCTTCGGGCACGTCCGCCTCGGCGGCGTCGGCACCTGGCTGGCGGAGGAGATCGCGCAGCGCACCGGCAAGGAGTCCCGCGCGGTCGTGCTGGGCCACGTCCAGCGCGGCGGCATCCCGACCGCCTACGACCGCGTGCTCGCCACCCGGTTCGGCCTGCACGCGGTGGACGCGGTCGCCGACGGCGACTTCGGCGTCATGGTCGCCCTCAAGGGCACCGACATCGTGCGCGTGAAGCTCAGCGAGGCGACCGCCGAGCTGAAGACCGTGCCGCTGGAGCGGTACCAGGAGGCCGAGGTCTTCTTCGGCTGAGTTCCCGCGGCTCCCCCGAGCCGTTCGGCGATCCCCGGTCCGCGTCCCGCGGGCCGGGGATCGCCCGTTCCAGGGCCACCCGGCGCGCTGACCTCGGGCGACCAGCGCGCCAAGGGGTCCCGTTGCACGTTCCCCGCGGCCACCGCCAGCAGGCGCGCCGCGAAGACGTCGGTCAGCGCCGCTTCTTCATTCCTTCGGGGGTTCTCCGTACCCAGCTCCGCGCACAGGCCACCCACGGCTGTCCCAGGGACTAGGAAGGCCTACTCTTGAACACGTGAACTGGACCGTGGACGTGCCCGTGGACACGCTTCCCGAGCTCCCGCCGCTCCCGCCCGAGCTCCGCTCGCGGCTGGACGACGCGCTCGGCAGGCCGGCCGCCCAGCAGCCCGAGTGGCCGGACGCCGACCTCGCCCGACGGGTCCGCGCCGTGCTGGAGAGCGTGCCCCCCATCACCGTGCCCGCCGAGATCGACCGGCTCCGCGAGAACCTCGCGGCCGTCGCGCGGGGCGAAGCCTTCATGCTGCAGGGCGGGGACTGCGCGGAGACGTTCGCGGACAACACCGAGCCGCACATCCGCGCGAACGTCCGCACCCTGCTCCAGATGGCCGTGGTCCTCACCTACGGCGCCAGCCTCCCCGTCGTGAAGATCGGCCGGATCGCGGGCCAGTACGCCAAGCCGCGCTCCTCCGGCACGGACGCCCTCGGCCTGCCGTCGTACCGGGGCGACATCGTCAACTCGCTTGTGCCCACCCCCGAGGCCCGCGTCGCCGACCCCGGCCGCATGATCCGCGCCTACGCCAACGCGGGCGCGGCGATGAACCTGCTGCGCGCCATGACCACCGCGGGCATGGCCGACCTGCACCGCCTGCACGACTGGAACAAGGACTTCGTGCGCACCTCGCCCGCGGGCGAGCGGTACGAGGCGCTGGCCGCCGAGATCGACCGGGGCCTGCGCTTCATGTCGGCGTGCGGCGTGAACGACTCCTCGCTGCACACCACGGAGATCTTCGCCTCGCACGAGGCGCTGCTGCTGGACTACGAGCGGGCCCTGCTGCGCCTGGACACCAGGGGCGACGAGCCGAAGCTGTACGACCTGTCCTCGCACTTCCTGTGGATCGGCGAGCGGACCAGGCAGCTGGACGGCGCGCACATCGCGTTCGCCGAGCTGCTGGCCAACCCGATCGGCCTGAAGATCGGCCCGTCCACCACGCCCGAGATGGCCGTGGAGTACGTCGAGCGCCTCGACCCGCACAACCAGCCCGGCAGGCTGACCCTGATCAGCCGCATGGGCAACGGCAAGGTGCGCGACGTGCTGCCCGCGATCGTCGAGAAGGTCACCGCCTCCGGGCACAAGGTGATCTGGCAGTGCGACCCGATGCACGGCAACACGCACGAGTCGTCCACCGGCTACAAGACCCGGCACTTCGACCGGATCGTGGACGAGGTGCAGGGCTTCTTCGAGGTGCACCGCAGGCTCGGCACGCACCCCGGCGGCATCCACATCGAGCTGACCGGCGAGGACGTCACCGAGTGCCTGGGCGGCGCCCAGGAGATCTCGGACACCGACCTGGCGGGCCGCTACGAGACGGCGTGCGACCCGCGCCTGAACACCCAGCAGTCGCTGGAGCTGGCCTTCCTGGTGGCGGAGATGCTCCGCTCCTGACATCCCCTGCACGGCCCTGCACGGCCCTGCACGGCCCTGAACGACCCCGAACGCCCCGCTCCCGGTCCGCCGGGGGCGGGGCGTTCGCCGTCGCGCGCCCGGCGCGGAAACGGCGAACCCGGCCCCGGCAGCGCTGACGGCTGCCCGGACCGGGTTCGCCAGGGGATCAGATGCCGACCAGGGTGACCCGGCTGCCCTTCTCGACCTTCGTGCCCGCGTCGGGGCTCTGGCTGAACACCCGAGCGCGGTCGCTGCCGTTGAACTGGACCTCGACCTCCAGGCCGAGCTTCTCCAGGTCCTTGCGCGCGTCCTTGACCCGCTTGCCCTTGACCTCCGGCACGGTCACCGCGCCGCCGGACACCACGACGGTGACCTTCTTGTCGCCCTCCGGCACGTTCGTGCCCGCGGCGGGCGTGATCCGGATGACCTTGCCCTCCTCGACGCCCTGGGCGAACTCGGCCTTGCCCTCCACCGGCTCGAAGCCCGCGGCGGTCAGCTCGGCGAACGCGTCCGCCTTGCTCTTGCCCACCACGTCCGGCACCGGCTTGGGCTCGGGGCCCTTGCTCAGCACGATCGTGATCTTCGTGCCGATCGGCACCTGGGTGCCGGGCTCGGGCTTGAGCGTCACGACCTTGCCGACCGGGACGGTGGCGCTGTAGGCGTTCTCGGCCTCGTTGACCTCGCCCTCGAGGCCGACCAGCTTGAGCTCCTGCTGCGCGACCGCGACGTCCAGGTTCGACTTGAGCTGCGGCACCACCGGCCTGCCCAGCGACACCGTGATCCGCACCAGGTCGCCGCGCATCAGCTCGGTGCCCGCCGCGGGCTCGGTGCGCAGCACCTCGCCCTTGGGCACGGTGTCGCTGGCCTCCATGGCGGTGACGAACTTCAGCGAGGCGTCGCCCATCAGCGCCGACAGCTCGGACTCCTGCTTGCCGACCAGCTCGGGCACGTCCGCGTACCGGCCCGCCGCCATCCACCAGCCGATGACGCCCGCCAGGACGGCCGCGACCACGGCCACCGAGGTCCAGGTGATGAACTGCCGCTTGCTGCGCTGGCGCTCCTCCTCCAGGACCTGCTCGGGCGTCTTCTTCGGCGTCTTGGGCTTGCGCGGCTTGGGCGCGGGGGCGGGCGGCGCGGACGGCATGACGCCCGGCCTTGCCAGCGCCATCGTGCCCTGCGGACCGGTCGGGCCACCGGGCTTGGGGCGCGCCACCGGCAGCGTCGGCTCGGCGAACCCGCCCGCGGGCGTGCCGGTCACCGGCGGGATCTGCAGGGTCTCCTCGGCCCCGCCGACCACGGTCGCCTCGTCGTCGGCGTCGGGCTTGGCGTGGGCTCCCGCGCTCACGGGGACGCCGCCCGCAGGTGTGCCCGCCGCCGGGACACCTCCGGGAGGGGTGCTCGTGGGGAAGCCGTCCGCGCCGACCTGGACGCCGCCGATCTGCACACCACCGGGCGGGGTGCCGGTCGGGAAGCCGGAGGCGGGGGTGCCGGGCGCCGGGATGCCGCCGGGCGGGGTCTGGACCGGGAAGCCGGGCGCGGGCGTGCCTGCACCGGCCGCCGCGACGCCGCCGGGCGGGGTGCCGGTCGGCGCCGGCTGCGACGCCGACGGCGGCAGCGGGACCCGCTGCGAGGCCGACACCGGCGCCGACTGCGAGGCCGACGGGGTCAGCGGCACCTGCTGGGACACCCCAGGGGCCAGCGGGACCTGCTGGGAGGTGGACGGCGGCAGCGGCACCCGCTGGGAGGTCGCGGGCGGCGGCGCACCGTGCTGCGCGGCCGACGGCGGCGCGCCGGGGAACGGCGCGGGCGCGGCCAGCGGCGCGCGCGTGGTCGGCAGCGGCACCTGCACCGCCGCCAGGCCCAGCGCCGTCCGCGCGGCCTCCACCTCGGCCAGGAACGCGGCGGCGTCCGCGGGCCGCAGGAACGGCTCCTTGCGGGTCGCCCTGCGCACCAGCTCCGCCACCTCGGCGGGCACGCCCTCCACCGGCGGCACCACGTCGTTGACGTGCCGGTACGCCACGGAGATCGCGCTGTCCCCGACGTACGGCGGCGCGCCGGTGAGCATCTCGTACAGCACGATGCCCGCCTGGTACACGTCGCTGCGCGCGTCGGCCGCGCCGGTGGCGACCTGCTCGGGCGAGAGGTAGGCGACCGTGCCCATGATCACGCTGTCGCTGGTGATCCCGGACCCGGACATCGCCCGCGCCAACCCGAAGTCGGCGACCTTGACGACGCCGTCCGCGCCGATCAGCACGTTCTCCGGCTTCACGTCGCGGTGCACCAGGTCGGCCCGGTGCGCGGCGGCCAGCGCCGCGAGCACCCGCTCCAGCACGGACAGCGCGAGCGCGGGCTCCAGCCTGCCGCGCTCCACCAGCAGGTCGCGCAGCGTCCCGCCCTCGACCAGTTCCATCACGAGGAACACCCGGTCCTCGTCGACGCCCTGGTCGTGCACGGCCACCACGCCGGGGTGGTGCAGCCGCGCGGCGGTGCGCGCCTCGCCCTCGAAGCGGGCGACGAAGGACGGGTCCGCCGAGAAGCGCGAGTCCATCACCTTGATGGCCACCGGCCGGTCCAGGCGGGTGTCCACGCCCCGGTAGACGGCGGACATCCCTCCCCTGGCGACGAGGGAGCCGATCTGGTAGCGGTGTTCCAGCAGCCCGCCGGTCACGTGAGTCGACGACCTTTCCACAGGGGTGGATCGTACGGTGGAGGAGATACCGGCCGAACCCGTGAGTCGCGCCCGCGCACCCGATCATGGCGGCTCCGCTGTGGGATTGCCGTCAAGGGGCGGGTCGTCCGGGCGGTGAACGGTCCGGCGAACAGCGGGTTTCCGGTGGGTGGCGGGCTTTTGACGCCCACCACCCGGTTGGTGCAGGGCATTGCTCCCCGCGCTGTGGCATCGTGGCGTTCGTGAGTGCGATTCCTGCCGCTGCTGATGTGCTGGCTCCCGAGATCGAGGTACTCGGCCTGGCCGAGGTCGCCGAGCGGCTCGGCCAGCCGGTCAACCGTGTTCACCAGTTGCTGCGCGACGGTCAGCTCCTCGCTGAGCGGCGCGACGGCGTCCTGGTCGTCCCCGCCGACTTCATCGCCGCCGGAAGCGTGGTGAAGGGGCTCCCCGGCACCATCACGGTGCTGCGCGACTCCGGCTTCTCCACCGAGGAGATGCTCCGCTGGCTGTTCACCGAGGACGACACCCTGCCCGGCAGCCCGATCGAGGCGCTGCGCGGCGACCGGGGCCGCGAGGTCAAGCGCAGGGCGCAGGCCATGGCCTTCTGACGCGCCAGGGCCCGCCGCGCCGCGCGGCGGGCGCCCGGAACACCACCACGAAGTCGACCGGGGCGCGCCGGGCACGGCGCGCCCGCTCCGGGCGGTTCCCCGCGGGGAGCCGCCCGGTCCGCTTCGCGGGGTCGGGCGGTGCGGTGCGCTCCGGTGGCCCAAGCTAGGGCTTGCCCGAGAGCCGGAGCGGGTCGTCCTTGGTCAGCGAGACCGCCGCGAGCGCCGACAGCAGCACCGCGACCAGCAGGTAGCCCCACGAGTAGAGCGCGGTGTCGCCGTTCGGGAAGGTCACCAGCAGCAGCCAGGTGGAGAAGAACGCCACGGTGGTCAGGCCGCTGGCCGTCCAGGCCAGGCCCGCGCCCAGCACCAGCGGCCAGGTGAAGTACCAGGGCAGCGTGGCGGGGGAGAGCAGCGCCACCGCCAGCATGGTCACGGCCGCGCGGAACACCGCGTTCGGACCGCCGTCCTCGGCCGCCCGCCACTGCCGCCAGGCGATGAACACCAGCAGCACCGAGCCGATGCCGCGCGCCACGGTCAGGAACACGCCCTGGTCCAGGTGCACGAAGACCGTCACGAGGGTGTGCGCGAGGTCGCCGACCGCGCTGGGCAGCGACAGCCAGTTCACGATCATCGAGGACGTGCTCAGCGCGGGCAGCCAGCCCAGGTCCCGGCCCGCGATCACGCTCGTCGCGGTGAACACCACGGCGAACACCGCCACGCCGCGCCCGATGGCCCGGCCGATCGCGGCCCGCCGGGGGCCCTCCGTGCGGGCCGCCCACACCAGCACCAGGAACGGCAGCGCGACCGCCGCCGTGGCCTTGACCGCCACGCCCAGCGTCACCAGCACGATCCCGGCCACGTGCCTGCCGTCGAGCACCAGCAGCACGCCCGCGGCCATCAGGCCGACCATCAGCATGTCGTTGTGCGCGCCGCCGATCAGGTGCACCAGCACCAGCGGGTTGGCCGCCGCGAACCACAGCGCCACGGCGGGCTTGCCGCCCAGGTGCCGGGCGAGGCCGGGCAGCGACCAGCAGACCAGCGCCAGCCCCACGACCAGCACCAGCCGCAGCAGCACCACGCCGCCGATCACGCTGCCGCCGGTCAGCCACACCACGCCCTCGGACAGCAGCACGAACAGCGGGCCGTACGGGGCGGGCGTGTTCTGCCAGACCCAGCTCACGTTGTCCGACAGCGGGCTCTGGAGCACCGCGGGCCCGACCTGGTACGGGTCGAGCCCGTTGAGCGCGAGCTGGCCCTGCGCCAGGTAGCTGTAGATGTCCTTGCTGAACAGCGGCGGCGCGAACAGCAGCGGCAGCGTCCAGGCGCCCACCGCGGCGAGCACCGCGCGGCTGCCCACGTGCCCGCGCAGCACCATCCGGCCCAGCCGGACCCACGACCACACCACGAGCGCGAGCCCGAGGTAGAGCACGGCGGTGGCCAGGTCCTGGCCGTGGCCGTAGCGGATCCAGCTCAGCGAGGTCGCGGCCAGCAGGGGGTCGCGCTTGACCACGGCGCCCGCGCCGCTGCCGCCGAGCGCGACGAGCATGACCCCCGCGACGCCCAGCAGGATCGTCCGGACGGGGATGCCCCTCGGCTCGGTCGCCGGGGTCGCCGAAGAGCGCACCGGCTCGACGCTTGCGGTGCTCGAACGGGAGGAAGACGGAGTCGCGGCCATCGCCGGGACATCGTCGCACAACGCGCGCGCGAGGCGGGATGCAATGGCTCTCACGCGTGACGCGGGCGTGCGCCCGGTGGGGATCTTCGCACGTCGGCCTGGGTGGGACGATGCGCCGCACGGAGTATTCGCGCGCGGTGCTCGGGCGTTCCGGGGCTCGGGCCGGGCCGGTTCGGGCTGGTGGTCGCGCGCCCCCGCCCGACCGGGCGCCGCGCGGGAGGGGTTTCGGAACCGTTCTGGAACCGCTCCGAAGCCGCCCCGAGACCCGGTCTCCCGGAAGGGGCGACCGGGGCGCTCCCGGCCGCGCGGACGGCGGGCCGCAGGACGCAGGGGGTGGTCAGGGCCCGTTCCGGGGTGGAGCGGGCCCGGCCTCCCCCGGCGGTGCGGTCAGCGCCGGGACACCCGCGCCAGCAGCCCCGCCACCGGGCGCCTGCCGACCGGCGCGGCCACCCCGGTGATCCGCTGCGCGGCCAGCCTGCCGGACACCAGCACCGGCGGCACGCCGACGCCCGGCGTGGTGCCGCAGCCCGCCAGCACCGCGTTCTCCACCCCGGACACCAGGTTCCTCGGCCGGAACGGCCCGGTCTGGGCGAAGGTGTGCGCCGCCGAGAACGGCGTGCCCGCCGCCATGCCCATCGCGGCCCAGTCCTTCGGCGTCACCAGGCGCTCGACCTCGACCGAGTCGCCGAACCCGGTCAGCCCGCGCCGCTCCAGCTCCGCCACCAGCTCGTCCCGGTAGGCGGGCCCGACCCGCTCCCAGTCGATCCTGCCCGCCCGCAGGTTCGGCGCGGGCGCCAGCACGAACGTCGCCGCGTCCTCCTCCGGCGGCCTGCTGACCAGCAGCGACGGGTCGCTCATCAGCTGTCCCCGGTTGATGACCTCGTCGAACGTGCGCTCCCACGCGTCGCCGAAGAAGATCGTGTGGTGGGCCAGCTCGTCCCAGCGCCTGCGGGTGCCCGCGTGCAGCACCACCGCCGACGGCGACCAGCGCACCGGCAGCAGCCTGCGCGGCCGGTGCCCCAGCAGCCGGTAGGACACCGGCAGGTCCGGGGTGAGCACGACCGCGTCGCAGGCGATCCGCTCGCCGTGCGCGGTGCGCACCGCCGTGACCCGCCCGCCGATCCGCTCCAGCCACGCCACGCGCGTGTCGAACCGCAGGTCCGCGCCCGCGTCGGCGGCTGCGGCGGCCAGCGCGTCGGGCAGCGCCCGCACCCCGCCGCGCGGGTGGTGCACGCCCGCGATCGCGTCCATGTAGGCGATCACCGCGTAGGCGGCCATGGCCTTGCGCGGCGCGAGCCCGGCGTACAGCGACTGGAACGTGAACACCCGGCGCAGCCGCTCGTCGGTGACGAACCGGCCCACCGCCGGGTCGAGCCTGGCGAACCCGCGCAGCGACGCCAGCCGGGCCAGCTGCGGGGTGAGCAGGTCCAGCGGCGAGTCGAAGTTCGCGCCGATGAACGCGTCCCGCTCGACCCGGTGCAGCTCGGTCAGCCACGCCCGCAGCCGCAGGTACCCGCGCGCCTGCTCGGGTCCGGCGAACCGGCGCACCTCGGCGGCCATGGCCTCGGCGTCGGGGTGCACGTCCAGCACCGAGCCGTCGGCGAAGCGCGCCCGGTAGGCCGGGGTGACCGGCCGCAGGTCCAGGCGGTCGGCCATGCTCCCGCCGACCGCGTTGAACGCCTCCTCGACCAGCTCCGGCATGGTCAGCACGCTCGGGCCGGTGTCGGCGGTGAAGCCGCCCAGCGCGAGCCGCCCGGCGCGACCGCCGGGGGTGGCGTCGCGCTCGACGACCGTGACGCGGCGACCCGCGCCCAGCAGGTGCAGGGCGGCCGAGAGCCCGGCCAGCCCCGCCCCGACCACCACGACGTGGTCGGTCCGCCCGGTGACCAGCCGCACCTCAGCTGGTCCGCTTCGTCGCGCTCACGGCCAGCCCCGCCAGCCGCTCGGTCACCGCCGGGTCCGCCACCGGGGCCGCCTCCAGCGCGCGCAGCGCCGACTCGGTCAGCTCGGTGATGCGCCGCTCGCAGGCGTCCACGGCGCCGACCGCCACCAGCTGCTCGCGCACCGCGTCCACCTCCGCGTCGCCCAGGTCGGGGCGGCCCAGCGCGCCCTCCAGCGAGTCCGCGCCGTGCTCGACGCCCAGCGCCACGAGCAGGGTGCGCTTGCCCTCGCGCAGGTCGTCGCCCGCGGGCTTGCCGGTGACCGCCGGGTCGCCGAACACGCCGAGCAGGTCGTCGCGCAGCTGGAACGCCACGCCGATGTCCCGGCCGAACGCGCGCAGGCCCTCGACCAGCTCGGCCGAGCCGCCGCCGATCGCCGCGCCCATGTGCAGCGGGCGCTCCACGGTGTAGGCGGCCGTCTTGAGCCGGTCGATGCGCAGCGCGGCGTCGGCCGAGGCGTCGCCGCGCGCCTGGGTCAGCACGTCCAGGTACTGGCCCGCGAGCATCTCGGTGCGCATGTCGCGCCACGGCAGGCTGAGCCGCTGCAGCGCGTCGGTGGGCAGGCCCGCGGCGAACAGCATGTCGTCGGCCCAGGCGAGCGCGACGTCGCCGATCAGCACGGCGGCGGCCAGCCCGAACTGCTCGGGCGAGCTCAGCCAGGAGTTCTCCCGGTGCCGCCTGGCGAACTGGACGTGGATGGTCGGCCTGCCCCTGCGGGTCTCCGAGGCGTCCATGAGGTCGTCGTGGATCAGCGCGCAGGCCTGGATCAGCTCCAGCGAGCTGACGGCGGTGAGCACGCGGCCCGCCGACTCGTGCTCCGGGTCGCCGCCCGCGGCGCGCCAGCCCCACCACGCGAAGGTGGGGCGCACGCGCTTGCCGCCGCTGAGCACGAAGTCCGTGAGCCCGTCCACCGCCTCGGTGAAGCTGCGCTCCATGCGCTCGCCGAGCGCCCGGCGATCGGCGAGGTAGGCGGCCAGGGCCGAGTCAACGTGCTTGGCCAGGTCGAGGTCGAACGGGTGGAGCGCCACGCGTCTATCGTCACCTCTCGCCGCGCGCGCGTGCCAACCGGGGTTCACCTCCCAGCAGGTGAGCAGGGGGGTCCAGGGGGTGGACGTGCCTCTACCCTTGGCGGCATGACGTCGGTGCTCGAACGCCTCGCGGGGAAGACCCCCGCCTTCTCCGTCGAGTTCTTCCCCCCGCGCGACGCGGCGGACGAGCAGGTGCTGTGGCGCGCCATCCGCGAGCTGGAGGCGCTCGACCCGGCCTTCGTGTCCATCACCTACGGCGCGGGCGGCTCCGGCCGCGACCGCACCATCCGGGCCACCGGCCGCGTCGCGCAGGAGACCACCCTGGTGCCCATGGCGCACCTGACCGCCGTCGACCACTCGGTGGCCGAGCTGCGCAACGTCATCGGCTGGTACGCGGCGGTCGGGGTGCGCAACATCCTGGCGCTGCGCGGCGACCCGCCCGGCGACCCGAACGGCGAGTGGACCGCGCACCCGCAGGGGCTCAACTACGCGGAGGAGCTGGTCCGGCTGTGCCGGGAGCTGGGCGACTTCTGCGTGGGCGTCGCGGCGTTCCCGTACGGGCACCCGCGCTCGGCCGACCTGGACACCGACACCGAGCACCTGGTGCGCAAGCTGCGGGCGGGCGCGGACTTCGCCATCGCCCAGCTGTTCTTCGAGGCGGACGACTTCCTGCGGCTGCGCGACCGGGTCGTGGCGCGCGGCTGCGACGCGGCGCTGCTGCCCGGCCTGATGCCGCTGACCACGCCCAGGACGCTGGCCAAGACCGTGGAGCTGTCCGGCGCGCCGGTGCCGGACTCGGTGGCGCGCGCGCTGGACCCGTTCACCGGCGACCCGGCCGGGTTCCGCAGGGCGGGCGTCGAGCTGGTCACCAGGATGGGGGAGCGGCTGCTGGCGGAGGGCGTGCCGGGGCTGCACTTCTACACGCTCAACCGGTCCAAGGCGACCCGCGAGGTCGTGGCGAACCTGGGCCTCGCGCCCGCCCGCGCCACGGCGTGACACCGGGCGTTCCGGGGCGGTGGTCCGCCCCGGAACGCGGTGGTCAGACCAGCACGCGGTCCTTGCCCGTGTCCAGCGCGACGCCGAGGCGGTTGAGCGAGTTGATGCTGACGATCAGCACCAGCAGGTCGGCCAGCTCCCTCTCGGACCACTGCGCGGCGGCCCGGTCCCACAGCTCCTGCGGCACCCCGTGCTCGCCGAGCCGGGTCACCGCGTCGGTCAGCTCCAGCGCCAGCCGCTCGGCCGGGCTGAAGAACCCGGACTCGCGCCACGCCGAGACCGCGAACAGCCGCTGGGTGCTCTCACCGGCGGCGATCGCGTCGCTGGAGTGCATGTCCACGCAGAACGAGCAGCCGTTGAGCATCGAGGCGCGCAGCTTGACCAGCTCCATGAGCACGTGGTCGACGTTCCTGCGCGCGTAACCGTCGAGCTGGATCAGGAGCTTGTAGGCGTCGGGGGCGATCTCGCCGAAGTTCATCCTCATACCGGGTGGACGAGGAGGTCCCCGGGTGTGTGACAGAGGCGCCCGTCACAGCGGGCGGGCCGGGGTCAGGCGACCAGGCTGCGGCGGTGCGAGACGACCGCCATGACCACCACGACGAGCGCCGCCCCGCCGGTCAGGCCCGCCACGAGCATCACCCACGGGAACCACGACTGCGAGTCCGGGCCGGGGTAGCGGACCGTCGCCGTCAGCATCGAGGCCTGGCCGGGCTTCGGGTGCCACGACAGCACCGCGTCCTCCTCCTCGCGGCCGTTGGTGTCCACCACCTCGCCGGGGAAGCTGATCTTGACCTGGATGTCCGCGCGCTCGGCGGGCACCGAGGTCAGGTCCACCGAGCCGGACAGCGTCACCAGCTCGCCGGAGCGGCGGAAGTTCAGCTGGTAGCGGCTGCTCGACGCGCTCGTGGCGGTCGCCAGCGCCTTGACCTCGTCGAAGGTCAGCCTGCTGAACGACAGCTGCGTGCCCGCGTAGCCGTCCGCCTGGTAGGCCTTGGTGGTCACCCGGTCGGCCAGCCCGTCCGGCACCTTCAGCTGCGGGCCCGCGTCGGCGTCGCCGGTCGGCGGGGTCGCGGCGACGATCTCCCCGGCCACCAGGTCGTCCTGGGACAGGGCCATCGCGGCGTGCAACCGCACGCAACCCGACAGCGAGAACGCCGCGAGCAGCAGGATCACGGGCAGGAGCAGCGCGGAGGCCCTGGGCACGGGGGCAATCCTGCCGGCAGCCGCGAGCGCGAGCCCGTGCGCACCACCGGTCGGGCGGTCGCAAGTTCGGCATCCCGGTCACGCAAGGCCACCACTGCCGCCGCTGCGCCCCGGTTCCGTTCACCCGTCCACCCCAATCCGGTCACGCAGTGCGATAACCCGGTGGTGGTTCCGGGTAGGTTCGACGCATGTCATCGACCTCCGCAGGTGTGCACGCGGTCAGCAACCGCTACGTCGCCGACTACGCAGCCGCCGACCCGCTCATGGCCACCCAGAGCGGCATCACCGGTCACGACGACCGGCTGACCGACTACTCCCCGCAGGGCCACGCCGCCCGCGAGGAGCTGACCCGCCGCGCCGCGCGCGAGATCGAGGCCGCCGAGCCCGCCGACGCCTCCGAGGCCGTCGCGAAGGCGGTCTTCCTGGAGCGCACCGCCGTCGACCTGGACCTCTACGACGCGGGCGCCCACCAGTCCGACCTGAACGTCATCGCCAGCCCCGTGCAGGGCCTGCGCGAGACCTTCGACCTGATGCCCACCGCCACCACCGAGGACTGGGCGGTCATCGCCAAGCGCCTCGCCGCCCTGCCCGAGGCCGTCGCGAACCTGCGCGCGGGCCTGGGCCGCTCCGCCGACGCGGGCCGGGTCGCCGCGCTGCGCCAGGTCACCAAGGTCGCCGAGCAGTGCGACACCTGGTCGGGGCGCACCACCGGCCGCTCGTTCTTCGCCGACCTGATCGCGCCCGCCCCCGACGACCGGGCGCTGCGCACCGAGCTGGAGGCCGGGGCGCGCGCGGCGGGCGAGGCGTACGCCGACCTCGCCCAGTTCCTGCGCTCCGAGCTCGCCCCCCAGGCCCCGGCCAAGGACGCGGTCGGCGAGGAGGCGTACCGGCTCAAGTCCCGCTTCTTCACCGGCGCGAAGCTCGACCTGGCCGAGGCGTACGCCTGGGGCTGGGAGGAGTTCTCCGGCATCGAGGCCGAGATGCGCGAGGTCGCGGGCCGCATCAAGCCCGGCGCGACGATCGCCGAGGCCGCCGCCGTGCTCGACGCCGACCCGCGCTACCGGGTGACCGGCCAGGACGGGCTGCGGGAGTGGATGCAGGGGCTGTCCGACGCGGCGCTCGCCGACGTGCGCGGCAAGCACTTCGACCTGCCCGACGAGCTGATGGACCTGGAGTGCCGGATCGCCCCGCCCGGCGGCGGCGTCGGCGCGTACTACACCAGCCCCACCCCGGACTTCTCCCGCCCCGGCCGCATGTGGTGGTCCGTGCCCGCCGACCGGCAGGAGTTCTCCACCTGGCGCGAGGTCAGCACCGTCTACCACGAGGGCGTCCCCGGCCACCACCTGCAGATCGCCACGGCGGTCCACCAGGCCGAGAAGCTCAACGACTTCCAGCGCCTGATGTGCTGGATCTCCGGCCACGGCGAGGGCTGGGCGCTGTACGCCGAGCGGCTCATGCGCGAGCTGGGCTACCTCGGCGACCCCGGCGACCTGCTCGGGATGCTGGACTCGCACCTGTTCCGCGCCGCCCGCGTGATCGTCGACATCGGGATGCACCTGGAGCTGGAGATCCCGAAGGGCACCGGCTTCCACGAGGGCGAGCGGTGGACGCCGGAGCTGGGCCTGGAGTTCATGCTCACCCGCACCATCACCGACCCCGCGCACGTGCACGACGAGATCGACCGCTACCTCGGCTGGCCCGGCCAGGCCCCCGCGTACAAGCTCGGCGAGCGGCTGTGGCTGGCCGCCCGCGAGGACGCCCGCGCCCGGCACGGCTCCGCGTTCGACCTCAAGCGGTTCCACCAGGAGGCGCTGGAGATGGGCTGCATGGGCCTGGACACGCTCCGCGAGCGGCTCGCCGCCCTCTGAGCCGGGGTCCGTCCGCGCCGCGTTCGCTGAGGTCTGCCCCTCAGGGCCTGGCGTGACCGGGCGCGCATCAGGTATCCACGAACGTGCGGCGCGGAGCACGTCCGCGCCGCACCGCCCGGTCGACCGGGTGACGCGGGTCCACGGCGGGCGCGTCCGCGCCGCCCGTGGCGCGTCAGGAGGGGGAACGATGTCCAGACGGGGTGTCCGCGCGGCGCTGGGGGCCGTGCTGGCTTCCGCCGCGCTGCTGGGTGCCGTCGCGGCGCCCGCGCAGGCCGCGCCGGGCGAGCTGGAGCAGTGGCGGGTCCGGCAGGAGATCGTCGACAAGGCGATGGCCGAGGTCGGGCAGCGCGAGAGCGGTCCCGAGCTGTACCCCGAGCGCTACCAGCAGGTCGACTCCGCCGTCATGCGCCCCGCGCAGTGGTGCGGGGTGTTCGTGAACTGGGCGTGGACCGTCGGTGGCGTGGAGCACCGGCCGTCCATGCGGCCCGCGCCCGGCGCGTCCGGCCTCGACCAGGGGCACTGGGCGACCTACTGGCAGAAGTGGGCTCGGGAGAACGGCAAGTGGCGCGACATCTCCGAGCGCAACGTGGAGATGGGCGACGTCGTCGTGTTCGGCCAGTACCCGTCGATGTTCGCGCACGTCGGGCTGGTCGTGGAGGTCAGGTACGACGACAGCGGCCTCAAGGCCACGCACGTGCGCACCGTCGAGGGCAACTACGGCGACCGGGTGGCCTACACCCGGTGGCGCAAGATCGACGGGTTGAGCGCGGGCTTCGGCCGACCGGCCAGCGGGTTCGTCTCGCCGTTCTAGTCCGACCGCGACGGGCTCCCCCCGGAAGCCTGGGGGAGCCCGTCGCGCGTCAGTCGACGGGCAGCTCGCGGCCGAGCACCGCGAAGGGGCGCGGGTCGCCGGTGAACTGGTAGTGCCGCAGCACGTCCACGAAGCCCACCCGCCGGTAGAGCTTCCACGCCCGGCTCGTGCCCTCCGGCGTCGACAGCAGCACGCGCGGGCTCGACACGCCCGCCAGCAGCTCCCGCAGCAGCGCCTCGCCGATCCCGGCGCCCTGCGCGCTCGGCAGCACGTGCAGCTCGGTCAGCTCGAAGTAGTCGCTCATCCACTCCTGCGCCGCGGCCGGGCCGGACACCAGGGTCAGCCCGTGCCGCACCTGCTCGTGCCACCACTGGCCGGACGCCCCGTGGTAGCCGTAGCCGAGGCCGACCAGCTCGTCGTCCTCGCCGAGCGCCAGCACGCACCGCCAGCCCTCGCGGGTCATGTGCGCCATCCACATCGGGGCGCGCTGCTCGGCGGTGCCCCTCGGGTAGCGCATGGCGTTCACGTACAGCGCCAGCGCCTCGGGCAGCCGCGCGGTCAGCTCGGCGGGGGAGGCCTCGACCAGCTTGCGTGCGGGCGGGAGCGCGGTCACCGGACCACCTCGACGGGGGCGCCGCCGGTCAGCTCGACCAGGGCCTCGAACGTCGTGGGGAAGACCGCGTGCGGGTGCCCCGCCGCCGCCCAGACCTGTTCGTGCTCCCGCAGCGCCACGTCCACGAGGGTCCGCAGCGGCGCCGGGTGCCCGACGGGCGCGACCCCGCCGATGACCTGGCCGGTGTGCTCGCGGACGAACGCCGGGGTGGCCCGCTCGACCGAGTCCGCGCCGACCAGCTCCGCCAGCAGCGCGGTGTCGGCGCGGTGCGCGCCCGAGGTCAGCGCGAGCAGCGGGGTGGCGACGCCGTCGGTGACGGCGGCGAAGACCAGGCTGTTCGCGATCGCGCCGACCGGGACGCCGACCGCCTCGGCGGCCTCGGCGGCGGTGCGGACCGCGTCCGCGAGCACGCGGATGCCCCGCGAGGAATCGGAGTGGCCGGACTCGTCCAGCACTGCGGCGACCTTGGCGATGCCGGGGTGGTCGTGGGGTGCGCTCACCTGTTCATGAGACCACGTCCGGCCGGGTTGTTGAGTGCCGGGCCGACGCGCTACGCTGATCACGTTCGAACACCTGTTCGAGCGATGCCCTGGCGTGGGGCGGGGGAAGCGCCCCACGCCAGGTGCTGCGCCGCGCAGCGGCGCAAACCCCCAACCGCTGCACCGCGCAGCGGCGCAAATCCCCAACCGCTGCACCGCGCCCCTCACCGCAACCCGATGCACTTGGTCTCTTCCTCGATTCCGCTACCCGGATCCTGGCCCCGGATCCCCGATTTCCGATCCCCGTTCTCCGGCCCCAGCCCTGGCCCCAGCCTCGACCCCGGCTCCCGAACCACGGCTCCGCCCCAAGTCCCGGCCCTGCCTCGAATCCCAACCCCCGCTCTGCTGGAACCCCAAGCCCCGGCTCCGCCCCGAGCCCCACCCCGACCCCCGCCCCAACCCCGCGCCCCTGTTCCCCCTCCCCTCCCGCCCCCTCCCCGAGCGGGGCGACAACCACGCGCGAAGGTGGGCCGTGAGCCGAGGACCGCTGGGGTACGCCCGGCTGATCGACGTCGTGGAGCGCGAGACGACCCTGCTCGCGGTCGCCGCGCGCGGAAGGCCCGAGCTCCAGGTGCCCGCCTGCCCCGGCCTCAACCTCGGCGAGACGGCGCGGCACGTCGGCAGCACCCAGCGCATGGTGCTGGCCCGCGTCGACGGCTCCACGACGTGGCAGCACGAGCCCGCCCCCGACCAGGACCTGGCCGGGTACCTGCTGGAGGGGGTCGCCCCGCTGGTGGCGGTCCTGCGCGCGTCCGACCCCGCCGCCCCCTGCGACGCGCTGTGGAGCGCCGATCGCGGGGAGGGGCCGACCCCGCTGAGCCGAGGCGCGCGGCCGGGGCGCGCCGACTCGGGGTCCCGCACCGCCGCGCAGCGCGGGCCCACCCGCCGGGACCTGGCCTTCTGGGCCCGCAGACTCGCCCACGAGGCGACCGTGCACCGGATGGACGCGCAGGCCGCCGCCGGGATCGGGCTGGACCCGGTCGACGAGGACGTGGCGCTCGACGGCGTGGACGAGGTGCTGTCCCTGTGGCTCGGCCACCGCCTTGACGTGCTCGGCGTGCGCGGGACGCGGGAGGGCTCGGTGCTGCTGCGGGCCGGTGACCACGCCTGGCTGGCCAGGACCGGCCCCGACCCGGCCACCCACCGCGTCGCCGCGCCGGGGGAGCGCGGCGACGGGGTCGTGACCGGGACGCCGGTCGCGCTGTACCGCTGGCTGTGGGGGCGCGTGCCCGACCGCGAGGTGGCGCCCAGGGGCGACCGGGACGCGATCGCCCAGCTGTGGGCGCTGCTCAGGCTCGCCACGAAGTAGCGGGGAACTCGAAGGCCCGCGTTCCCCAGGGGGAGCGCGGGCCTCGTGGTGGTGTTCGTCCGCAGTGCGGCGGTGCGGTCGTGCGGCGGTCAGAGCTCCAGGTCGGCGACCTCGGTGAGCTTCTCGGCCTCCTTCGCCGTCTCCAGCCGGAACCGGGCCTCGCGGCCCTCGATCCGCAGCTGCCCCACCGAGTTGCCGAAGTGCGGGCCGCTCACCCTGCGCCACGCCAGCGGGTCCTGCGAGATGCCCTGCCGGTCGGCGCGCCTGCGCAACCACCGGGTGACCGGCTTGGTCCAGAACAGCGCGAACGCGGGCCGGAAGAACCACGGCGGGTCGTTGTGCACCGGCGAGCACACCAGCTGGTAGATCGCCGAGTCGGTCGGCTTCGGGTACTCCGCGCGCACCGCGTAGCTGTGGTGCACGTCCCCGGACAGCACGCAGACCTTCGCGGGCGCGCCCTCGCCGGTCCCGATCCGCTGGATCAGCCTCGACAGCCGCTCGAACGACGCCCGGAACGCGGGCCAGTGCTCCAGGTCGGCGACCTGGCGGACCTTCTCGCCCAGCGCGCCCCGCCAGCCGGGCTTGGCGGCGGCGTGCTCGTTGAGCGACTGGAGGTGGCTCAGGCCGTGCGGCATCAGCCAGGGCAGCGACGAGCCGATCAGCAGGTGGTCGAAGTCGCCCTCGGCGTTGCGCTCGATCCAGTCGAACTCGTCGTGGCTGATCATCAGCCGGTCGCCGTCCAGGATGCGCCCGCAGCGGGTGTCGATCACCAGCAGCCGCACCCGGCCGAAGTCGCGCCGGTAGCTCCACCAGGTGGACTTGCGCCCGTCCAGCTCGGCGTCGGCGGCCTCGGCGAACTCCTCCAGCAGGGCCTGCGTGTCGCCCTCGGCCGAGGTGACCTTGCCGAACAGGTCGTCCTGCGCCAGCGTGTCCGGGTCGAGGTTGCCGAGCTGCTGGTAGACCCAGTACGAGGCCAGCCCCGCGCGGATGCGCTCGGGCCACCAGGGCTTGCGGGCCATCTGCTCGCGCCAGGTGCGGGAGGTGTTCCAGTCGTCGCGCACGTCGTGGTCGTCGAAGATCATCGAGGTGGGGACGGTGGACAGCAGCCAGCGGATCTCCGGGTCGCCCCAGGTCTCGTGGTACAGCTCGGCGTACTCGCGGAACTCCACCACCTCGCCCTTGGGCTCCTGCCCGTCCCGGCGCTCGGCCAGCCACTCCTTGATGCGCGGGGTGGGCTCGTCGGCGTAGACCTGGTCGCCGAGCAGCAGCAGCGCGTCCGGCCACTCCTCCACCGGCTGGTCCTTCATGCGCAGGGCGAAGGCGTCGAGCGCGTCGGGACCGAGCTTGTCGGCCTTGCGCCCGTCGTGCTTCGCGGCGCGGCAGGAGCCGAACACCAGGTTGTGCGTGTTGTCGTCGGGGGATTTGGTCCGGATCACGCAGGGCGGGAACGGCGAATCGGGCTCAGGCCAGGCCTGCGTCCCGTCGAGGGCGACCTCGTAGGGGGTGGTGGTGCCGGGAACCAGGTCCCGGACCACGACGAGCGCGAAGTGCTGCTCGCCGACCTGGAACGTCCGCGCTGAGTGACCGGCGATGGTCACCTCGCAGGAAGAATCGGTTTCCACCCAGACGGTCGCCGAAGAACCGTTCACGTGCCGCAGCACCGGGCCGAGAACCAGTTGCGCCATGATCGGAGAGGCTACCGTCGGGCGATGTCAACTACATGGTGCAGCGTTGTTGTTGATGCTCGGGATCACAGGGCGTTGGCGGTCTTCTGGTCGGAACTGCTCGGCGTCCCCGGACCGAACGCGCCCGTTTCGCCCGCTTCGCCGTTTTCCCCGGCGGGCGAGCGCCCCCGGATTCCGCCAAGCCCCGGCGACCCGACGCCTTCGGAGCCCGCTGCGGTTCCGCCGACGTCCGTCCCAATTCCTCCCGCCGACGAGTCCGCGCTCGACGTCGAGGGCCTGGAGCTGCTGTTCGGGGTGGGCGTGGACGCGAAGGTCGAGAAGAACCGCGTGCACCTGGACGTGAACAGCCGGACCCCGGAGCACCAGGCGGAGCTGGTCGAGCGGGCCCTGTCCCTGGGCGCGACCCGCGTGGACATCGGCCAGCGCGACGTCCCGTGGGTGGTGCTGGCGGACCCGGAGGGCAACGAGTTCTGCGTCCTGACCCCGAGGTGACCACACCCCGCCCCCGGCCCACCCGCGCCTGCGCCACCCCCCCGCACCCGCATCACCCCACCGCGGTCCACCCCCACCGCGGTCCACCCCCACCGCGGTCCACCCCCACCGCGGTCCACCCCCACCGCGGTCCACCCCCACCGCGGTCCACCCCCACCGCGGTCCACCCCCACCGCGGTCCACCCCCACCGCGGTCCACCTCCACCGCGGCCCACCCCGGCCGCGCGCCCCGCCGCGCGGCCCCACTTCTCGTCACGTGGTCGCACTCCCGCCGCCCACATCGCTGCGCTCCCCGCCGCACGCGTGCCGCACTCTCTGCCGCACTTCCTGCCGCTCGCCCCCGCACTCTCTACCGCCCGCGTGCTGCACTTCCTACCGCTCGCGTGCCGCGCTCCCTCGCGCCCGCGTGCTGCACTTCCTGCCGCTCGCGTGCCGCATTCCCTCGCGCCCACGGGCCGTGCTCCCCGCCTCCCGCGTGCTGCACTCCCCCGCCACTCGCGTGCCGCGCCCCTCGCGCCCACGTACTGCGCCCCCTCGCGCCCACGGGCCGCGCTCCCCGCCACTCGCGTTCCCCGCTCCCTACCGCTCGCGCTCCTCAGTCCCTATAGTGCCGATATGCAATATATTGACCGCGCCCTCTACCGGGACCAGGCGTTGTCGGCGATCCGTGAGGCGATCATGGTCGGCGATCTGGCCCCCGGCGCGCCGATCCGCGACGTCGAGCTGGCCGAACGGCTCGGGTTGTCGCGGACTCCGGTGCGGGAGGCGTTGGCGCGGTTGACCGACGAGGGCCTGGTCGAGTCGAAGCCGCACAGCTACACGCGGGTCACCGAGCTGAGCACGTCGGCGGTCCGGGACGCGCACGCCGTCGTCCAGGCCATGCACGCCCTCGCGGCCCGCCTGGCCGTCCCGCTCATGGACGCGGGTGATCTCGACGCGATGCGCGCGGCGAACGCGCGGTTCGCGTCGGCGCTGGTCGACCGGGACGTGGCCGCCGCGCTGGCGGCCGACGACGAGTTCCACGACGTCGCGGTGCGGCGCAGCGGCAACTTCGCCGTCGTCGCCACGATCGAGCGCTACACCCCGCTGGTGCGCCGCCTGGAGCGGCTGCGGTTCGGCACCCCGCCCGGTCGTCACTCCGTGGCGATGCACGACGAGATCATCGCCGCCTGCGCGGCCCCGGACGCCGACCTCGCCGCCGTGCTGGTCGAGCGCAACTGGGCGACGCTGGCGGACCTGCTTGAGGAGGACTGACGTGGCACTGGACGACTTCAGCCGCTTCCCGCTGACCTTCGGCCCGTCGCCGGTCCACCCGCTGGAGCGCCTGACCGCGCACCTGGGCGGCGCGCGGGTGTGGGCCAAGCGCGAGGACTGCAACTCCGGCCTCGCCTACGGCGGCAACAAGACCAGGAAGCTGGAGTACCTGGTCGCCGACGCCCTGGCGCAGGGCTGCGACACCCTCGTCTCGATCGGCGGCGTGCAGTCCAACCACACCCGCCAGGTGGCCGCAGCCGCCGCACGCGCCGGGCTGCAGTGCGTGCTGGTGCAGGAGAGCTGGGTCGACTGGCCGGACGCGGTGTACGACCGGGTCGGCAACATCCTGCTCAGCAGGCTCATGGGCGCCGACGTCCGCTTGGTCGAGGCGGGCTTCGGAATCGGCGTGAAGCCCGCGTGGGAGCAGGCCGTCGACGACGTGCGCGCACGCGGCGGCAAGCCCTACGCCATCCCCGCAGGCGCCTCGGACCACCCGCTGGGCGGCCTGGGCTTCGCAGGCTGGGCGGCCGAGGTGGACCGCCAGGAGAAGGAGTTGGGCGTCCACTTCGACACGATCGTCGTCTGCTCCGTCACCGGCAGCACCCAGGCGGGCATGGTCGCGGGCTGGGCGGGCACCGGCAGGCGGATCATCGGCATCGACGGCTCAGCCAAGCCCGAGGAGACCAAGGCCCAGGTCACCAGGATCGCGAAGAACACCGCGTCCCTGCTGGGCAAGGAGGTGGCGGACGACGAGGTCATCCTCGACGAGCGCTTCCACGAGGGCATCTACGGCGTGCCGGGCGAGTCCACCACCGATGCCATGAAGCTGGGCGCACGCCTGGAAGGCATGATCACCGACCCGGTGTACGAGGGCAAGTCCCTGGCGGGCCTGATCGAACTGGTCACCACCGCTGAAATCCCCAAGGACTCCACCGTCCTCTACGCCCACCTGGGCGGCCAGCCCGCCCTGAACGCCTACAGCACCCTCTTCCGCTAACCCCACCTCCTTCCCACCCCAACCACCCACACCCGAAAACCACCACCCCCGGCCGCCGCCACCACCCCGGCCCCGGCCCCAACGGCCACCCCGGCGACCACCGCCGCCAAGCCACCACCAATGACTGGCACACCTCCCGGCCAGTCCCCGCCGACGCCCCGACTGCCCTCGGGGCGTCGGCGCCACGGCACGACCCGCGCCGAGACCGTGGCCGTGGCCACGGCCACGCCGAGGCCATGGCGCGACCCAGCGGTCATGCCATGGGCACACCCCAACGATGGCTGTGCACACGGACCAGCGGCGGTATCCGGTGTGGTCCTGGCCGCCTGGCCGCCTGGCCGCCTGGCCGCCTGGCCGCCTGGCCGCCTGGCCGCCTGGCCGCCTGGCCGCCTGGCCGCCTGGCCGCCTGGCCGCCTGGCCGCCTGGCCGCCTGGCCGCCTGGCCGCCTGGCCGCCTGGCCGCCTGGCCGCCTGGCCGCCTGGCCGCCTGGCCGCCTGGCCGCCCGCCCGACCGCCCGGTCAGGCTCGTAGCCGGAGCCCCTTCGGAGTCGCCCGGAACCCCGCTTCCTGGAGCACACCCGCCAACTTCGAACCCAATGCCACCTCCCCGTCCGCCCGCTGCACGGACAACTGCCCGAGCCACCCGTCGCGCACCGCCCGGCTCAACCCCTGCGCCGCGGCACGCAAGGGCTCGTCCTCCTCGGTGAACGACAGCAGTGACTTCCCGCCCCGCTCGACGTACAGCACGGCCTCCCCGTCGACGAGCACGGCCAACGCCCCCGCCTTGCGCCCCGGCCGGTGCTTGCCACCACCAACCTGCTCCGGCCACGACAGCGCCGCCCCGTACGGCTGCGCCGGATCCGCCGCCGCCAGCACCACGGCGGTAGGCCCGGACACCGCCGAACCCGCCGATCGCGCCTGACCACCCCACCCGGCCGAACCGTCGAATCCCACCGAACCACCGAATCCCGTCGGGCCGCCGAACCCCGCCGAATCAGCAGGCCCCGCCGAACCGGCAGACCCAACCGAATCAGCAGACCTGGCAGATTCCACCGACCAGTTCGGTTCCGGCCCCGCCCACTCCGACCCCGTCCGGCCCGGTGGGGCCGACAAGGCGCGCAGGCGGTCCACCGCGCCCCGTGCCGCGAACTGCGCCGCGCCAAGGCCCTCGACCACGTAGCCGCGCACCACCTGCCCCGACTCCTCCATCGCGCGCAGCACCCGGTACACCGCGCTGAACCCGCCGGTCACCCGCTCGGTGTCCAGCGCGCCCCTGGTCAGCACGCCGTGGCGCTCCAGGAACGCCTCCGCCCGCGCGTGCGCCCTGCGCGTCGGGTCCGGCGACGGGACCACCGCCAGCGACCAGCGGCCCGCCACCGTCGGCGGCCCGGTTCGGCTGGGCATGTCCGGGCGGGTCGCGCGCATCCGGGTGTAGCGGCCCCTCGGCGTCGCGCGCTTCGGCTTGTGCGCGCCACCCCCCGACACCAGCGCGCGCAGCGGGGCCAGGGTGTCGTTCGTGACCAGGCCCGCCCACACCAGGTCCCACAGCGCGCCGACCACCTCCTGGTCGGTCGTCGGGCCCTGCAGCGCCACCCGGTCCACCACCTGCCGGAAGAACAGCGCCCCGCCCGCCAGCGCCTCCACCACGGCCGTGTGCAGCGGCGACTCCGGCGCCGACTCCGGGACCAGGTCCGGCAGCAGCAGGTCCGCCACGTCGGTCGGGGCCAGCGCCACCCAGCCGTCGCCGCCCGCCAGCGCCCCGCACCCCGTCCAGGTCACCTCGCCCACCGCGGTCAGCTCATCCAGCAGCGCCGGGTGGTAGCCGGGCAGCCGGGCGGGCAGCAGCAGCGACTCGACCGCGCTCGCGGGCAGCGGCGCGCCCGCCAGCTGCTCCACCACCGCGTACACGTCGTCCGCGGTCGGGGCCCCGCGCACCCGCCTGCCGACGCCGTGCCAGCCCGGCAGGAACCGGCCCAGCGCGGCGGGCTCCACCGGCTCCACCTCGGAGCGCAGCCTCGCCAGCGACGACCTGCGCAACCGCCGCAGCACCTCCGCGTCGCAGTACTCGGTGTGCGTACCGCCCGGCCGCAGCTCCCCGCGCACCAGCCGTCCCGTCGCGGCCATCCGCTCCAGCACCCCGGTCACCACGGCCACCCCGAGCCCGAACCGCTCCGCGGCCTGCCCCGCCGGGAACGGCCCGTGCGTGCGCGCGTACCGGCCCAGCAGGTCGCCCAGCGGGTCCGCCACCGGCTCGGTGAACACCTCGGGCACGCCCACCGGCAGCGCGACGCCCAGCGCGTCCCGGACCCGCCCGGCGTCCTCGATCGTGATCACCCGCTCGTGGCCCGCGATCCGCACCCGGATCGCCCGCCGCGCCGCCACCAGCTCCGTCAGCCACTCCGGCCGCACGCCCCGCTCGGCGGCCTCCTCCTCGGACAGGTCGCCGAGGAAGCGCAGCAGGTCGGCCGCCCCCTCGGCGTCCCGCGCGTGCCGGTCGGGCGCGAGCCGCTGCAGCGCCCGCTCGACCTCCTCCAGCACCTCCGGGTCGAGCAGCTCCCGGATCGCCTCCGACCCCAGCAGCTCCGCCAGCAGCGCCGAGTCCAGCGACAGCGCCGCCGCCCGCCGCTCGGCCAGCGGGGTGTCCGCCTCGTACAGGAACATCCCGACGTACCCGAACAGCAGGCTCCGCGCGAACGGCGACGGCGACGGCGTCTCCACCTCCACCACGCGCACCCGCCTGGCCCGCACGTCGGCCATCAGCTCCCGCAGCCCCGGCACGTCGTACACGTCCTGCAGGCACTCCCGCATCGCCTCCAGCACCACCGGGAAGCTCTCGTACTTCGAGGCGACCGACAGCAGTTGCGCCGCCCGCTGCCGCTGCTGCCACAGCGGGGTGCGCCGCCTCGGGTCGCGCCGGGGCAGCAGCAGCGAGCGGGCCGCGCACTCCCGGAACCTGGCCGCGAACAGCGCCGACCCGCCCACCTCGGCGACCACGACCTGCTCCACCTCGTCCGGGTCGAGCAGCACGTCCTCCGCGCCCGCCACGGCCTGCCCGCCCTCGGCGTCCACCGCGTCCGGCAGCCGCACCACGATCCCGTCGTCCGAGTGCGCCACCTGCGCGTCCACCCCGCGCCGCTCCCGCAGCCGCGCCCCGATCGCCAGCGCCCACGGCGCGTTGACCTGCGCCCCGAACGGCGAGTGCACCACGAGCCGCCAGTCGCCCAGCTCGTCGCGGAACCGCTCCACCAGCACCGCCCGGTCGCTCGGCACGTGCCCGGTCGCCTCGCGCTGCTCCTTCAGGTAGGTCAGCAGGTTCGCCGTCGCCCACTCGTCCAGCCCGGCCGCCGCCGCGCGCCCCACCGCCTCGGGCTCGGGCAGCGCCGACACCTCCCGCAGGAACCGCCCGAGCGCCCGCCCCAGCTCCAGCGGCCTCCCCGGCGCGTCGCCCTTCCAGAACGGCATCCGCGCGGGCTGACCGGGCGCGGGCACCACGACCACGCGGTCGTGGGTGATGTCCTCGACCCGCCACGACGAGGTGCCCAGCAGGAACGTGTCGCCCACCCGCGACTCGTAGACCATCTCCTCGTCCAGCTCGCCCACCCGCGAGCCCGGCTTGGACTCCGAGGCCGGGGTCATCACCGCGAACAGCCCCCGGTCCGGGATCGTGCCGCCGGACGTCACCGCGAGCCGCTGCGCGCCGGGCCGCCCGCGCAGCTCCCCGGTCACCCGGTCCCAGGTGATCCTCGGCCGCAGCTCGCCGAACTCCTCGCTCGGGTACCGGCCCGCCAGCATGTCCAGCACCGCCAGCAGCGCCGACTCGGGCAGCCCGGCGAACGGCGCGGCCCCGCGCACCACCCGCGCCAGGTCCTCCACCGACCACGGCTCCAGCGCGACCATCGCCACCACGTGCTGCGCCAGCACGTCGAGCGGGTTGCGCGGGTACCGCACCGCCTCGATCGCGCCGTCCCGCATCCGCTCGGCCACCACCGCGCACGACACCAGGTCGCCCCGGAACTTGGGGAACACCACCCCGCGCGACACCGCGCCCACCTGGTGCCCGGCCCGGCCGACCCGCTGCAACCCCGACGCGACCGTGGGCGGCGCCTCCACCTGCACCACCAGGTCCACCGCGCCCATGTCGATGCCCAGCTCCAGCGAGGACGTCGCCACCACGCACGGCAGCCGCCCCGACTTCAGCTCCTCCTCCACGGACGTGCGCTGCTCGCGCGACATCGACCCGTGGTGGGCGCGGGCGATCACCGGTCCCTCCTGGACCGTCACCCCGGACTGGCCGACCGCCGCCGCCGGGAACCGCGCCACCGCCGAGCCCGACCCGCCGGTACCAGCGCCTTCGTCAAAGCCGCCCGCACCGGGCTCACCGCTTTCGGCCGCCTCGGCCGCCAGCTCGTTGAGCCGCGCCGTCAACCGCTCCGCCAACCTGCGCGAGTTGGCGAACACGATCGTCGACCGGTGCTCCCGCACCAGCTCCAGCACCCGCTGCTCCACCGACGGCCAGATCGACGTCCGCCGCTCACCGCCCGCCGCAGACCCGCTCACCTCGCCGGTCGGCTCCCCGAGCGCCGACATGTCCTCGACCGGGACCTCGACCCGCACCTCGATCGTCTTGGCGGACTCCGGCTGCACCACCCGCACCGGCCGCCCGCCCGCGAGGAACGCCGACACCTCCTCCACCGGCCGCACCGTCGCCGACAGCCCGATCCGCTGCGCGGGCCGCTCCAGCAGCCCGTCCAACCGCTCCAGCGACAGCGCCAGGTGCGCGCCGCGCTTCGTGCCCGCCACCGCGTGCACCTCGTCCAGGATCACCGTCCGCACCCCGCGCAACGACTCCCGCGCGGCCGAGGTGAGCACCAGGAACAGCGACTCCGGCGTGGTGACCAGCACGTCCGGCGGCTTGCGAGCGAACGCCCTGCGCACGTCCGCGGGCGTGTCCCCGGTCCGCATCCCCACCTCGATGGCGGGCTCCGGCAGCCCCAGCCTGCGCGAGGCCTGCCGGATGCCCGCGAGGGGCGCCCGCAGGTTGCGCTCCACGTCCACCGCCAGCGCCTTCAGCGGCGACACGTACAGCACCCGGCACCGCTCGCGCGGTTCGTCCGGGGGCGGTTCCTGCGCCAGCCGGTCCAGCGCCCAGAGGAACGCGGCCAGCGTCTTGCCCGACCCGGTCGGGGCGATGACCAGCGCGTTCTCCCCGGCGGCAGCGGCCTGCCACGCCCCGGCCTGCGCGGCCGTCGGCGCGGCGAAAGCACCGGCGAACCACTGCCTGGTCGCCGGTGAGAAAGCGGTCGTCACATCCACGGGGCAATCTTGACCGACCGCACCGACAGAACCGGGGCGAAGATCGTTCCGGGGGCCTTCCGCGCCGTTTCCCCGCACTTATCGGGGGTGCCCTTCAGTTGATCACCGGAGAATCCGTCGAAGGTCATCTGACCTGCGCCGGAACCGCCCCCGCCGAGACCCGGCGACCCGCCGTGGGTAAAGATGAGCCTCACTCGGCGGAGTGAATCTCACCTCGTCGGACATCTTCCCGAGACGCCACCGGCGCCCAGCGCGGTGTGGGACGATCACGCCGCTTGCGGACGGAGAGGTGAACATGCGCGTCCTGTCGGTCGACCTGGGGACTTCCAACACCGTCGCGGTACTGGCCGCGCACGGCAGGCCACCGAGGGTGGTCGAGGTGGACGGCTCCGCGACCATGCCCTCCGCCATCTACTGCGAGGAGGGCGGCTCGCTCGTCGTCGGCCGCGACGCCGAGCGCAGGGCCCGCCTCGACCCGTCCCGCTTCGAGCCCAACCCGAAGCGCCGCGTCGACGAGGGCGCGCTGCTGCTCGGCGACGACGTCGTGCCGGTGACCGACGCCCTCGCCGCCGTGCTGCGCCGCGTGCTGGAGGAGACCAACCGCCAGCTGGGCGGCGAGTCGATCGACGAGATTCGGCTCACCCACCCCGCCGAGTGGGGCGCGACCAGGCGCAACGTGCTGCTGTCCAGCGCGCGGCTCGCGGGCGCGGACTGCGAGGTCCTGCTGTTCCCCGAGCCGGTCGCCGCCGCCTCGCACTACGCCTCGCTGTCCGTCGGGCAGGCGCTGGCCGTCTACGACCTCGGCGCGGGCACCTTCGACGTGGCGATCGTCGGCGCGACCCGCGACGGGTTCACCGTGCTCGCCTCCGACGGCCTGCCCGACCTGGGCGGCCTCGACGTGGACCAGGCGCTGCTGGAGCACGTCGGCCGCCAGGTCGCGCACCGCGACCCGGCCCGCTGGCAGCGGCTGCTGCGCCCGGAGAGCACCGGCGACCGGCGGGCCAGGCGCGCGCTGCAGGAGGACGTGCGGGCGGCCAAGGAGTCGCTGTCGCGGCACCCGCACACCGAGGTCCCGATGCCGGAGCCGTTCGAGGACGTGCTGGTCACCCGCGCGGACCTGGAGGCGCTGGTCCGGCCGAGCATGTTGCGCAGCGTCGAGCTGCTGGCCGCCACGATCGGCTCCACCGGGATGACGCCCGCCCAGCTCGCGGGCATCTACCTGGTCGGCGGCTCCAGCCGCATCCCGCTCGTGGCGAACATGATCTCCGAGAAGGTCGGCGTCGTCCCGACCAGCCTCGACCAGCCGGAGACGGCCGTCGCGCTCGGCGCGCACCACGTGCCCAGGGACGGGGTCGCGGCCAGGCCCGACCCGCAGCCCGCGCCGACCGGCGACTCGCCGTCGGCCACCACCGCCTTCCTGCCGCCGATGGCCCATCAGGGCACGCCCGCGCAGGGGATCACGGCGCAGGGGATCACGGCGCAGGGAACGGCGCAGACCCCCGCGAGCAGCGGTCCGCACCAGGTCAACCCGCTGGTCAGCGGGGCGCACCAGGTCGGCCCGAGCACCGGCGGGCACCCGGTGAACCCGGCGGCCAGCGGCCCCTACGCGGTCAACCCGGCGGTCAGCGGCCAGCACCCGAACCCCGCCGTGACCGCCCCGTACGGCCCGCAGCAGTTCAACTTCCCCACCCTCGCGCCGCACCGCCCCGAGCAGCGGAGGGCGGGCAACCGCAACAAGGTGCTCCTGTCGGTCGGCGGCGCGCTGGCCGCGGTGCTGCTGGTCGTGGGCGGCGTGGTCGCGTTCTCCGGGCCGGGCGTGCCGACCGCCGAGGAGTGCAAGAGCGACACCGCCAAGGACGACAAGGGCTTCACCACCTGCCTGCGCCAGCTCGCTGGCTCGGTCGCCGACACCGCCGAGTGCAAGGCGGGCGGCACCGCGGGCGTGTCCGGCGCGATCACGGTCAAGGGCTCGGTCGTCAGCTGCGCCTTCGCGGACGACTACTCGGTGCAGTACGTGCTCACCGAGACGATCACCGGGGCCGAGCGGGACGCGAGCACGGTCGTGGCCTCGCTGAAGTCCGACGTGGTCAAGGCCCGCTGGGGCGGCAACGGCCTGGAGGGCACCTACCAGGCCTCGGCCGACGGCGGGCTCGGGCTGCTGACCTTCGTCGCGGAGGGCAGGCCGCTGCTCGGGATCATCACCAAGAGCGGCAGCTCGGACCTGACGGCGGACGCGCTGGCCGACTTCTTCGAGAAGAACGTCCAGCCGGGCGCCTGACCCCCGTCCGGCCGCTACCGCGCGCGCCCGCGCGCCCGGACGATCAAGCGCGTGGTCATCGCAGCGGAACCGGTGCAGCGCCGGGTGCTCAAGGTGCTGGCGGTCAGCCAGGTGCTCGGGTCCTCCGGGGTCGCCACCGGCCTGGCGCTGAGCGCGCTCGTCGCCGTGTCGCTCTCGGGCGTGGAGGCGGTGGGCGGGTTCGCGCAGACCTGCGCGGTCGTGGGAGCGGCGGTGTCCGCGCTGCCCGCGGCCCGGCTGGCCCAGCGCGCGGGGCGGCGACCGGTGCTGGTGCTCTGCTACGGCGTGGGCGCGGTGGGCGCGCTGCTCGCCGCCGTCGCCGTGGTGCTGGGGTCCTGGCGGTTGCTGCTGCCGTCGCTGGTGCTGTTCGGGGCCGCGGGCAGCGCGAACCTGGCCGCCCGGTACGCGGGCGCCGACCTGGCCGCGCCGCACGAGCGCGCCCGGTCGCTGGCGCTGGTGGTGTGGGCGGCGACGGTCGGCGCGGTGGCCGGGCCGAACCTGGCCGCGCCCGCCGGGCGGGTCGTCGCCGGGCTCGGGCTGCCCGAGGGGAGCGGGGCCTACCTGACGTCGGCGGTGCTGTTCGGGGCCGCCGCGCTGGTCGTGCTGCGGTTCCTGCGGCCGGACCCGCTGGTGCTGGCGCGGGGGAGCGCCGCCGAACCGGTCGAGACCGGGCCGCGCGGTCGGGTGTGGCGGTCGCTGCCCGCCTCGGGACGGCTGGCGGTGGTCGGGATCGCGGTCAGCCACGGGGTGATGGTCGGGCTGATGGCGATGGCCCCGGTCCACGTCGGGCACGCGGGCGGGTCGTTGTCGCTGGTCGGGGTGCTGGTGAGCCTGCACGTCGCGGCGATGTACGGGCTGAGCCCGCTGGTGGGCCGGTTGGTCGACCGGTGGGGCGGCGGGGCGGTGCAGGCGCTCGGGGCGGCGCTGCTGGTGGCCGCCGCCGCGCTCGTGGGCAGCGCGGCGGGGGACGACCCGGTGCGGTTGGGGGTCGGGCTGGTGCTGCTCGGGCTCGGCTGGTCGGCCGGGGTGATCGCGGGGTCCGCGCTGCTCACGCAGGTCGTGGCGGGGGCGCGGCGGACGGCCGCGCAGGGGTTGTCCGACCTGTGCATGAACTGCGCGGGCGCGCTGGGCGGGGTGCTGGCCGGGCTGGTGGTGACCGCCTGGTCCTACGCCGCGCTGGGGCTGCTGGCCGGGTTCGTGGTGCTCCCGATGCTGGTGGTGGCGGTGCTGCGGGTGCGGTGAGGGGCCAGGTTCAGCGCTTGCGGTTCATCCAGAGGTGCCTGGCGCCGACGACGATCGCGGCCAGCAGGCCCGCGATCACGGCGATCGTGCCGATCGGGGAGGACAGGCCGGTCGGGTCGCTCTGGAGGAGGATCACGCCGTCCAGGTTAACCGCCGCCCGCGCTCGCGGCGGGGGTCGCGCCGCCGACCGACGACCGCTACCGCCCTCCCGATCCAGTGATTCCAAGCGCCCTCGCCAGGGTGACGTGGGCCTCGGCTGCGGTGTCCGGGCCGGGGCCGCTGCGCGCTAGCCTGGCAGCGATGCGCAACACGGTGTTCCGGAAGCTGATGGCGGACGAGTTCGGGCAGGTCAGGTCGGAGGTGCTGGCCAGCGAGCACGTGCTGTCCGCGCTCGGCGGGCGCACCCCCGACCAGGCGCTGGACGTGGGGCTGCCCGCGAAGGAGATCTGGCTGGCGGTGTGCGACGCGTTCGACGTCCCGGAGCACCGTCGCTGACCACCGGGCGTGGCGACGACGCGGTCGAACACCTGTTCGGCTACACTCGCCAACCACAACCGGGTGATCCCAAACCCGCAGGTCACCGGGCCGCCGTCGGAAATTGTCGTACCCCGCCCGTACCGTCGGCCCCGACAACGACGAGCGACCCAAGACAAACCGAGGTGGACTCCAGATGGCACCCCAGGCACCCGACCGGGACAAGGCACTCGAGCTGGCCCTGGCCCAGATCGACAAGCAGTTCGGCAAGGGCTCGGTCATGCGGCTGGGCGAGGACGGCCGCGCGCCGATCGAGGTGATCCCGACGGGCGCGATCGCGCTCGACGTGGCGCTCGGCATCGGCGGCCTGCCCCGCGGCCGGGTGGTCGAGATCTACGGTCCGGAATCCTCCGGTAAGACCACCGTGGCGCTGCACGCGGTCGCCAACGCCCAGCGCAACGGCGGCATCGCGGCGTTCATCGACGCCGAGCACGCGCTCGACCCCGACTACGCGCGCAAGCTGGGCGTCGACACCGACGCGCTGCTGGTGTCCCAGCCCGACACCGGTGAGCAGGCGCTGGAGATCGCGGACATGCTGGTGCGCTCCGGCGCGCTGGACATCCTGGTCATCGACTCGGTGGCGGCGCTCGTGCCCCGCGCCGAGATCGAGGGCGAGATGGGCGACAACCACGTCGGCCTCCAGGCCCGCCTCATGAGCCAGGCGCTGCGCAAGATCACCGGCGCGCTGAATTCCTCCGGCACCACGGCGATCTTCATCAACCAGCTGCGCGAGAAGATCGGCGTCATGTTCGGCTCGCCGGAGACCACGACCGGTGGCAAGGCGCTGAAGTTCTACGCGTCGGTGCGGCTCGACGTGCGGCGCATCGAGACCCTGAAGGACGGCGGCGAGCCCGTCGGCAACCGGACCAGGGTCAAGGTCGTCAAGAACAAGGTGGCCCCGCCGTTCAAGCAGGCCGAGTTCGACATCCTCTACGGCCAGGGCATCAGCCGCGAGGGCTCGCTCATCGACATGGGCGTCGACCAGGGCATCCTGCGCAAGTCCGGCGCCTGGTACACGTACGAGGGCGACCAGCTCGGCCAGGGCAAGGAGAACGCCCGGAAGTTCCTGCGGGAGAACCCGGACGTGGCCAACGAGATCGAGAAGCGCATCAAGGAGAAGCTCGGCATCGGCGCGACGCTGGAGGCCGACGACACCGCGCCCGCTCCGGTCGACTTCTGATCGCTGTGCGGGGCGGACGAGGTGGGAGGGGCTCGGGGTGGCGTGGCCGCGAGCCCGAGCTCACCGCTGACGGGGAACCGGTCGACGAGGCGCCCGTCGACCCGGTGAAGGAGCAGCGCAGGGCGACGGACATCTGCTACGCGCTGCTCACCGCACGTGCCCGGACCAGGGTCGAGCTCCGGGACGCCCTGCTGCGCAAGGGCGTCCCGGAGGAGATCGCCGAGACGGTGCTGGGCAAGTTCGACCGCGCCGGGCTGATCGACGACGCGGCGTTCGCCGAGGTGTGGGTGCGGTCCCGGCACACCCACCAGGGTCTCGGGCGGCGGGCGCTGGCGCGCGAGCTGCGCACGAAGGGCGTGCCGGACGAGGTCGCCGCCGAGGCGGTGGCTGCGGTGGACGACGAGGCGGAGCGGGAGCGGGCGCGGGAGCTGGTGCGCAAGAAGCTGCGCACCCTGGCGAACGTGGACGACACCACCAGGATTCGGCGGCTGGTGGGGGCGTTGGCGCGCAAGGGGTACGCGGAGGGGATGGCGTACGGGGTGGTGAAGGAGGAGTTGAAGGCCTACGGCGAGGAGACCGAGCTCCTCGACGACCACCTGCGCGGGTAGCGGTTGCCGCGCGGGGCGGATAGCGGCTGCCGCGCGGGGTGGGGCGGCCGTCTGCGCTGAGTGGGACCACCGGTG
Organism: Actinosynnema pretiosum; assembly: GCF_002354875.1. GTDB lineage: Bacteria > Actinomycetota > Actinomycetes > Mycobacteriales > Pseudonocardiaceae > Actinosynnema > Actinosynnema auranticum. The sequence continues at coordinate 1,547,352 of NZ_CP023445.1, forward strand.
CGGGAGTGTGCGACTGCGGGGGCTCCGGGGCAGGTCTGGTGCTTCGTCAGGCTTAGTGCTTCGTTGGGTCTGGTGCCTTGTTAGGCCTGGTGCTCCGGTAGATCCGGTGCCTGGCGGGCGCGGTGAATGCCTGCGGTCGAGGAACCGCAGGGTCGGAGTTAGCCGCGCGAGGGCTGATCAGGGGAAACTGACCAGCCGCGTGACGAGGGCTGGCGTGCTGAGCGCCAGCGTGGTGGGCGCCAGTGTGACGGGTGCTGGCGTGCTGAGTGCCGGCGTGACAGGTGCCAGCGTGGCGGGTGCTGGTGTGGCAGGCACCGGTGGCCTGGTTGGCCCGGTGTGCTGGGCGGCCTGGTGCGGTAGGTGGCCCGGTGCGGTAGGTGACCCGGTGCGGTAGGTGGTCAGCGCGGGGTGGTGTGGCGCCAGAACTGGCGCTTCTTCTTGTCCTCGCGGACTGCCAGGCCCATGCGGGTGAGCTCTTCGCGGAGTTGGGCCGCGTCTTCCTGGTCCAGGTTGCGGAGGGCCTCGGCTCGGGCCTTGAAGATCTGGTCGGCGCCCTGGGGGAGTTCCGGGTTGCCCTCGATCCAGCGGCGGTAGTCGGCGCGGTGGGGGTCGCCGTCCTCCAGCCACGGGTAGCCGTGGGACTGGAAGGCGTTGGCGATGTTCTCCGCGATCAGGTCCGACTTGTCCCTGGCGAGCTCCTCCGAGTGCAGGCCGAGCAGGACCAGGTCCTTGCCGTCCAGGAAGACGCCGGAGATCTTGGTGCGGTCGAAGGTCCGGCTCTTGCCGCCCCGGTAGAACACCGCGTTGTCGTCGCGGACGGCCACCGAGAGGCGTTCGTGGGCGGCGATGAACGACACGACCAGGCCCAGTACCGCGCCGATCGCGATCACGCCGACCGTTCCCCACGGTTCGGGGACGACGTTCAGCAGGCGCAGCGGGCCGTCGAACGGGACGAACGGCAGGGAGAGGATCCACTTCGCGGCCAGCTTGAGCAGCCAGAGCCCGACCCCGCCCACTACCGGGAAACCGACCCAGATCAGGCTGACCTGCCAGGCTGGTTCGGCGACCACCGTGGTGCGACGAGTGTCCATGCTCCCCTCTCCTCCGAATGCGCGTTCAACCTACCGCGATAGGGGGCACGGCCGGGACTTTGGGGCGGGACCTCCACGGAGAGTCCGGGAAACCGCGAAGAACGTGACACCTGCGGGGGGTAGGCAGGGGTGGCGAGCACTGGGAGTCGTCGCTGAACTGTCGCTGGGGCGGTGGCGTGGAACGGGCGCGCGGGGACGGCGGCGTGGAACGGGCGCGCGGGGATGGAAAACGGGCGTGGGAATGGGCAACCAGCGCGGGAGTCGGGAACAGGCGCAGAGCTCAGGAGCGCGCGACGGGCGCAGAGCTCAGGAGCGGGCGCAGAGCTCAGGAGTGGGCGCCGGGCTTGGGAGTGGGCGCTGGGCTCAGGAGCGGGTGCTGGGCTTTGGGAAAAGCCCGCCAGGTTGGGGGATGCCTGCAACGCCTGGGTGGCGAGGCTCGTGGAACGGGCGCTGGCGCAGGGGGCGCGAGTGAGCACGAGCTCCCGGAGTGCGTGGTCTGGGCCGGGGCTCGTGGAACGAGCGGAGCGGCGGCCCCGTGGGACCGCCGCTCCTGAGGGCGTGCGTGGCGCTCGTGCGTCGCCGCTGATCAGCGCAGCGCTGCCGCCGCGCGGGCCAGGGACTCGATGCGGGCGTAGTCGCCCGACAGCAGGGCGTCCTTCGGGGCCAGCCACGAACCGCCGACGCAGCCGACGTTCGGCAGGGCCAGGTAGCGCGGGGCGGTGTCCACCGTGATGCCGCCCGTCGGGCAGAAGCGCAGGCCCGGCAGGGGGCCGCCGATCGACTTCAGGTAGTCCGCGCCGCCCGCCGCCTCCGCCGGGAAGAACTTGAGGGCGGTCAGGCCGCGCTCGGCCAGGCGCATGGCCTCGGAGACGGTCGCCGCGCCCGGCAGGAACGGCAGGCCCGTGTCCTCCGCCGCGCCCAGCACCCGGTCCGTGCTCCCCGGAGTCACCAGGAAGGCCGCGCCCGCCTTCGCCGCCGCCGCCGCGTGCTCCGGCGCGGTCACCGTGCCCGCGCCGATCACGATCTCCGGCACCTCGGCGGCGACCCGCTCGATCGCCTCCAGCGCGACCGGGGTGCGCAGGGTCAGCTCGATGACGCCGATCCCGCCGCGCAGCAGCGCCTGCGCCAGCGGCACGGCGTGCTCGGCGTCGTCCACGACGACGACCGGGACGACGGGGGACAGCGCCAGCAGATCCTGGGCCGTCGCGTGTGCTGCGGTGGTCACCGGCTCACCTCCTGGTTGCTCAGCCCCGCGAAGTGCGAGGCGGCGATCGGGCCGAACACGCTGGCTCCCCGGTCGGCCGGGCCGACCGACCGGCGCAGCGCCGCGAACAGCTCGCGACCCGTGCCGGTCCAGGACTGCGCGTCCGGGGGGAAGTCCACCAGTTCGCGCGCGCCCAGTTCAACCGGGTCCACCAACACGTCCAAAGTGGCCGCTCCGGCGTCCACCCGCAGCACGTCGCCGTCGCGCACCCGCGCCAGCGGACCGCCCACCGCGGCCTCCGGGGTCACCTGGATCGCGGCCGGGATCTTGCCCGACGCGCCCGACATGCGGCCGTCGGTCACCAGCGCGACCTTGAACCCCCGGTCCATGAGCACGCCCAGCGCGGGCGTCAGCTTGTGCAGCTCCGGCATCCCGTTCGCCTGCGGCCCCTGCTGCCGCACCACCACGACCACGTCGCGGTCCAGCTCGCCTGCCTTGAACGCGGTCCCGAACGCCTCCTGCGAGGTGAACACCCGCGCGGGCGCCTCCACGACCCGGTGCTCCTCGGCCACCGCCGACACCTTGATCACCGCGCGGCCCAGGTTGCCGGACAGCATCCGCAGCCCGCCGTCCGCCGAGAACGGGTCCGACGCCGGGCGCAGCACCGCCGCGTCCAGGGTCTCGGTCGGGCCGTCGCGCCACACCAGCTCGCCGTCCACGAGCACCGGCTCGCGGCGGTACCGGTCCAGACCGGGACCGGCGACCGTGCGCACGTCCCCGTGCAGCAGGCCCGCGTCCAGCAGCGTCCCCACCAGGAACTGCACGCCACCGGCGGCCTGGAAGTGGTTGATGTCCGCGCCGCCGTTGGGGTACACCCGCGCCAGCAGCGGCACCACCGAGGACAGCTCGGCGAAGTCGTCCCAGCCCAGCTCGACGCCCGCCGCCGACGCGATCGCCACCAGGTGCATGGTGTGGTTGGTCGACCCGCCGGTGGCCAGCAGCGCGATCACGCCGTTGACCACGGACTTCACGTCGACGACGTGCCCGAGCGGGGTGAACTCCTCGCCCCGGCTCAGCGCGACCGCGCGCCGCGCCGCCTCCTCGGTCAGCGCCTTACGCAGCGGCGTGTTCGGCGGCACGAACGTGGCGCCCGGCAGGTGCAGGCCCATGACCTCCACGACGAGCTGGTTCGAGTTCGCCGTCCCGTAGAACGTGCAGGTGCCGGGGCTGTGGTACGAGGCGGCCTCGGCTTCGAGCAGGTCCTCGCGGGTCGCCTTGCCCTCGGCGAACAGCTGCCGCACGCGGGCCTTCTCCTTGTTCGGCAGCCCCGACTCCATGGGCCCGGCGGGCACCAGGATCGCGGGCAGGTGGCCGAACGAGAGCGCGCCGATCAGCAGACCCGGCACGATCTTGTCGCACACGCCGAGCAGCAGCGTCGAGTCGAACATGTCGTGCGAGAGCGCGATGGCCGTGGACATGGCGATGACGTCGCGGCTGTACAGCGACAGCTCCATGCCCGCGCGGCCCTGCGTGACGCCGTCGCACATCGCGGGCACACCGCCCGCGAACTGGGCGATCCCGCCCGCCCCGCGCGCCGCCTCCTTGATCCAGGAGGGGTACTCGTCCATCGGCTGGTGCGCCGACAGCATGTCGTTGTAGGCCGACACGATGGCGACGTTGGGCTTGCGCACCGCGCGCAACGCCTGCTTGTCGCCCCCGGTGATGCCCGCGAACCCGTGGGCCAGGTTGCTGCACGCGAGGTCCCCGCGCGCTGGCCGCCCCTCAAGCGCGGCGGCGTTCACTCGTTCGAGATAGGCGGACCGGCTTGCTGCGCTCCGGGCGGCAATGCGGGCCGTCACTTCTGCGACGACGGGGTGCAGGTCGCTCATTGCTCTGCGTCTCCGGTGGGTAATCACGGGCTGTGGTGGCCCCGGTGGACGACAGCGCTGGCGTCGCACGGAAGGACGTGACAGCGCACACACTAGGTGACCAGAGGGCTTGATCACAAAAACGATTCAGAATCCGGACGGCCCCGCACGGGTGTGTGGCCCTTGTCACAGTGCCCGAGAGCGGGCAGAGTCGGACGCCGGAACACGCCCAGGGAGGTCCCCCGACATGACGTCCTCCGAGATCGCCGAACTGCGCCGCGCGGTCGGCAGGCTCCGCCAGGCCGTCGTCGCGGTGCGCGCCCGCCACGGCGACGTGCCCGCCGTGCGACGCCTGGCCAACGACGTGGAGCGGCTCGACATCGACGCCGCCGACCTGTCCGAGGCGCCCATCGCGCCACGACCGCGCCAAGCCCCCGACGTGGAGCGGGAGGTGGTGGTCGTGCCCGACACGCCCTACGACGCCTCGCTCTGGCACGACGCGGACGACGAGGGGCTCGGCGGCTACCGGCAGCGCCGCTGACCCGGCCCGGCCCGCGGCCCCCGCGTCCTCGGCGCGGGGGCCGTTCGCGTTCCCGCAGCGCGGCGGCGGGGGTCCGGGCGGCCCGCGCGGGCGGTTCGGCGCGGCGCTCGTCCCACCCTGTGGACGGACGTCGCCCGGACGTGGCGGAAACCCCCGGAAGCGCCATATGGGACGCCCGATCCGGTCATCACCCGGATGGGGAAACGACAGGAACCGGGCGCGGAAGCAAGGTCGTCAGGTGGCCGAAAACGGCTCCAGCCGGACCGGACAGCGCCAGCCCGAGCACCACCACCCGGAACGGTGACAGCGGGCGAGCCGCCGCCGGACGTCGCACCGGGGGCGCCACCGCACGGGGCACGCGCGGCGCCACCGCACAGGGCGCCACCTGCACAGGGCACGACCGCACAGCGCACCACCCGCACAGGGCACGACCGCACAGGGCACCACCCGCACAGCGCACAACCGAACAGCCGAGCACCACCGCCGAGCACCACAACGACGTGGAGAGGTGAGGGGATGAGGGCGCGGATCGAACAGCGCACGCTCCGCACGGACCGCTGGTGGCTGCCCCCGCTGGCGACGGCGGCGGCCCTGCTGCTGATCTCCGCCTACGCGGCGGTGCGCACCTTCATGGGCGACTACTACTGGGTCGACGACTACCACTACCTGACGCCCATGTACTCCCCGTGCCTGAGCCAGGAGTGCTTACCTGAGGCCGCGCACTTCGGCAGGCCGCTGCCCGAGCTGCCCGGCTTCCTGACCCCGCCCGTGGTGATCCTGCCGTTCCTGCTGGGCTTCCGGGTCACCTGCTACTACTACCGCAAGGCCTACTACCGCGCCGCCTGGCTGTCCCCGCCCGCGTGCGCCGTCGCCGAGCCGCACGCCCGCTACACCGGCGAGACCCGGTTCCCGCTGATCGCGCAGAACCTGCACCGGTACTTCTTCCTCGCCGCGTCGGTCCTGCTGCTGGTCAACACCTACGACGCGCTCGCCGCGCTCACCACGGGCCTGGGCCTGGGCAACATCATCCTGCTGGTCAACGTGACCCTGCTGGGCGCGTACACCCTGTCCTGCCACTCGTGCAGGCACATCGCGGGCGGCAGGCTCAAGCACTTCTCCCGGCACCCCGTGCGCTACCGGATGTGGACGCTGGTCTCCAGGCTCAACGCCAGGCACATGCTCCTGGCCTGGGCGTCGCTGGTCTTCGTCTGCCTGACCGACCTCTACATCGCGCTGGTCTCGGCCGGCGTCGTCAGCGACCTCAGGTTCATCGGCTGACCTCCGGCGGGGCCGGTGGGCGAAGGCAGGGAGAGGAGCGGGCGTTGCCCGAGCTGGAGAGGCACACCTTCGACGTGCTCGTGATCGGCGCTGGGGGCGCGGGCCTGCGCGCCGCGATCGAGGCGAGGCAGCGCGGGGCCCGGACCGCCGTGCTGTGCAAGTCCCTGTTCGGCAAGGCGCACACCGTCATGGCCGAGGGCGGCATCGCCGCGGCCATGGGCAACGCCAACCCGAACGACAACTGGCAGGTGCACTTCCGCGACACCATGCGCGGCGGCAAGTTCCTCAACAACTGGCGCATGGCCGAGCTGCACGCCAAGGAGGCGCCGCAGCGGGTGTGGGAGCTGGAGACCTACGGCGCGCTGTTCGACCGCACGAAGGACGGCCGGATCAGCCAGCGCAACTTCGGCGGCCACGAGTACCCGCGCCTCGCGCACGTCGGCGACCGCACCGGCCTGGAGCTGATCCGCAGCCTCCAGCAGAAGGTCGTCTCGCTCCAGCAGGAGGACTTCGCCGAGACCGGCGACCACGAGTCGCGGCTGAGGGTGTTCCAGGAGTTCACCGTCACCGACCTGCCGCTGGACGGCGGGCGGGTCGCGGGCGCGTTCGGCTACTGGCGCGAGAGCGGCCGGTTCACCCTGTTCGAGGCGCCCGCCGTGGTGCTGGCGACCGGCGGCATCGGCAAGTCGTTCAAGGTCACCTCGAACTCGTGGGAGTACACCGGCGACGGGCACGCGCTGGCCCTGCGCGCGGGCGCCGAGCTGGTCAACATGGAGTTCGTCCAGTTCCACCCCACCGGCATGGTCTGGCCGCCCAGCGTCAAGGGCATCCTGGTCACCGAGTCGGTGCGCGGCGACGGCGGCGTCCTGCGCAACTCCGAGGGCGAGCGGTTCATGTTCGGCTACGTGCCCGAGGTGTTCAAGGACAAGTACGCCGAGGACGAGGCCGAGGGCGACCGCTGGTACACCGACCCCGACCACAACCGCCGCCCGCCCGAGCTGCTGCCGCGCGACGAGGTGGCGCGCGCGATCAACTCCGAGGTCAAGGCCGGTCGCGGCACCGAGCACGGCGGGGTGTTCCTGGACGTGTCGACCCGGCTGCCCGCCGAGGAGATCCAGCGGCGGCTGCCGTCGATGCACCACCAGTTCAAGGAGCTGGCCGACGTCGACATCACCGCCCAGCCCATGGAGGTCGGCCCGACCTGCCACTACGTGATGGGCGGCGTGCTGGTCGACCCGGACACCGGCGCGTCCTCGGTGCCCGGCCTGTACGCGGCGGGCGAGGTGTCCGGCGGGATGCACGGCTCCAACCGGCTCGGCGGCAACTCGCTGTCGGACCTGCTGGTGTTCGGCAAGCGCGCGGGCGAGGGCGCCGCCGACTACGCGGCCGGGCTCACCACGCGGCCCACGTGCGGCGACGAGGCGATCGCGCGGGCGCAGGAGGTCGCGCTGGCGCCGTTCGCGGGCGAGGGCGGGGAGAACCCGTACGCGCTGCACGTCGAGCTCCAGCAGACCATGAACGACCTGGTCGGCATCATCCGCCGGGCCGAGGAGATGCAGAGCGCGCTGGAGCGGCTGGACGGGCTCAAGCGCCGCGCCGCCGCGCTCACCGTCGAGGGGCACCGGCAGTTCAACCCCGGCTGGCACCTCGCGCTGGACCTGCGGAACATGCTGCTGGTCAGCGAGTGCGTGGCCCGCGCCGCGCTGCTGCGCACCGAGAGCCGGGGCGGCCACACCCGCGACGACCACCCGCGCATGGACGCCGACTGGCGGCGCAAGGTGCTGCTGTGCAGCGCCTCCGGCGACGGCGTGGCCGTGGCCGAGCTGGCCCAGGAGCCGATCCGGGCCGACCTGCTGGCGCTGTTCGAGCGCGCCGAGCTGGAGAAGTACCTGACCGCCGAGGAGCTGGAGGGCTGACGTGGGCTACCAGGGGCACTTCCGGGTGTGGCGCGGTGACGCCTCCGGCGGCGCGATGGAGGACTTCACCGTCGAGGTCAACGAGGGCGAGGTCGTGCTCGACGTCATCCACCGGTTGCAGGCCACCCAGGCCGCCGACCTCGCCGTGCGGTGGAACTGCAAGGCGGGCAAGTGCGGCTCGTGCTCGGCCGAGGTCAACGGCAGGCCGAGGTTGCTGTGCATGACCCGCATGTCGGTGTTCGCCGAGGACGAGACCGTCACCGTGACGCCGATGCGGGCGTTCCCGGTGATCAGGGACCTGGTCACGGACGTGTCGTTCAACTACGCCAAGGCGCGCGAGGTGCCCGCGTTCCGGCCGCCCGAGGACCTGGAGCCCGGCGAGTACCGGATGGCGCAGGTGGACGTCGAGCGCTCGCAGGAGTTCCGCAAGTGCATCGAGTGCTTCCTGTGCCAGGACACCTGCCACGTGGTGCGCGACCACGAGGAGAACAAGGAGGCGTTCTCCGGGCCGAGGTTCCTGATGCGGGTCGCCGAGCTGGAGATGCACCCGCTCGACACGGCCGACCGCGTCGAGGCGGCGCGCTCCGAGCACGGCCTCGGGCTGTGCAACATCACCAAGTGCTGCACCGAGGTGTGCCCGGAGCACATCGCCATCACCGACAACGCGCTCATCCCGCTGAAGGAACGCGTGGCGGACCGGCGCTACGACCCGCTGGTGTGGTTGGGCAACAAGCTGTTCCGCAGGTCCTGAGGCAGCGGCTCGCGCGCGGCCAGCCACTCCGGCGGGACGGGCGCGCGGACGACGCCGCCCACCATCGCGGCGGTGGTGTCCACGTCCCCGCCCGCGCGCACGCAGGCGCCGATCGCGGCGCGGTAGTCGTGCGCGTGGGTGGCGGCGATCCACAGGACGAGCGGGACGCTGGTGAGCGCGGTGGGGCGGGAACCGTTGCCGAGGTGGTGGACGGCTTCCTCCGGCGAGCGGCCCAGCAGGCTCTCGGCGAGCGCGACGGCGTCGCGGACCGCGCCGGGCCGCAACCGGTCCAGCGCCGCCTCGAACACCGCGTCCGGGCGCGCGGCGGCGAGCGCGACCGCCACCGCGCCGTCAACGCCCTCGGGGTGCGCGTGGGTGACCTCGGCGGAGCGGGTGGCCTGCTCGACCACGGCGTCCAGGTCGTCGGCGAAGAACGCGCCGACCGGGGCGACGCGCATCGCGGCCCCGTTGCCGAGCGACCCGCCGCCGAACGCGCCGGCCGCGGCCTCGCGCCAGGGGACGCCGTCGCGGAGCCGGCGCAGGATCGTGATCGCGCCGGGGCCGTAACCCCGGTACGGGTCGCAGTGCTCGGCGAACGCGGCGGCCAGGCGGTCCTGCACGATCTCGCCCCGGTCGCGCAGCTCGGCGGTGACCAGGCAGGCCATCTGGGTGTCGTCGGTCCACGGCCACGGGGGCGGGCCGGGGGTGAGGGTCTCGGGGGAGGTGCCGGGGACGAAGAACTGGGCGCCGAAGGCGTCGCCGGTGGAGAGGCCGTCGAGTGAGGTCAGGGCTTCGGGTAGGGGCATGGTGGGGGTGATGCTAGGGCTGTTGTCGGGTGCTCAGCGGATCAACCCCTTGGCCAGCACCGCAGCCGCCGCGACAGCCGGGGAGGTGCGGTTGGCCTGCCTGCCAGGTTTCTTCCGGGGGTGCAGGTCCGGGACGCGCCGGGCCGCCGCCAGCGCCGCCGCGTCGTCCGCGCGCAGCAGCGCTTCGGCGATCCGCAGGTGGTCCCCCCTCGGCGTCCCGGCCAGCTCCGCGGCCATGACCGCGACCTCGTGCGCGACCACCCGGCCCGGTTCCGGGTGCAGACCGGCCAGGCACGCCAGCAGGTAGCGGACGGCGGGCGGTTCGACGGCCCAGCGGAGCAGCAGCGGGGGGAGCGCGCCGGCCACCGCAGCGTGCACGTCCTGGGTCCACTCGGCCGCGATCGGGAACGGGTAGGGGCGCCAGTCGCTCACCAGGCTCTGCGGCCAGAGGCCGGAGAAGTGGACGAGGTCGCGGAGCAGGTGCTCGCGCTGCTCGGCGGACGCGGAGGGGACCAGCGCCGCCAGGAAGGGCATCGTGGGCGCGGTCGCCGGGTAGCAGGTGCCTTGGTGCACCAGGTGCTCGCCCAGTTCCCGCCACAGGTCGTCCCAGTTCGGCGGGCGCCGCGCCAGCGCGCGGAGCAGCACGGGGACCTCCGGCGCGCCGCCGTCGTCGTCCAACCCGGCCCAGTCCACCTCGTCCAGGCCGGGCAGGTCGCTCGCGCCGCTCACACCCGCTCCAGCGCGGCGGCCAGGCGGTCGTGGGCCACGCGCAGGCCGCGCTCGGACGGTGGCGCGGTCAGCACGTCGCCGTCCAGGCACGGTTCGAACTCGCGCACGTCCTCCAGGGGCAGGCCGACCGCCAGCAGGCAGCGGGTGTTCCCGACCCGCGTCACCGCCGCGTGCGGGTAGGCGCGGTAGCCGTTGGTGGCGCGGGTCGAGGTCAGCAGGCCGGTCTGCTCGTAGTGCCGCAGGGCGCGCGGGGTGGTCCCGGTGGCGGTCGCCAGTTCTCCGATCAGCACCGGGGCATTGTGCTACGCGCCCACCGCCGCGCCGCCGTCCACGGGCAGCACGACCCCGGCGGTGAACGGCGCGCGGGCCAGGTGCGCGAGCGGCTCGATGTCGTTCCCCAGGGTGCAGGAGCACGAGCGAACGGGGTGGGCGCCGGCTCGAAAGCCCGTGCCCACCCCGCTGTTCAGCTCAAGCGCTCAGCGATCAGCTGCAGCCCGACGTCGACCCGCAGCCCTCGCACAGGTAGCACGACCCCGCGGGCCGCATCTTCGTGCCGCAGGTCATGCACAGCGGCGCGTCCGCGACCGTGCCCAGGCGCAGCTCCAGCAGTTCCGTGGAGCTGCCCACCCGCGCGGGCGGCTCGGTCGTCGCGGGCTTCGACTCCGGCTCGCGGGTCGGGGTCGCGTCGACCGTCGTGCGCAGGCCCTCCAGGTCCACGTCGGCGCCCGGCGTGCCGTAGTCCGCGTTGACCTGCGCGGTGCGCTCCTCGGCGGTGAAGATGCCGAGCTGGGCGCGCTTGTCGTGCGGCAGGTAGTCCAGGGCCAGCCTGCGGAACAGGTAGTCCAGGACGCTCGTCGCGATGCGCACGTCCGGGTCGTCCGTCATGCCCGCGGGCTCGAAGCGCAGGTTCTGGAACTTCGAGACGTAGAACTCCAGCGGGATGCCGTACTGCAGGCCCACCGAGATCGACATCGAGAAGGCGTCCATCACGCCCGCCAGGGTCGAGCCCTGCTTGCCCAGCTTGACGAACACCTCGCCGAGGCCGTCGTCCGGGTAGGAGCCCGCGTGCAGGTAGCCCTCGGCGCCGCCGACGGTGAACGACACCGTCTGCGACGGGCGCTTCTTCGGCAGGCGCTTGCGCACCGGGCGGTACTCGATCACCGTCTCCGGCGCCTTCTCGGCGGCGGTCGACGCCTTCGCGGCCTTGCCCGCCGACAGCGGCTGGCCGACCTTGCAGTTGTCGCGGTAGATGGCCAGCGCCTTCAGGCCCATCTTCCAGCCCTGGTAGTAGACCTCCTCGACCTCCTCGACGGTCGCCGTCTCCGGCATGTTGACCGTCTTTGAGATCGCGCCGGACAGGAACGGCTGCACGGCCGCCATCATCCGGACGTGGCCCATCGGCGTGATGGAGCGCTCGCCCATCGCGCAGTCGAACACCTCGTAGTGCTCCGGCTTCAGGCTGGGCGCGTCCACGACGTGGCCGTGCTCGCCGATGTGCTCGACGATGGCCTCGACCTGCTCGGTCGGGTAGCCCAGCGCGGACAGCGCGCGCGGCACGGTCTGGTTCACGATCTGCATCGACCCGCCGCCGACCAGCTTCTTGAACTTGACCAGCGCCAGGTCCGGCTCGATGCCGGTGGTGTCGCAGTCCATCATCAGGCCGATGGTGCCGGTGGGGGCGAGCACGCTGGCCTGCGCGTTGCGCCAGCCGTTGAGCGCGCCGATCTCCTGGCACCTCTGCCACTCCGCCGTCGCCAGCGAGCGCGTGTTGGCGTCGTTGGCGTGCAGCGTGCGGATCTCGTCGTTGGCCGCCGCGTGCTTGCGGATGATCCGCTTGTGCGACTCGGCGTTGCGCGCGTAGCCGTCGTACGGGCCGACGACGCCCGCGAGCTCGGCGGACCGGCGGTAGGACACCGCCTGCATCAGCGAGGTGATGGACGCGGCTAGCGCCCGGCCGCCCTCGGAGTCGTACGCGTGGCCGGTGGCCATGAGCAGCGCGCCCAGGTTCGCGTAGCCGATGCCCAGCTGGCGGAACGCCCGCGTGGTCTCGCCGATGGCGGGGGTCGGGAAGTCCGCGAAGCAGATCGAGATGTCCATCGCGGTGATGATCAGCTCGACCGAGCGGGCGAACAGGTCGGCGTTGAACGAGCCGTCGTCACCCAGGAACTTCATCAGGTTCAGCGACGCCAGGTTGCAGCTGGAGTTGTCCAGGTGCATGTACTCCGAGCACGGGTTGGACGCGGTGATCCGGCCCGACTCCGGCGTGGTGTGCCAGTCGTTGATGGTGCCGTCGTACTGGATGCCGGGGTCGGCGCACTCCCACGCCGCCTGCGCCAGCTTGCGGAACAGCGACTTGGCGTCGACGGTCTCGATGACCTCGCCGGTGCCGCGCGAGCGCAGCCCGAACTCCTTGCCCTCCTCGAACGCGCGCATGAACTCGTCCGAGACGCGCACCGAGTTGTTGGCGTTCTGGTACTGCACGGAGACGATGTCCGAGCCGCCCAGGTCCATGTCGAACCCGGCGTCCCGCAGCGCGCGGATCTTGTCCTCCTCGCGCGCCTTCGTCTGGATGAACTCCTCCACGTCCGGGTGGTCCACGTCCAGCACGACCATCTTGGCCGCGCGGCGGGTCGCGCCACCGGACTTGATCGTCCCCGCAGACGCGTCGGCGCCGCGCATGAACGACACCGGGCCGGACGCGGTGCCGCCCGAGGACAGCAGCTCCTTGGACGAGCGGATGCGCGAGAGGTTCAGGCCCGCGCCGGAGCCGCCCTTGAAGATCAGGCCCTCCTCGCGGTACCAGTTCAGGATCGACTCCATCGTGTCGTCGACCGACAGGATGAAGCAGGCGCTGACCTGCTGCGGCGACGCGGTGCCGACGTTGAACCACACCGGGGAGTTGAAGCTGAACACCTGGTGCAGCAGCATCCAGGTCAGCTCGTGCTCGAACACCTCGGCGTCGGTCTCGGTGGCGAAGTAGGCGTGCTTGACGCCCGCCTCGACGTACGACTTGACCACCCGGTCGATCAGCTGGCGCAGGCTGCTCTCCCGCACCGCGCTGCCGACCGCGCCCCGGAAGTACTTGCTGGTCACGATGTTCGTCGCGTTGACCGACCAGAACGACGGGAACTCGACGCCCCGCTGCTCGAAGTTGATCGAGCCGTCGCGCCAGTTCGTCATGACGACGTCGCGCTGCTCCCAGGTCACCTCGTCGTAGGGGTGCGTCCCCGCGGTGGTGTGGACGCGCTCCACCACGAGCCCGGCCTGCTTCCCCCCTGCACCGTTGCGGTTGGCCGTCTTCTTGCGCGAGCCACCAACGGTTTCCGTCATCTGCCGGTCCCTCGAATCTTCTGGTCTATTGGCGATCTTTGTCTTTGAAGCCCGTGCCGCGACCACGTCCGGGTGCCCTTTTCCCGTGCGTGTCGGCCGCGGAAACCTTGTCCGGCCGAAGCCCTAGTCGTCCCGCGCCGCTCCGCGCAGGTCCGCGATCTCCTTCTCGAAGTCCTCGACGGACGAGAAGGACCGGTACACGCTGGCGAAGCGCAGGTAGGCGACCTCGTCGAGGTCGCGCAGCGGGCCCAGGATGGCCAGTCCCACCTCGTGGCTGGGGATCTCGGCGACGCCGGTGGAGCGGATGCTCTCCTCCACGCGGTGCGCGAGGTGCTGGAACGCGTCGTCGTCGACGGGTCTGCCCTGGCACGCGCGCCGCACGCCGTTGACGACCTTGTCCCGGCTGAACGGCTCGGTCACCCCGGAGCGCTTCACCACGGCGAGGACGGCCTCCTCGACGGTGGTGAAGCGGCGCCCGCACGTGGAGCACGACCGGCGGCGGCGGATCACCTGGCCCTCGTCGACCTCGCGGGAGTCGACCACGCGGGATTCCGAGTTCCGGCAGAACGGACACCGCACGCCTTGCTCCCCCTTGTCGGCGCAGCACTCATCGCGTCAACCCAGGTGACGGGGAAACCCCCATCGGTGGGCCGACTTCGACGGTGCAACCACTAGATGTGGGGGTCAACCTATGCCTGATCCACAACGCCGCGCAATCCGGGGGGTGTGATCCGAGAGGGCCCGCGGGGTCGGCGGTAGCGCACCGCTGATCGTCGTCGAACGGGCAGTGACCGCCGTCCCGCTCGGGGGTGACCGGGGAGGGGTGCGCGGGTCACTCTCCGGAGCGGCGACCTCGGTTGTCCGAGAGGCGGTGGCGCGTTCAGCCTGGTGGGGGAAATCGTGCGTGATGGTCACCACTGGGGTGGCCGGGGTCCGGGGAGGGGCGTGCTCACCCCCGGCGCGCGCTCAGGGCGCGGGGAGCCCGTCCGGCACGGTCAGCGCCTGTCCCGGCCGCACGACGGCGTCCGGCCCGCCCAGCCCGTTCAGCTCCGAGATCCGCTCGGCCACGGCCTCCGGGTCGCTGCCCGGCGCGGACCGCTCGGCCACGTCCCGCAGCGTCTCGCCGACCTGCACGTGCGCGGTGGTCGTGCGGTCCGGCACGCCCGAGATGCCGGACGCCTGGAGGTAGACCAGGCTGATGGCCGCGGCGGCCAGCGCGGCCAGCAGCGCCTCGCCGAACGCCCGCAGCAGCGACCGGGCCCTGCTGGGCGCGGGGGCCCGCTCGGGAGCGGGCAGCGGCGCGCTCCGGGCGCTCGCGGGGCGCCGCCTGGCCAACCGGTCGGCGCTCTCGAACCGCCGCAGCACCCGTGGGCCGGGCACCGCGCCCGGCCCCAGCGGGACGTCCTCGGCGCGGGTGTCCTCCACCAGCGCGAAACCCCTAGAAGTGCCCAGGACCACCGCCACGCCGTCTCCTCCACCGCAGGTCATCGGATCATGATCGAACAACCGTTCGATCGAACGCCCGTGCGAATGTGTACCACCGGGAGCCTCGGAATAGCTACGACACGCCGGGATTTACTCGAACAGGTGTTTGATCTGGACAGGGGTTGCGACTACCTTCGACACTTGAAGATCGACCGACAGCCGGCCTGCCAAAACTGGTCCGGTCAGGAGGAATCACCGTGGCCCGGAAGACCGACGACGCCCCGCTCGCCGCCCCGGCGGCGCAGGCCGCCCCGGCGGCGCCAGCCGACGTCGCTGGCAACGCGGGCCTGACCCTGCGCCAGCGCAAGGTGCTCGACGTGATCCGGGACTGGGTCGACCGCTTCGGCTACCCGCCCAGCGTGCGCGAGATCGGCGAGGCGGTGGGCCTGACGTCCACGTCCTCGGTCGCGCACCAGTTGCGCGCGCTGGAGCGCAAGGGCTTCCTGCGCCGCGACCCGAACCGGCCGCGCGCGGTCGGCGTGCTGCCCGCGGAGATCGTCACGGGCCTCGACCCGGCGGCCAAGCCCACGCCCGCGTACGTGCCCATGCTGGGCCGGATCGCGGCGGGCGGGCCGATCCTGGCCGAGCAGTCCATCGAGGACGTCTTCCCGCTGCCGCGCGAGATCGTCGGCGAGGGCGAGGTGTTCCTGCTCAAGGTCGTGGGCGACTCGATGGTCGACGCCGCGATCACGGACGGCGACTGGGTCGTGGTCCGCCAGCAGCCCACCGCCGACAACGGCGAGGTCGTCGCCGCGATGATCGAGGGCGAGGCGACCGTCAAGACGTTCAAGCGCAAGGACGACGGGCACGTGTGGCTGCTGCCGCAGAACCCGGCCTACCAGCCGATCTTCGGCGACGAGGCGACCATCCTCGGCAAGGTCGTCGCGGTCCTGCGCAGGCTCTAGGGCCGGGTTGGCGGACCGGCCGGGCTCAGCCCCGCGCCCGCCGCCCGCGTCCCCACCGGGACCGCGCCCACAGGGCGAGGCCGAACACCGCCACGACGCCGATCCCGACCAGCGCCACGCGGACCCGGTCGAGCCACTCGGGCCCGTTCCCGGCCGCCGAGGGGTCCGCTGCGGGCCGCGCGGCCTCCGCGCCGGGACCGGTCGACGTCCCGCCCGCCTCCTCGCCGGGCGCCGTGCTGGACGGCCGTGCGGACGTGGCCGCGTCGACCGCCCCGGAGACCGACCGGACCGCCGACGAGGTCCCGCCGTCCCCGAACTCGGACGCGGACAGCAGCGTCCCGTCCGGCTCGAACGCGATCGCCTCGCCCTGCGCCTCGCCCGGCAGCGGCACCCGCACCGGCTCGCGCCCCAGCGCGGCCACCAGGTCCCCGTCGACCACCGGGTACAGGTAGACCTCGGTGTAGGTGCGCAGCGCGGCGACCGACCCGTCGCGGGACATCGCCCCACCGGTCACCAACCGGGTGACCAGGCGGCTCTCCCGAGGCCCGCCGGGGGTGTCCGTGCTGGGCAGGGACAGCGCCGCGACCTGCTCCAGCGGCGTCGGCCCGGCCTCGTTCAACGCCCCGACCGGCCGGTACACCAGCGCCTGCCCGAGCGCCTCCTTGGTGACGACGTGCGGCACCCCGGCCGCGTCGAGCAGCAGCGCCTCGGCGTCGTGCGGGCCGTCCGGGTAGGTCAACCGGTGCAGGCGGGTCGTCCCGTCCTTCGACAGCGCGTGCAGCGCCACCGTGCTCCGGGAGCGGTTGTTGTCGCCGGTGTCGGAGACCCACAGCGTCCCGTCCGGCGCGAGCGCCAGGTCCTCGGCGTCGTACGGGTCGGTCGTGCCGGAGATCGTGCCGACGACCGAGCAGTCCCGGCCCAGCACCTGGACCTGGAGCACCCCGTCGTCGTCGTCGTTCAGCGCGTACCAGCGCCTGCCGTCCGAGGCGAGCCCGGACAGCTCGGCCAACCGGGGATCGGTCACCCGGCACACGTCGGCGACGGCGGGCTGCGCCGGGGCGGGCCCGGCCGTCACCAGGAGAAGGGCGGCGACGGCCGGGAGGACCCCGGCCGCGCGCGCCGACCGCACCCTCAGCTGCGGCTCCCCACCGCGTACTGCTCCAGCGCCCCGGCCAGGTCGGGGTGCACGCGGGCGCTCAGCTCGGTGCCCTCCTCGGTGTGCCGCTCCTTGAGCACCTCGCCCTCGCGGTGCACCCGCGCGACCAGCTCGCCCCGCGCGTACGGCACCAGGGCGTCCACCACGACCTCGGGCCGGGGGATCAGCCCGGCGATGACCCGCCGCAGCTCCTCCACGCCCTCGCCGCTGTGCGCGGACACCAGCTGCGAGCCGGGGAACAGGTTCCGCAACCTGGCCTGCACCAGCTCGTCCACCGCGTCGATCTTGTTGACCACCAGCAGCTCCGGCGGCATCGGCTCCTCGCGCTTCTCCACGATCTCGCCGATCACCTCGCGCACCGCCGCGACCTGCTTCTCCGGCATCGCGTCCGAGCCGTCGACCACGTGGATCAGCAGGTCGGCGTCCGCGACCTCCTCCAGCGTGGACCGGAACGCCTCGACCAGCTGGTGCGGCAGGTGCCGCACGAAGCCCACGGTGTCGGTCAGCGTGTACGGCAGCCCGTCCGGGGTGCTGGTGCGCCGGGTGGTCGTGTCCAGGGTCGCGAACAGCGCGTCCTGGACCAGCACGCCCGCGCTGGTCAGCGCGTTGAGCAGGCTGGACTTGCCCGCGTTGGTGTAGCCGGCGATCGCGACGCTGGGCACCGAGTTGGCCACGCGCCCGCTGCGCTTGGTCTCCCGGATCACGCCCATGGACGCGATCTCGCGCCGCAGCTTCGCGATCCGCGCGCGGATGCGCCGCCGGTCGGTCTCCAGCTTCGTCTCACCGGGGCCGCGCAGACCCACACCGCCGTTGCCGCCACCGGCGCGACCACCGGCCTGCCGGGACAGCGACTCGCCCCAGCCGCGCAGGCGGGGGAGCAGGTACTGGAGCTGGGCGAGCTCGACCTGGGCCTTGCCCTCCCTGGAGGAGGCGTGCTGGGCGAAGATGTCCAGGATCAGCGCGGTCCGGTCGATGACCTTGACCTTGAGCCGCTCCTCCAGCTGCCGCAGCTGGCCGGGGGACAGCTCGCCGTCGCAGATCACGGTGTCCGCGCCGGTCGCGATGACCACGTCGCGCAGCTGCTCGACCTTGCCGGAGCCGATGTAGGTGGCCGGGTCGGGGCGGTCTCGCCGCTGCACGAGCCCCTCCAGGACCTGCGAGCCCGCCGTCTCGGCGAGCAGCGCCAGCTCGGCCAGCGAGGCCTCGGAGTCCGCCGCCGTGCCCTCGGTCCACACCCCGACGAGCACGACCCGCTCCAACCGGAGCTGCCGGTACTCGACCTCGGTGACGTCCTCCAGCTCGGTGGACAGGCCTGCGACGCGGCGCAGCGCGGCCCGCTCGGCGAGCGCGAGGTCGCCGGTGGACAGCTCCTCGTCGTGGTCGAAGCGGTCGTCGTCGTGGTTGTTGTTGTCCCTCATATGCCCTTCATGGTCCCACGTCCCGGCCCTCGGCCGAAGCGGTTAATCCGCGGGGTACACGGCCAGGTAGATGGCGACGTGCTCGGCGTCCGGGTCGGCGGGCCGGTCGGCCAGCTCATCCAACAACGCCCGGAACCTCCCCATCAGTTCCTGCTGATCAGCCCTGGCCACCAGACGGGTCTGCTCCACCCGGTCGACGCCGACGTCGGCGACCTCGCCGAGGAACGCCTCCAGCAGCGCCTCGCCGACCGACGGGTGCTCCTCGCTCCAGCTCAGCCGCCAGGACAGGCCGGTGGACAGGTAGGGGATCTCCTTCGCGCCCCGGTTGCCCGCGCGCGGCGGCTGGGCCTGGAGGAACCCGGTGGCCACGAGCTTGCGCACGTGGTGCAGCACCGTCGCCGGGTCCTTGCCCAGCTGGTGCGCCAGCTCCTTGTTGGTCAGCGCCCGGTGGTGCGTCATCCGGATGATGCGCAGCCGCACCGCCGAGGCCAGCGCGGCGGCCTCCTCCTGCGTCGCGACCCGTTCTCCCACGTCGAACAGGATAGGCGGGCCGGGCGCCGGTGATCGGGTCCGGCGTCCGGAGGGCCGCCCCGTCGAAGTGATTGACACTTTCCAATCACTGACGTCACACTTCCGGGCATGTCCCTCTGGTCCCACCGCGACTTCCGCCGCCTCTGGGTCGGCGACACGATCAGCCAGTTCGGCTCCTCCATCGGGCACACCGTCGTCCCGCTGCTCGCCGCGGGCGCCCTCGCCGCCACCCCGTTCGAGATGGGCGTGCTCTCCGCCGCCACCACCGCCGCGTTCCTGGTCATCGGCCTGCCCGCGGGCGTCTGGGTGGACCGGCTGCGGCGCAGACCCGTGATGCTCACCGCCGACCTGGTCAGGGCCGCGCTGCTGCTGTCCGTCCCGGTCGCCTGGTGGGCCGGGGTGCTCTCGCTCGCGCAGCTGGTCGTGGTGTCGCTGCTGGTCGGCGCGGCCACCGTCATGTTCGACGTCGCCTACCAGTCCTACCTGCCCGCCCTGGTCGGCCGGGACCAGCTGGTCGAGGGCAACACCAAGCTCCAGACCAGCCAGTCCGTCGCCCACGTGTCCGGCCCGTCGCTCGCGGGCCTCGCCGCCCAGGCGTTCGGCGCGGCCAACGGCGTGCTCGCCACCGGCGTCGGCTACCTGGTCTCGGCGTGGGCGCTGCTGCGCATCCGCACCGCCGAGCCCGAACCCGACCGGGCCGCGCGGACCGGGCTGCGCCGGGAGATCGGCGAGGGCCTGCGGTTCGTCCTCGGGGACCGGTCGCTGCGCGCGATCGCGCTGTGCACGGCCACCGCGAACTTCTTCGGCAGCGCGGGCCTCGCGCTCCAGGTGCTGTTCCTGACCCGCCACCTCGACCTGTCCGAGGGCGCCGCGGGCCTGCTGCTCAGCGTCGCGGGCGCGGGCGGCCTGCTCGGCGCGGTCACGGCGGGCTGGTGGACCGCGCGGTTCGGCCAGACCCGCACGATCTGGCTGGTCCTGCTGGTCACCAACCCGCTCGGGCTGCTCATCCCGCTCGCCGCGCCGGACTGGCGGCTCGGGCTGTTCGTCGTCGGCGAGCTGGCCGTCGCGTACGGCGGGCTGGTCTACAACATCGCCCAGCTCAGCTACCGGCAGGCGCGCTGCCCCGACCGGCTGCTCGGCCGGATGAACGCCTCGATCCGGTTCGTGGTCTGGGGCGTCATCCCGCTGGGCGGGCTGCTCGGGGGCGCGCTCGGCGGCTGGATCGGGATCGTGCCGACGCTGTGGATCGGGTTCGGCGGGCAGGCGCTGGCCGGGCTGTGGGTCTTCTTCTCCCCGCTGCGCGGCCAGCGCGACCTCGCCGAGGCGCGGACCGCCGAACCCGAGCGGTCCCCGTCCTGAGCTAGAGCGCGTCCCACCAGGACCGGTCCAGCTCGCCGCGCGCCAGCAGCACGGCCGGACCGGTCAGCGTGCTGCCGCCCTCGTCGACCGTCACGCGCACCCGGCCGCCGGGGACCAGCACGTCCGCCGCCCCCGCCGCGCGGCCCGTGCCGTGCAGCCAGGACGCCACCGCCGCCACGGTCCCGGTGCCGCACGAGCGCGTCTCGCCGACGCCCCGCTCGTGCACCCGCATCCGCAGCTCGCCCGCGCCGTTCATCCCGCCGTCGGCGAGCACGTTCACGAACTCCACGTTCACCCCGGCGGGGAACAGCCCGCGGTCGTAGCCGGGGGTGTTCCGCAGCAGGTCCAGCCCGGCCACCGGCACGTCGGTCACGCACGCCAGGTGCGGGTTGCCCACGTCCACGCCGACCCCGGCGAACTCCGCGCCGCCCAGCACCGCCACCGACTCCCCGGTCAGCCGCACCGGGCCCATGCCCACGGTCACCGAGCCGTCCGGGTGGGCGGTCACCGAGCGCTCGCCCGCGCGAGTGGCGATCTCGAACTCGCCCTCGGGTGCGAGCCCGGCGGACACCAGGTACCGGGCGAACACCCGCACCCCGTTGCCGCACATCTCGGCGATCGACCCGTCCGCGTTGCGGTAGTCCATGAACCACGGACCCAGGTCCAGCCGCACCACGCGCAGCACGCCGTCCGCGCCGAGGCCGCGCTGGCGGTCGCACAGCGCCCGCACGCGCTCCTCGGTCAGGTCCAGCTCGTTGTCGGCGTCCGGGAGCACGACGAAGTCGTTCTCCGTGCCGTGCCCCTTGAGGAACTCCACACCCACGGGCGCCAGGCTACGGGGCCAGGTGGGCGAGCACCTCGTCGACCAGCCCCGGCGACCCGGCGTCGAACCAGGCGACCCGCTTGTCCCGCCGGAACCACGACCGCTGCCTGCGCACGAACCGCCGAGTGCCGCGCGCGGTCTCCTCGGCCGCCGCCGCGAGGTCGCCGTCGCCGTCGAGCGCGGCCAGCACCTGCTGGTAGCCCAGCGCCCGCGACGCGGTCAGCCCGTCCCGCAGCCCCACCGCCTCCAGCGCCCGCACCTCGTCCACCAGGCCCCGCTCGAACATCCGCCCCACCCGCAGGTCCACCCGCGCGTCCAGCTCCTCCACCGCGCGGTCCAGCCCCACGAGCACCGCGCCGTACCGGGCGGGGCCGGGCTTGGGCATGGTCGCCGAGAACGGCCGACCGGTCAGCTCGATCACCTCCAGCGCCCGCACCACGCGCCGGGTGTTGCCGGACAGGATCGCGCCCGCCGCCACCGGGTCCAGCGCGGCCAGCCGCTCGTGCAGCGCGCCCGCGCCGACCACCGCCAGCTCGTCCTCCAGCCGCGCCCGCACCGCCGCGTCCGTGCCGGGGAACTCCAGCTCGTCCAGCACCGCCTGCACGTACAGCCCGGACCCGCCCACCAGCACCGGCGTCCGGCCCTGCGCCAGCAGCGCCTCCACGGCCGCCCGGCCGTCCCGCTGGTAGGCGGCCACCGACGCGGACTCGGTCACGTCCAGCACGTCCAGCAGGTGGTGCGGCACGCCGCGCCGCTCGGCCTCGGTCGCCTTGGCCGTGCCGATGTCCATGCCCCGGTACAGCTGCATGGAGTCGGCGTTGACGACCTCCCCGCCCAGGCGCAGCGCCAGCTCCACGGCGAGGTCGGTCTTGCCGGTGGCGGTGGGCCCTACGACGGCGATGGGAACGGTCACGCCCCAGTGTCCCAGAGCCCCCGCTCCCACACGGCCAGGTGGTAGCCGACCCCGAACGGGGCGTCGAACCACGACCGCGCGCAGCGCCACGGCCCCGGAACCCCGGCCAGCACCTGCCAGGCGGCCCGCCCCTGCGCGCCCAGCTCGCGCGCCAGCTCCGGGTCCAGCGCGGCCAGCGCCGCCGGGTCCGCGCCCGCGAGCGCCGCCCGCACCGAGCCGTCGAACCCCGCCGCCCGCTCGTCCGGCCGACCGACGGCCCGCTCGCCGTGCCGGTGCGACCCGTCGCCCAGCACCAGCAGCGCGCCCTCGGGGGCCGAGGCCAGCCCCGCGCCGAGCGCCGCGCACTCGTCTGCGGGCAGGTCCGGCGGCACCAGCACCACCCGCACGCTCCGCGCGCCCACCCGCTCCCGCAGCCACCCCGCCACGAGCGCGGGCAGCGGGAGGTCCGGGTCCACCTCGCCGGTCGCGTCATCCGACAGGGCGATCCGCACGTCCACGCCGAACCCCCCGAACGTGCCGCCCGCGCCGGAGAGCTCGCGCACCGGACCCGGCGCGACCCCCACCGCCACCCACTCGGCGGAGCGCGAGGCCAGCTCACGTGCCCCTGCCAGGCACGCGGCGCGCACCGGCTCCGTCTCGGCGACCGCGCCGCCCACCAGTTCGGGCACCAGCAGCGGAGGGTGCGGCACCACCGCGACGCGGGAGATCATGGTTTTGACGTTACCCATCTGCCACCACCAGTACCGGGTTCGGCCCTGACCTGTTTGAATGCGCGCGGGGTACCGAGGCTGCACTGAACCTGCGGTACCCGGGTGCTGGGCCCCGCCCTCAGGGCGGGGCGCCCGTGGTCGGCACGGGCACCGAAGTGGGCAGGCGAGGAGGAAGCCGGCGATGACGGAGCACGAGACGACGACCCCGGAGACCACCGGCGGGACCGGTGCGGACGCGGTGGTCGAGCAGGTGCGGGTGGAGGGCGCGCCCGCGGCGCAGGCCGCGGCCACCCCGCCGGTCCCGGTGGCGTCGGACCACCCGGAGCGCTGGGGGCGCGTGGACGCGGAGGGCACCGTCTACGTCAAGACCGCGGACGGCGAGCGCGCCGTCGGTTCCTGGCAGGCGGGCGAGCCCGCCGAGGGGCTGGCGCACTTCGCCCGGCGGTTCGACGACATGCGCACCGAGGTCGAGCTGCTGGTGACGCGGCTGGCGTCGGGCAACGGCGACCCCAAGCACGCGCAGACCAGCGCCAAGCACGTGCGGGACGGCCTCGCCGACGCCGCCGTGGTCGGCGACCTGGCCGCGCTCGCCGCGCGGGTCGAGTTCGTCCTGGCCAAGGCCGACGAGGCCATGGAGGCGGCCAAGGTCGCCAAGGACGAGGCCAGGGCCGCCGCAGCCGCGCGCAAGCAGGCGCTGGTCGAAGAGGCCGAGGTGCTCGCGAACGAGTCCACCCAGTGGAAGTCCGCTGGTGACCGGCTGCGCGCCATCCTCGACGAGTGGAAGACCGTCCGGGGCGTCGACCGGAAGACCGACGAGGTGCTGTGGCGGCGGTTCTCGAAGGCGCGCGACGCCTTCAACCGGCGCCGGGGCTCGCACTTCGCGGACCTCGACCGGCAGCGCGGTGTGGCCAAGGCGCGCAAGCAGGAGCTCGTCGAGGAGGCGGAGAAGCTCATCGCCTCCGACGACTGGGGCCCCACCGCCGGTCGCTACAAGGAGCTCATGGTCGAGTGGAAGGCCGCCGGGCGCGCGCCCAAGGAGGCCGACGACGCCCTGTGGCAGCGCTTCCGCGCCGCGCAGGACGCGTTCTTCTCCAAGCGCTCCGAGGCCTTCAACGAGCGCGACGCGGAGTTCTCCACCAACGCGAAGCTGAAGGAGGAGCTGCTCTCCGAGGCCGAGCAGATCGACCCCTCGGGCGACCTGGAGTCGGCGCGGCAGCAGCTGTACCGCGTCCAGGAGCGCTGGGACGCGATCGGCAAGGTGCCGCGCGAGCGCATCCGCGAGCTGGAGGGCAAGCTCCGCACGATCGAGGAGCGGGTCAGGGGCGCGGTCGACGCGCAGTGGCGCCGGTCCGACCCGGAGGCCGAGGCGCGCGTGGCCCAGTTCCGCGAGCGGGTCGAGCAGTTCGAGGCGCAGGCCGCCAAGGCCAAGGCCGCCGGTGACAAGCGCCGCGCGGAGCAGGCCGAGGCGCAGGCCAAGCAGTGGCGCGAGTGGCTCGCGGCGGCCGAGCAGGCCGTGGCCAGCCGCTAGTCGCCCGAGCGCGCGAAGAGGGGGTGCTCCCGGACCGGGAGCACCCCCTCTTCGCGCCTGGAACCCCGGTTGCGGCGCTCAGGCCCGCTCGGGCTCCGGGAAGCCGGGGCGGGACACCGCGACCTTCAGCCAGCGCACCAGCAGCAGGACCACGGCGACCACGGCGGCGATCAGCCCGACGCCGGGACCGGGGCCGGGCTCGTGGCCGTTGGTGGTCTGCGTCGTCCAGATCGACAGCACGCCCACCACCGAGCCCGCGAAGCACGCGAGCCCGCTCACCCACGCCAGCGCCCACCGGCGCAGCACCAGGGTCAGCGCGGACAGCAGCACGCCGCCCACCACGGCGATGACCGCGAACACCCGCGGCACGATCGGCGCCGAGGTCACCAGCACCTCGAAGCCGGTGTGCTCCTCCAGCCACGGCAGCAGCATCGACACCAGCACAACCAGCACGCACACCGCGATCACCAGCGCGCCGGGGCCGGGGTCGAAGCGCTTGGCCGCCGCCTGCCCGACGCCGTCGATCTCGTCGCGCAGTTCGGACATGTCGTCGTGCTGGTCGGACATCGTCTCCCCGGCCGTCCTCTCCTCGTCAGCCGCGCCGCTCATCCGACCGAGCACCCGCCCACCGCCACCGGCTGCGGCGCGGGCGCGCCGAACGACGGCAGCCCGAGCGTCACGCCCTGCGTGGTCGGCCGCTCCCCGGCCTCGGAGCGGTCGCCCGCCCTGGTCCGCCGGTGGCTGATCAGCTCGCCGTCGGCGATCAGGTTGTGCGGCGCGCCGTAGGTGATCACCGTCTCGACCACGTCGCCCGGCCGCACGCGCGCGTCGCCGGGGGTGAAGTGGACGAGCTTGCCGTCGCGGGCCCGGCCGGACATCCGGTTGGTCTCGGTGTCCTTGCGGCCCTCGCCCGCCGAGGCGAGCACCTCCACGACCTTGCCGACCTGCGCCTTGTTCTCCGCCCAGGCCAGCTCGTTGACCAGCGCCACCAGCCGGTCGTAGCGCTCCTGCACGACCTGCTTGGGCAGCTGGCCCGGCAGCTCGGCGGCGGGGGTGCCGGGCCGCTTCGAGTACTGGAACGTGAAGGCGCTGGAGAACCTGGCCTCGCGCACCACGTCCAGGGTGCCCTGGAAGTCCGCCTCGGTCTCGCCGGGGAAGCCCACGATGATGTCGGTGGTGATCGCCGCGTCCGGCATGGCCGCGCGCACGTTCTCCAGGATCGACAGGTAGCGGCCGGTCCGGTACGAGCGGCGCATCTCCTTGAGCACCCGGTCCGAACCGGACTGCAGCGGCATGTGCAGCTGGTGGCACACGTTCGGGGTCTCGGCCATCGCCGCGATCACGTCGTCGGTGAAGTCCTTCGGGTGCGGCGAGGTGAACCGGACCCGCTCCAGGCCCTCCACGTCGCCGCAGGCGCGCAGCAGCTTGCCGAACGCGTGCCGGTCGCCGAACTCGACGCCGTAGGAGTTGACGTTCTGCCCGAGCAGCGTCACCTCCAGCACGCCCTCCGCCACCAGCGCCTGAACCTCGGCCAGCACCTCGCCGGGGCGGCGGTCCTTCTCCTTGCCGCGCAGCGACGGGACGATGCAGAAGGTGCAGGTGTTGTTGCAGCCCACCGACACCGACACCCAGCCCGAGTACGCCGAGTCGCGGCGGGCGGGCAGCGTCGACGGGAAGGTCTCGAGCGAGTCCAGGATCTCCACCTGGGCCTCGCGGTTGTGCCTGGCCCGCTCCAGCAGCACCGGCAGCGAGCCGATGTTGTGGGTGCCGAACACGACGTCCACCCAGGGGGCGCGCTTGACGATCGCGGCCTGGTCCTTCTGGGCGAGGCAGCCGCCGACGGCGATCTGCATGTCCGGGTTGGCCGCCTTCGCGGGCGCGAGGTGCCCGAGCGTGCCGTACAGCTTGTTGTCGGCGTTCTCCCGCACGGCGCAGGTGTTGAACACGACCACGTCCGCGTGCTCGCCGCCGGACGCCGCGGTGTAGCCCGCCGCCTCCAGCATCCCGGCCAGCCGCTCCGAGTCGTGCACGTTCATCTGGCACCCGAAAGTGCGGATCTCAAACTTCTTCGGCCCCTGCATCCCGTCCACCCACTCACCATAACCACAGGTCAGCGGGTTTGAGGACCCGCTTGTCCGGCTCGGCCCGCACACCGGGGAAACGCACCCTGCGCGCATGTGGCCACCCGCCCGAGGTAACTCCAGGGTCCAACAGTGCCACACGCCGCCCTCGGGCCGGGGAGCCCACCGGGCGGCGGGCGCCAGTGCCGCCGCGCCCACCCCCGCAGGGCCGCCCGACCCGCCCGCCGCGGGGCCGTGCGACCACCCGGTGTGACCCGCCGCGCACATCGCCCATCCGGTGGACGCCCGCCCACCGCGACGTGCGACGATTCGGGTGTGTCGCGAACCCCCGCGGTCGTGCGCGCCGCCCTCGCGGCGCTGCTCGCGCTGGCCTCCGTGGCGCTCTCCGGCTGCTCGGGGGAGTTCTCCTCGGTCCGCCTCACCATCGCCAGCGGCTCGACCGGCGGCGTCTACTCCAAGCTCAGCACCGCGCTCGCGGGCGCCTGGAGCCGGGACCCCGGCGTCCCCGCCCCCGAGGTGGCCGCCACGGCGGGCTCGCTGGACAACCTGGAGCGCCTGCGCAGCGGTCGCGCCCAGATCGGGTTCAGCGCCGCCGACGCCGCCCAGTCCGCCGAGCCCGGCGCGCACCGGCTGTACGCGCTGGCCCGGATGCACGACGACTACCTCCAGGTCGTGGTCCGCGACGACCTGCCCGCCACCAGGGTCGCCGACCTGCGCGGCCTGCGGGTCTCGCTCGGCGCGGTCGACTCCGGCGTGAAGCTGATCTCCGAGCGGCTGCTGTCCGTCGCGGGCATCTCGCCCTCCTCCGACCTGGACGCCCAGTACCTGTCGCTGGACTCGTCGGTCAGCGCGATGCGGGCGGGCGAGCTGGACGCGTTCTTCTGGTCCGGCGGGGTGCCGACCGACCTGGTCACCGACCTGTCCGCCAGCGTCGCGCTGCGGATGCTGGACCTGGGCGACGTGCTGCCCGGCCTGCGCGAGCGGTGGCCGGTCTACTTCTCGGCCACCCTGCCCGCCTCCGCCTACGAGCTGCCCGGCGGCCCGGTCACCACCCTGGTGGTGCGCAACTTCCTGCTGGTCAACGACCAGGTCACCGACGAGGTGGCCACCGCGCTCCTGCGCGGCATGTTCGCCGCGCAGGACGCGCTGGTCGCGGCGAGCCCGGTGGCCCGCTCGATAGAGGTCCGCTCGGCGATCGAGACCACGCCGATCCCGCTGCACCCCGGCGCCGTCGCCTACTACCGGGACGTCAAGGTCTGACGACCGCGCGGCCCGGTGTCACCCGGAAGCGGGAAAGTCCACCTCGACGCCGAGACCGCCCTCGTCGCCCCGGAACAGCCGCACCCGGCCGCCGACCCGCTCCACGACCCGCCGCACGATCGACAGCCCCAGCCCCGAGCCCGCCACGTTCTGGTGCGAGGGCGAGCGCCAGAACCGGTCGGTGGCCCGCTCCATCTCCTCCTCGTCCAGGCCCGGCCCCTCGTCCACCACCGAGATCCGCACCCGGCCGTCGGCCCGCCGCACCACCACGTGCACGAGCGTGCCCTCGGCGGTGAACTTCAGCGCGTTGTCGAGCAGCGCGTCGAGCACCGTCTCCACCCCCCTGGGCGGGGCCAGCGCCACCCGGCCGGGTTCGCCGCCGAGCACCAGGTGCACGTCGCGGGCGGTCGCGGCGGGCATCCACGCGGTCAGCCTGCCCGCCACCGCCCGGTCCACGTCCACCTCGACCGGGGCGACCGAGGACGACTCGGCGCGGGCCATCGCCAGCATCTCGTCCAGGATGCGGTTGAGCCGGTTCGCCTCGGCGAGCGCCGCCGCCTGGTGCGGCCTGCCCTCCTCGGTGACCGCGTCCTCCAGGTTCGACAGCCGCAGCTTCAGCGCGGTCAGCGGGTTGCGCAGCTGGTGGGAGGCGTCGGCGACGAACGCCCGCTGGGCGGCCAGCACGTCGCCGACGCTGGCCGCCATCTGGTCGAACGAGCGCCCGAGCTGCCGCAGCTCCGGCGGCCCCGACGCCCCGCCCACCGGCGGCACCGGCCTGCCCGAGACGATCGCGCCGACCAGGCCGCCCGTCGCGTCGTCCAGCGCCCGCACCGGCCGCAGCATCCAGCGCACCAGTGGCAGCGCGGCGAGCACCGCCAGCGCGAGCGCGCCGAGGGCCCCGGCCAGTATCGCCAGCCACCACAGGGCGACCCCCGTCCTGGTCTTGCCGGTGGGGGAGAAGGTCACCACGGCGCCGCGCACCTCGCCGTCGACCAGCACCGGCTCGGCCACCACCAGGGGGTGGTCCTGCCACGGCATCACCAGGTCGGGGTTGCTCGGCAGTCGCCCGGCCAGGGCGCCCCGGACCGTCTCCTGCACCGCCGGTGACGACAGGTCGGGCTCCCGGTCGGCGCTGGACAGGGCAACCTGGCCGTCACGCCGCAGCAACACGACGTCGATCCCGTAAAGCTCTGAATAACGCTTGAGCTCGGGGAGCACGACCTCCGGCTGGTCGTCGATGACCGGCCGCTGCACCAGCGAGGCGAACCGCGCGGTGTCGGTCAGCCGGTCCAGGAACATCTCCTGCTGCTCGGTCGCCGCGACCCCGCGACCGAGCGGCACACCCATCCCCACCAGCACCAGCACCACCAGGGCGAGCACCACGCCGAGCAGCCGGGAGCGCACCTAGGACCCCAGCCGGTAGCCGACGCCGCGCACCGTCTCCAGCAGCGAGGGCCTGCCGAGCTTGGTCCGCAGGGTCGCCACGTGCACGTCCAGCGTCCGGTTCGCCCCGGCCCAGGTCCGCCCCCACACCTCGGCGAGGATGCGCTCGCGGGTGCACACGGCCCCGCCCGCGGCCATGACCAGCGCCAACACCTGGAACTCCTTCCGCGACAGGGCCACCGCCGCCCCGCCGACGGTCACCTCGTGCCTGGCCAGGTCGATCCGGACGTCCCCCGACTGGAAGACCTCCGTCCCGGTCCCGCCGTGCCCCAGCGGGTCGCCCCTCCTACGCCGGACGGCGTGCACCCTGGCGACCAGTTCGCCCACGTCGTAGGGCTTGACGAGGTAGTCGTCGGCCCCCGCGTGCAACCCCAGAATCCGGTCGTCGATTTCGCCGCGGGCGGAAACCACGATGATCGCGACATCGGACGCCGCCCGAATGTTTCGGCAAAGTGTCACGCCGTCGATGTCGGGGAGCCCGATGTCCAGCAGAACGACATCAATGCCGGTCAGCCGGTCGAGCGTCCCCCGCCCGGTTGATTGCCGGTCAACCGTGAACCCACGTCTGACCAGCGCGGGGACCAGCGCCTCTGCGACGCTGTCATCGTCCTCGACCAGCAGCACCCGCACTACAGCCCTCCCGGAAAAGGTGTCTTCGTCCTGTGACAGAGTTGAGACCCTAAGTCTTGCTCAACCGTCTGGACCGGTGTGGTGATTCACACCTAGGTTTCCCGCCATCGCACGACAACCCCCACTGGAGGAACGGATGACCGCCCCCACTCCTGCTCCGCCGATGATCCGGATGGCGGGCGTGGACAAGTTCTTCGGGCCCCTCCACGTCCTCAAGAACGTGGAACTCGAGGTCCCGAAGGGCCAGGTCGTCGTGGTGCTCGGACCCTCGGGCTCGGGCAAGTCCACGCTGTGCCGCACGATCAACCGGCTGGAGCCGATCAACTCCGGGACCATCGAGGTGGACGGCCAGCCGCTGCCCGCCGAGGGCAAGGACCTGGCCCGGCTGCGCGCCGACGTCGGCATGGTGTTCCAGTCGTTCAACCTGTTCGCCCACAAGAGCATCGTCGAGAACGTGATGCTCGCGCCGGTGAAGGTCCGCAAGACCCCGGCCGCCGAGGCGCGCAAGACCGCGATGGAGCTGCTGGAGCGGGTCGGCATCGCCACGCAGGCCGACAAGTTCCCCGCCCAGCTGTCCGGCGGGCAGCAGCAGCGCGCGGCGATCGCCCGCGCGCTGGCCATGAAGCCCAAGGTCATGCTGTTCGACGAGCCGACCTCCGCGCTGGACCCCGAGATGGTCCAGGAGGTCCTCGACGTGATGACCACCCTGGCCAAGGAGGGCATGACCATGCTCGTGGTCACCCACGAGATGGGCTTCGCCCGCAAGGCCGCCGACCGCGTCATCTTCATGGCGGACGGCGAGGTCGTGGAGGACAGCGCCCCGGAGGAGTTCTTCTCGGCGCCGAAGTCCAACCGCGCGAAGGACTTCCTTGGGAAGATCCTGACCCACTGAAGTCCCGTGAACGCGGCGCTCGCCCCTGGCGCCGCTCCACCAAGGAAAAGAGCAGGAGAACGACGATGAGGGTTCGCTCCCTTGCGGCGCTGTTGCTGGCCGGCGGCCTCGCCCTGACCGCCTGTGGCAAGGAGGGTTCCCCGGCTGACACCGGCTCCGCCCCCACCCAGGCCGCCGAGGCCGACGTCAAGGTCGACGGCTCCGCGACCTTCGACAAGATGAAGAGCCGCGGCAAGGTCGTCATCGGTGTCAAGGAGGACCAGCCGGGCCTGGGCTTCAAGGACGCCACGACCAACAAGTACAGCGGTTTCGACGTCGAGATCGCGCGCCTGGT